>NZ_JBQCHS010000027.1:0-53141 GCF_051954455.1 Pseudolysinimonas sp. | reverse complement strand
GAGCCTCAGGTGGGTCGAGAGGTTGATCGACGCGAGGTTGCAGACCGAGATGTTCTCCTCGTCCTGCGGGAGGCAGATCTCCGTGCAGAGGTTGGAGAGGTGGATCGTGCCCGTGTTGTTGTTGAGGGCGCGGTTGTTGATCGTGTCCTTCCACGTCAGCCACGGGTGGCTCGTGGTCTGGAGCGACATCAGGATGTCCTTGAACTGGGCGCGCGCACCGATCTTCTTGAACATCCGCAGGCGCCCGGCCTCGGCCTCGGCGACGTAGTGCGCGTAGCGCTCGGAGAACGCCTTGCCGTAGAGCTCGTTGAGGTCGGCGACCTCCAGCGGGTCGAAGAGGTACCAGTCCTGGTCGTTCTGGACGCGCTTCATGAACTCGTCGGAGATCCAGACCGCGGTGTTGGCGGTGCGGGTGCGGCGGTACGGGTCGCCCGAGTTCTGCCGCAGGTCGAGGAACTCGGGGAAGTCGAGGTGCCAGTTCTCCATGTAGAAGCAGAGGGCGCCGAACTTCTTGCCGCCGCGGCTGACCGCGCGCAGCACCGAGTCGATCGTGTGCATGAACGGGATCGGGCCGGTCGACGTCGTGTTGTTCGAGCGGATCGGGGAGCCCTGCGCCCGCAGCTTCGTGACCGAGAGCCCGATGCCGCCCGTCCCCTTCGTCAGCCACATGACGTCGCGCACCGACTTGGCGATGTTCTCGATGTCGTCCTGCATCTCCATGACGAAGCAGTTCGACAGCTGCGGGTAGGCCGTGCCCGCGTTGACGAGCGTGGAGCCGGCGGCGATGTACTCGAGCTTCGACATCTTCTCGTAGAAGCCGAGGGCCACCGAGGTGGGGTCGGCCTCGTTGAGCGAGAGGCCCATCGCGATGCGCATCCAGAAGAACTGCGGCACCTCGAGCGCCTCGCCGTTGCGGGCCTTGATGCCGTAGCGGTTGTTGAGGGTGACGACGCCGATGTACTTCAGGAGCCCGTCGCGGCTCGGCTCGAGAGCCGCGGCGAGACGGTCGAAGTCGTACAGCTCGGTGAAGCGGGGCTCGAACAGACCCTCCGCGACGCCGCGCTCGACCGAGCGGCGGAAGTGCTGCGCGTGGAGCGTCTTCAGCTCGTCGTCGGTCTCGTAGTCGCCGAGCACCTGCTTGTAGATCGTCTTGAGGAGCAGGCGCGCGGCGACGGTGTCGAACTGCGGGTCGTCCTTGACGTTCTGGAGCGCGACCTGGATGACGGCCTCGTCGAGCTGCTGGGTCGTGATGCCGTCGAAGAGCGTGAGCTCGAGCTCCGAGGCGATCTGCGTGACCCAGGTGATGCTCTCGTCGAGACCGCGGCTGGCGTGCTCGATCGCGAGGTTGATCTTGTTGGCGTCGTAGGGCTCCCGCTCCCCGTTGCGCTTGACGACCGTGATGGCCACGTGTTCTCCCTCTTCTACGGTGCTCCCAGCGACGCGCGCTGCTGTCCAAGGTCTGATTCGGCGATGCCGAGGCGACCGATGGGTACGGCCGATCGCCTGTCGCGGGAACCCCCGTCCACCGCGGCTCGATCACTATATATCGGGGCACCGACACGACGACCACCACTACATGTTGTGGGCGTGTCGTCCCCAGATTGTGGATAAGTCCGCGGAGTTATCCCCCGTTTCCACAGCCTCGCCGGCTCAGAAGGACGCGATGAGATCGGGTCCGAGCGCCGCGCGGCTCGGCATGCCGCTCTGCGCCAGAGCCCGCGTCGTGTCGGCCGCGAAGCGGTCCAGTGTCTCCGCCACCCCGTCGGCGCCCCGCGAGGCGAGGGCCCACAGCACCGGGCGGCCGACGAAGACGGCGCGGGCGCCGAGCGCGAGGGCGGCCAGGACGTGCGCGCCCGACCGGATCCCGCTGTCGACGTAGACCTCCGCGCGATCGCCGACGGCGTCGACGACCTCGGGCAGCGCCCGGAGCGACGAGACGGAACCCGGCATCCGCCGATCCCCGTGCGTCGAGACGATGAGCCCGGACGCGCCCGCGTCGACCGCCGCGCGCGCATCGTCGCCCCGCAGCACACCCTTGACGACGACCGGCAGGCCGGAGCGCTCCGCGAGTCCGCGGATGTCGTCGGTACCGACCGGACGGAAGCCGCGCGAGGCTCCGGCGAGAAGGTCGGGAGCGACATTGGCATACCGTCGCTTCGCCGGCCCGTCCGGCCACTCCAACGGATCGACGCCGGGCTTCGACATCGGCGCCACCGAGAGATCGACCGTGAGGATGATCGCCGATGCGCCGGCCGCGACGGCCCGATCGACGAGCTGCGCCTCCACCTCCGGGGAGTTCATCGCATACAGCTGGAACCACCAGGGCGCGCCCGCGTCGGCGATGCGCTCGAATTCGACGCCCGTGTTGGTCGACACCCCCAGGAGAGACCCCGCCCGCACGACGCCGCGTGCCGTCTCGGCCTCGCCGTCCGGGTGAGCGGCGAGCTGCTGCGACATCGGCGGCACCATCACGGGCGAGGCGATCTCGCGCCCCAGGACGCGGGTCCGCAGATCGAGATCGCGGCCGCCCCGGAGGACGGCCGGCCTGAACCGCACGGCGTCCCATTCGGCGAGGGCGCGATCCCGCTGCTGCGCGCTCCCGACGGTCCCGGCGAAGTACTCTCGGACGTACCACGGGAGTCTTTCCGCAGCCTCCGACTCCAGGTCCGCCAGCCAGTCGAGCATGTGGCTCATGCTAAGAGAAAGCCGATGAACGCGTACGCCCAGCTCCTCCGCACCCCCGGGGTGGGCCGCATCATCGCCGCGCAGCTCGTCGCCCGTTTCCCGGGCGGGATGATCTCCCTCGGCTTCCTCCTGCACCTCGAGCACATCTTCGGCAGCTACGGCGCCGCGGGCCTCGTGCTCGCCACCACGAGCGTCGGGCAGGCCGTCTCAGGGCCGCTCACGAGTCGCTGGATGGGCCGCTGGGGCATGCGGCGGGTCCTCGTGCTGACGATCGCCGTCTGCGCCGTCGCGCTCACCGCGATCGCACTGGCGCCGATCGGCACGCCGCTCGTCGCCTACATGCTGCTCGGACTGCTGAGCGGCCTGAGCTATCCCCCCATCCAGCCCGCGGTCCGCACCATCTACCCGAAGCTCGTCAACTCGCGGCAGCTGACACCGCTGTTCTCGCTCGACGCGTCGGCGCAGGAGCTCATCTGGATCGCCGGTCCGGTGGTCGTGACGCTGGTCGCCACGCAGGTCTCGACGGTGATCGGCATCCTGCTGTCCGTCGCGTTCCTCGTCGGAGGCGGCGCCTGGTTCGTGCTCTCGCCCGAGGTCGGGCGGGTGCGGATCCCGCGCAGCAAGCGGCGCTTCGGGTCGGTGCTGACGAAGCCCCCGGTCGTGCTCGCGACCGCGGTGGGCTTCCTGCTCGTCGGCACCTGCGCGGCGACGGAGGCCGCGGTGATCGCGACGTTCGGCGAGGGCGACGCGCGCTCGGGGATCGTGCTCGCGATCTGGGCCGTCGCCTCCCTGCTCGGCGGGCTGCTCCTCGGCCGGATCCCGGTCGGGCCGTGGGCCCTCGCCTGGCGGATGGGGATCGTCCTCATCGGCTCCTGCCTCGCCCTCGTGGCCTGGGAGTTCTGGAGCCTGAACGCGGCCCTGCTCATCGCGGGCGCGTGCATCGCCCCCTCGCTCGCCGTCATCTTCGCGATCGTCTCGTCGAGCGTGAAATTCAGCGACACCGCCGAGGCCTACGGCTGGGTCGGCACGGGCCAGCTGATCGGCGCGGCGGTGGGCTCCGCCGTCGCCGGCTTCCTCATCGACGCCGTCCGCGGGGCGGGCGGCAACGGGGGCGACGGCGGCTTCGCCGCCGCCATCGCGTTCGCCGTGGTCGGCCTGCTCGTACCCGTGCTCTTCCGGCGCGCCGCGCCCGACCTCCGGGGTCGTGACGCGAGCCCGCTGCCGGACACCGAGCCGGTGCCGGTCCAGCCGAGCTAGGCCGAGGCGCTCAGGGGCTCGGTTCCGCCTCGATGAACAGAGACCGCAGCTCCTCGACGCGCATGCGCGCCACGTCCACCACATCACCGGAGACACCCGCGTCGGCCAGGCATTGGGCGAGAAGCGACTCGATCCGATCGAACGCCGGACCGTCGAGCCCCACGGAGTGCCGTGCCTCGACATCGCCGAGCGGGAACTCGGGGCCGCCGACCGCCTGGAGAGCGATGCCCCGCGCGTATTGGCGCAGACGCCGCCGGTCGACGTCGCCCCAGTGCGGGGCGAGGATCGGATCGGTCTCGATCCCTTCCACGAAGCGCGCGACCGCCGCGCCGATCGCTCCGGCGTCCGCGGCGGCCATGCGGTCCTCTCGAGCGGCGCACCTCGGCGCCACCTGTGAGAACCCAGTATACGCCGCGGTCCCCAGAATGGGGGACGGCTTCCGGCCCGATCAGCGCAGAGGGGCGAGCGCCTCCGAAAGCGGTCCGAGTTCGTCCAGCACGTGCCCGAGGATCGCGCTCTCCTTCTCGTTCGGGGAGAACACCCCGTCCTGGACGCGCGGCGCCGCGAAGTTGATCTCGACCGAGGCACCCGTCCGAACCATGCCGAGGGCGCCGACGACGACGGTGAGCGCGACGACCCCGCGGGTACCGCCGGAGACACCCCCGTAGCTGACGAAGGCGACCGGCTTGCGCCACCACTCGCGGTGCAGATAGTCGAGCGCGTTCTTGAGCGCCGGGGAGTAGCTGTAGTTGTACTCCGGGGTCACGAGGATGATGGCATCGGCGGACGCCACGCGCCGGCTCCACGCCAGGGTGTGCGGCTTCGTGTATCGCTGCAGGCGAGGATGATTCGGCTCGTCCATGAGGGGCAGCCCCAGCTCGGCCAGATCGACGACGTCGATCTCGATCCCGTCGCGTTCGCGCGCGACCGACTCCACCCAGCGGGCGATGGGGAGGCCCACCCGGCCCGGGCGGACGCTGCCGATGATGATCATGAGCCGCATGGCGGTGACGCTCCTCCGTTTAGATGACGCGTCAATCATGTCACGGGCGGCAGCGGCCGCGCTGCGGGTCAGGCGTCGTCGCCGCGGAGCTTCTCCTTGACGTCGTTCTTGGCGTGCACCGCGTCGCGCTCGCGCTCCGCGTGCTTCACCTCGGCGTCGGCATGCGCCTCGTCGACCTTGTCGCCGAGGCGGTCCTTGGCGTCGTCCACCGCGTCGCCGAGCTTGCGGCCGGCCGTCTCGGCGGTGTCCTTCGCGTCGTCGAGCAGTCCCATGGTGACCTCCTGGATGAGCGGCTTCGGGAGCCGATGCCAGGAGGGTAGGCAGGCCGGTCGGGAGGCGGGCCCGCCTCCGAGCCGATTGCCAGCGGTGAGGGTGCTCATCCGCCGTGCGGGTCAGTCGCGCGACGCCAGCACCAGCTCCAGCACAGCCAGCCCGTAGGCCTCGGCGGGATCGTCGCTCGCGAACTCTCGCTGCTCTCCCGCGCGCTCCACGCGCACCCGGTACGACACCGCACCTCCGCCCTCGAGGCGGTCGAGGGAACGGAACGTGCTCTGCAGGAGGTCCCGCAGCTGATCCTCGCGCGGCAGCCACAGCGCGTCCTCGAGCGCGACGGAGTCGAGAGCCCACTCGGTCGTGCCGTTGAACCCGAGGATCGTGCCCGTGGGATAGACGTGCGCCTCGATCGTCATGTCGCTGACCGTGAACAGGTCGCCCTCCAGCTCGCCGTCCGCGCCGGTGCCCGCGCCCGGCGCGAGCTGGAAGACGTCGCCCGACACCGGCGCCCAGTGGAGGCCGGCATCGCGGAGCCGCTGGGCGAGCGCGGTGGAGATCATCCTGCCCATCCTCCACCCCGACGGGCGGGATCGCGGAGCCGCAGGAATCATCCCAGCGGAGTACAGCCAACCACCGGCATGCGGACGTACTCTTCCGGGGACGCAAGAGGTGATCCGCATGCACACGAACTTCCGTACTCTCCCCGCCCTGGCCCTCGGGGTCGCGATCCCGGCAGCCGTCCTCGTCGGCACCCTCGCGGTGCCCGCCCAGGCCGCCCCGGCCTCCCGCACCGAGACGCCCACCGCGCAGCAGGTGCTCGCCAAGATCGCCAAGAGCGGCTCGGCCTCCTACTCCGGCACGATCCAGCAGACCTCCGACCTGGGGCTGCCCCAGCTGCCGACGACCGGCCCGGGCGCCCCCTCCTCGAGCGAGAGCGGGATCCTCGATCTCGTGACGGCGCCCCACACGGCGAAGGTCTACGTCGACGGGACCAGTCGCCAGCGGGTGCAGGTGCTCGACCAGCTGGCCGAGCGCGACATCGTGCGCGACGGCTCGTCGGTCTGGATCTGGGACTCGAAGGCCAAGACGGCCGAGCACGTGCTCCTCCCGTCGCGGAAGTCCGAGAGCCCGGCGCCCACGACGCCGTCCGACCTCGCGAAGCGGCTGCTCGCGGCCGTGCAGAAGAGTTCGACCGTGACGGTGACCACCGGCTCGTCGGTCGCCGGCCGCTCGGTCGACCGGCTCGTGCTCACGCCGAAGACCGACCAGACGCTCGTGGCCAAGGTCGTGGTCTCGGTGGATCGCGCCACCGGCGTGCCGTTGAAGCTCGCCGTCGACGCGCGCGGCCAGTCCGCCGACGCCGTCTCGGTGGGCTTCACGGACGTCTCGTTCTCGAAGCCGAGCGCCTCGCTGTTCTCCTTCACCCCGCCGAAGGGCGCCAAGGTGACGACGAAGGACCTGTCCTCCGCCCGCCACGGTATGAAGCCCGATCACCTCTCGAACGACGCCGCCGCGCCGCGCCCGACGGTGAGCGGCAGCGGCTGGGCGAGCGTCGTGACGCTCCCGTCGGCGAAGCTCCCGTCGAGTGTGACCGGCAACGCGCTGTTCGGCGAGCTGACCACGTCGGTGCCCGGTGGTCGCGCCCTGCAGACGTCGCTCGTCACGGTCCTGTTCACCGACGACGGCCGCGTGCTGGCCGGGGCCGTGCCGGTCTCGACGCTGCAGGCCGCCGCGCAGTGAGCGCACCGGCCGCGCCCCCGGACGCGGCCATCCGGACCTCGGGGCTCGGCAAGCGCTTCGGTCACCAGCAGGCGGTCGACGGGCTCGACCTCGATGTCCCCCGGGGCGCCGTGTTCGGCTTCCTCGGCCCGAACGGCTCCGGCAAGACGACGACCATCCGGATGCTTCTGGGGCTCGCGCGCCCGACGACCGGCGAGATCCAGGTGCTCGGCGAGCCGATGCCTCGCGCGCTGGCCTCGGTGCTCCCGCGCGTCGGCGCGCTCGTGGAGTCGCCGGCGATCTACCCGTTCCTCTCCGGGCGCGGCAACCTGCACCGGCTCGATGCGGCCGACCCCGGCACGTCCTCGCGCACCCGCCGCGCTCGCGTCGACGCCGCGCTCGACCGCGTCGGTCTGGGCGCGGCGGCCGGCAAGCGCGCCGGGGCCTACTCGCTCGGGATGAAGCAGCGGCTCGGGCTCGCCGCGGCGCTCCTCGCACCCCGGGAGCTGCTCGTGCTCGACGAGCCGACGAACGGCCTCGACCCGCAGGGCACGCGAGAGGTGCGGACGCTCATCCGGTCGCTCGCCGCCGACGGCACCACCGTCTTCGTCTCGAGCCACCTGCTCGCGGAGATCGAGCAGGTGTGCACGCACGCGGCCGTCATGCGCGCGGGCCGGCTCGTCGCGCAGGGCGCCCTCGACGAACTCCGGCGCGCGACGCGGACGCATCTCGTGATCCGGACCCCGGACCCAGCCGAGGCCGCCGCGACCCTCGGCGCCCACGGCGTCGTCGCGAGCCCCGGCCCGGACGGCGTCACCGCGGAGCTCGAGCCCGCGACCGCGATCGAGGATCTCGTCCGGGCGCTCGTCGAGCACGGCGTCCGCGTCCGCGGCGTCGCCGTCGAGGGCGACACGCTCGAGGACCGCTTCGTCGCGCTCACCGGAGAGGGCTTCGATGTCGCCGGCTGACGCGCGGACGAGCGTACCGCGCCCCGTCGCGCTCCTCGGCTCGGAGCTCGCGACCCTGTTCCGCCGCCGACGCACGATCGCGATGCTCGGCGCGCTCGCGCTCGTGCCGATCCTCATCGCCGTCGCCGTGCGGGTGACCGGCGCCGGCTCGTCCGGACGGGGCCCCGCGTTCCTCGCCGACATCACCCAGAACGGGCTCTTCGTGTCGTTCACGGCGCTCGTGGCGTCGATCCCGCTCTTCCTGCCGCTCACGATCGGCGTCGTGGCCGGCGACACGATCGCGGGCGAGGCGTCCCTCGGCACCCTGCGCGCGCTCCTCATCGCGCCGGTCGGCCGGCTCCGGCTGCTCGTCGTCAAGTACGTCGGCGCGCTCGCGTTCACGGCCGCGGCGACGGCGGTGATCGTGCTCGCCGGCGTCGCGAGCGGCGCCGCCCTGTTCCCCGTCGGCGACGTGGTCCTGCTCTCCGGCGAGACGATCGGCCCGGCCGAGTTCGCGGGCCGCGCCGCGCTCCTCGTGCTCTACGTCGTGCTCTCGATGTCCGGGCTCTGCGCGATCGGGCTCTTCATCTCCACCCTCACCACCATCCCGGTCGGCGCGATGGCCGCGACGGTCGTACTCGCCGGGGCGTCCCAGATCGCGGACGCGCTCCCCCAGCTCGACGCGATCCACGCCTGGCTGCCGAGCCACTACTGGCTCGGCTTCGGCGATCTCCTCCGCGCCCCGCTCGTCTGGGACTCGTTCGCCCAGAACGGGTGGCTGCAGCTCGGCTACGTCGTCGTGTTCGGCGGGCTGGCCGTCTGGCGCTTCCTCACCAAGGACATACTGAGCTGACGGCCGGGCCGCTCAGACGTCGCTGAGCGCCTGCGCGGGGTCGACGGTCTCGGTCGACTCGGTGCGGGGCCGGCCGGAGCGCGTCGTCTCGACGGTGGCGACGGAGCCGGTCTCGTGCAGGTACTTGCCCCCCATGACCGCGGAGGCGATCGCCCCGATCACCGACATGATCGCCGCCGCGATGAAGACGACGAACAGCCCGGAGTGGAAGGGATCCGAGATCAGCGACGGGAAGAACTCCTTGCCCTCGAGCACCTTGAGGTCGGCCGCCGGCAGAGCCGACTCGACGTGCAGCTGCTGGAGAAGCGCCGCGATCGGGTTGATGCCGAGGAACGCCGCGAACAGGTTGCCGACCGGCGGGATCTGCGCCGCCGCATGCACGGCCGCCGCCGGCACGTGGTGCGCGGCGAGCCCCTTCGACAGCGCGGCCGGGAGCGTGCTCGCGAGCCCGCCGATCATGAGCGAGAAGAAGATGCCGATCGAGAGCGAGTTGCCCGCGTTCTGGAACGTGCCGGTCATGCCGGAGGCGGCCCCGCGCTGGGCAGCCGGCACCGCGTTCATGATCGCCGTGCGGTTCGGCGCCGCGAACATCCCCGAGCCGACCCCGTTGAAGAAGATCAGGATGGCGAAGGTCCAGTAGTCGAAGTCGACCGGGATCACGAGCAGCAGCACGAACGTGACCGCGACGACGAGCAGGCCGCCGGTGGCGAGCGGGCGCGCGCCGATCCGGTCGGAGAGGGTGCCGGAGATCGGACCGGCGACGAGAAATCCGACGGTCAGGGGCAGCAGGTAGATGCCGGCCCAGAGCGGCGTCGACTCGTAGCTGTAGCCGTGCAGCGGCAGCCAGATGCCCTGCAGCCAGATGATCAGCATGAACTGCAGGCCGCCGCGGCCGATCGACGCGAGCAGGCCGGCGAGGTTGCCGAAGGTGAACGCGCGGATCCGGAACAGTTTGAGGTTGAACATCGGGTCGGCGACGTAGTGCTCGAGCACCACGAAGCCGACGAGCACGATGACGCCGCCGATGATCCCGCCGAGCACCCACGGGTTGGTCCAGCCGGTCGACGAGTCGCCGTACGGCTGGATGCCGTAGGTGATGCCGATGAGGAGGGCGAGCAGTCCGACCGCGAAGAGGATGTTGCCCCACCAGTCGATGCGTCCCGTGCCGCGGGCGCCCACCTCGTGGAGCGACACGATCGACCAGACGGCCCCGATGATCCCGAACGGGATGCTGACGGCGAAGACCAGGTGCCAGTCGACCACGGCGAGCACGCCGCCGAGGATGAGGCCGAGGAAGGTGCCGGCGAGCGCCGCGATCTGGTTGATCCCGAGCGCGAAGCCGCGGCGGTTCGCGGGGAAGGCGTCGGTGAGGATCGCGGTGGAGTTCGCGAACAGCATCGAGCCGCCGACCGCCTGCACGATGCGCCAGCCGATCAGCCACAGCGCCCCCGCGCCGCCGGTGAACGGATCGATCGTGCAGAGGATCGCCGCGATCGTGAAGACGATGAAGCCGATGTTGTAGATCCGCACCCGGCCGTAGAGGTCGCCGAGCCGGCCGAAGCTCACGACGAGCACGGCGGTGACGAGGATGAAGCCCATCAGCATCCAGAGCAGATAGCTCGTGCTGTTGGGGTCGAGCGGGTCGAGCTTGATGCCCTGGAAGATCGCCGGCAGCGAGATGAGCACGATCGAGCCGTTGATGGTGGCCATGAGCATGCCGAGGGTGGTGTTGCTCAGGGCGATCCACTTGTAGCGCGGGTGATCCTTGTGGAACATGCCGGAGCGGGGCTTGGCGGCGGTGGTGCTGGACACGAGGGAACCTTCCGGGACGGGTCTCGGGTCTCGACGCTGAGCTCCCAGATCGTTAGCGAACGCAATGATATTAGCCGATCCGGAGGCTGTCTCCGCACGGCGAGAATGATCCGATGGCCCCGGTCCTCGATCTCCAGCCCGCGCTCAGCCGCCCCGAGCTCCTCGCGCCGCCCGTCGCCGCGGCGCTGCGTGACCTGGGCGATGCCGCGGCCGCCGTGCGGGTCGCCTCGATCGACCCCGGCCTCGCCGACACGGCCGCGTTCTGCGCGGTCTACGGCGTCGGACTCGACGTCTCCGCCAACTGCGTCGTCGTCGCGGGACGACGCGGCGACGTCGTCCGCCACGCGGCCTGCGTCGTGCTCGCGACGACACGGCTCGACGTGAACGGCGTGGTCCGCCGGCTGCTCGACGCCCGCCGGGCGAGCTTCGCCCCGATGGAGGACGCGGTCGCCTTGAGCGGGATGGAGTACGGCGGCATCACCCCGATCGGCCTGCCCGCGGAGTGGGCGCTGCTCGTCGACGACCGGATCCCGTCACTTCCCGCCGCGATCGTCGGCTCGGGGCTCCGCACGAGCAAGATCGAGGCGCCGGGCGCGGTCCTGGCCGCACTGCCCGGCGCCCGGGTGATCCCGGGACTCGCGACCCCGCGGGTCGAGTAGCGGCGAAGCCGCGTATCGAGACCTGTCGGCGGAGTCCTACACGTCCGCCGCGCGCGTCTCTCCCAGGTCCGGCTCCGACTTCGTGACGATGCCCTTCACCACCTCGAAGAGCTGCGCGATCGCCGGCTTGCGGAGGTCCCAGTACTCGAACGACCCCACCTCGACCTCCAGCAGGGCCGCGGTCGGGTCCTCGCGTCCACCGTCGAAGTAGGAGTCCGCCCACGGGTTCCAGTAGCGGTCGAGCAGCTGCGGGTCGTGCGTCACCGTGGCGATCCCGGCGAGCGAGAGCCAGCCCTTGCCGTCGCCGACCGACACGTTGACCTCGGGGTGCGCGGCGATCTGGGCGGTCTTCGCGCTCGGGTCCTGGGTGAAGAAGCGGAGGACCCCGTCGAACTCGTCGTCGAGAAGTGCGAGCGGGCGGCTGTGCAGGGCGCCCTCGACGGTGCGCGTGGTGACCGCCGCGGTGCGTCCCGCCGAGAGGATCGCGGTGACCGCCTCGAGTTCCTCCGCGGTCGCGGCGCTCACGCCGCGGACCCCTTCGGGCGTCGGTGCTCGGCGCTGATCATCCACGCGAACTGCTCGAGCTTCGCGATGATCTCGTGCAGCAGGTCGGCGCTCGTCGGGTCCTCGTCGTCGACGTCGTCGTGCACGCGCCGACAGGTCGCGACCGCCGACTCGATGCGCGCGGTGATCATGTCGGCGGTGTCGATGGTGAGGACCTCGCCGCCCGGGAACTCCTCGAGGGTCGTCTGCGACGACACGACGCCGCTGCGGCCGTCCGGCGTCGCGTGCAGGGCGCGCATGCGCTCGGCCACCTCGTCGGCGAAGGTACGGGCCGCGTCGATGACCTCGTCGAGCTGGAGGTGCAGGTCGCGGAAGTTCGGTCCGACCAGGTTCCAGTGCGCCTGCTTGCCCTGGTTGGCCAGCTCGATCAGGTCGACGAGCACCGCCTGCAGCGAGTCGGTCAAGGTGCGCGAAGCGGTGAAGCCGTGCTCCGCATTCTCGCGGCGGGTGCGCTCGACGTCCGGGGTGGTCTCGATGGTGGAGGTCATGGCGCCGACGCTACGCGCGGGCATCGGCCGCGCCGTCGACTCTCAGGGAGCGTCCACTCCTCGCGGAGGCCGGTGCCAGACGTTCGGCAGGAGCACGAGGAGGCCGACGACGGCGAGCACCGCCGTCCCGCCCGCGAGCACGCCGGCGAGGCGCCCGAACACCGCGTCGAACACGAGCAGCACCACGCCCACCGCGAGGGCGGCCACCGCGACGACCATCACCCGCAGCATGGTGTTGGCGACGGTGACGACGCGGGGCTTGTCGTGGTGGCGGAACCGGGCGCGGTGCATCGCGACGATCGAAAGCCCGAGGATCGTGCTGGCCGCCGCGAGCGCGACGAGCGCCCCGTAGACCGCGCGGTCGATCGCGTCGAGCGCGGTGAACCGCGGCTGGAACGCGACCGTGAGCAGGAACCCGCTGACGAGCTGGGTGCCGGTCTGGATCACACGGAGCTCCTGGAGGATCTCGCCCCAGTTGCGATCCGCGCGCTGGGCGGCGGTCTCATGGCGCCCGTCGCCGGGGTCGATGTCGACGCCGTCCCGGTCGTTCATGGGGCCGCGTGCTCGAGCTCGAGCGACGCCCCGCCGAGGAGCGGTGCTTCCTCGCCCAGCGCGCCCGGCACCACCTCGACGGAGGGCCGGCCGAGGGAGCGTGTGAGCGGCTCCCCGATCAGGTCCCATGCCGCCGACATCCCGCCGCCGACCACGAGGACGTCGGGGCGGAACCGCTCGGCCCACGGGCGCAGCGCCGCGCCGAGCGCCTCCATCGGACCGCGCAGCGCGTCGGCGGCGTCGGCGTCGCCCGCGCGCGTCCGCTCCGCGATCTCGCGCACGGTCGCGGTGCTGCCGCTCGCGCGGCGGTAGCGCTCGACGATCGCGCGCGTCGAGACCGTCTCCTCGATCGGGCGCCCGTCGACCTCGATGAAGTGGGCCTCGCCGTCGCGCGGCACCTCCGGCCCGTCGTCGGCCGGCTCCCCCGCCACGATCCAGCCGGAGCCGACGCCGGTGCCGAGGGTGATGCAGATCATGCGGGACGCGCGTCGGCCCGCGCCGAACGCCCACTCGCCGACCCCGTACGCATCGGCGTCGTTCGCGAAGCGGAGGGTGGTGCCGGCCGCGAGCCGCGCCGAGAGGCCCGCCCGGATGTCGACGCCGTCGAGAGCCTCGAACTTGCCGACGTCGCGGTAGCGGCCGATGCCCTCGGCGAGGTCGAACGGCCCGGGGACGGCGAGCCGCCACGCGACCGGGTAGCGGGTCACGCCCGTCATGACGCCGGCGACGGCGTCGAGGATCGCGTCGGCGGAGCCGTGCGGGTCGATGACGGCGCTCCGCCGGCGCTCGACCCGCGCCCGCTCGCCGTCGACGACGATCTCGGCGGCGGTGACGTGGCTCCCGCCCAGGTCGACGGTGAAGGCGCTCGCGGACACCCGGCTGCTACGCCGACTCGACGTCGGTGAACAGACCGGTCACCTTGCCGCCCGCGGCGCCGAAGAAGGCCGGGAAGAACGCGCCGCCCTCGGTCGAAGACGTGGCCGCCGACGCCTCGTCGTAGCCCGGGAACCAGAGCGTCAGGGTGCGGAACGCCGGGGTCGGCGTGCCGTCCTCCTTCGGCCAGACCTTCCCGGACTCGAGGCGCTCGAGCGCCGGCAGGGCGCGGGCGAGGTCGAGCAGCCCGGGCAGGGCGGCGTCGAACGCGTCGGCGTCGTCGAGGTTGTCGACGATGAGCTCGATCTTGGTGGGCATGGGGCGCTCCTCCGGTCGGTGGCGACGGCGGGTTCATCCTTCCACGTGGAGCGGGCGCCGTCGCCGTCCGTTCAGTGCCGCCCGGCGACGAGGTCGGCGATCCGGGCGAGCGGCGACGTCGTGGTCCGGCCGCGCCGCTCGGCGCGATCGGCGGCCCGGTAGGCGCCGTAGATGCCCTGCACCGCGAGCCAGCGGAGCGGCTCCAGCTCCCACCGGCGCGCCCGGTGATCGACCCAGGGCAGGCGGGTGAGCTCGGTGTCGCGCCCGAGGATGAGGTCGGCGAGGGTGCGCCCCGCGAGGTTCGTCGTGGTCACCCCGGTGCCGACGTACCCGCCGGCCCACGCGAGGCCGGTGCCGCGGTCGAGCGCGACCGTCGCGGCCCAGTCGCGCGGGACCCCGAGCACGCCCGACCAGGCGTGCTCGATGCGGGCACCGCGGGTCGAGGGGAAGAAGCGGGTGAGGATCGCGGCGAGGCTCGCGATCGTCCGCGGGGCCGTGCCGCCGTCGTGGTCGGTGCGCGAGCCGTAGCGGTACGGCACGCCGCGCCCGCCGATCGCGATGCGGTCGTCGGCGGTGCGCTGGGCGTACATGTAGACGTGCGCCATGTCGCCGAGGGTGTCGCGGCCCTCCCAGCCGATCGCGGCCCACACCTCCGGCGGGAGCGGCTCGGTGACGATGAGCGACGAGTTCATCGGCAGCCAGGTGCGGTGCTCGCCGCGGAGCGCGGCGGTGAAGCCCTCGGTCGCGCGCACGAGGAACGGCGCCTCGACGACGCCGCGGTCGGTGACGGCCGCGCCGGGGCGGATCTCCGAGACCCGGGTGCCCTCGATGATCGTGCCGCCGCGACGCTCCACCGCCGCCGCGAGTCCGCGCGCGAGCTTGGCCGGCTGGATCCGCGCGCAGTGCTCGTGCCACGCCCCGCCGAGCGTGCCCGCGACGCCGACCCGCGCCATGCTCTCCTCGGCGCCGAGGAGCCGCAGGTCGCTGCTCGCCCACTGCTCCTCGCTGCGCACGTGGGCGACCAGCCGCGCGAGCTGGGCGGGCGTGGTGGCCACGGTGAGCTCGCCGCCCCTCCGGATGTCGGCGTCGATCCCCTCCGCCGACGCGACCCGGATCACCTCGTCGACGCTGTCGTCCATGGCGCGCTGGAACTCGTCCACGGCCGCCCGCCCGTGCGACACCAGGTAGCGCTCCCGCCCGCCGGTGATGTCGTGGGTGAGCCAGCCGCCGTTGCGACCCGAGGCCCCGTACCCGGCGAACTCCTGCTCCAGGAGCACGACGTCGAGCGACGGGTCGAGCGCGAGCAGCGAGTAGGCGGTCCAGAGGCCGGTGTACCCGGCGCCGACGATCACGACGTCGGCCCGGCGGGAGCCGTCGAGCGGGGCGCGGCGCCGGCCCGGGCCGCCGATCGCGTCCCACCAGAACGAGACGCGCCCGTTGACGGTGCCGGTCATCTCTGCCGGCCCGTCCCGCGTTCCGCCTCGTCCAGCTGCAGTGCCGCCCACAGCTCGGCACGCCCGGCGAAGTCGCCGAGGTCGAGGCCGAGCACCGCGCCGAGCAGGTCGATCCGGGCCCGGAGCGTGTGCCGGTGGAGTCCCAGAGCGCGCGCCGCCGGATCCCACGCGCCGTTGTGCTCGAGCCACACCCGCGCCGCGTGCAGGAGCCCGGCGCCGTCGTCCTCCCGCGCCCGGGCGGGGGCTAGCAGCCGACGCGCCGCCTCCCGACCCCCCGCCGCGCCGAGGAGGCCGAGCATCCCCGACGACGTCAGCTCGTCGAATCGCCGCAGGCCCGGGGTCGCGCCGGCGGTCGGCGCGGCGGCCGCGCGCTCCGCCTCGGCGAGCGCTACCGACAGCTCCTCGAGGCGGGCCGGGCCCGACGCCCCCGCCGCGATGCGGTGGCGGCGCAGGACCGCATCGAGCGTCTCGAGGTCGCCGGGACCGCCGGCGTCCCCGGCTCCCGCGATCAGCACGAGCCGGTCGCTGTGGGCCGCGAAGAACGGGCCGCGCCCGCGCTCGGCCTCCAGCTCCAGCTCGTCGACGAGCGCCCGGTCCTCGCCGATCGCCGCGACGACGACGCGCACCGGCTCCGCGGGGAGCGCGACGCCGAGGCGATCGAGGCTCCGGCGCGCGGCGTCGACGCTGCCCGCGAGCAGCAGCTCGAGGATCCCGGCCCGCAGGCTCGCCCGCGACTCCTCGAGGGCGGCGCTCTGCTCGAGGGCGACCGAGGCGATCGCGATGACGCTCGCCACGAGATCGGTGCCGGCCTCGTCGAGCGGCGCCGGATGCCCGATCGCGAGCACCCCGCGCAGGCGGTCGGGCCGGCCGAGCGTCTGCAGCGTGACCTCCCCGCCGCCGATCGAGATCCGCCCCGCGCTGCGGGTCCGGCGGTGCACGGCGCGGCCGACGGCCTCGTCGACGGCGTCGACGAGGTCCGCGGGGATCTCGCGCGCGACCGCGACCGCCACCCGCTCGCCGGCCGCGTCGTAGAGCGCGACCCAGCCGTCGAGCCGGCTCTCGAGCTCCCGCAGGATCGCGGTCAGACCGTCGACGCGGAGCGCCGCCCGGGCGATCGCGCGCTGCGCCCCCGTCAGCCAGTCGAGCCGCTCGCGCTGGGCGGCGGCGATCTCGTCGGCCACGTGCCGGATGATGGCCATGAACGGCGCACGGTCCGCGACCTCGAGGAGCGGGAATCCCGCCTTCTCGGCCGCCTGCACGACGGCGCACGGGATCTCGTCGTGGATGATCCGGGTCGCGAACCCGAGGCCGACCACCTCTGCCCGCTGCAGCCGCGCGATGTAATCGACGGCACCGACCCGGTCGCCGCGGAACTGGTCGCCGTCGGTCAGGAGCAGCTGGCCCGGCTCGAGCCACGGCGTCGGGTCGCCGAGGTCGGAGCTGTGCACCCAGGCGAGCGGCGCGTCGAGCACCGCCGGATCGGCCGGCGGTACCACGAGCCGGAGGCGGAAGCGCGGGACGGCGAGCAGTGAGCGGAGCGTCGCGGCCATGCCACCTCCCGTGCCGGACCGGCGTGCCGCCACCTTAGCCCGACAGATCGGCAGCGGTTCGGGGCAGCCGCGAGAGGTGAGGCGATGCGGTCGGTCGCCGAGCGCGGTGGTGGTGGACCCAGGGAGATTCGAACTCCCGACCTTCTCATTGCGAACGAGACGCGCTACCAACTGCGCCATGGGCCCGGGCTGCCCGGCTCGCCGGACAACTCAGCAAGGTTAGCAGGTCGTCCGGGACCCGCGTGCGCGCGGCCCGGTCCCGCTCAGACCGCGGAGCGACGACGACGCAGGACCTCGTCGAGGTCGGGGGCCGCGGTGTCGCGCGGGTCGAGCAGCCCCATGCCGGCGAAGCGCGACGCGGTCGCGGCGGGCACCGCTCGCTCCTCGCGGCGGCGGAACGGCACCACCTCCGGCTCGGCGTGCGCCGCGATGCGGGCGCACTCCGCCTCCGCGGCCTCGGCGGCGGCCGCACGGCGAAGGGCGGCGGCGTCGAGGGGCGGCACGATCGGCTGGGGCGCGGGTCGGTCGAGGTAGCGCGGCCGCGGGAGCGGCACGGGGGTCCACTCGCGCGCCGGCGCGGCGGGGGCGACCGCGACGGGCACGGCGACGGGGGTCGATGCTGCGACGGGGTCGGCTGCGGTGCGCGGGGCGCGACGGGCGTCGAGACGGCGCTGCACGCTCACCGCGACGCACGCCCCGGCTCCGGCGACGGCGAGCACACCCCACGAGGCGGGCACGGCGCCGGTCGTCGCGATGAGCGCGATCTGCATGCCGCCGACGACGGTGGCCGCGATCATCAGGAGCGACGCGAGCGCGCGGGTCCGGCGCATCCGTCGGCGACGCAGCGCGGCGGGATCCGGCTCCGCCTCGATGCGGGCCGCGGCGGCGATCGCCGCCCGGTCCGCGGCGCGCTCGGCGGCCTCCTCGCGGCGCAGCTGTGCCGCGAGCCGGCGTCGAGCGGCCCGCTCCTCGGCGCGGAGTGCGCGCTCCTGGCGGACGGCCTCGCGCACGCGCGCCTCGACCCGGACGATCTCCGGCGTCTCCGCCGTCTCCGCCATGATGCGCAACGTCTGCTGCAAACGGGTCGCCGTGCGCTCGGTCGCGAGGTACTCGCGGCGCTTCAGCCAGGTCGGCACGAGATACAGGAACCAGAGCGCAGCGGCGATCGCGAGCATGATCGCGGTGCCGATCCCGGTGGCCTCCATGCGATGAGGGTAAGAACCTCAACTCGAGATCGAAGGTAGGCGCGCGCGTCGCCGCGAAAAGCCGCTACCCCAATCGGAGGGGATGCGTCGCGGCGCGGCGATCCGCCTCCGGTACCGACCCGACGCCGGCCGGCACGCGCCCGTCCTTCCAGCGCCGGAGCACCCCCATGGGCAGCTCCTCGACGGTCAGCGCGAAGCAGAAGTGGTCGCGCCAATCGCCGTTGATGTGGATGAACCGGCGACGCAGTCCCTCGTAGCGGAAGCCGAGCTTCTCGACCACCCGAAGCGACGGGCCGTTCTCGGGGCGGATGCAGATCTCCATCCGGTGCAGCCCCATCCCGAACAGGCAGTGATCGGTCGCGAGGGCGACCGCCGTGGGCATGATGTTCTTGCCGGCGAACCGCTCCGCGATCCAGTAGCCGATCGACGCGGACGACAGCGACCCGTACGAGATCCCCGAGACGTTCAGCTGGCCGGCGAACTCGCCCTCGTACTCCACGACGAACGGCACGCCCGTGCCGGCGCGGGAGCTCGCGAGGAGGGAGCGGATGCTCGCGCGCGTGTCGAAGCCGATCGGGCCGTGGGGGTTGGTCGCCTCCCACGTCCGCAGCCACGAGCGGTTGGCCGCGAGCTCCCGGTCGAGGGCGCGCGCATCCCGCATCGCGATCGACCGGATGGTGATCGGTCCGTCGTGAAGGATCGGCGCGGTCACGGCCGGTCGTCGAGCCCGGCGACGAAGTCGCTGAGCCAGGGGCGGAAGTCCGGGCCGAGGTCGTCGCGATCGACGGCGAGCTGGACGATCGCCTTCAGGTAGTCGAGCCGGTCGCCCGTGTCGTAGCGACGGCCGCGGAAGACGACGCCGTGCACGCCGCCCGCCCAGCCCGGGCCGGTGGCGAGCGCCTGCAGCGCATCGGTGAGCTGGATCTCGCCGCCCTTGCCGGGCGGGGTGTTCTCGAGGATCTCGAAGATCTCCGGGCGCAGCACGTAGCGCCCGATGACCGCGAGGTTCGACGGGGCCTCGCCGGCGGACGGCTTCTCGACCATGCCCGTGATCCGCACCACGTCGTCCTCGTCCGTCGGCTCGACGGTCGCGATGCCGTAGAGGTGGGTCTGCGACGGGTCGACCTCGAGCAGGGCGACGACGGTCGTGTTCCGCGCGATCTGCACGTCGAGCATCTTCTTCAGCAGCACGTCGCGATCGTCGATGATGTCGTCGCCGAGGAGCACGGCGAACGGCTCCCGCCCCACGTGCATCTTGGCGCGGAGCACGGCATGCCCGAGGCCCTTCGGGTCGCCCTGGCGGACGTAGTGGACGTCGGCGAGGTCCGTCGAGAACTTCACCTTCTCGAGCTTCGCGGTGTCGCCCTTGCTGGTGAGCACCTGCTCGAGCTCGCCGACCCGGTCGAAGTGGTTCTCGAGCGCCGTCTTGTTGCGGCCGGTGATCATGAGGACGTCGGAGAGACCGGCGGCGGCCGCCTCCTCCACGACGTACTGGATGGCCGGCTTGTCGACGACCGGCAGCATCTCCTTGGGCATCGCCTTCGTCGCCGGGAGGAACCGGGTCCCGAGGCCCGCGACGGGGATGACTGCCTTCGTGATGGACGTGCCCATGGCAAGAGGGTATCGGTCCATACCCGAGGAGGAGTCGCCACCTAGACTTCCCCTGTGGCCGACGAGGTCGATTCGCAGAAGCGGGCGCTCCGGGCGGAGCTCCGCGAACGTCGTCGCGCCCGCACGTCCACGCAGCGGGAGCACGACAGCGCCGCGATCACCGCGCACCTGGAAGAGCTGGTGGGCCGGCTCTCGGCCCGCACCGTCACCTGCTACCTCTCGCTGCCCGATGAGCCGCCGACCCGTGACTTCGTGCACTGGGCCCACCTGCAGGGCATGAGGGTGCTGCTCCCCGTCTCCCGCGAGGACGGCCTGCTCGACTGGGCGCCGTACGACGGGCAGGAGGAAGAGGAGGACGCGCTCGGCCTCCCGGCGCCGACGACCGAGCTCCTCGGGCCGATCGCGATCAACGCGGCCGACCTCATCGTGATCCCGGCCGCGAGCGTCGACCGCTCCGGCATGCGGATGGGCTGGGGCCGCGGCTACTTCGACAAGACGCTCGGCAGCATGGAGGGCTGCCCGCCCGTCTATGCTGTGATCTTCGACGACGAGCTGGTGGACTCCGTCCCGCGGGACCGCCACGACATGCCGGTCGACGGGGTCGTCACCCCGAGCGGGATCACCGACCTCCACCCGCGTCGCACCTGAGAGCCATGCCCACCTACTCCTACCGCTGCACCGAGTGCGGCACCGCGTTCGACATCCAGCAGGCCTTCACCGACGACGCGCTGACCGTCTGCCCGAACTGCGGCGGACTCCTGCGGAAGCAGTACGGCAGCGTCGGGGTGACGTTCAACGGGTCGGGGTTCTACCGCACGGACAGCCGGGCGAAGCCGTCGGGCGACGGCGGAGCGAAATCCGAGGGATCCGGCACCACGAGCAACGGCGCGACCACGGCGCCGAGCAGCCCCAGCACCAGCAGCACCTCCAGCAGCAGCACCTCCACGGCATCCGGTTCGTCCAGCAACTAAGGAGTCGCCATGCTCAAGGGCTTCAAGGAGTTCCTCCTCCGCGGCAACGTCATCGACCTCGCCGTCGCAGTCGTCATCGGCGCCGCGTTCACCGCGATCGTCAACGGGCTCGTCACCGGGATCTTCAACCCGCTGATCTCGCTCATCTTCGACTCCAGCGACATCGCGAAGGCGGGCATCACGCTGCGCGCCGCGTCGCCGGGGCACGCGGCGGTGATCCTCGCGTGGGGCGCCGTGATCTCGGCAATCATCCAGTTCGTGCTCATCGCGACCGCGATCTACTTCGGCCTCATCATGCCGATGAACTACCTCAAGAAGGCCCAGCTGCGGCGCAAGCCCGCCGAGGAGGCCCCGGCCGAGCCGCCGGCGCTCACCGAGACCGAGCTCCTCGAGCAGATCCGCGATCTCCTGAAGGAGCAGCAGGGCGGCATCCCGCCCCAGCGGACCGAGTAGCGCGAAGCGCGTATCGGTGCGGTCCGAAATGCAGGAGAGCCGACCTCGGATACCGCTCCAGAGGCCGCACGGGCCACTTCCGGACCGTCGTCTCCTGCATTTCGGACAGAGGCGGACGGCGCACGGAGCGGAGCGGCGCGGGACGGCGGTCAGTAGTGCGGGGGCTTGTCCTGCCGCAGGCGCGCGTCGTTCTCGCCCTCGGCGTGCCGCTCGGGCTCCTGCTGCGGCGCGGGATCGGAGCCGGCGGGTGGCGCGGTCGTCACCCGGCGGCGGCGCGGCCGGGCCTCCGGACGCTCCTCGGGCTCGGGCGCGGAGCCGGAGTCGTCAGGCACCGGCGGCGGTGACGACCGGGATCTCCTGCGTGAGGAGCCCGCCCGCGAGCCCCGCCGCGACCGCGATGCGGTCGGCGACCGCGTCGGGGTCGGCGAAGACCTCGAAGGCGTGCACGCGGGCGTAGTGCCAACCGAGCCGGCGCAGCACCTCCGGGCGGAGCCGGATCGACTCGCGCAGTGACCGCCCGAGGAGCGCCTGGTCGGTCTCGACCACAAAGCACATCCCGCCGTTCGCGGCCACGAGCCCGAGCTTGCCGCGGTGCCCGAGGGCGGTGCGCAGGCCACGGGCCTCGAGCCGGCGCGCGAGGTCGACGAGCATCGGGTCGGAGTCGTCCGGCAGCGGCGGCTCGGCGCGGCGGGCCGCGACCTCGTCGAGGATCTCGGCGAGAGCCACGGCGCCGTGGCGGATGCGGCCGTCCTCGATGTCCGCGGGCCGGAAGCACGTGACGATCACCATCGAGCGGCGGGCGCGGGTCATCGCGACGGCGAGCAGCCGCTCCCCGCCTGGGCGGCCGAGAGCACCGAAGTCGCTCAGCACGCGGCCGTGCGGGGTGCGCCCGTAGCCGAGCGAGAAGATGACGCGGTCGCGGCTCTCGGCCGCCGAGCGGTCGATCGGCAGCACCGTGAACGGCTCGGCCCCGTCGCGCATGACGAAGTCGGTGAGCTCCGGCTTGCCGGACATCGCCGACAGCACCGCCTGGAACACCCGCACCGCGTGCTTCTCGCTCGCGGTCACGACCATGAGCGTCTCGTGCGGGCGCAGACGCGCGTGCTCCTCGACGAGGGCGAGCACGCGGTTCACCTCGGCGTCGACGCTCTCGACCCCGCCCGACGGGTCGGGCATGCCGGTGCCGTTCTCGACGAAGTCGAGCACGAGGCTGCCGTGCCCGAGGAAGGACCCGGCCCACGGCAGCGAGTCGATCCGACCCCCGTAGAACCGGCGGTTGACGAGCTCGGCGAGGTCCTCGCCGCCGGCGCGATAGCTGCGGGTGAGCGAGAGGACCGGCAGCACGCCGGCCAGCTGGGCGAGGGCGGAGCGCCCGTGCAGCTCGTCCAGGTGCCGCGCGTCGAGCTCGGGCGCGGTCTCCTCGACCGGTCCGAGCCGCAGCTCGAACGACGACGGCGTCTGCGTCACCGGGTCGCCGAACGCGATCACCTGCCGCGCGCGGCGGATCGCGCCGACGTTCTCGGCGATGGTGGTGGCGCCGGCGTCGACCACGACGACGACGTCGAACGGCATGGAGTCGGAGACCCGGTCGACCTCGTACGGCGACACCAGCCACACCGGCGCGACCGACCGCGCCAGGTGCGGCGCGTGATGCTGCAGGGTCGCGGCGCTGATCCGGTCGGTCTTCAGCAGCTCCTTGAGGGCGGTCGCCTCGGCGGGCCAGTCGACGAGGCCGATGCGCCAGTTCTCGGCGAGCTGCCACGCGAGCTGCTGGGCGCTGCCCGCGGCGTGGGACTCGTCGACGAGGCGGAAGTCGGCCTCCAGCCGCTCCAGCACGTCGGCCTTGGCGCCGAGGAGGGCGCGATCCGATTCGAGGAGGGAGTCGAGGGCCGAGCGCCACCAGGACTGCTCGAGCTCGGCGGCCACCTGCTCCTCGGGCACGTGCCGCGCCGCGAGGTCCGTGAGCAGCGGATCGAGGTCGCGGAGCCGCGCCATGAGGGCGCTCCGCTCCTGGAGGTTCTGCAGCACGTCGCTCGGCTCGGCCAGCGAGGACAGCAGCGCGCCGAGCCGGGGCAGCGGGAGGTTCTCGAGCTGCTGCTCGCGCGCGGTGTGACCGAGCGGAACGTCGAGCGAGGCGAGGTCGGCGGCCACCTGCTGCCAGGCGACCGCGACGTCGGAGATGCCGGTCGGCACCTCCGGCACGACGCCGGCCGCGACGAAGCGCTGCCACAGGATCCGCTGCTGCTGCACGCGGGTGAGCGCCTCGTGGAGGTCGCCGACGTGCATGCCGGGGCGCACGTACTCCTTCGCGAGCTTGCGCAGGCGCCGACGGTCGCCCGCCGACATCTCGGGGTGCTCGCGCTTGGGGCCGGTCGCGACGATGAGCTCGCTGACCGAGCGGTCGAACACCGCGGGGAGGAAGCGGTCGAGGGTGTCGCGGATGTCGGTGAGGAGCCGCAGGTAGACCCCGAGCTCGCCGATCGTCTCGAACGGGCGCATGCGGGTGGACCCGATGAGCTCCTGCGCGCGGGCGAGCAGGCGCGGGACCTCGGTGGCCGACAGGCGCTGCGCGAGCGCGTGCGACTGCTGGGCCGCCTCGCCGGTCGGGAAGGACGCGCCGTACCAGGGCGAGTCGCCCGGGCCGTAGCGGAACTGGCCGAGCTTCGCAGCCTCGATCATCGTGCGGGCGATGGCGGCGCGATCGCCCGCGATCCGCTCGACGGTCGCCCGGTCGAGGCGGGCGGTCGTGGTCGGCGGGGTCGGGAGGAGCGCGAGCCGGGAGAGCTCGGTGACGCAGTCGAACACCGAGACGCCGAGGATGTCGTCGGGCCGCGAGAGGGCGACGCGGTAGTCGAGCAGCACCGCGCGCAGCCGCACCAGCGCGTCGTCGACGTCGACGAGCTGCGGCTGGGCCGCGCGCTCGTGCCGCGAGATGGCGCGGACCACGTCCTTGCGCAGCGACGCCGGGGTCACGGCGAGCGCACCGAGCCCGATGTCGCCGAAGCGCTGCTGGATCCCGCGGAGCGTCGCGCGTCGCGGTCCGACCACGAGCACGCGCTTGTTCTGCGCGACGAGCGCGCCGACGGAGTTGACGATCGTCTGGGTCGCGCCGGTGCCCGGCATCGTCTTGACGACGACCGAGTTGCCGGCGGCGATCTGCGCGATGATGTGCTCCTGCTCCGCGTCGGCGTCGAGCAGCAGCAGGTCGGTCGAGGGATCGCGGTGGTCGGCGTCGACCGCCTCGACCGCCTGGTACCCCTGCTCCATCGCCCAGCCCGCGGCGGTGCTGCCGGCGAGGGCGTCGAGGAGCGGGTGGTCGAGGGGGGCCGCGTCGGCGACCATCGCGGTCGCGACCTCGGCGAACGACGAGACGAGCAGGCGCGGCGCGACCGAGAAGCCCGGCAGGTGCCCGGTGAGGGCGCGGAGCTGGTCGATGACGGCGTTCGGCTTGAACGAGCCGTCGGCGTCGGTGAGCGCCACGAACGCGGCGGGGTCGAGCTGGATCCCGAACTGGCCGTGGAGGGCGACGGCGAGCGCGGGGTTCAGCGCCGGGAGCCCGCGGAGGCGGATCTCGAAGTCGCGGCCGAGCCGGCGGATCGCGAGCGGGCGCAGGAGCACCGGCGCGGTGAACTGCTCGCCGTCGCGCTCCCACTCGGCGAGACCGATCGCGAGCTGGACGGCGTCGATGCCGCGCGTGCTCGCGAGCTCGAGGCTCTTGGCGGCGATCCGGTCGGCCGCGATGCGCGCGGCGCGGAGGGCCATCTCGTCGCGGATGAGCTGCGACAGCAGCGTCGCCTGGCCCGTGATGAAGCGCGCCAGGCCGCCCGGGTGGGTCGTGCTCAACTCGATCCGGGCGGTCGCGTCGTCGGAGAGGTGCAGGAGCGGCGAGGAGCCGCCGACGCGGGCGAGCTCGGCGCGCCACGCGGCGCGCGAGGACTCCAGCTCGGCCGAGCCCCGGAATCCGCGCTGGCTGGTCACCGCCGGGGCAGCGTCGGGGGCGCCCACGGCGTCCGCGTCGGGCGAATTGTCATCGGGGGCACCGAGATCGTTCACCTCGACCTCGTCCCGTCTGCTGGCCGGCCACACATCGGCCACGATAGGGTGCCCACCCCGCGATCCCGGGGATCCCGGCGGGGTTTCGCGGGTTCAGTAGTAGACCGGACCCGGCGCTCCCCCACCGGCGGCGATCGCGTCGCCCGTGATGGCGATGCTCCGCGGCGAGGCGAGGAAGGCGACGACGTCGGCCACCTCGCTCGCGTCGACGATCCGCCGGATGCTGTTGGACGGCTCCGGCTCCGGGTCCGGCCCCGACTCGGTGCGGGTCAGGCCCGGGTGCACGACCGTCACGTTCACGCCGTGCGGGCCGAGGTCGTCGGCGAGGTTCTTGGTGAGGGCCGACACCGCGACGTTGCGGACGGTCTGGACGGCGGATCCCGCGCTCCGCGCCCCGAGGCCGCTGATGTTGATGATGCGGCCCCAGCCGTTGGCGATCATGTGCGGAGCGGCCGCTCGCGCGGTGCGGAGGTAGCCGAGCGCCTTCACCTCGAAGTGCTCGCGCATCTGCTCGTCGGTGACGTCGAGGGTCGTCGCGCGCATCGTGGGGCGCCACGGGGCGGCGGCCGTGTTGACGAGGATGTCGAGCCCGCCGAGCCGATCGACCACCTCCGCGACGGCCGCCCGCACCGCCGCATCATCGTGGGTGTCGGCGCGGACCCCGATCGCCGTGCCGCCCGTCTCGGCGACGAGCGCCTCGGCGACGGCCGCGACCTCCTCGCCGCGGGCCGAGATCGCGACGTGCGCGCCCTCCGCCACGAGCGCTCGCGCGATCGCGAGCCCGATGCCCTTGCTCCCGCCCGAGACGAGTGCGCGCTTGCCGGTCAACTGGAGGTCCACATCGCCACGCTACGCTCCGCCGGTGACCACTCCCTCCCCCGCCCTGCAGCGCCGGCTCGGCACGGGCGGCGCGGTCGTCATCGGTCTCGCGTCGATGATCGGCGCGGGCGTGTTCTCGGCGTTCGCCCCTGCGGCCGCGGCGGCCGGGCCGTGGCTCCTGCTCGGCCTCGCGATCGCCGCGTTCGTGGCCTACGCGAACGCGACGGCCTCGGCCCGCCTGGCGGCCCGGTACCCCGTCTCCGGCGGCACCTACGTCTACGGCCGCGAGCGTCTCGGCGCGTGGTGGGGCTTCGCCGCGGGATGGAGCTTCGTGATCGGCAAGACGGCGAGCTGCGCCGCGATCGCGTTCACGGTCGCCGCCTACACGGTGCCGCCGGCGTGGCAGCGGCCCGTCGCGATCGCGGCGGTGCTGGCCATCTCGCTCATCGACTTGTTCGGCGTCACGAAGACGCTCGTCGCGGCGGCCGTGCTCGTGACGATCGTACTGATCGCCCTCGTGGTCGCCTCGGGATCGGCGATCGGGGCGACGACGCGGCCGCTCGAGGGCGCGGCGCCGGCGGGCCCGTACGGGGTGCTGCAGTCGGCCGGGATCCTGTTCTTCGCGTTCGCCGGCTACGCCCGGATCGCGACCCTCGGCGAGGAGGTCCGCGACCCGGCGCGCACCATCCCGAGAGCGATCCGGATCGCCCTCGGCATCACGCTCGCGGTCTACGCCGTCGTCGCCGTCGTGCTGCTCGTCGTGCTCGGCGCCCCGGCGCTCGCCCGGTCGTCGGCGCCGCTCGCCGACGTGACGCGCCTCGGGCTCGGCGGGGGCTGGGCGGTCGTCGTCGGCATCGGCGCCGTGGCCGGCGCGCTCGGCTCCCTGCTCTCGCTTATCGCCGGGATCGGGAGGACGTCGCTCGCGATGGCCCGCCACGGCGACCTCCCGCGCGCGCTCGCCCGCGTGCACGGCGGCTTCGGGACGCCGTGGGTCGCGCAGCTCGTCGTGACGGTCGCGGTGGTGCTGCTCGTCGCGCTCGGCGACCTGCGCGGGGCGATCGGGTTCTCGTCGTTCGGGGTGCTGCTCTACTACGCGATCGCGAACCTCTCGGCGTTCACGCTCGATCGCGGGCGGCCGGCGCGTCGGATCCTGCCGCTCGCGGGCCTCCTCGGCTGCGTCGTCCTCGCGCTCGCGCTGCCGTGGCCGTCGATCGTGGTCGGCGCGGCGGTGGTCGCGGTCGGCCTCGCGGGTCGAGCGCTTCTGCTTCGGCGCGCTCCGGGACCCGCCTGATCGCGCTCGCTTGACGAAGAAGCCCTGTGCGGCACGACGCGCACAGGGCTTCTTCGCACAGTGGCGACTACTCGGTCAGGGCGGCTGGAGTCGCGGAGCCGATCTCGGCGTAGTCCTCGGGGGTGAGGTCGACCGCGGCGCCGTCGATCCAGCCGTCGATCTGATCGGGACGACGCGCGCCGACGATCGCGGCGGTCACGCCACGGAATCCGAGGGTCCACGCGACCGCGGCCGACGCCTGCGAGACCCCGTGCCGCTCCGCGACCCGCGCGATCGCGGCTCCCGTGGCGAGGTTATCGTCGAGGTCCGTCGTGAAGGCCGGGCTGCGCCGGCGCCAGTCGTCCTCGGGCATGGCGGCCACCCGCTCCGCCGTCATCGCGCCGGTGAGGAGACCGGAGCCCATGGGGCTGTAGACGATGACGCCCGTGCCGTGGTCGGCGCACCAGTCGAGCAGGCCGTCGGTGGCCGCCTCCGGCCGGATCGCCGAGAACGGCGGCTGCAGGCTGTCGACATGCGCCACGGCCTCGGCCCGCTCGAGCGCCGGGATCGCGTGGTTCGACAGCCCGATCGCCCGGAGCTTGCCGGCCTGCTGCAGCTGCGCGAAGACGTTCCAGTAGTCCTCGATCTCGCTGCCGTCCTCGGCGGGCCAGTGCATCTGGAACAGGTCGATGCGCTCGACGCCGAGCCGGCGCAGCGAGTCCTCGACGTCCTGTCGGATCGACACCGGGTCGCCGCGGCGGGTCGCCTGCTCCATGTGGTCGGCGTCGTTCCAACCGAGCCCGCCCTTCGTGAAGACGAGCGGACGCTCGGCCTCCGGGATCTCGCGGATGGCCCGCGCCGTGACCTCCTCCGAGTGCCCGTGACCGTAGACGGCCGCGGTGTCGATCCAGTTGATGCCGCGGTCGACCGCGTGCCGGATCGCGCGCACCGACTCGTCATCGTCCTGCGAGCCCCAGCCGTTGGCCCACCCGCCGCCGCCGATCGCCCACGCGCCGAACCCGACGCGCGTGATCTCCATGTCGGTGCGGCCGAGCCGCGCGGTGCGGACTCCGGTCACTGCGAGAGCTCCGCGACCTCGTCGGCGGTCAGCTCGAGCTCGGCGGCGAGCGCCGAGTCCTGGATGGAGGTCGGGCGGGAGGCGCCGGGGATCGGGATGACGACGGGCGCGAGCGCGAGCTCCCACGCGAGGCAGACCTGCTGGGGGCTGACGCCGTGCGCCTCCGCGACCTTCTCGAACGCGGCCCCCTGGCCGCCGAGGTCGGCCGCGCCCTGGATCCCGCCGAGCGGGCTCCACGGCAGGAACGCGATGCCGAGCTCGGCGCACAGCTCGAGCTCAGGGAGGCTGGAGCGGAACTTCGGCGAGAACTGGTTCTGGACCGACACCAGTCGGCCGCCGAGCATCTCCTGCGCCTCGCGGATCTGGTCGGGGTTCGCGTTCGAGATCCCGGCCATGCGGATGACGCCCTCGTCGAGCAGCTCGGCGAGCGCCCCCACCGAGTCGGCGTACGGCACGCTCGGGTCGGGACGGTGGTACTGGTAGAGGCCGATCGCCTCGACGCCGAGGCGCTTCGCGGAGGCCTTGGCGGCCTCCTTGAGGTAGGCGGGGTCGCCGTTCTGCGCCCAGGGTCCGGGCTCCGGACGGAGGTGCCCGCCCTTGGTCGCGACGAGCACTCCGGATGTGTCGCCGCCGTACTCGCGGAGCGCCTTCGCGATGAGCTCCTCGTTGTGCCCCTGCGGATCGCCCGCGAGCGTGTAGGCGTCCGCCGTGTCGATGAGGGTGACGCCGGCGTCGAGCGCCGCGTGGATGGTCGCGATGGACCGCTGCTCGTCCGGTCGACCCTCGATGGACATCGGCATGCCGCCGAGCCCGATCGCGCCGACCTGGACCTGACCGATCTTTCGAAGCTGCATGGTCCGACTCTAAGTATTTGGCGGGGGCGGCAACATAATCCGTCAGCAGCCGCTCAGCGAGTCCGGGGGCGCCTCTACGCTGGCCGCATGACGACCCCGGTACTCGACGCCCTCCGCCCCTTCGGACGCACCGGCGTCGAGGTCACGCCGCTCGCGATCGGCACCTCGTCGTGGGGCGAGGAGCGGGCGGGCGAGTCGGTCGCGGAGCGCACCGCACGCGTCGCGACGATGGCCGACGCATTCTTCGCCCGGCGGCTCCCGTCGAACCTCCTCGACACCTCCAACATGTACGGCGACCACCACTCCGAGGAGCACATCGGCGCCGCGATCGCCCGCGTCGGCGGGGTCCCCGACGGGCTCGTCGTGCAGACGAAGCTCGACCGCGATACGGCCACGGGCGACTTCGGCGGCGATCGGATGCGCGCCTCCCTCGCCGAGTCGCTCGAGCGCCTGGGCCTCGACCGGATCCCGGTGCTCTACCTGCACGATCCCGAGAACATCGGATTCGAGGCGGCGATGGCGCCCGGGGGCGCGGTCGAGGCGCTCGTGGCGATGAAGGAGGAGGGGCGCGCGACGGCGATCGGCATCTCCGGCGGCCCCGTCGACATGCTGCAGCGGTTCGTCGAGACCGACCTCTTCGACGCGCTCGTCACCCACAATCGCTTCACGCTGCTCGACCGCTCCGCCGACGCGCTGCTCGACGCGGCCGCCGAGCGGAACGTCGGTGTCACGAACGCGGCCCCCTACGGCGCGGGCGTGCTGACGGGCGACCCCCGGTTCGCCGACCGCTACGGCTATCGGCCGATCCATCCCGAGACGCGCGCCGCCCTCGAGCGGATGGCGGCCCTCTGCGCCGACGCCGGCGTCGAGCTCGCCGCGGCGGCGCTGCAGTTCAGCCTGCGGGAGGCGCGGGTGCACGCGACGGTCGTCGGACCGGGGCGGATCGAGCGGATCGCGGAGACCGAGCGCTGGGCGACGGCGCCGATCCCGGACGGGCTGTGGTCGGCGCTCGAGGCGGCGCGGCCGCCGGCCGAGGTCGCGCTGGACCGGCTGTAGCGTCGCCTCATGAGCTCGCCCGCATCCCGCCGACTCGGCTGGTTCCTCGGCGGCGCCGCGGCCGCCGTCGCGATCGGCCGCGTCGCCGCGAACTCGTCGCCGTGGGCCGCCGCGCTGCTCATCCGCGCGGTGTTCGACCGGGGCGCGGCCCGGACGCGGGCGGAGTTCGAGCGGCACCCGCCGAAGGGCCCCGTCGACGAGCTTCGCGACATCCCCTACGGCGATGATCCCGACATGCGGCTCGACGTGTTCGGGCCGGCCGGGGTGGAGGGGCCGCTGCCCACCGTGGTCTGGATCCACGGCGGCGCCTGGATCTCCGGGTCGAAGGACGACGTGGCGCCCTACCTGCGCATCCTCGCGGCGGAGGGCTTCCGCGCGATCGGCCTCGACTACACCGTCGCGCCCGAGGCCACCTACCCGACCGCGGTCCGCCAGCTCGGCGAGGCCCTGCGGCACGTCCGGGATCACGCCGCGGAGCTCGGCGTCGACCCCGCGCGTCTGGTGCTCGCCGGCGACTCCGCGGGGGCTCAGCTCGCGAGCCAGCTCGCGGTGCTCATGACGAATCCCGAGTACGCCGCGCTCATCGGCATGGAACCGCCGCTCGGCTCGACCCAGCTGACGGGCGTGATCCTGCACTGCGGCGTGTACGACCTGCGGCGCATGGCGAGCCTCACGGGCGTCGCGGCCTGGGGGTTCAAGTCGGCGCTCTGGGCCTACACCGGCACGCGCAACTGGTCGTCGAGCTACCAGGGCTCGACGATGTCGACGATCGACTTCGTCACGAGCGGATTCCCGCCGGTCTACATCTCGGGCGGCAACGGCGACGGGCTCACCTGGATCGAGTCGATCCCGATGTCGCAGGCGCTCGAGCGGGCCGGCGTCGACACGACCACCCGCTTCTACGCGGCCGACCACGAGCCGTCGCTGCCGCACGAGTACCAGTTCCACCTCGACTTCGCGGAGGCGGAGGAGGCGTTGCAGGACACGCTCGCGTTCCTGCACCGCGTGACGCGCTAGCTACTGTTCCCGACCCGCGCCGTCCGAGGGGCGCACGACGAACACGTCCGGCTGCCCCCACCCGTGCTCCGCGAAGGCGCCGTCGATCGCGACCTGCGCCTGCGACACGAGGTCCTCGGGGATCAGCGCGATCGCCGATCCGCCGAAGCCGCCGCCCGTCATCCGGGCGCCGAGCGCCCCGGACGCCCGCGCCGTCTCGACCGCGAGGTCGAGCTGCGGTGTGGTGATCTCGAAGTCGTCGCGCATCGACGCGTGCGACGCGTCGAGCAGATCGCCGATCGCACGCGGCCCCTCCTCGCGGAGCCGCCGGACCGTCTCGAGCACGCGCGCGTCCTCGGTGACGACGTGCCGCACCCGGCGGAAGGTGACCTCGTCGAGCACGTCGCGCGCGCGGTCCAGATCGTCGACCGTCAGGTCGCGGAGGGCGGCGACGCCGAGCTCCCGCGCCCCCCGCTCGCAGGCCTCGCGGCGGTCGCGGTAGCCGCCGGTCGCGTGCTCGTGCGCCTGGCCGGTGTCGATGACGAGGATGCAGAGCCCGGCCTCCTCGAAGCCGAGCGGCACCGTCTCCGACTCGAGGCTCCGGCAGTCGAGGAACACGGCGTGGTCGCGCTCCGCGAGCATCGAGGCGGACTGGTCGAGGATCCCGGTCGGCGCCCCGACGAAGTCGTTCTCCGAGCGCTGCCCGGCGCGCGCGATCGTCGGCTTGTCGAGGCCGAGCCGCCACACGTCGTTCAGCGCGACGCCGACGGCGCACTCGATCGCGGCCGACGACGACAGCCCGGCGCCGGTCGGCACGTTGGAGTCGATGACGATGTCGACGCCCGGCACGGCCGCGAGGTCAGCGCCGGTCTGGCCGAGCGCCCAGGCGATCCCGAGCGGGTAGCGCACCCAGGTGCCGGCCGAGCGGTCGGCGCGGAGATCCTCGAGCTCGGCGAGCTCCGCCTCCGTCCACCCCTCCCCCGCCGCGAAGGTGCTGGCGACGCGGATCGCGGCGTCGTCTCGGGTTCCGAGGGCGACCACGGTGCGGCGGTCGATCGCGAACGGGAGCACGAAGCCGTCGTTGTAGTCGGTGTGCTCGCCGATCAGGTTGACGCGCCCGGGTGCGGACCACAGCCCGTCGGGCTCGTGCCCGGCCAGGGCGGTGAAGAGGGCGCGGACGTCGTCGCGCAGGTCGCCGGTCATACGGTCTCGATCGCCTTCCGGAGGAGTTCGGCCTGGGCCTCGGGCACCACGTCGCCGATCCAGGCGCCCTGGGCCGCCTCGGATCCGGCCAGGTACTTGAGCTTGTCGGCCGCGCGCCGGGGCGAGGTCAGCTCGAGGTGCAGGCGCACCTTCTCGCGGCCCTCGCCGATCGGCGCCTGGTGCCACCCCGCGATGTACGGGGTGGGGGTGTCGTAGAGCGCGTCGATGCCGCGCAGGAGCCGCAGGTAGAGGGGCGCGAGCTCGTCGCGCTCCTCGTCGGTCGTTTCGGCGAAGTCGGGCACGTGGCGGTGCGGCAGCAGGTGGACCTCGATCGGCCAGCGCGCCGCGAACGGCACGAACGCGGTCCAGTGCTCACCGCTCAGCACGACCCGCTCGCCCGCCCGCTCGTGCTCGAGCACCCGGCCGAACAGGTCGCCGCCCACGGCGTCGGCAGCGGCGAGCGTCCGCTGCATGCGCGGGGTCACGTAGGGATAGGAGTAGATCTGCCCGTGCGGGTGGTGCAGCGTCACCCCGATCGCCTCGCCGCGGTTCTCGAACGGGAACACCTGACGGACCCCGTCCACCGCCGAGAGCGCGGCGGTGCGGTCCGCCCAGGCCTCGATCACGGTCCGGGCGCGGCTCGGCGTCTGGGTGGCGAACGAGCCGGTGGTCTCGGGGCTGAAGCACACGACCTCGCACCGCCCGTAGGAGGGGGCGGTGCGCCCGAACCCGACGCCGTCGACATCGGCGACGCCGAGCTCCGGGCCGAACGACGGCGACCGGTTCTCGAAGACGGCGACGTCGTAGCGGTCGGGGATCTCGCTCGGGTTGGTGGCGCTCTGCGGGGCGAGCGGATCGAACTCCGCCGGCGGGAGGAAGGCGCGGTTCTGCCGGGCGGCGGCGATCGAGATCCAGTCGCCGGTCAGCACGTCCTGGCGCATGGTCGCGGTCTGCGGGCGCGGGTCGAGCTGCCGCTCGTCGATGCGTCGTTCGGGCGCGAGCGTCGTATCCGCGTCGTCGAAGTAGATGAGCTCGCGGCCGTCGGCCAGCCGGGCCGGGCGCTTCACGATGGGCACCGCATTACGATATCGACACCACGGCTTTCGATATCGAAAGGGTTCGGATGGACGAGCTGGAGCTGCCGGCCGCCCGCCGCGAACGGCTCGCCGCGCTCGTCGCGGCCGACGGCTTCGTGCGGGTCGCCGATGCCGCGCTCCGCCTCGGGGTGAGCGAGGTCACGGTGCGCGGCGACCTCCGGCGGCTCGAGGCCGACGGGCGCCTCCGCCGGGTGCACGGCGGGGCGATGGCGCCGCGCGGCGAGCGCCGCGAGGCCCGCGTCGAGGCGACCGCCCGGCGCGACGCCGCGACGAAACGCGCGATCGGCGAGTCCGCGGCCGCGCTCGTGCCCGACGGCGCGAGCATCCTGCTCGACGTCGGGTCGACCTGCCTCGCCGTCGCCGAGGCGCTGGTCGCGCGCGACGACCTCGCCGAGCTCGTGGTCGTGACGAACGGACTCGGGATCGCGCTGGCGCTCGAGCGCGCGATCCCCCGCTTCACCGTCGTCGTCACGGGCGGCACGCTCCGCCCGCTGCAGCACTCGCTCGTCGATCCGATCGCGTCGCGCACGCTCGCCGAGCTGCACGTCGACCTCGCGATCATCGGGTGCAACGGCGTCGCCGACGACGGCACCGTGACCAACCTGAACCTGCCCGAGGCGGAGGTGAAGGCGGCGATGCTCGCGGCGGCCGGCTCCGCGATCCTCGTCGCCGACGGGTCCAAGGCCGGCCAGCGTCACCTCGGGCGGATCGGCGCGCTCGGGGATTTCGCGACGCTCGTGACGGATGCCGCCGGCGCCGAGCGCCTGACCCGGGCCGCCGCCGGCACCGGGTGCGGGGTCCTCGCCGCCGGCTGACGCCGTCTCAGCGCGCCGGCAGAATCGTTGCGACCTGGGAGAGCAGCTGGACGGCGAGGACGATGCCGACGACGGTCGACACGAGGTACGTGCCGATCAGCACCCAGAGCGGCACGAGTCCGCGGGGTCGCGCGACCCCGTAGGCGATGATCGAGCGTCCGATCGGGTACACGATCCCCAGAAACGCCCAGCCCCAGTGGAACGGGCGGACGACGCCCCGGCTCTGGAGCGCGTTGCGATCGAGCAGCGCGAACGCGATGTTGAGCACGTAGATCACGAGGCCGAGGATCTGCACGAGCCAATAGGCGGGGGTGTACAGCGAGCCCTGATCGATGGTCGGGATCCCGTGGATGGTCGTCATGCGCAGGTGCGGCTGCCAGAACAGCAGCGCCAGCGACGACAGGAGCGGCAGCACGACCACGATCCAGATGTAGGGCGTGTAGATCGGCGTCGTGTCGGGGATGCGCGGCCGCGGCCCCCTCGCCGGCCCGCTCACACCCCCGGCGGGCAGCGGTGCCGAGTGCGCCGTCCACTGGGAGCCGTCCCACCAGCGGACGCCCGCCTGCCCGGTCGGGTCGGCGTACCAGCCGGCAGGTGTCGCGCCGCTCTGCGAATCCGTCACGCCTCCAACGTACGTGAGGATCCGGCGATATCCACCCCCGTCATCCGAGACCCGACAGGGCCGGGGTGAATAACCACGCCGTCGGCACCGCGACGAGGGCCACGGCGGCGACCCGGATGGCCCAGAGCGCGCCGGCCGGGAGCCGCTCGGGCTCGAGCAGCCGGCGGCGGCGGATCGCGCCGAGCTCGGTCACCCCGCCCGCTCCCGGCTCCCCCGGGATCACCGGCACGACGAGGCCGATCGCCCGCGCGAGAGCCGCCCGGTCGACCGATGCGCGGGCCCGGTCGTCGGCGAGGTACTCGACGAGCCGGGCGATCTGCTCGTCGGCGACCGCCGCGATCGGGAACCACGGCAGCGCCGACCGCCAGGCGCGGAACGCGAGCCGCACGACGTCGTGCCGCTCGTCGAGGTGGGCCCGCTCGTGCGCGACGACGCCGGCGAGCTCGTCGCCGTCGAGCGCGTCGAGGAGTCCGCGCGACAGCACGGTCGTCGACCGGAAGCCCCGCGGCAGGCAGTACGCGATCGGGGCGGCGTCGTCGAGGACCCTCGTCGCGTCGCGCGTCGGGTGCGGCGCCGTGAGCAGGGCGATGAGGTCGCGGTGGCGGCGGCGCTGCCGGTTGGCGAGAACGACCGTGCGCGCCAAATGGGTGAGGAGGTACACGGCGAGCGCCGCCGCGGCGATCAGCGCGACGAGCCCCGGGATCCCGACCGCGGCGATCCCGCGCGCCGCGAGGGCGCCGGGCAGCGCGACGGCGGCCCGCACGAGGTCGTCGCCGAGCGGTGCGAGCCCCGCACAGAGCAGGGCGCCGATCATCGACAGCCCACCCGCGATCGCGATGGCCTGCCAGAGCAGGAGGGCGGTGCCCGGCGCCCGCGAGGGCCAGGCCGCACGGGCGAGCACGAGGGGAACGGGCCAGGCGAGCGCGATCGCCAGCACCGCGAGGGCGAGGGCGGTCAGCAGCACGGTGGGCCGGGCCCGGTCAGCTGGCGGCGCGCTCGCCGAGCAGGCGGCGGAGGGCGGCCGCGTCCTCCGGGGTCACGCGGCCGATGAAGCGCGCGAGCACGGCCTCCCGGTCGCCCACGTCGCCGAGGGCGTCGTGCATGAGCTCGGCGACGTGCTCCGCGCGCGATCCGGCGGCGCGCCAACGGTGGGGGCGGGCGCTGCGGTCGCGCGAGATCATGCCCTTCTTCTCGAGCCGGCCGAGCACGGTGAGCACCGTGGTGACCGCGAGCTCCCGCTGGCCGTCGGCGGCCGCGAGCAGGTCGCGCAGCTCGTTCGCTTCGAGCGTGCCGGGGGCGTCCCACAGGGCGTCCATGACGGAGCGCTCGAGCTGTCCCAGGGTGGCCATGCATCGATTCTACTGGTTGTCGAAGTACTTCTACTTCGTGTAGAAATGAGTTCTACGCAATGTAGAAGAGATCGGGAGGCCCCGTGGACGCCGTCGACATCGCCCGTTGGCAGTTCGGCATCACCACCGTCTACCACTTCCTCATGGTGCCCCTGACCCTCGGGCTCGGCGCCGTGGTGGCCTGGTTCCAGTTCCGATGGGTGCGCACCGGCGACGAGCGCTGGCTCCGCATGGTCAAGTTCTGGGGCAAGCTCTACCTGATCAACTTCATCCTCGGCGTCGCCACCGGGCTCGTGCAGGAGTTCCAGTTCGGGATGGCGTGGTCGAGCTACTCGCGGTTCGTCGGCGACGTCTTCGGCGCCCCGCTCGCCCTCGAGGGTCTGCTCGCCTTCTTCGTCGAGTCGACGTTCCTCGGGCTCTGGATCTTCGGCTGGAACCGCCTCCCGAAGCGCGTGCACCTCGCGACCCTCTGCCTCGCCGTGCTCGGCAGCTGGATCTCGGCGTTCTTCATCATCGTCGCCAACTCCTGGATGCAGCACCCGGTCGGCGTGAAGCTCGTCGACGGGCGCCCGCGGCTCGTCGACCTCGGCTCGGTGCTCACCAACAACACGGCGATCTGGGCCTACCTCCACACCCTCCTCGGCGCGCTCGCGGTCGCCGGAGCGTTCCTGCTCGGCATCTCCTGGTACCACCTGTGGCAGCGCCGACGCGACGGAATCGACACGGTGGATCCCCGCAAGCGCGTCGTGGTCGGCGCGGATCCGGCGATCCCCGGCCGCGACCGCGTCGACCACGGCGTCTGGATCTCCGCCCTCCGCATCGGCGCGGTGGTCGCGATCGTCGGCTTCGCGGGCGTCGCGATCACGGGCGACCAGCAGGGCAAGCTCATGTTCGTCCAGCAGCCGATGAAGATGGCCGCCGCGGAGGCGGCGTGCGAGACCGGCAGCTCGTTCTCGGTGTTCGCGATCGGCGACGTCGGATCGCACGACTGCGGCAACGTCGTGAACGTCATCGAGATCCCGGGCGTCCTCTCCTTCCTGGCGAACGGCAACTTCGACACGACCGTCACGGGCGTCGACGACCTCGTGCCGCGGTACCAGGAGAAGTACGGCGCGACGATCCCCGACGACAAGGCGCTCTACGGAGCGGCCGCGGGCACGAAGGTGCAGTACGTGCCCGTCATGGCGGTGACCTACTGGGGATTCCGGATCATGATCGGGTTCGGCGCGCTGGCCGCGTTCGCCGCGGCGGTGGCGCTGTTCCTCACCCGGCGCGGGACGGTGCCCGCGTCGAAGTGGCTGACCCGGCTTGCGCTGTTCGGCATCCTCGCGCCGTTCGGGGCGAACGCCGCCGGCTGGATCTTCACCGAGCTCGGGCGACAGCCGTTCGTCGTCGCGCCCAACCCGACGCCCGGCGGCATCGACGGGGTGTGGATGTTCACGGCGGCCGCGGTGTCGCCCGGGGTCTCGTCGGGCGAGCTCATCACCTCGCTCGTCGTGCTCGGATCCCTCTATCTCGTCCTTCTCGTCGTCGAGGTGGCGCTGCTCGTGCGCTACGTGCGCGGCGGGGTCGCGGCGGCGATGCCCGAGCTCGCGCACGGTCCGGACGACGACGATTCCGCCGACGGGCCGGACGGCGGCGCCCGCCGCGACGACGTCCTGGCCTTCGCCTACTAGGAGAGCGACATGGAGCTGCAGACCGTCTGGTTCGTCGTCATCGCGGTCCTCTGGATCGCCTACCTCCTCCTCGAGGGCTTCGACCTCGGGGTGGGGATGCACATGCTCGTCACCGCCCGAGACGATCGGGAGCGGCGCCTCATGCTCAACACGATCGGCCCGGTCTGGGACGGCAACGAGGTCTGGCTGATCACGGCGGGGGCCGCGACGTTCGCGGCGTTCCCCGACTGGTACGCGGCCCTGTTCTCGGGGCTCTACCTCCCGCTGCTCGTGGTGCTGGTCGGGCTCATCGTGCGCGCCGTCGCGATCGAGTACCGCGGCAAGGTCGCGCATCAGCGCTGGGCGAGGGTGTGGGATGCCGGGATCGGCGTCGGCTCCCTCGTCGTCGCGTTCGGGGTCGGGGCGGCGCTCGCCCTCACGACCACCGGTCTGCCGCTCGACGCCCAGGGCGACCGTGTGGGCGGCCCGTTCGCGTGGTTCACGCCGATGGCGGTGGTCGGCGGCCTCGCCGTTGTGGGCTTCTGCCTCGTGCACGGGGCGACCTTCCTCGCGCTCAAGACCGACGGGCCGGTGCGCGTGCGGACCGGGCGACGGGCGGCGCTCTGGGCGCCGATCGCCCTCATCCCCCTGGCGGTGTGGGCCGTCGTCGTGCAGCTCCGCGACGGGTCGGCGGTGACCTGGGGGCTGACGATCGTCGCCGTCGGGCTCGCCGTGCTCGGCGCCCTCGCGGCGCATCGCCGTCGGGAGGGGATCGCGTTCGTCGGCATCGCCGGCTTCGCCGTCGCGGGGGCCGCCGGGATCTTCGCGGCCGTCTACCCGGTCGTGCTCCCGTCGACCGTCTCCGCGTCCTTCGACCTGACGATCGCCACCGCGTCGAGCGGCCCGTACACGCTCGGGATCATGACGATCATCACCGCGTGCGCGCTGCCGGTGATCCTCGGCTATCAGGCGTGGAGCTACTGGGTCTTCCGGCGCCGGCTGCGGGTCGAGCAGCTGCCGGCCGCGCACGCGTTCGCGGCCGCCGTCCGCCGATGAGGGGGCCGGGCGCGGTCGTGCGCGAGCTGCCGCGGCCGGCGCTCGCGGGGCTGGTCCTCCTCGTCGCCGTGCGCACCGAGGGCGCGCTGCTGCTCGCCCAGGCGCTCGCCGACGGGGTCGCGGGGCTCGCCGGCGGGCACCCGGTGGACGCCGGCTCCCTCGCCCTCGGTGCCGCGGGGGTGCTCGTCCAGGCGGTCGCCGCATGGGCCGTGCGCGTCGTCGCGGCCCGCACCGCGACCGCGGTGAAGTCGCGGCTGCGGCTCGTCGCGGCGGAGCACCTCGCCTCGGGCGCCGGTGTCCCTCCGGCCCGGGCGGCGGCGGTCGCGGGCGCGGGTCTCGACGACCTCGACGACCTGATCGGCACAGCGGTGCCCGCGGCGATCGCGGCCGCCGTCGTCCCGCTCATGGTGCTCGGCCGTGTGCTGGTCGCCGACCCGCTGAGCGGCCTCATCGTCGCCCTGACGCTGCCGCTCGTCCCCGTGTTCCTCGCGCTCGTCGGGATGCACACCCGGGAGCGGACGGCGGAGGCGGTGGCCGAGCTCGGCCGCCTCGCCCACCACGTCGCGGAGCTCGCGGCCGGCCTCCCGGTCATCGTCGGCCTCGGACGGGTCGCCGAGCAGTCGGCGGCGCTCGCGCGGCTGCAGGCGCGGGTGCGCCGCCGGACCCGCGAGACCCTCCGCACCGCGTTCCTGTCGTCGCTCGCCCTGGAGCTCGTCGCGACGATCTCCGTCGCGGTGGTCGCCGTCGTGCTGGGCGTGCGGCTCGGGTCGCACGACGTGCCGCTCTCGATCGCCCTGCTCGTGCTCGTCGTCGCGCCCGACGCGTTCGGCGCGCTGCGGGACGCCGGGGCCGCATACCACGCGTCGCAGAAGGGAACGGAGGCGCTCGACGCGGTGCGCGCGCTGCGCTCCCCCGACGTCGCCCCGGTCGACGCCGACACCGGGCTCTCTCTGTGGGACGCGCGCGTCCGCCGCGACGACCGGCTGGTCGTCGGGCCGGTGGACCTCGACGTCCGGCCCGGCGAGCTCGTCGCGATCGCGGGCCCGAGCGGCTGCGGCAAGAGCACGCTCCTCGCGGCGCTCGCCGGGATCCCGAGCGACGACGTCGCGCTCACCGGCATCGTCGCGCGCGCGCCGCGACTCGGCTATGCCCCGCAGGAGCCCCACGCGCTGGCCGCCGATGTCGCGGGCGAGCTGGCCCTCGTCGCACCGGACGAGGCGGCGGCCCATCGCGTCGCCGTGGAGCTCGGCATCGACGGGCTGCTCGCCGCCCGGACCGCGGACCTCAGCCCCGGCGAGCGCCGCCGGCTCGGCGTGGTGCGGGCGCTGCTCCGCGTCGACGCGGGGGCGGGTCTGCTGCTCCTCGACGAGCCGACCGCGCACCTCGACGCGGAGGCGGCCGAGCTCGTGCACGCGGCCCTCGACGCCCGGCGGGGCCGTGCGGCGATCCTCGTCGTGACCCACGACCCGGCGTTGCAGGCCGCCGCCGACCGCATCGTGCGGGTGGCCCCGGCGACCTCCCCCCGCCCGGAGGAGGTCCGCCCGTCCGGCGATGCGCCGCGGGACCTGCCGTCGACGACCGCCGCGCCCGCGCACACGGCGACGGCCGAGCCCGCCCGCTCCCCCGTCGTCCAGCTCCTGACCGCCGCCCCCGGTCGCTGGATCCTCGCCGTGGCGCTCGGCCTTCTCGCCACCGCCGCGGCCCTCTCGCTCACCGCCCTCTCGGGCTGGCTCATCGTGCAGGCCGCCTCGGGTGCGCCGATCCTGCTGCTGCTCCCGGCGATCGTCGGGGTGCGCTTCTTCGGCCTCGGCCGCGCCGTCGCCCGCTACGCCGAGCGCCGCTGGACCCACGACGCGCTCTTCACCGCCACCGACCGGATGCGGCTGCGCATCTGGCGCGCGATCGCCGCACGCGCCGCAGGGTCGCGCCACCTGCAGGAGGGCGGGACCGCCGTCGATCACCTGGTGACCGGGATCGAGACGGTGCGCGAGGCGGCGCCCCGCGTCGTGGTGCCGATCGCCGGCGGGATGCTCGCGATGCTCGGCGCGGCCGTCACGGTCGCGGCGCTCGTCCCGGCCGCGCTGCCCGCCGCGCTCGTGCTCGGGGGCGCCGCCGTGCTCGTTCCGGTGATCGCCGCCCTCGGGGCCGCCCGGGCGGAGGCCCGGCGGGCGCGGTCGCGATCGTCGCTCACCCGCGAGGCCGCGGCCCTCGCCGCCGCCGGCCCGGAGCTCGCCGCGAACGGCGCGCGTTCCGCGGCCGTCGGAAGGCTCGCGGAGCTCGACGCCCGGGCGGGTGCCGCCGAGCGCACCGCGGCGACCGGGCTCGGCGTCGGCGAGGCCATGGCGCGCGCCGCGGCCGGGGCGGCGGCGCTGCTCGTCGTCGCGGCCTCTGCCGGCGCACCCGGCGCACTGGTCGGCGCGGCGGCCCTGCTCGCCCTCGCGACGGTCGACCCGCTCGGCGGGCTCGCGGCGGCCGCGCCGCGGATCGCGGGGCTCCGCACCGCGCTGCGGGCGCTGTCCCCGTTCCTCGGCGTTCCCGCCGAGCTTCCGGAGCCGACGCGGCGCCCCGTCGACGAGCTCCGGCTCGAGGGGCTCACGGTGCGCTGGCCCGGCGCCGCGGACCCCGTGCTCGACGAGCTGGACGCCCGGGCCGCCCGCGGCGACTGGCTGGTCGTCCGGGGGCCGTCCGGCAGCGGCAAGTCGACCCTGCTGACCGCCCTGCTCGGCGGCCTCCCCGCGGAGTCCGGCCGCATCCTCGTCGACGGCGCCCCGCTCGCGTCGGCACGCCCGCTGTTCGCCTGGTGCCCGCAGGACGCGCACGTCTTCGACTCGACGCTCCGCGGCAACCTGCTGCTCGCCGGCCCGGCGACGGATGCCGACCTCATGGCCGCTCTCGAGCGCGTCGGCCACGGCCCGCTCCTCCGCGACGCGCCCGACGGGCTCGACACCCGGGTCGGCTCGACCGGGCGGGCGCTCTCCGGCGGCGAGCGGCGGCGGCTGGCGGTCGCCCGGGCGCTGCTGACCGGCTCTGACGTCCTCCTCCTCGACGAGCCGACCGCCCACCTCGACGAACCGGGCGCCGACGCGCTCCTCGACGACCTCCGCGCCGCCACCCGCGACCGGCTCGTCGTGCTGGTGACGCACCGCGACGCGGATGTGCGCGCGGCCGACCGGGTGCTCGACCTCGGCCGAGGCCGAACGATCGCGGCGGGCCCCGCCTCCGTCCGCGGCTGACGCCGGCCTCCCCGCCGTCTCGACTGCGGGAGCATGGCACCGTGACCGACGACTCGCGACGCGCGAACCTGCTCGCCGTCTACGACGACCACCTGCGCACCGAGGCCGAGACCGCCGGCGCCCTGACGCTCGAGCGCCTGGGCCCGCTGCATCTCGCCACGTTCGTCGGCGGGCGCGGCTTCGTCACCTATCGCGACCTCGACGGCGCGGATGCCGGCGCGCTCCGTCGCCTGGCGCCGGCCGCGCTCGACCGGTTCCGGACCCGTCCGGAGGTCGCACGTGTCGAATGGAAGACCCGCGGCCACGACGCGGCACCCGGGCTGCACGACGCCCTCGTCGCGAACGGCTTCGAGCCCGACGAGCCGGAGTCGATCATGATGGGCGAGCTGTCGGGTCTGGTCGACGACGTCGCCCTGCCGCCGGGCGTGACCCTGCGCACGATCACCGCCGACGACGACATCCGCGCGCTCGGGCGGATGCAGGAGGAGGCCTTCGGCCTCCCGGCGACCGGCGAGACGGCCGAGGCGATGATCCACGGGCTCGCCCTCGACGCGGGCATCGAGCTGTGGGTGGCGGAGGCCGACGGCCGGATCGTGTCGGCCGGGCGACTGGAGCCGGTGGCCGGATCCGACATCGTCGGCCTGTGGGGCGGTGCGACCCTCCCCGCCTGGCGCGGCCGCGGGATCTACCGCGCGCTCACCGCCGCCCGCGCGCGCTCGGCGCTCGCGAGCGGCCACCGTTTCGCGCACAGCGACTCGACGGAGGCGTCGCGCCCGATCCTCGAGCGCGCGGGGCTCGTGCGGGTGTCGACCACGACGCCATACGAGTGGGTGCGGTGAGCGAGCGGCACCCGTGGCGCCGGATCGGCGCGTGGGCGGTGGACTGCGGCGTGATCCTCGGGTGGGTGGCCGTCACGGCCGCCGTCGGGATCCCCCTCTATCTGTCGGGAGCCATCCGCGGGGTCGGCCCCCTCGCCCTGAACGTGGTCGGAGCGCTGGTCGTCGTCGTCCCCGTCGTGGTCGGCCTGGCGATGCTGGAGCACCTCCGCGGCGCGACGGCCGGCAAGGCGCTGCTCGGACTGGTCGTGCGGCATGAGGGACGGCGGCCGACGCTCAGCCGGGCGCTCCTCAGGAATGCGATCAAGGTGGCGGCGCCCTGGCTCGTCGGTCATGCCGCCGTGATCGCCGTGATCACCGACCCGACGCCGTTCGCGTCGGGTCTGCTGGTTGCGGCCTACGTGCTGCCGGTCGTGTACGTCGTGTCGCTCTTCGTCAGACGGGGGCGGACCGCCTACGACGCCGCCGCCGGAACCCGGGTGGTCGGTCGTGCCGACGACACGACGCCCTGATCGTCGAACAGGAGCGCGCCGGACGGCGTCCACCGCCCGGCGCGCTCCGTCTGGTCGTTACGGGGCCGCCGTGAGCGCGCCCACGAACCCCGGCGCCTTCGGGGTGCCCCATCCGGTCGTGGCGTCGTAGCCGGCCGTGGTCGGGAAGCCGGCCACCGACGTCTGCCACATCTGGTTGTCGACGAGATCACCCGCCGACTTCCCGTCGAAGGCCTTCGGCGCGCTGCCGTAGTGCTGCGCGGTGATGTCGGAGTAGGCGTTCGCGTCGGAGCCGACGCCGGCGTAGAGGAGCGGGTCGAGGAATCCGATCGGCTCCTTGCCCGCCGCCTGCCGCGCCCGGTTGACCAGGGCGACGAGTCCCGCGGTCTGCGGGGAGGCCGCCGAGGTGCCGCCGTAGATCGTCCAGCACCCGGTCGACGTCCCGCAGTTGTACTCGGGATAAGCGCTGATGTAGACGTCGACGCCGCCGTTCACCGCGGCATTCCACGCCGTGTCCGGGACCACGCGCCCGCCCGACGGGCCGGCCGTCTGCCAGGACGGCTTCGCATAGATGGAGCTCACTCCGCCGCCGGAGCCGATCGGGCCCCACGACTCGTTCCACACCGCCTCGCTCGTGCCGCCCGGGGTGGCGGCCCAGTAGGCCGGGTTGAACGCACCGCTCGCGGTGTAGGGGTCGTTCGACGACGGATTCCAGGTCCAGCCGTCCTGCAGCTGCGTGCCGCCGACCGACACCACGTACGGCGAGGAGGCCGGCCAGCCGACCGTCGGGTTCGGATAGGTCGCGGTCTCCTTGTGCTGCTTGGCGGCGCCGAGGGTGCCGTCGTCACCGCTCGACGCGAAGAAGTTGTCGTGCTTGGCGAGCCCGCGCTGGAACACCGCGTCGAACTTCGCCGTCTGGCTCGCCGCCGCACCTCCGAACGTCTGCTCGGTGACGCCGAACGACATCGAGAACAGGGTTCCGGCCGGCTGCTCGTCGATCTCGGTCGAGATCGCCTTGAACAGGTTCGGCAGGCCCTGCACGCCGAGGGTCTCCGCGGGCGGGGTGGCCACGAGCACGATGTGGGCGAGCGGAGCGATCGCGTACGCCCACTCGATGTCGAGAGTCGCCTCCCCGGACCAACCCGCCGCCGCGCTCGGGCCGCCCAGCCCCTGCCCGTTGGCGTTCGTGTACTGCGGGTTGCCCTGCGGGAACACCTGCTCGAAGTCGGGGGCCGGCAGCGACGGGAAGAACGCGTCGTGGAAGACGCCGAGATCGTGGCTCGCGGTCGGGCTGCCGTACGCGTCGACGAGGACGATGGTCTGGCCCTGCCCGAGGTTCGCGGCACCGCCGGCCGCGGCGACGCCGTCCACGCCGTAGGCCGATCTGATCTCGGCCGGCGTGTAGCAGTGGTAGTAGTTCACCGGCGTCCCGTCCGGCAGCGTGCAGGCCGTGGACGGCCCCCGCGTGCCGGAGAACACGGCCGGGGTCCTCGGGACCGCCGCAGCCAGCGGGACGACCCCGGGCGCGGCGACCGACGGGATCGCGACCGCCCCCGCGGCGGCACCCGCCGCGAGCAACGCGATCGCGGCTTTCATGAAGCGCAGACGTGTCGTCATGGAACGAGCCCCTTCGAAGACGATTTCACGCCGGAAAGATCCGGTAGGACCTTCGTAGGCTCGCTGCGCCCGCGGGTCAATCCTCCTGAGAGATCCCTCACCCGCGGCGCGGAGACCCTACGCCGACCCGGCCTCCCCCATCGTGACGACCGCCCGTCCGCGGATCCCGCCGTCCGCCAGGAGCCGGAACGCCTGATCGACCTCGTCGAGCGCGAACCGGCGCGTCACGAGCGCGGCCACGTCGGGCGTGCCCCCGACTGCGAGCGCGACCAGGGCCGGCAGGTCCGTCCGGGTGCGACCGCCGAACGAGCCGACGATGCGCTGGCCTCGCCGGACGAGCGGGGTGATGGCGATCTGTGCGGCCGCGGCGCCCGGGGCGATGCCCACCGCGACCATGCGGCCGCCGTCGGCGAGCATCCCCACGGCCTGCTCGAACGTCCGCGAGGAGCCGAGGGCCTCGAACGCCACGTCGACCCCCACGCCACCCGTGATCTCGCGCACGGCCGCCACCAGGTCGTTCGCGCCGGCGTCGACGACGTGCGTGGCCCCCCAGCCGAGCGCAGCGGTCAGCTTCTCGGGGCCCACGTCGACGGCGATGACGGGGTCCGCCCCCGCCGCACGGGCCAGCTGGACGATGTTGGAGCCGACGCCCCCGACGGCGACGACCGCGACCGAATCCCCCGGCGCGACCTCCCCCGCGTGGCGCACCGCGCCGTAGGCGGTGAAGGCGGCGCAGCCGAGGATCGCGGCGCTCTCGAGCGGCAGCGCGTCGGGGAGGCGCGTCAGCGCCGTGACCGGCACGACGGCGTACTCCGCGAGCGCCCCCATCGAGTACATCGCGAGCGACGTGCCGTCGGCCCGATGCAGCCGGGTCGTCCCGTCGTAGAGGACGCCGGCGATGCGGTTCATCCCGAAGAACTTCGAGCACATGTCGTCACGTCCGCGCTCGCAGGCGCGGCATGAGCCGCACGGCATGACGAACGCGCCCACGACCCGATCCCCGACCGTCACGTGACCCGCCCGCGGCCCGCCGTCTCCTCCGATCGCGACGACCGTGCCGGAGAGCTCATGGCCCAGGACCGCGGGGCTCGGGAACGCGACCTCGCGCCGCATCACGTGCAGGTCGGTGTGGCACACCCCGCAGGCGGCGACCCGCACGAGCGCCTCACCGGTGCGCGGCGTCGGGACGGGGATCGTCTCGAGGCGCAGACGATCGTCCTCGCCGGTCCATACGGCGGCGCGCATCGTGGCGGACAGCCCGGTCACGAGCGCGCCTCCATGCGGTGCCACATCCGCCCGATGCCCTCGATCTCGGTGACGAGCTCCTGCCCGGCGCGCAGGTACAGCGGCGGGGTCCGGCCGAGCCCGACCCCCTCGGGCGTGCCGGTGAAGATGAGATCCCCCGGGCCCAGCGTCACGATGCGGGAGAGCCGGGAGATCAGCTGCGGCACGTCGAAGACCAGATCTGAGGTGCGCGAATCCTGCCGGACCTCGCCGTCCACGAGCGTCGAGACGCGCAGGTCGCCCGGGTCGTCGAACTCGTCGACCGTCACGAGCACCGGCCCGAGAGGGGCGTAGCCGGCGAACGACTTGCCGAGGCTGAACTGCGGCGGCGAACCCGCGTTCTGCACCGAGCGATCCGAGAGATCCTGTCCGACGGTGAGACCGGCGACGTACGACCAGGCCTCCTCCGGGTCGACGTCGCGCGCCGTCCTCCCGATCACGACGACCAGTTCGACCTCCCAGTCCACCGTGTCGCCCGACAGGGTGATGGATCCCGTCGGGCCCGTGATCGAGCTCGGGAACTTGGTGAACACGAGCGGCTCCGCGGGCAGGGGCAAGCCGGATTCGGCCGCATGCCGGACGTAGTTCAGCCCCACGGCGAACACCTGTCGAGGCGCGGGCACGGGAGGCCCCAGCTCGTCGTCGGCGTAGGGCTCGGCCTGCGCGTCGACCCGGTCGGCCCACCGCCGGAACGCGTCCCAGTCGTCGAAGGCGGACTGCGGGTCGGGCCCGAACCGTCCCGCGCTGGCGTCGGCCACGTCGATCGCGCCCTGCGGGACGACGAGGGTCAAGCGACCGCGGATGGTGGCGATGCGCATGCGATCCTCCGGGATCCTCAGTCCGCGGAGCGGAGGTCGGTGATGAGGGAGTAGACCCCCGCGGGACGCGCGAGACGAGCAGCCGGCGCCTGCGCGGCGATGAGGCGCAGGGCGCGCTCCTCGACCTCGAGCGGGTCGGCGCGCCAGGTCGGCTCGAGCAGGAGCACGGGCGCGTCGGCCAGCTCCTGGGTCCGCGTGTCCCCTCCTTCGGCGGTGCGGTCCTTCGCCCCGCTGACGCCCGCGTCGGGCTCGTAGAGGGCTCCGGACAGCAGGAGGTGCGCCGCGGCCAGCGCCGGGAGCACCCGATCGCGGACCAGTTCGCGCAGGAGGGGCGGCGCGATGTCGAGGAGTTCCAGAAGAAGCACGCGCCCGCCGGACGCGTCCCCCTGCGCCACGGTCACGACGGCGGCGGCGCGCCGATACTCGGCGAAGCGCGCAACCGCGTCCGTCGTGAGGGCGGTCGGATTCTCCAGCCGGCGGAGGTAGTCGGCGGAGGCGAGCACGCCCACCTCGTCGGTCTCGTAGATCGTGAGGTAGTCGACCGGGCCCGTGCCGCCCCCCGGCACCGCGAACCGTCGGCCGCGACGGAATCCGGGGGTCGCCACCCGCTCGGCGAGGTGCTCGAAGTCGTACCAGTCCTCGACGAGCGGCACGTCCGCTTCCTCGACGCGGATCCAGTTGAGCATCACACCGCGCGCGCCGGGCATCAGAACGCTCCGTCCCTGACCTGGAACTTGGTCGGCTTGCCGATCGTCGGCCCCGCCTCCTCGACCCACCGGGCGACCACCTCGACCATCTCGCTGAGCGTCGTGGTCGGGAAGCCGAACTCGGACTGCAGCGCGGATCCGTCCATCACGTAGGCGGTCCGCGACTCGGCGCCCTCGAACACGGGCGGACGCCCCCACCTCTCGCCGAAGCGCTCGGCCAACCGACGGATCGACACGATCTCGGGCCCGGTGATGTTCAGCGCGCGGGGAGGCGACGAGGCCAGGCGGAGGGAGCGGAGCGCGTAGGCCGCCACGTCGCGCTGCCAGATGACGCTCGCGTGGCCCATCTCGAGGGGGATCGGCACCCCGTCGTGCACGGCCTGGGCGATCTCCTGGAGGACGCCGTACCGGGTCTCGATCGAGTAGCCGAGCCGGAACAGGAGCACCGGCGTGCCGTTCTCGCGGGAGAAGTGCTCGAACACGCGCTCGCGCCCCAGGCACGACGCCGCGTACTCCCCGATGGGGCCGGGCGGGTCCGACTCGCGGGAGCCTCCGGTGGCGGCGTCGGCGAGGGGGTAGGTCACGAGCGTCGAGAAGACCACGATGCGCGAGTCGCGGTAGCGCTGCGCCACCCGGCCCGGCAGGTAGGAGTTCATCATCCAGGTGAGATGCTCGGCCCCGACGGTGTCGAACTTCTTGCCGGCCATGTACACGACGTTCGGAGCATCCGGCAGCGCGGCCAGCTGCTCGTCGAGGGTCAGGTCGGCCGCGACCGGTACGACGCCGTAGCGCTCCAGGGCGTCGCGGGCGGCGGGGTCGCTGAACCGCGCCACGCCGTACACGCGCTTGTCGAGGCCCGCCTCGTCGATCGCCCGCTGCGCCATGATCGCGACCGTCGGCCCCACCTTGCCACCGACGCCGAGCACGACGATGTCGCCGTCGAGCGCGGCGAGCTCGTCAGCCAGTCCGGGGGTGGGGGTGGTCAGCTCGGCCTCGATGCCGGAGATGGTCGTCATCGACCTGCTTCCTCGAAGGGGACTCGGAGCTCCCAGCGTGACGTGTACGTTTCACGAGCGGAATCCGCGAAGATCCGATTTTCTGCCCGGAGGATTGTGATGACCCCACACCCGAGCGCGGAGGGCGCCCAGTTGGAGGCGCTGACCGACGAGGCCGTCGAGCTGATCTGGCACGCGTTCCCGGGATACTCCGCGGAGACCGTCGATCGGGACGACGTGGTCGACTCGGTGCGTCGCAACGTCGAGATCGCGCTCGAGGCCGTGCGGCGCGGGTCGCCTCCGTCGCCGGGGCGGCTGCGCGACGCGGGCTCCCTGGGGGCGCGACGGGCACGGCAGGCGGTCCCGCTCGAATCGGTGATCCAGGCCTACCGGTCGACGGAGCGCGTCATCCTCCTGCACCTCTTCGATCGGGCACGTCGGAGCCCCGCACCCGCGTCGGAGCGTGCCGATCTGGTTCTCACGACGTTCGACCTGCTGACCCAGGCGATGATCGACGCGTTCCGCGACACGTCGTCCGACCTGACGGGAGCCCGCCGTCGGCTGGAGAACGAGCTGGTCCGAGAGATCGCCGCCGGACACCGCGTGCCGGCCGATCGGCTCTCCTCCTGGAGCCGGTCGCTCGGCATCCCCCTGGACGCGACGTGGTTCGCGATCGCCCTGGTCGAGGCCGCGCCGCGATCGGACGGCGCGACGGCCGACGACGTGCAGCTGAACCTCCAGCGGGCGCGCCGGGCGGTCGCTTCGCGATTGGCGCCGCTCACCGCCGCCGTCGTGTTCGGCGACGCGGGCGATCAGGCGATCGGCCTGGTGTCGGTCCGCGCGGATCGCGGACCCGCGCTGGGCGGCATCCGTCAGACCCTGGCGGACTCCCCCGGCGGTATACGCATCGTCTGCGGCGTCGGGGAGATCGTCGACGCGCTCGCCGACGCGGCCTCATCGATACGTCAGGCGCTCGACGCCGCGCGCGCGGCCCGCCTCCGCCCGGACGCCGATGCCGTGGAGTTCCGGGAGGCGCTGCTCGAGGTGCTGCTCGCCGGCCGGACCGAGGCCGCCGAGGCTCTGTTCCGGACCCGGATCGCGCCGCTCGATCGGCACCCCGCACTGCGAGCCACCCTCGAAGCGCTCCTCGACGAGGACCTGTCCCAGGCCGCAGCCGCCCGACGCCTCCACGTGCACGTCAACACGATGAGTCACCGGATCCGCCGGATCGCCGAGCTGACCGGCGGGGACCCGACCCGGCTGGAGAACGCGACCGCGCTGCGGCTCGCCCTCCTCTGGTCGCGGATGCGCGGGATCTGACCGGCGTCAGCTCGACATCCGCACCCGGAGCTCCGGCGGGATGCAGACGGACTGCACCCCGCTCCGGTCGCCCTCGACGTCCCGGCACAGCTCGACCGCCCGCTGGACCGCCTGGAAGCCGATCTGCGTCTTGAGCGGCGCCACGGCGGTGAGCGGGACCTCGCCGAAGGCCGAGAGCTCATCGTCGTAGGACACGATCGCGAGATCGTCGGGGATGCCGACGCCGTGCGCCAGCGCCCCCTGGAGGACGTCGAGCGCGTCGTGCTCGGGGTGCACGATGAGGGCCGTGACCCCCGCGTCCCGGAGATCCTGCACCAGCTTCCACGGGAGGGGCTTCCGTTTCGGCGGACCCCAGTTGGGACTCGCCGGATACGGCAGGGGGTCGATCCCGAGCTCGCGGGCGGCGAGCTCGTACCCGGCGCGCAGCTCCGGGGTCGAGTACAGGTCCGGGCTGATCAACGCGATGCGTCGGTGGCCGGCGTCGTGCAGGCAGCGCACCGCCATCCGCGCCCCGTCCGCGTGCATGGTGCGCACCGAGTCGAGCGTGAGCTCGCCGTCGAACAGGACCGCCGCATCCCTCTCGACGAGGACGACCGGGACGGGCGAGGAGGCCAGCGCCTCGGCGAGCTCCGGGCTGTCGTAGGAGGACCGCGCCGTCGCGATCACCAGGGCGTCGACCGCGTGATCGAGCATCCGGCGGACGATGCGCAGCTCGCTCTCCGCGTCGTAGTTGGTGATCGACACCAGCAGGCGCGCGCCGAGCACGTCGGCGGCGCGATTCGCGCCGCGCACGACCGGCCCGTAGTAGTAGCTCTCGAGCGGGATCACCATCCCGACGACGAGCGCGCCCTGGTCACCGGCACGACCTCGACGACGGGGCGTGACGGCGCCGCCGTGCCACCGCTCGACGAGTCCGCGACGCTCGAGCTGCTCGAGATCGCGGCGGATCGTCGCCACCGAGACGCCGAACTCGGCGGCGAGACGGACGGTCGACATGCTGCCGCGCGAGCGGACGACCTTTGCGATCTCGCCCAGGCGATCGGCCTTCATGGCGGCTCCGTTCCCGCGCATCATTGCGCGAATGAGCGTTTATGCGCGACTGATCGTTCGCGCGTTGACAGGATCATCCTCGCTCATCGATGGTGGGGCTCCAACCGCACCAACGGAGGTGCGGAGAAGGGCTTCACAGCATGAGCAAGAGACGAATGCTCGCGGCCGCACTCGTATGTGCGCTCGCGATCCCGCTGGCCCTCGCGGGGTGCACGAGCGGCGGTGCGAAAGCCGCCCCGGAACCCGCGAAGGTCTCGGGAGACCTGACCATCTGGGTCTACCCCTACATCGACGAGGCCGCCTGGTGGAAGGACGCGGTCGCCCGATTCACCAAGAAGTTCTCGAAGGTCGACGTCAAGGTCGTGGTCCAGCCCTGGGCGGATCGCGACACCCAGCTCACGACGGCGATCGCCGGCGGCAACGGGCCCGACCTGGTCTACTTCATCCCCGACCAGATCGGTCAGTACGCGTCGCAGGGCCTGCTCGCCGACGTCGGCGACGTCACCAGCTGGTCCCGCTACTCCGCGCCCGCCGTCGAGGGCGTCTCGTGGGACGGCACCAAGTACGGCCTCCCGATCCTGCAGTCGGTGTCGTCGCTGCTGATCTACAAGCCGGCGTTCGCCGCCGCGGGCATCACGGAGTACCCGACGACGTGGGCCGAGGCACTCGAGGACGCCCCTGCGCTGCAGAAGGCGGGCTACTACCTCACCGACTACTACGGCTCCCCGGCCGCCAGCCTCAACCTGTCGTTCTACCCGATCCTCTGGCAGGCGGGCGGCGACGTCCTGAACAAGGACAGCACCAAGTGCACCCTGAACAACAAGGCGGGGCTCGCGGCGCTGACGTTCCTGAAGAAGATCTTCGACAACGGCTGGGCCGACAAGGAGTACATCACCGCCCCGCCGGACCAGAACACGCCGACGCTGCGCGGCAAGGTCGCGATGCTGTTCTCGACCGCCTCCGGCACCCTCATGCAGAGCGGCGTCAAGCCCGGTGACGACTGGATCTCGGCGAAGCCCCTCAAGGACGTCGACTCGGTGACCTACGGCGCGGTCGGCTCGCTCGGCCTCCTCGACCAGTCGAAGCACAAGGAGGCTGCGGAGGCCTTCCTCCGCTGGTTCTCCTCCCAGAAGGAGACGGAGCAGTACGTCCACGACCGCAGCTACTTCTCGCCGCTCAAGGCGACGAAGCAGATGTACGACAAGGGATCGCTGCAGGGAGGAGAGGAGGCGCAGCTCAGCATCGTCAAGACCGGTGTCAGCGCGCCCAACTCGCGACGGATCATGGACCTGATCCGCCCCCAGATCCAGGCGGCTCTCCTCGGCACTACCCCGCCGCAGAAGGCTCTGGATCAGGCGTGCACCGACGTCGACGGAATCCTCAAGAAGTAAGGACGCACCGACCGGGCGGCGGGCCGAGGTGCAGCTCATCGACATCATGCGGTTCGACCACGCGGGTCTCATCAGCGAGCACTGGGGGGTCGCCGACATGCTGTCGCTGCTGCAGCAGCTCGGCGCCATCCCTGCCGGTCCACCGCCCCCTGCCGGCCCACCAGCCGCTGCCGAGACCGCCCGGACGAGCGCCTGAGGGCCACGGCTCCGGCTGGCCAGGTGCCGGTTC
>NZ_JBQCHS010000026.1:0-6208 GCF_051954455.1 Pseudolysinimonas sp. | reverse complement strand
GTACGCCTGGTTCGCTTGGTCGCGTCGGGCCCATTGCTCGCGCCAGCTCCCGTCGTGGACGTTGGCGGGGGCGAAGAGGGCGATCCCGGAGTGGCGGTGGCGGGTGTTGTACCAGGGGACGTATTCGCTGACCCAGGCGCGCGCTGCGGGGAGGTCCTGGAAGGTCGCGGGGTAGTTGGGCCGGTACTTCATGGTGCGGAACTCCGACTCGGAGAAGGGGTTGTCGTTGGAGACGCGGGGACGGTTGTGCGTCCTTTCGATCCCGTGCCGTTCGAGGAGGTCCGCAAGCAGGTTGGAGCGCATCGCGGGGCCCGAGTCGGCGTGCACTGCCCGGGGGCGGCCGTGGCGGGCGAAGGCGGCTTCGAACATCTCCACGGCGAGGTGGTCGGCCTCGCGTTCCTCCACGCGCCAGCCCACGATCATGCGGGAGTAGATGTCGATGATGGAGTAGGCCTTGTACGCCTTCCCGCGCCAGGGCGAGCGCAGGTCGGTGATGTCCCAGCTCCACACCTGCCCGGGGCCGGTGGCCTCGTGGACCGGGGCCTGGCGGGCGCCGGTCCCGCGGCTGCCCCTGGCCGGAATCGTCGGGCGCGCGCCCTGGTCCTGGATGCCGGCCGCGATGCGCCACCAGGAGCGGCGCGAGGCGAGCATCATGCCCTCGTCCCACGCGGCGGCGAACGCGTGGTCCACGGAGTTGCCCTGCTCCCAGGCGGCCGTGACTCTGGCCGCGACCGCGGCCCGGTCGGCGGCGCCGATCCTCGACGGGTAGGCCCTGTCCCTCTGATGGATCGGTTCGGGCGCCCGGGGGCGGGGGCTGTGCCGGTAGTGCCACGTCGAGCGTGAGATCCCGGAGATTGCCAGGGCCTGGCGCTGGGAGCCTGTCGAGCGGGTGAGCGCGGCGACGAGGTCGTCCTCCGCGTTCAGGAACCGGACGGATCGGTCCTCGTCGGGCCGGTCCCGGGCCCTTGCTCGTTCATCGCGTGCAAGAGCCCGATAGCTTTTCCCAGGGCGGCGTTGGTCTCCTCGAGCTCGCGGACGCGAGCGTTCAGCTTCGCCAGCTCTGCCTCCTGCGCGGCCCGCTCGGCTGCGCGAGCCTTCTCCAGTGCGGTCCGCCGACGCGGTGGAACAGTCATAGGACTACCTTCCCGCGGGATGAGGCCCCGGTCGAGGTCGCCCTCGTACACTGCATTCCGCCACCGCCGGATCCAGTCCGCCTTCAGGCCCCGCCCCGCCAGCCACGCGCCCTTGTGCCCGTGCCGAACCAGCTCGTACTCGTGGACGAGCTCACGGACCTCCTCCACCGTCCTGCCCAGAATGATCGACACCCTCTACTCCTTCGCGGACCGGGAACTGACTCACAACCAGCTTGGCAAAGAGGGAGGGGTGCAGTATCTGTACCCGAAACGGGGGGTGGGAGAGGGGAATCATAGTGCCCCGATTGGGAATCACGAAAACCCGCGTGGGATGATGGACAGGATGACTTCCCCCACGCGAACCCCGGACACCACCCCTGCCGATCGTGAGGCGCGCCCCCAGGTGCGCCCTGCAGCAGAAGGCTGGGAGCAGCAGCGCACCCCGGAGGGCCGCCCGCTGCTCCAGTTCGCGTCCCCGCGAGTGAAGCAGCCGCCGCAGCACCTCGCGGACCTGACGCTCGCGGAGCGCCAGGCGAAGCTCAAGGAACTCGGCCTCCCCGCGTTCCGGGCAAAGCAGCTCAGCGCGCATTACTTCCAGCACTGGACCACGGAACCCGAGCGCATGAGCGACCTGCCGAAGGCCGGCCGCGAGGAGCTCGTCGAGGCGATGTTCCCGCCGCTGCTCACCGAGGTCCGCCGCCTGCGCACCGACGACGGCAACACCATCAAGTTCCTCTGGCGCCTCTTCGACGGGGCTCTCGTGGAGTCCGTCCTCATGCGCTACCCCGGCCGCATCACGCTGTGCGTGTCGTCCCAGGCGGGCTGCGGCATGAACTGCCCCTTCTGCGCGACCGGCCAGGCGGGCCTCACGCGCAACATGTCGACGGCGGAAATCGTCGATCAGGTCGTCGCGGCGAACCGGGTGGTTGCAGCGGGGGAGCTGGGGGTGGCCGAGCACGCCGATGAGCGAGTCACCAACATCGTCTTCATGGGCATGGGCGAACCGCTCGCGAACTACAAGCGCGTCATGGCCGCCGTCCACCGCTTCGTCGATCCCTCGCCCGAGGGGCTGGGCATGTCGGCGCGCAACATCACGCTCTCGACGGTCGGCCTCGTCCCCGCGATCCGCAAGCTCGCCGACGAGGAGCTTCCCGTCACCTTCGCGCTGTCCCTCCACGCGCCCGACGACGAGCTCCGCGACGAGCTCATCCCCGTCAACAACCGCTGGAAGGTCGACGAGGCCATCGATGCGGCGTACGACTACTTCCGCAAGACGGGCCGCCGCGTGAGCATCGAGTACGCGCTCATCAAGGACATGAACGATCACGCGTGGCGGGCCGCGCTCCTCGCGAAGAAGCTCAACAAGCGCGGCCGCGGTTGGGTCCACGTCAACCCGATCCCGCTCAACCCCACTCCCGGGTCGATCTGGACCTCGTCCGAGCCTGAGGTCCAGGACGAGTTCGTCGAGACCCTCCGCGCGGCCGGCATCCCGACGACGCTCCGCGACACCCGCGGCAAGGAGATCGACGGCGCCTGCGGCCAGCTCGCCGCAGCGGAGTAAGGGCCGAATGACGGGTCCCAGGGTTTCGGGCACTCCGGCAAGAGCGAACGACGGCGCAGCTCGCCAGCGCGGGCCGCTCGCCGTCGTCGGCCGTTTTCTCCATGAGCTGCTATTCAGCATCGGCCCCTCGAAGAACGACCACCAGGCCGCGCTGCGCGCGGCGGCGGGCCTGTTCATCCCGCTCCTGACGCTCACGATCACCCATCGGCTCGACCTCGCGATCTTTGCGAACTTCGCCGCGTTCACGGGGATCTACGGGCGGAACGAGCCGCATCGAGTCCGCGTCGTGGCGCAGACGCGAGCAGGCCTGCTCATGATCGGCGTCATCCTCGCGGCCACCATCTCAGCCCGGCTCAGCCCCGGCGGGGTGCTCGGTCCGTGGGGGATCGTCGCGGGGACCACGCTCGTGGCGTGGGGGTGCAGCGTTGCTGTCGGGTACTGGAGGCTCCGGCCGGCGGGCTCGCTGTTCCACATCTTCGCCTTCGCGGCGATTGCCTCCCTGCCTCACCAGCCGCCGCTCCTGGACGCGGCGGTGACCGCCGTCGCGACGTCTCTCCTGTGCCTCGCGATCGGCCTCGCGTCGCGCGTTCATCCCGCGCGCCGGACCTCGCTCAGCTGGCAGCAGGTGCGCGCGGCATGGCGGGTGCGCCTCGGCCCGACGGAGCGCCGCGTGCTGTGGCTCGAATCCATCGGGTACTTCGTCGCGTCGGCCGTCGCCGGGGCGGCAGCCACGGCTGTCGGCCAGGCGCTCGGCTTCGGGCACAACTACTGGGCGATCGTCGCCGCCGTGGTGCCGCTCGTGGGCCACTCGACCCGCCACCGGGTAAGCCGCGGCCTCCAGCGTGTGCTGGGGACCGTCGTCGGCCTCGCGCTGCTCGCGGGGATTGCGGCGCTGCGTCCGGATCCCTGGATCATGGTGGTGCTCATCGGGCTGTGCCAGTTCGTGGTGGAGATGCTCATTGCGCGGCAGTACTTCCTCGCGCAGGTGTTCGTGGCACCGCTCGCGCTGCTCTCGACGCTCCTCGTGGCGCACACCGACCCCGGCGCCCTGCTGCATGACCGGTTCATCGACACGGCCATCGGCTCCGGGGTCGGCGTGCTGGTGGTACTCGCGCCGCTGGTCTGGTTTCGGGTACAGATGATGCGTACCCGAAACGCTGTTTGAGGGGGAGTTGGTGCACCCGAAATGGGGGTGGCTGGGGGTCGTCAGCAGGCGGGGCGGCTCCTGACATCGGCTGAGACGCGCTGCTCCTGCAGCGTCCCGAGCGGACCGGTCTTGAGCTCGCGGTCCTCGACGACGACCTGCCCGCGCAATACCGTCATCGTTGCCCAGGCTGCGACCTCGTAGCCCTCCCACGGCGTGTAGTCGGCCTCGTGCAGATCGCTGGAGGTCACGACGCGTGCCTCGGTCGTATCCAGGACGGCGAGGTCGGCGTCGCTTCCAATCGCGATCGCGCCCTTCCGCGGATACAGGCCCAGGATCTTCGCGGCGTTCGCCGAGGTGAGGTCCACGAACCGCGTGAGGTCGAGCCCCCGCTTCGCCACCCCCTCGGTGTACGCGACGGCCATCCGCATCTCGACCCCGGCATGGCCCCCGGTCGCGTCGAGGATGGTCTTCCCGCGCGTCTTGACGTCGAGGTCCGTACACACGCCGTCGGTCGCGAGCGTGCTGAGCGCGCCCTCGAGGAGCGCGTCCCACATGGAGTCGCGGTCGTCGGCCGACTTGAGGGACGGGTAGGTGTGGTAGATCGCGCCGTTCTCCTGCCGGTAGTCGTCGGCGGTGAAGTGCGCGTAGTGCGGCAGCACCTCGCCGTACACCGGCAATCCGCGTCCGCGCGCCTCGCGGATGGCGTCGACGCCCTCGCGAGCGCTCACGTGCATGATGTAGATCGGCGCACCCACGTGCTCGGCGAGCGTGATCGCGCGCTGGAACGAGAGCTTCTCCGAGAGGTTGTTGTGCGCGTGGGACATGTACTCGAGGCCGATCTTGCCCGCGCGCTGGAGCCGCTTGTACGAGTACATGACGATGTCGTCGTCCTCGGCATGGATCGCGAGCATGGCGCCTGCCGCCGCGGTCTGCTCCATCAGGCCCCACATGTTGCCCAGGTCGGTCTTCTGCCGCGGCCGGGTCGGGGTCGTGTTGGTCATCCAGACCTTGTAGCTCCCGTGTCCGGCGGCGACGGCGTCCGGGATCTGCTCGAGCACCTCGAACGGGATCTCGGGCTCCTTGAACGTCCCGTGGAGGGCGTAGTCGGTGTAGGTGCTGCCGGCCCACTCGGCGGACTTCCGGGCAAACGACTGGGACAGTTCGTCCCCGGGCTGCCAGTGGGCGAAGTCGACGAGGGTGGTGGTCCCGCCGTAGATGGCCCCCTCGCTCACGCGGTCCGGGCCGAAGCACTTGATGCCGCTCTCGGCGGCGGTCGGCAGGACGCTGTTGGTATGGACATGGGGGTCGACGCCGCCCGGCACCACGAGCTGGCCGCGCACGTCGATCGTGCGGCGGGCTTCCGCCGGCGTGCCGAACTCGGGGGCGGTCAGCGAGACAATCGTGCCGTTGGCGATGCCCACATCGAGACGGCGGGGCCCCGAGGGGGTCACGACGAGGCCGTTGGTGAGGAGAAGGTCGAGCAAGGGAGCCTCCAAGGTTAGAAAGGGATTCGTGAGAAGTACCGGTCTGCCAGGCTCACCTTCACCGAGGCGCGCGCGTTGACGAGCTGCGAGACGGCGACGTCGGCCGCCGCGCTGAGCAGCATGGCCGCCTTCTCCCGCGGCCACCCACGATCGGCGACGACGAGCTGGAGCATGTCATCGAGGGCCGCCTTCGCCGCCTGGTCCAGATCATCGCCGTCGCCCAGGGTGATCACCCGGCCGTCGGAGAGGATTGCGGGCCGACGGATCGAAACGCCCGGCACCACTCGGCAGGAGAGCGTCACGGCACCTTCGACCTCGACGCCGGTGAGCGAGCATTCGCCGTCGCCCTGGGCGGCGTGGAGATCGCCGGCGAACAGCAGCGCGCCCGGCACCTCGACGGGGAGGACGACGGCGGAGCCCGCCGTCACATCGCTGCAATCCATGTTGCCGCCGTAGGGGCCGACGGTGCTCGAGCTCGGCTCGCCGTCGGCCGGCGCCACGCCGAGCTTGCCCACCATGGGGCGCACCGGAATGGTGACCCCCTCGGCGAAGTGGACCGCGCCATCGTCGATCTCCACGACGTGCCCGAAGCGCTCGAGCGGCTCGCCGAAGCCACCACGGCCTGGGAGCGTCACCATGGCGCCGCGGTCCGCGATGCGGATGTCGTGGATCTCGACGCGGAGCGCGTCGCCCGGGCGCGCTCCACGGACGACGACGGGCCCGGTCACCGGGATCGCGCATTTCTCGTACTCGCCGGCCTCGAAGAAGCCGCCGGTCAGAAGGCTGCGCGCCTCGAGGGTGAACTGCTCGCCCTGATCGACCTCGAGGACTGGCTCGGCGAGCGCAGTAAACACCGCCGAGGTGTGCTCGAATCCGACAGAAG
>NZ_JBQCHS010000025.1:0-101505 GCF_051954455.1 Pseudolysinimonas sp. | reverse complement strand
GCCCGCGGCGGGGGGCCGGCGCGCCCCGGCGGGGCGCGCCCGGCCCGCGCGGGGGGCGCGCGCCCCCCCCCCCCCCGAGGCCGCGGCGAAGGAGGCCTTCAGCGACGCGACGAAGGCGGCGTCGTTCGCCGCGGCCGGTGCGCTCGCGCTCGGCCTGATCGCGACGCTGACCCTGCGGTCGCGGCCCGTCGAGCGGGTCGAGTCGCCGCGGATCGAGTAACCGCGGGTCGAGTAACCGCGCAGCGGCGTATCGAGACCTCGTCGCCCCGCGGGCCTCCGCGGCAGACCTCAGGCCGCCGGCTGCTCCTCGCCGACGACCGCGAGCACGCCCTCGCCGTAGGACTCGAGCTTCTTCTCCCCCACGCCGCTGATGGCGGCGAGCTCGTCGAGGCTCCCCGGACGCGTGAGCGCGATGCCGCGGAGAGTCGCATCGCCGAAGACGATGTACGCAGGAACGCCCGCCTCACGCGCGACGCCCGCACGCCACTCCCGAAGCCGCTCGAACAGCGGCCGCGCCTCCTCCGGCAGCTCCGCGCCGGCGCGCTGCTTCGACGCGCGGGTCGCCCGCGGCGCCTCGCGGCGGAGGAGCACGGTGCGCTCGCCGCTCAGCACCGCGGCCGAGGCGTCGGTGATGACGAGGGTGCCGTATCCGTCGGAGCCGACGCCGAGGAGCCCCTGGGCGAGCAGCTGCCGCACCACCCCGCGCCACTCCTGCTCCGACAGCTCGGTGCCGATGCCGTAGGTGCGCAGTTCGTCGTGCCCGTGCTGGCGGACGCGCTCGGTGGACTTGCCGAGGAGGATGTCGATGAGGTGACCGGCGCCGAAGCGCTGGTTGCGCTCGCGCTTCAGCCGCACCACGGTCGAGAGCAGCTTCTGCGCCGGGACCGTGCCGTCGATCGTCTCGGGCGGGGCGAGACAGGTGTCGCAGTTGCCGCAGGGCGCGCTCTCCTGGCCGAAGTAGCCGAGCAACTGCTGCCGACGGCACTGCACGGTCTCGCAGAGCGCGAGCATCGCGTCGAGGTGCTGCGATTGCCGGCGCTTGTGCGCGGCGTCGCCGTCGCCCTCGTCGATCATGCGGCGCTGCTGCACCACGTCCTGCAGTCCGTAGGCCAGCCAGGCGGTCGATGGGAGGCCGTCGCGGCCGGCGCGCCCGGTCTCTTGGTAGTAGCCCTCGACGCTCTTCGGCAGGTCGAGGTGGGCGACGAAGCGCACGTCCGGCTTGTCGATGCCCATGCCGAACGCGATCGTCGCGACCATGACGATGCCGTCCTCGCGCAGGAAGCGCGACTGGTTGCGGGATCGCGTCGCCGCGTCGAGTCCCGCGTGGTACGGCAGGGCCTCGATGCCCTCGGCGACCAGGGCTTCGGCCGTCTTCTCGACGCTCGCGCGCGAGAGGCAGTACACGATGCCCGCGTCGCCCGGATGCTCGGTGCGGATGAGCTGCAGGAGCTGCGCGAGCGGCTGGTTCTTGGCCTCGATCCGGTACTGGAGGTTGGGGCGGTCGAAGCTGGCGACGAACTGCCGGGCGCCCTGCAGCTCCAGGCGGGTCACGATCTCCTGCCGCGTCTGCGCGGTGGCGGTCGCGGTCAGCGCGACCCGCGGGACCTGCGGCCAGCGCTCGTGGAGCATCGAGAGTTGGAGGTAGTCGGGGCGGAAGTCGTGCCCCCACTGCGAGACGCAGTGCGCCTCGTCGATCGCGAACAGCGCGATGCCCGGCCCGGACGCGACCCGGTCGAGGAGCGAACGCGTCGACTCGAGCGACAGCCGCTCGGGCGCGAGGTAGAGCATGTCGAGGTCGCCGGCGAGCAGCGCCTGCTCGACCCCGCGGCGCTGATCGGCGTCCTGCGTCGAGTTGAGGAACGCGGCCCGCACGCCGACCGCGGCGAGCGCCGAGACCTGGTCGTGCATGAGCGCGATGAGCGGCGACACGACGATGCCGGTGCCCGGCCGGACGATCGAGGGGATCTGGTAGCACAGCGACTTGCCGCCGCCGGTCGGCATGAGCACGAGGGCGTCGCCGCCAGCGACGACCCGGTCGACGATCGCTGCCTGCTCGCCGCGGAACGCGTCGTAGCCCCAGACCCGGTGCAGGGTCTCGAGCGCGGCGGCCGGAGCGGCGGACGGGGCGGGGGGCATGGCTCCCAGGCTACGCATCGCCGGCGACGCCGCGTCGGGACGTATCCCCCCTGCGGGTGGCACCCCAAAGCGTGATCCCGTGGGGGGATCGCGGCGGGTTAGCGTCGTCGTGGCTCGTTACCCATGCACCGCGTCTTGCGCTCCGCGGTCCGTCAGCCCGATCCGGCCTCCTCTCCCGAGGGGGCCGGATCTCTGTGTCCGGCATCTACTCCCCGGCACAACCCCCGCGAATCGTGGGGAACCCCGGGTTCCCGGGGATCCGACGCGCGGTTTCGCACGATTCGACGGGGCGTCCGGAGTCGGGGTCGGGAGTCGGGAGCGGCGACGGGGTGGGTGGGGACCAGTCGGCGACGAGACGCTTGCCCAGCGGGATCGCGGTGTCGCGGCCGTATCCGAGCGCCGCGTAGAAGGCGAGCGCGTCGTCGTTGCCCTCGCGCACAGGAAGAGCTCCGGCTGCACCCGGAGCTTCCGCTCGATGTCGCGACGCGGGTCGTTCCAGGGGCGCGTGAGACCGCACCGCTCCCAGAGGGCGACGACGGCGTCCGTGTCACCCTCCGAGAACCGGCGGATCCTCACTAGTTGCCCGCGAGCTCCGCGATGAGGGCGTCGCCGGGCACGACCTGCGACCACTCGGCCTGGATCTCGGCACGGGCGAGCAGGTCCTCGGTGCGGCGGCGGCGGTTGCGCGGCACGAGGGTCACGACGGTGCCCTCCTTGCCGGCGCGGCCGGTGCGACCGGAGCGGTGCAGGTAGGCCTTGTACTCGTCGGGCGCGTCGGCCTGGATGACGAGCGCGATGTCGTCCACGTGGATACCGCGGGCGGCGACGTCGGTCGCGACGAGAACGTCGACGCGGCCGCTGGTGAGCTTCTCGAGCGCCCGGGTGCGGCGCGACTGGGTGAGGTCGCCGTGGATCGACTCCGCGCGGATGCCGTGGTCGTCGAGGAGGTCGGCCAGCTGCTCTGCGAACGCGCGGGTGCGCGCGAACACGAGCTTCTTGCCGGGGCCGGACGCCAGCTCCACGAGCACCTGCTGCTTGTCGCGCTGGTCGAGCAGCAGCACGCGGTGATCGATGGTCGAGCTCGCCTGGTCCTCGCCCGCGACCTCGAACACGGCCGGCTCGACGAGGTACTTCTCGACGATCTCGGCAACCCCGCTGTCGAGCGTGGCCGAGAAGAGCAGCTTCTGGCCGCCGACCGCGGTCCGGTCGAGGATCTCCTGCACCGGCTCCGCGAACCCGAGCTCGCACATGTGGTCGGCCTCGTCGAGCACGGTGATGACCGTCTTCGAGAGGTCGAGCTTGCCCTGCCCGGCCAGGACGCCGACACGGCCGGGGGTGCCGATCACGATGTCGACGCCGCGCTGGAGCGCGCCGAGCTGTCGGGCGTACGGCACGCCGCCGTAGATCTGCGTGGTGAAGAGGCCGACGCTCTGCGCGAGGGGCTGCACGGTCCGGTCGATCTGGAGGGCGAGCTCGCGGGTCGGCGCCAGGATGAGGGCGCGCGGCGCGCGACCGAACTCGCGCCGCTTCTGGTCGCCGCGCTGCATCTGCAGGAGGCGCTCGACGAGCGGGGCGCCGAAGGCGATGGTCTTGCCGGAGCCGGTGCGCCCGCGGCCGAGCACGTCGCGGCCGGCGAGGACGTCCGGGATCGTCGCGGCCTGGATGGGGAACGGCGCGACCGCGCCGAGCTTCTCGAGCGCGGTCGTGATGTTCTGGCCGAGGCCGAGGTCGCCGAACCCGAGGCCCGAGACCTCCCCGGCCTCGACGGCCTGCGCGGTCAGGCGCTCGAGGACGACGTCCTCGACGAACGGCTTCGCCTCGGCCGGGCGCTCGTCGCGGTCGCGGCGCGGGGCCGGTCGGTCGTCGTACGAGCGGCGCGGACGGTCGTCGAAGGAGCGGCGGGCCGGTCGGTCGTCGAAGGAACGCCGGGCCGGGCGCTCGTCGAACGAGCGGCGAGCGGGTCGGTCGTCACGGGCCGGGCGCTCGTCACGAGCCGGACGGTCGTCGAAGGAACGGCGCGCGGGACGGTCGTCGTAGGAGCGCGCCGGACGCTCATCGTAGGAACGGCGGGCCGGGCGGTCCTCCCGCGCGGCACGGTCCTCGCGCGGCGGGCGCTCGTCCCAGGAGCGACGCGGCCGGTCGTCGTACGAGCGGGCCGGGCGCTCGTCGCGCGAGCGACGGCGCTCCTCGGGGGCGCGCTCCGGGCGGAACTTCGCGTCCTTGCCGCGGGGCTCCCAGACGGGGCGACCGTCCTCGGCACGCTGGGGGCGCGCGGCGCGCTCCGGGCGACCGGAGCGCTCGGGGCGGCCGGCGCGATCCGAGTAGCCGCGGTCGGACGCCGCGGCGCCGCCACGGGGGCGCTCCGCCGGCTTGCCGTGGGCGGCGCGCTTCTCGGAGCTCCAGCGCGGCTTCTTGGCGGAGTTGTGGGCAGGGGTGTTCTTGGGCATGGTGCGTCGTCTTCCGGATCGCATGATGGAGAACCCGAACGAACGATGGTCGGGCCGTGGATGGACGGCCCGCACGACCACACAGGTGAAGCGGAGAGAGCGCGGCAGAGCCACGCGGTCGAGAGCCGACCTGGCCACGTTACAGGATCCGACACGGATTCGGGGGGAATCCGCGATTATGCTCCGACCCTTGCGCGCCGGACCGATGACCTTCGCGGCCATCGGCGTCCTCGCCGCGGTGCTCGCCCCGAGCGCCTGCGCGATCGGCGGCACCCCCGACGCGGGAGTCACGCCGCGCACCCGGGTCGACGATCCCGCGCTGGCGACGCTGCCGAACGTCCGCGTCACCCGCGACGTCGCGTACCGCAGCGATGCCGGCATCCCGCAGACCCTCGACGTCTGCACCCCGCCTACCGCCGCCCGGGCGAAGGATCCCGGTCTGTTCGCCGCGATCGTCGAGGTGCACGGCGGCAGCTGGGCGCGCGGCGACAAGGCCGACCTCGGCTGGCGCGCGATCTGCCAATGGCTCGCCTCCTCCGGCTACGTCGTCTTCAACCTCGACTACCGCTTCGCGCCTGAGCATCCCTTCCCCGCCGGCTTCGACGACCTCCGCGCCGCCGTGGAGTGGATCCGCGAGCCGGCGCAGGTGACGCGCTGGGATCTCGACCCCGACCGGGTCGGCGCCTTCGGCGGCTCCGCCGGCGGCAACCTCGTGTCCCTGCTCGGCACGACCGGCCGCGGCGGCTGGACGACCGGATCCCGCGTCGCCGCCGTCGTCGAGATGTCCGGCCCCGCCGACCTCACGGGCCGGGACGTCAACCCCGACTTCGTGCCCGACCAGCTGGCCTACCTGCACTGCACCTCCGAGGGCGACTGCCCGGACGCGCGGCGGGCGTCGCCGGTCTTCCAGGTCGATCCGACCGACCCGCCGTTCTTCATCACGCACTCGACCGACGAGACGAGGATCCCGATTGCGCAATCGGAGGCGTTCGCGGCGCGACTGCGGAGGGCCGGCGGCGACACGACGTTCGTCGTCGTGCAGGGGCGCGCGCACTCGATCGCGGCGATGAGCGACGACCTGAAGACACGGATCGCGGCCTTCTACCGGCGCACGCTCGGCCCGGCCGCGCGGGTCGAGTAGCGCCGTAGGCGCGTATCGAGACCTCCGTAGCGTGACGGGAGGTCTCGATACGCCGCTGCGCGTCTACTCGATCCGCGGCGCCCGACGCGCCGAGCGGCGCTCGCGCGCGCCCTCGACGAGCACGTAGAGCGCCGGCAGCACGATGAGCGTCAGGATCGTCGACGACACCAGCCCGCCGATCACGACGATCGCGAGCGGCTGCGAGATGAACCCGCCGTGTCCGGTCAGGCCGATCGCCATCGGCAGCAGGGCGAAGATCGTCGCGAGCGCGGTCATGAGGATCGGCCGGAGGCGTCGGGCGGCACCGTGCACGACCGCGTCCTCGACGCTCATCCCCTTGCGCCGGTACTGGTTGACGAGGTCGATGAGCACGATCGCGTTCGTGACGACGATGCCGATGAGCATGAGCACGCCGATGAGCGACGCTGCGCCGAGCGGGATCCCGGACAGGTACTGCAGGACGATCGCGCCGGTGGCGGCGAACGGCACCGACACGAGCAGCAGCAGCGGCTGCCGCAGGCTGCGGAACGTCGCCACCATGACCGTGTAGACGATGAGGATCGCGGCGAGCAGCGCCAGCCCGAGCTGACCGAACGCGTTGGCCTGGTCCTTCGTCGCGCCGCCGAGGGTCGCGGTGGTGCCGGCCGGCAGCTTCACCGCGTCGACCGCCTTCTGCACGTTCGCCGACGCCGTGCCGAGGTCCGAGCTCTTCGGGGTGACCGTGATGGTCGCGGTGCGCTGCCCCCGCTGCGTGCTGATCGACTGCGGCCCGTTCACCTGCTGCACGGTCGCGAGATCGCTGAGCGGCACCGCGCCGGTCGGCGTCGGAACCCGGAACGCCTTCAGCTGATCGACCGTCGTCGGGGCGTCCGGGTCGGTGATGTAGATGTCGAGCGTGCGGTCGTCGAGCTCGACGGAGCCGGAGGACGTCGGCAGCATCGCCTGCGACACCAGCCGCCCCACCGCGACCTCGCTGAGCCCGGCCTGCGCGGCCTTGGCGCGGTCCACCTGGATCGCCAGGTAGGGCTGCGTCGCGGAGAGGTCGCTCGTCGCCTGCGCGGTCTGCGACAGCCTCTTCACCTTCGCGAGGATGTCGTCGGCGGCCGACTGCAGATCCTTGGCGCTCGACGAGGCGATGTCCACCTCGATGTCGGAGCCGCCGAACCCGGCGTTGCCGCTCGACAGGTCGACCTCGCCGACCCCGCTCAGCCTCTTGACGGCGGCGCGCACGTCGGCCTGGATCGTGTCCTGGTTCTTGTTCGCGTCGGTCGTGATCGAGAACGTGACCCCGCCGCCTCCGCCGAATGCCGCCGCGAGCGAGCTTCCGCCCCCGCCGGAGCCGATGGAGGTCTGCACGATCTTCACGCCGTCGACCGCGCGGATCGCCTTCTCGACCTTCTTCGCGGCGGTGTCGGACGCCTCGAGGCTCGTCGCCGGCGGCAGGGTCTCGGTGACGGTGATCGTGTTCTGGCCGCTCGATCCGATGAAGTTGGTCTTCAGCCCGAGGACGCCGAGCGCGGCGGAGCCGGCGAGGATCGCGACGGCGACGAGGACGGTCAGCCAGCGGAAGCGCGTGGTCCACCGGATGACCGGCAGGTACCCGCGCTGGAGCGCCGTGGGCCGGTCGAGCTCGTCCTCGTCGGTCGCAGCACCGGCGACGGCGTCGTGCTTGTGACCGGTCGGGCGGGCCTTCAGGAACCAGTACGCGAGGACCGGGACGATCGTGAGCGCGACGAAGAGCGAGGCGAGCAGTGCGATCGTGACGGTGAGCGCGAAGGGGCGGAACAGCTCCCCCGTGATGTCGCCGACGAGGGCGATCGGCAGGAACACGGCGACCGTCGTGACGGTCGAGGCCGTGACCGCGACTGCGACCTCGCGCACCGCGGCGGTGATGGCGGGGAGCTTCTCCTCGCCGAGCGACAGATGTCGCTTGATGTTCTCGGTGACGACGATGGAGTCGTCGACCACGCGCCCGACGGCGATCGTGATCGCGCCGAGCGTCAGCACGTTGAGGGTGTAGCCGACGCCCCACATCACGATGAAGGCGATGAGCAGCGAGACCGGGATCGAGATCGCGGTCACGATCGTCGAGCGGAAGGAGAGGAGGAACAGCAGGATCACGACGACCGCGAACAGCAGGCCGAGCGCGCCCTCCTCGGCGAGCGAGTTGATCGACTGCTCGATGTAGGGCGCCTGGTCGAAGACGACCGTGATCTTCGCGCCGGATCCGAGGTCCTTCTCCAGCTGCGGCAGGGCCGCGTTGACCTCGCGCGACACGTCGACGGTGTTGCCCGCGGGGGTCTTGGAGACCGCGACGGTGAGCGAGTCCTTGCCGTTGACCCGCGAGATGCCCGCGACCGGGTTCTCGACCGTCTGCACCGTCGCGACGTCGCCGATCGTCGGCACGGCGGCACCCGGCGCGACGCGCGCGCCGATGAGCGGCAGGGCGGCGAGATCGTCGGTGGAGCCGATGCGCTGCCCCGCCTGGACGTCGAGCGTCTTGTCGCCCTCCGTGATCGCGCCCGAGGCGAGCAGGATCCCGTTCTGCTGAAGCGCCGACGCGATCGCCTGCGTCGTGAGCCCCGCCTGCGCGAGCTTCGCGGCGTCGGGGGTGATGGTGATGCGCTGCCCGCGGTCGCCGAGCACGCTCGCCTGGCGGACGCCGTCGAGCTGCTGCAGCTTCGTGACCGTCGACTGCTGCAGCCGCGACGCGAGCGTGGCGGGGTCGAGATCCGAGGTGACGGCGAGCTGGATGACCGGGAAGTCGGAGATGCTGAACGACAGCACCTGCGGCGTCACCCCGTCCGGCAGGCGTGACCCCAACCGATCGACGGCGAGCTGCACCTTCTGCTCGGCGGTCGTGAGGTTCGTGCCGTAGGCGAACGCGGCCGTGACGACCGACTGCCCCGACTTCGAGGTGGAGTGGGTGGAGTCGAGGCCCTCGACCCCCTGGATCGCATCCTCGATCGGCGTCGACACGTCGTTCTCGACGACCTGCGGGCTGGCACCCGGGTAGGTCGACACGACCGTGATCTGCGGCAGCGAGAGCGAGGGGAACAGCTCCTGCTTGAGCAGGGTGAGCGAGATGCTGCCGAAGACCGCGACGACGATCGTCAGCAGGGCGATCAGGGCGCGGTTGCGGAGGCTGAAAACGGACAGCAGGTGCACGGGGAGGTCTCCTCGGTAGGTCCGCACACCATTCTTCGCGAGCGGCGGCGGCGAACGTACTCCCGGCGGATGAAAGCCGGCCGATTGCCGCCGGAGTCAGGAGTGCAGCGTCGCCGCCTTCGTGATCCGGTCGACGACGTTCTTCGGCCCGTGGAGAGCGAGCCCGACGAGGTTCAGGTCGTCGCCGCCGAAGCGGGCGACCTCGGCCCGGTTCGCCTCGTCGTGCCCGGTCGCGAAGATCTCCTCGATGTAGACGGCGACGCGGAGCCCCCGTACCACCGCCTTCGCACGCGCCGCAGCGAGCGTCGCGGCGTCGGCCGCGAACACGAGCACGGGCTGGCGGAGCATCGGCAGGTAGGCGGTTCCGTCCGCGTCGCGGTACGGCTCGCCGGTCATGCCGGATTCTGCCGCAACGCCGCTCGCGAGGAAGGCGGTGACGTTGAGCTCCTGCCAGGCGGCCAGGTCGTCGCGCAGCAGGATCGCGATCTTGGTGTCGAAGCGAACGGGGTCCATGGCGCCATGCTCCCGGCGGTCGCCGGCGGCCGTCTTGTACGTTTCGACCATGGCCGAGCGGGACAGCGTGCGGGCCTGGCGCCCCGGGGTGCCGGGCGTGCAGGAGGTGCTGCACGCCGAGTTCCACGGCCACGCCTATCCGCTGCACACGCACGCCGAGTGGACGCTGCTGCTCATCGACGCCGGCGAGGTCGCCTACCGACTCGACGGGCGCGAGCTGCGCGCCCCCGCGTCGACGCTCACGATCCTGCCGCCCGGGGTGCCGCACGACGGCCGCGCCGCCGCGGGCACCGACGGCTTCCGCAAGCGCGTGGCCTACCTCGACGCCGGGTGGCTCGGCGGGGACCTCGTCGACCGGGTGGTGGACGCCCCGCTCGTCGCGCATCCCGCGATCGCCGGCGCCGCGTCGCGGATGCACCGCGCCCTCGCGAGCGGCGGGGACGGGCTGCGCGCCGAGAGCGAGCTGCTCGCGATCCGCTCGGTCGTGCTCCGCGAGCTGGCCGGACGCCGCGCGCGCCACCGGCGCGACGACCCGCTCGCGGCGCGGCTGCGCGCGCTCCTCGACGACCGGGTCACGGGCGCGCCGACCCTCGCGAGCGCGGCAGTCGAGCTGGGTGCCTCGCCGACGCGGCTCGTGCGGGCGTTCACCGCCGCCTACGGGATCCCGCCGCACCGCTACCTCACCGGGCGCCGGGTCGACCTCGCCCGGCATCTGCTGCTGCGGGGTCGACCGCCGGCGGAGGTCGCGGCGGCCGTCGGCTTCTACGATCAGGCGCACCTGACCCGGCACTTCGCACGCACGCTCGGCGTGACGCCGGCCCGGTTCGCCCGCGCGGCCGCATGACTCAGACGACGGCCGCGAGATCCTCGATGCCGATGTCGACGGGATGCCGCGACACCCGCGCCCACGCGGCCGCTAGTCCGTCGACCGCCTCGTCGAGCACGGCGACCGGATGGCTGAACGGGATCCGCAGGAAGCGCTCGAAGACGCCGTCCATCCCGAAGCGGGGCCCCGCCGCGATGACGACCCCCTCGCTGCGGGCGGCGAGCGCGACCTGCGAGCTGACGGGCGCGCCGAGCTCCACCCAGAGGGTCAGACCGCCCGCCGGCTCGGGCGCGTGCCAGTCGGGGATGCGCGCCGCGAGCAGTCCTCGCAGGTGATCCCGGCCCGCGCGCAGCAGCTCGCGGCGCTCGACGAGGATCCGGTCGTAGTCCGGCAGGAGCTCGCGCACGATGAGCTGCTCGAGGATCGGCGTGCCGAGGTCGCTGCCGAACCGGGCGCGGGCGAGCCGTTGGATGAGTTCGCGGTCGGCGCGGATCCAGCCGATCCGCAGGCCTCCCCAGAGTGTCTTGCCCACCGAGCCGACCGTGACGACGTCGCCGTGGACGCCGAACGGGGTCACCGGCCGGCCGGGACCGAGATCGAAGCCGAGCTCGCCCATCGTCTCGTCGACGACGAGAACCGTCCCCTGTCGAGCCGCCATCGCGACGAGCCGCGCACGGAGCCCCGGTTCCATCGACCGCCCGGTCGGGTTGTGCTGGTCGGGCTGCAGGTAGGCGAGCGCGGGGCTCGTGCGCTGGAGCGCCTGCTCGAGCCCGGCCTCGTCCCATCCGTCGTCCGTCGTCACCGGCACCGGCACCAGACGGCCGCCCGCCTGACGGAGGGCCTCCATCGCGTGCGGGTAGGTGGGCGACTCGACCAGCACCCGGTCGCCGCGCGAGAGCAGTGTGCGGGCGATGAGGGCGATCGCGGACTGCGCGCCGGTGGTGACGAGGATCTCGTCCGGGTCGGTCGGGAGTCCGCGGGCCGTGAACCGATCGGCGAGCGCCTGCCGCAGCACCCGCTGCCCGACGGTGTCGAAGCCCGAGTCGGTCAGGAACGACGGCAGCAGGGCCGCGGCCCGCATCGCGGCGTCGGCCACCTGCGGCACGGCGGGCAGCGTCGCCTTGCTGAGGTCGATGAGGTCGGTCTCGATCGGCGGGGCCTCCGCGTCGACGCGGTTCGGGAGCCGGACCGCGCTGCCGGAGCCGCGCACGCTCTCGAGGTACCCGCCCTCGCGCAGCTGGGCGTACGCCGCGGTCACGGTCGTGCGACTGACGCCGAGCTGGGCGGCGAGCTCCCGCTCCGCGGGGAGGCGCGTGCCGAGCGCGAGCCGCCCGTCGAGCACGAGCAGCCGCACGCGGTCGGCGAGGGCGAGGTAGGCGGGCGCGCTCTCGACGCGCCACGATCCCAGAGCGGAGGCCAATCCTCGGGCGGTGAGCGCGACCATGAGGCCACCCTACGCGGATTGGCTATGGCGAACCAGTCCAATTCGGAAGTTGGATTCCTCTGTGGCTCTCTCCCTCCCGATCGCGATCCCGACCGCGGGCGACGCTCCCGCGATCCGCGCGCGCCGCATCGCGCAGCTGCTCGGCGGCCTCTTCCTCTACGGCATCGCGATCTCGCTCGAGGTCCGCGCCGGGATCGGGCTCTCGCCCTGGGACGTGCTCGCCCAGGGCCTCGCGAACCGGACGGGCATCCCGTTCGGCTTCGTGACCAACATCGTCGGGGCGCTGGTGCTGCTGGTCTGGATCCCACTGCGGCAGCGCCCCGGCATCGGCACCGTGCTCAACGTCCTCCTCGTGGGGCCGAGCGCGCAGCTCGGACTGTGGCTCATCCCTCAGCAGCACGCCCCGATGCTGCAGGGGCTGATGTTCGCGGGCGGCCTGCTCCTCCTGGCCGTCGCGACCGGCCTCTACATCGGCGCACGGATGGGACCGGGCCCGCGCGACGGCCTCATGACCGGCCTGCGGCAGCGCTTCGGCTGGAGCATCTGGGTCGCCCGCACGATCGTCGAGGGATCGGTGCTCGTCGTCGGCGCGATCCTCGGCGGGCAGGTGGGCATCGGCACGGTCGCGTTCGTGCTCCTCGTCGGACCGCTCGTGCACGTCGCGATGCCGCTGCTGCGGGTGCCGGGCGGGGCGGCCGAGACACCGGTCGTGCGCCCGCGGCCCGCCGCCGGGCTCGCGTCGTTCCGCCCGCGGTCGGGTGACCGCGACGGCGAGCGGGTCTACGCCGACCTCCGCGCGGTATCGCAGCGCGACGAGCGGGTCGGGTAGCGCGCAGCGTCCCCGGGGGTCGAGTAGCGCGCGGCGCGGTTCGGGACCCTCGCCCGAGAGATCTCGATACGCGCCTGCGGCGCTACTCGATCCGCTCCGCGGCGGTCCCGCTCAGCGGGCGACGTCGTGCTCGAGCTGACGCAGATGATCGCCGAGGGTGCCGCCGACCGCCGGGTAGCTCGACACCGGGTCGGGCTGAGCCGGCGCCGGATGCGGGATGCCCACGACGGCGAGCAGCAACGCCGTCACGCCGATGGCGGCGAGGACGCCGAGGGCGACGACGAGGGGCAGGCGGAGGGCTCGCGAACGCGGGGAGCGCGCGGCCCGGGGCGGGGCGCTCGCCGGTGGGGCGGAGCGCGACGCCGGCGCCGCGAGCACCTCCGTCGCCGCGTCCGCGCGCGGCAGCACCTTGGTCCGCTCCAGCTGCTCGGACCCGCGGCCGGTGTCCTCGGCGAGCAGCGCGGTGAGGCGCTCGGCGACGGATGACGCCGACGGCCGAGCGCCCGGATCCCGCGCCGTCATCCGTGTCAGCAGGTCGCGCCAGGCCGCGGGCACGGTCTCCGGGACGACCGGGTCGCGGGCCAGGCGAGCGGCGGCGGCCTCGACGGCGTTCCCCGGGAACTCGCGCCGGCCGGTCAGGCACTCCAGCAGCACGAGGCCGAGGGCGTACACGTCGGTGGTGGGCGTCACCGCGACGCCCTGTACCTGCTCCGGGCTCATGTAGCCCGCCGTGCCGATGACGGAGCCGGTCGCCGTGATCTTGGCGTCGTCGACGAGGCGGGCGATGCCGAGGTCGGTCAGCTTCGCCGCCGCCGCCGAGCCGTCCGCGTCGGGCAGCAGGATGTTGCCGGGCGCCACGTCGCGGTGCACGATCCCACGCCCGTGGATGTAGTCGAGGGCCCGCGCGACGTCCGCACCGAGCGCCGCAACCGCGGCCGCAGGCAGCGGGCCGTCGGCCAGCCGGGTCCGCAGGTCGGAGCCCGGGACGTACTCCATGACGAGCACTCCGCGACCGTCCGCGTCGGCGACGGCGTCGAACAGCGTGACGAGCGAGGGGTGCGCGAGTCGCGCAAGGAGCCGCACCTCGGCCCGCTGCCGGGCGAGGTCGTCGGCGGAGGCGAGCTCCTGCCGGAAGACCTTGAGCGCGACGTCGCGGCCGAGCGTCTCGTCGTGCGCGCGGTAGACCCGCGCCATGCCCCCGTCGCCGAGACGGTCGACGATCCGGTAGCGGCCGGCGACGAACCCGGTCGCGCCGGCGGGGCCGGAGCGCTCGTGGACGGCGGTCACGGTCCCCCGTCCTTCTTCTTGCCGCCGGGTCCACCGGGCGCCTTGCCGGGGCCCTGGTGCTGTTGTTGCTGCTCCTCCTGCTGCTGCTGGAGCTGGTCGATCTGCGCCTGCAGGGCGGCCTGCTCGGCCGCGGCCTTCAGCCGTTCGAGGTCGGCGCGCACGGCGGAGACGGAGGCCGCGATCGCGTCGTGCCGCTGGGCGGTGATCCGCCCGGCCTTCGCGGCCGCATCGTTCGCCTTCTCCAGCGCGTCGAGCCGATCGAGTGCACCGGCGTAGTCCTTGCCGGTGGCACTGGTCGCCACGTCGAGGACGCCGTGCTGCAGGGTGCTCGCGGTCGCGGCGGAGTACCCGTCGCCGGCCGCACATCCCGCGAGGGAGAGCACGACGACGAGCGCCGCGACGGCCGCAGCGACACGTCTCATACCGATGGATCCCCTCGCTTTCGGGCATTCGACGCTACGTCGGGCGGATGAGGCCGGTCTCATGCGAGACGTCGAGTGCCGATTCCATGCCCGGTGGAATCAAATCTTCACCTGGGATTTCCACGATGCTCCAGCCCGGCTGTGAGTCGCGGGACGTCCGGCCCTTGCGCCCCACGCAGTCGCGATATATCGTGACTTCCAACACGCGATATATCGCGAGAAAGGGGGCCATCGTGGCCGAGGACAAGTGGCTCCTGGACGGGCCGAAGACCATCGACGTCGAAGGGATCCGCCGGCTCAAGGTGAGCCTCATCCGCGGGCAGGTCGACATCATCGCGCACGACGAGCCCGGCACCCGGGTCGAGGTGCACTCGGTCCGCGGGCGCGACCTCAAGGTCAGCGTCGCGGGCGACACGCTCGAGATCGACCACCCCCAGATCCGGTGGGACAACTGGATCGAGGCGTTCCGCTCCTTCAACGGCACCGCGAGCGCGGATGTGAGCATCGCGGTCCCGCGGGAGGTCGCGCTGAAGCTCGGGGTCGTGAGCGCGACCGCGCTCATCAGCGGACTCCGCGAGGACGCGTCCCTCAGCACCGTGAGCGGTGACGTCACCGTCGACGGGGTGTCCGGCGACCTGCAGCTCAACGCCGTGAGCGGCGAGCTGACGGTCCGCAATCACTACGGCAAGGTGAACGCCCACACCGTCAGCGGGGCGATCACGGTGTCGGGCGAGGTGCTCGGGTTCAGCGCCGACGGGGTGAGCGGCGAGATCATGCTCGACCTGACCGGCGTGCCCGACGGGGTGAAGGTCAACACGGTCAGCGGCGACGTGACCGCGCGCCTCGAGCCGACCACCGCGACCTCCTACACGATCAACACCGTGAGCGGGCGTCTCCAGCTCGACGACGCGCAGATCACGAGCATCCGCGGACGCTACGCCGCGAAGTACGGCACGCTCGAGCAGCGCTGGACCGACTTCCGCGCCAACACCGTCAGCGGCAACGTGAGCGTGCTGCACGTCGCGGGCGCGGCGCACTCCCCCGCCTCCGCATGAGTCCGGCGGTCTTCGCCCACGGGCACCTGCGGCTGTACCTGCTGAGCCTGCTCGCCGAGCGGTCGATGCACGGCTACGAGGTCATCCAGGCGCTCGCCGACCGCTTCGGCGGGACCTACGTGCCGAGCGCGGGCACGATCTACCCCCGGCTCGCGAAGCTGGAGGAGGAGGGCCTCGTCACCAAGACAGCCGAGGGCCGCAAGACGGTGTACGCGATCACCGAGGCGGGGCGCGCCGAGCTCGCCGGGCGCGAGGACGAACTGGGCGGCATCGAGGCGGAGCTGACCGACTCCGTGCGCCGGCTGGCCGACGAGGTGCGGTCCTCCGTCGACGACGCGATGCGCTCCCTCCGCGCCGACCTCGCGGCGGCCGCCCGGGAGGCGCGCGGCGAGGCGGCGACGAGCGGTCGTGTCACGCACGTCGACGACGACCGGATGCGGTCACGCGCCCAGCTGCACGACGCCGAGTCGCTCCTCGCCGAGTTCCGCGCCGAGCTGCGGACGGAGCTGCGGCCCGCCGCGGCCGAGGGCCGGCTCGACGCCGCGACGGTCGACCTGCTCCGATCGGGTCTCCGCGAGCTGCGGAAGCAGGTGACGGCGGCGCTCCGGAACCGCGGCTGAACGGCGGCATCGGACTGCCCGAACGCGCCGCGGCCGCCCGCGACACGGAGTACGCTCACCCCTCGTGACAGAGGAGGGGCCGGCCGACGCGGCGACCGCGGAGGACAAGCCCGAGCGCACCGCCAAGCGGTGGCTCATCGGCGAGCCCCTGCCGTCCGACCGGCTCGAGGGGCAGCTGCTGCCCAAGCACCTCGCGCTCCCGATCTTCTCGAGCGACGCGCTCTCGTCGGTCGCCTACGCGCCGCAGGAGATGATGCTCGTCCTCCTCGGCGGCGGGCTCGCGTTCCTCGCGTTCACGCCGTGGGTGGCGGCGGTCGTCGTCGTCCTGCTGCTCGTCGTCGTCCTCTCCTACCGCCTCCTCATCAAGGCGTACCCGTCGGGCGGCGGCGACTACGAGGTGGCGAGCAAGAACCTCGGCGAGAAGGCGGGGCTCGTCGTCGCGGCGGGCCTGCTCGTCGACTACATCATGACCGTCGCGGTGTCGGTCGCGTCGGGCGTCGACAACATCATCTCGGCGTTCCCCGTGCTCAACACCTTCCGGGTGGAGCTCGCGGTCGGCTGCATCGTGATCCTCGCGGCCGTGAACCTCCGCGGCGTGCGCGAATCGAGCAAGGCGTTCGCGCTGCCCACCTACCTCTTCATCGCGAGCATCGTGGTGCTCGTCGTCACGGCGCTCGTCCGCACCGTCTTCGGCGACGCCCCCGTCGCCGAGAGCGCGCACTACGCCGTCCACTCGACGCAGAACATCGCGCAGGCCGGATTCGTGCTCCTGTTGCTGCGCGCTTTCTCGACCGGGTGCTCCGCCCTGACCGGTGTCGAGGCGATCTCCAACGGCGTGCAGGCGTTCCGCCGGCCGAAGATCCAGAACGCGCAGCGCACGCTCGTGATCATGGGGACGACCGCGATCTCCCTCTTCATCGGCCTGATCGCGGTCGGGCTCATCACGCAGGTGCACTATGCGGAGAACCCGTGCAAGGAGCTCGTCGGCTTCGTCTGCGGACCGGGAGCGGAGCCGCAGCGGAGCCTCATCGCACAGGTCTCGTCGGCGACGTTCGGCGACGACCTCGGCGCCGCACCGACGGCGCTCTTCTTCTACGTCATCCAGGCCGCGACGGCGCTCGTGCTGCTGCTCGCGGCCAACACGGCGTTCAACGGATTCCCGCTGCTCGGCTCCGTCCTCGCCACCGACCGTTACGCGCCCAAGGCGCTCGCCACCCGCGGCGACCGGCTGATCTTCTCGAACGGCGTCATCGCGCTCGGTCTCGCGGCCGGGATCATCGAGGTGATCTTCCAGGCGAACGTCACCGCGCTGATCCAGCTCTACATCATCGGCGTCTTCGTCTCGTTCACCCTCGGCCAGACCGGCATGGTGCGGCACTGGCTGCGGCAGCTGCGCGAGGGCACCGACAAGCGCGGCCAGACCCGCACCTACCTCGTCATCAACACGTTCGGCGCGATCATGAGCTTCTCGGTGCTCGTGGTCGTCACGATCACCAAGTTCACGCAGGGTGCGTGGATCGTCTTCGCGATCATGCCGATCCTGTTCCTCCTCATGCTCGGCGTGAACCGCTACTACCGCGATGTCAGCCGGGAGGTCGAGCCCGACGCCACCACCACCTTCGGCGCCTCGGGCGACCACGCGATCGTGCTCGTCGGTCGGATGCAGAAACCGGTGCTCAAGGCGCTCGACTACGCGATCGCGGCCCGCCACGACTCCATCGAGGCCGTTCACGTCTCCATCGACGACGCGGCGAGCGAGCAGCTGGAGCGCGACTGGGAGGCGCACAACATCCAGGTGCCGCTGCGCATCCTCGACTCGCCCTACCGCGACATCAGCCTGCCGCTCATCAAGTACATCAAGCACCGGCGTGCCGAGAACGGCTCCGAGGTGGTCACGGTTTACACGCCGCAGTACATCGTCGGGCACTGGTGGGAGACGCTCCTCCACAACCACGCCGCCCGCCGCATCCGGCACAAGCTCATGCTCGTGCACGGTGTCGTGCTCGCCCTCGTGCCGTGGCTGCTCGACTCCTCCGACCTGCTCTACGGCCGCCGCTCGCGGCCGCTGCCCGGTCAGGACCGCCGCGGCGAGCCCGTGCGGCCGGTGATGCGCACGCCGATGCCGCCGGCGAAGACCCCCGCCGCCCGCGGGGCCGCCGCCAAGCGGCAGGCGGCGGCGAAGAAGGCGACCCAGGATGCGGCCGTGCGTGCGGACGCCGGCCCGGCGTCGCAGAAGACGTCGAGCAAGCCGACAGCCGGCACCGCCTCGAAGAAGAGCTGATGCCGCTTCTCGCGGTCGTGCTCGGCGGGATCGTCGGCACCGGGCTCCGGATCGGGCTCGACGCCCTGATCCCGCACGACGACACGCAGTTCCCGTGGTCGACGCTCCTCATCAACGTGGTGGGGTCGTTCGTGCTCGGCCTCCTGATCGCGCGGCTCTGGCCGATCGCGCCGGCCTGGCTGCGCGCCGGGCTCGGCGCCGGGCTCCTCGGGTCGTTCACGACGTTCTCCGCCTTCGCGGTCTCGCTCGTGACGCTCACCCGGGCGGGGCTCGGCGGCCTCGCGGTGCTGTACCTGCTCGTGTCGGTCGGCGCGGGCCTCGTCGCAGCGTTCGTCGGCCTGCGCGCCGGCCGACGACCCGAGCCGATGGAGCCCGACCAGTGATCGTCGTGCTCCTCACCCTCGCCGCCGGGGCGGTCGGCGCGCTGCTGCGCTACGGTGCGACGCACCTCGCGGGGCGGTCGCGGTCCCGGCTGCCCTGGGCGGTCTTCGCCGTCAACGCGGTCGGATGCGCGATCGGCGGCACGGTGCTCGGCCTCGTGGACGCGGGGGCGATCGGGCCGGACGTGCGCCTGATCGTGCTGGGCGGGCTCGCCGGCGGGCTCACGACCTTCAGCACCTGGAGCACGGAGACGATCCAGCTGGCGATGTCGCGGCGCTGGCCCCTGGCCCTCGTCAACGTGCTCGCGAACCTCGTCGTCGGCGTCGCGGCGGTCGTCGTCGCCGACCTCGTGGTCCGCGCCCTCGCCTGACCCGCCCCTAGCGCACCGGTCCTCGGAACCCCTCGATGGACGACGCCTCCCAGGTGGGGGACGGGTCGCCCCCCACCTCCGCCATCAGAGCGGGAGCGGCGGCGCGGGCATCGTCCTCGGAGTCCCAGACCACGACGCCGACCAACCGGCCCCCATCGTCGTCGACGACGCCGGTCCAGACGAACCCCGGCTGCGTCCGCGCCCGGGGATCTCACCGCGGGTGCGATTAATCGCAACCGCGGGGCGGGTGGGCTACTCCTTCACGGCGCCGGCGCTCTGGTTGACGATGCGGCGCTGGAAGATGAAGAACACGATCGCGACCGGGATGGTCATGATCGCCCCGGCGGCGAGCTTCAGGGGGTACTGGGTGCCCTGGCTCAGCTGTCCGCTCGCGAGCTGCGCGACGCCCTTCGTGAGCGTCGTGAGCGACGGGTCGCTCGTCGCGACGATGAAGTGCGCGAGCTCGTTCCACGACCCCTGGAAGCTCAGGATGATGATCGTGATGAGCGCCGGACGCGCCATCGGCAGCACGATCGACCAGAACAGCCGGAAGGTGCCCGCCCCGTCGATGCGCGCCTGCTCCTCGACCGCGGCCGGGATGGACTCGAAGAAGTTCTTCATGATGAAGACGCCAGCCGCGTCGACGAGCAGCGGCAGGATCATGCCGGCGTAGCTGTCGAAGATGCCGAGCTGGTTGATCACCAGGAACTTGGGGATCAGCAGCACGATGTTCGGCACCGCCATGACCGCGACGAGCCCCGCGAAGACGACGTTGCGACCGCGGAAGCGCAGCCGCGCGAGCGCGTAGCCGGCCAGCGAGTCGAAGAACACCCGGCCGACGGTGACGAACAGCGTCACGATCGCCGAGTTCGCGAACCAGAGCGGGAAGTCGGAGTTCAGGAACAGCGTCCGGTAGGCCGCCGTCGTCCAGGTCTGCGGGATCAGCGACAGCGGGTTGGCGGCCGCGTCCGGCTCCGTCTTGAACGACGTCGCGATCTCGATGAGGAACGGGAAGATGTACAGCACCGCGATGACGACGAGCACGACGTAGACGACCGATTGGCCGACCACCCGGCCGGGCGTCCAGTGCTCGCGGGTCCGCGGCGGGCGCCGCGGGGCCGTGCCGTCCGCGAGGAGGCCGGCGCCTTCCGCGATCCCGGTCGCACTGCCCATGGTCATCGTGCGCCGCCCTTCGGCGGGTCCGTGATCCACCGCATCCGCCGCTTCGACACCGCGCGCTCCGCCAGCGCCCAGCGCTGGATGAGGGTGAACACGATGATGATCGCGAAGAGGATGAAGGCGATCGCCGCCGCCTGCCCCCACTCCTGGTCGCCGAAGGCCGCGGTGTAGGAGAGGTACGCCGGGGTCAGCGTGGTCTTCGACGGGCCGCCCTTCGTGCCGGTGTAGATCTGGTCGAAGACCTGCCAGCAGCCGATCAGCCCGAGAGTGATGACGGTGAAGAGCGTCGGCCGGAGCTGCGGCAGGGTGACCCGGAAGAAGCGCTGCACCGAGTTCGCGCCGTCGACCATCGCGGCCTCCTCGACGTCGTCGGAGAGGTTCTGGAGCGCGGCGAGGAAGAGCAGCATGAAGGTGCCGCCGGTGGTGAAGACCGCGAGGAGCACGAAGGCCGACATCGCGACGCTCGGCCCCCCGAGCCAGTCCCAGAGGCTCACGCCGAGGATGGTCGGCTGGGTGAGGAACGCGGGCCCGGTCTGGGCGCCGAAATGGAAGATGCTGTCGGCATCGTTGAACCAGTTGGGGCCCTTCGCCCCGAACCAGGCGAGCACCGCGTTGACCGCGCCGCTCTGGGTGAACAGGAACAGCCAGAGCACCGTGATCGCGACCGAGCTCGTCACCGACGGGAAGTAGTACGCGGTGCGGAAGAACCCGCGCCCCCGCAGGAGCCGCCGGTTGACCATCACGGCGAGGAAGAGCGCGACGATCGTCTGCAGCGGCACGACGAGGATCACGTACCAGAAGTTGTTCTTCATGGCGGTGCCGAAGTCCCTCTCGGCGAGGCCGCCGCCCGCCAGCACCTGGCCGTAGTTGGCGGCCCCGACGAAGTGCACGCCGGACGAGAAGGGGCTGCCGCGCCCCGTCCAGTCGGAGACGCTGACCCACGCCGCCATGATGATCGGCACCAGCAGGAACAGCCCCAGGACGACGAGGGCGGGCGCGGTGAACAGCCAGCCCGCAGCGACCTGCCCGCGGGCGATGCCGCGTCCCGTCCTCGTCATCATGGCTCCCTACTTCGTCAGCGCTTCGAGGTTCTTCTGGGTGGAGGTGAGGATCGCCTTCGGATCCGCGGTCGCGAGCTTCGCCACCTGCGAGTTGAAGTCGGCGACCACGTCGGCCGCGCCCTTCGCCGTCGACACGCCCTGGGCGTACGAGGCGGCGTCGAGGAACGGCGCGTAGTCCGGGAACTCCTTCTTCCACTCCGCCGCCGCGGACTGGATCGACGGCATCACGCCGAACGCCTTCGCGAATGCGAGCTGGTCGCTCTTGCTCGTGAGCGCCTTGACCAGGTCGACCGCGCCGTCCTTGTTCTTGGAGTCCGCGGCGATGCCCCAGCAGTTCGTGAACTGCAGGGTGCCGGCTCCGGCCGGGCCCTTGGGCAGCGGGACGACCTTGTACTTCACGTCCGGGTAGTCGTTCTGCTGCGAGCCGCTGATCCAGTTGCCCTCGATCGTCATGGCGCTCAGCTGCTTGCCGAACGCCTCGCCGCCCCAGCCCGCGCCGACGTCGGCCGCGAACTTGAAGTCGCCGGCCTTCAGGTTGTCCTGCACGTACTGCAGGGCCTTCAGGTTGGCGTCGGAGTCGGCGGTGGCCTTCGTCGAGTCGTCGTTCATGAGGTTGCCGCCGGCCTCCGTCATGAAGGCGCCGATGCGCGCGTACTCGCCGCTGATCACGAGGCCGGTCTGGCTGCCGGTCGTGAGCTTCTTCGCGACCGCGGAGAGCTGATCCCACGTCGTCGGGACGTCGGCGTCGGTGAGCCCGGCCTTCGACCACGCGTCGGTGTTGATGATGAGCTGGAGGGTCGAGAAGTCCTTCGGCGCGCACTGCAGCTTGCCGTCGTAGGTGAAGGACTTCACGAGGCTCGGGTAGAAGTCGCTCCGGTTGTCGAGCTTGTCGCCGTAGGCGTACAGCGAGCCGTTGGAGGCGTACCCGGCGAGGGCGTCGGTCGACAGGTAGAACACGTCGGCCGGCTTGCCCGAGCTGAAGCCCTGCGCGAGCTGCTGGTTGAGGTTCGACGCGGCCTGCACGGTCGCCTTCACCCCGGACGTCTTCGACCAGTCGGCGACCTCCTTCTTCACCGCGGCGGTCTCGGCGGGACCCGAGGAGCCGATGAGGACCGTGAGGGGCTTCTTCGAGTCCTGCGCGCCGCCGCCCGAGTTGAACCCGGATCCGCACGCGGTGAGCGCCACCGCGGCGGTCGCGGCGACGAGCACCGCTCCTGCACGTGCGAGTTTCATTCCTGTGTTTCCTTTCCGTTGATGTGATCGCCGGATGTGGTGCCTCCGGCCTCCTCCTCGACGGGCGCCAGGTGACTCGACCGGCGGACGATGAGCTGCGGGGTGATCAGGCGGGGATGCCGGTCGGCGCCGCCGTGCGGCAGCACCCGGGTCCCCTGCTCCCCCATCAGCAGCGCGAGCGTCGCGCGCGCGACCTCGTCGAGCCGCTGGTCGACGCTCGAGAGGCCGACGGCCTTGGCGACGGGGGTGTTGTCGAACCCGATCACGGGGAAGTGCGGGAGGCCGGCCTCGCGGACCGCCATCATGGCGCCGAGGCCGAGCGAGTCGCTCGCGCACACGAGCGCCTCCAGGTCGGTGCCGGCGGCGAGCAGGCGCTCGATCGCGATGCGCGCCTCGGGCACGCGGTCCTCGGCCTCGGTCGTGAGCGCGCGCAGCTCGGCGGCCCCGTGCCCGAACGCGGCCGTCATCGCCGCCTCCCACCCGCGGCGGCGGTCGTCGCCCGTGCCGGACCCGGCCGGCCAGCCCAGCCAGCCGATGCGGCGGAGGCCACGGCCGACGAGGTGCTCGGTCGCGGCCTGGACGCCGGCGCGCCCGTCGACGTCGACCCAGAGCCGGGCCGGGTCGTCGAGCGGCTCGGCGCCCCAGGGGCGGCCGAAGGCCACGAAGGGGATGCCCTCGGCGGCGAGCCCCGCGGTCCGCGGGTCGTCGTAGCGGGTGCCGGTCAGCACGACGCCGTCGATGTCGGCCCCGTCGCGCAGCCGCATGTAGTGCTGCAGCTCGTCCTCGTCGTCGCGGGCGGTGAAGAGGGTGACGCGCATGCCGCGGGCGTCGGCGTGCTCGACGAGGGCGTGGAGGAAGCGGTCGAACACCGAGCCGGAGACGCCGTTGCCGGTCACCGGATCCAGGCGCACGCCGATCGTCGAGCTCTGCCGGGTGCGCAGCCGGCGTGCGGACGCGTGCGGCCGGTAGCCGAGCACGTCGATCGCCGCCTGGACCCGCTCACGCGTCTCGGGGCGCACGATCTCGGGCGAGTTGAGCACGTTGGAGACGGTCTGGCGCGAGACCCCCGCGCGCGTCGCGACGTCGTCGACGGTGGGCAGCTGTGGCGCACGCGCCTCCGTCATCGCAGCCTCCTCGCTCGGTTCGATCGATCCAATGCGGGGCGGCGATGCACCCGTTTGAACGATCAAAAGTTGTTCGGTATGTTACCTCCCGTCGCGGGGGTGTCAATCGGAGCCGCCGGACCCGAGGTGAACACGAGGCCCAGGATGAGCGCGCAACGGCAACCCCTCCTGCACGACGCGGTCGTCACCATTCAGGCGCCCGCGCAGGCCTGGTCGGCGGCGGACGGGACCATGACCGAGGGCGTGCACGGCGTCTACGTCGGCGACGTGCGGATCGCGCGCGGCCTGCGGCTGCTCGTCGACGGCGAGGCCGGCGAGCACATCGCGACCCAGTCGCTCGACGTCGCCCGGGTGCGCGTCGTGTCGCTGCATCGCGGGCTCGACGCGCCGGGTGCCGACCCGGACGTCCGCGGGGAGCTGACCCGCAGCGCGACCGCCGATGGCGTGACGCACGCGTTCACGCTGACCTCCCGGCTCGCCGCGGCCCTCGACGTCACGGTGACGGTGGAGCTCGCCGCCGACCTCACCGACATGGCGTCCGTCAAGGAGGGACGCGGCGACGCGGCGCCCGCGGTGACGATCACCGACGGCGGCGCCCGCTGGGGCGACGACGCCCTGACCGCGGAGCTGCAGGCGCCCGGCGCGCGGATCCTCGCAGCCGACGGCGGCGGCCTCCGGCTGAAGTGGGACCTGCGCGTCGAGCCGCACGGAACGGCCGGCGTCGCGTTCGCGCTGACCGCGGCCGACCCCGCGGCCGTGGTCCGCGCGCCGGAGCCCGCGCGACTCCCCCGCCCCGCCGACACCCCGACCGACGACCGGCTCGTCCGCTGGCTCGAGCGCGCGCTCGGCGACCTGGAGGGGCTCCGCCTCGAGACGGTCGAGCGACCCGGCGACGTCTTCGCCGCGGCCGGGGCCCCGTGGTTCTTCACCCTCTTCGGCCGCGACGCGATCTGGACGGCGCGGATGCTGCTGCCGCTCGACACGGGGCTCGCTGCCGGCACGCTCCGGGTGCTCGCGGCCCTGCAGGGCACGCGCGACGACCCGGACTCCGCCGAGCAGCCCGGCAAGATCCTGCACGAGCTGCGGCGGGGCGACCTCGTGCTGCCCGACGGCGGACTCCACCTGCCGCCGCGCTACTACGGCACGATCGACGCGACCCCGCTCTGGATCTCGCTGCTCGCCGACGCCTGGCGCGCCGGGATGCCCGCCGCCGAGGTCGAGGCCATGCTGCCGAACCTCCGCGCCGCGCTCGGCTGGATGCGCGACAGCGGAGACAGCGACGGGGACGGCCTGCTCGAGTACGTCGACACGACCGGGCGCGGCCTCGCGAACCAGGGCTGGAAGGACTCCGGCGACTCGGTCCAGTGGCGCGACGGCACGCTCGCCGAGGGTCCGATCGCGCTGTGCGAGGTGCAGGCGTACGCGCACCGGGCCGCCCTGGACGGCGCGGAGCTGCTCGAGGCGTTCGGCGCACCCGACGAGGGCGCACCGTGGAGGTCCTGGGCGGCGGCGCTGCGCGAGCGGTTCCGGGCGACGTTCTGGATCGACGACCCGGCCGGCGCCTACCCGGCGATCGCGCTCGACGCCCGGAAGCGCCCGGTCGACACCGTCACGAGCAACATCGGCCACCTGCTCGGCACCGGGCTGCTCGACGCCGAGGAGTCCGCGCTCGTCGCCCGCCACCTGGTCTCGCCCGAGCTCGCCTCCGGCTACGGTCTCCGCACCCTGTCGACCGACAGCGCCGGCTATTGGCCGCTCAGCTATCACGGCGGCAGCGTCTGGACCCACGACACCGCGATCGCCGTCTCGGGCCTCGCCGCCGACGGGTTCGCGGCGGAGGCCGCTCAGCTCTCCGAGGGGCTTCTCCGCGCGGCCGTCGCCTTCGACTACCGGATGCCCGAGCTCTACGGCGGCGACGCGGCGAGCGATGCGCCGACGCCGGTCCCCTACCCGGCCGCCTGCCGCCCGCAGGCCTGGAGCGCCGCCGCCGCGGTGGCCGTGTGGGCCGCGCTGCGCTAGGTTCAAGCCGTTCGTGAACGGCGGAAGGAGGTGGGACCGATGAACTCACTCGAGCGGGCGCTCCCCCTCCACGTCACGATCCGCGCGGTCTAGCCGCCGCCGGGAGCGCTCCCCCGCACTCCCGAAGGGCAGCACCATGGACCTCTCCACCGAACACCGCCTCGACGACGGCCTCGTCGAACACCGCTTCGCGCTCGGCGACGCCGACGGGATCCTCTGGACGCCGCCGCGCTCCGACGGGACGACGCCGGTCATCCTGCTCGGGCACCCCGGTCAGCTCGATCGGATGCGCCCGCGCCTGGTCGACCGCGCCCGCCGGGCCGCCCGCAGCGGCTTCGCGAGCGCCACGCTCGAGCTGCCGGGGGCCGGCTCCCGCCCGCCGATCGACGAGATCGAGCGGGCCCGTGCCGACATGCGCGCCGCCTTCGCCCACGGGGAGCCGGTCGGCGACGACGTCATCGACCGGCTCGTCCTGCCGCTCGTGGACCGGGCCGCGCCGGAGTGGCGCGCCCTCCTCGACGAGGTGCGCGCGCTTCCCGGGCTCGACGGGCCGGCGGCCTGGTCCGGCGGGATCGCCGCCCTCGGCGTGCGCGTCGCGCTGGAGGATCCGCGCATCGCGGCGGGCGGCCTCTTCGCCGGCAGCTTCGTGCCGCGCGCGACGCTCGCCGAGGCGCGACGGGTCACCGTCCCCATGCACGTCCTGCTGCAGTGGGACGACGAGGGCAACGATCGGGAGCGATCGCTCGCGCTCTTCGACGCGCTCGGGTCGGCCGAGAAGACGCTGCAGGCGAATCTCGGCGGCCACACCGGGGTGCCGGCCTCCGCCGCGGAGGATGCGGCGCGCTTCTTCGAGCGGCACCTGCGAGCGGAGCGGCCCGTCAGCGGTTGAGGGACGAGAGCGTCGCGACGACCTGGCGCGCGATCGTGCGCCCGGCACGGTTCGCGCCGATCGTCGACGCCGTCGGCCCGTAGCCCGCGAAGAACACGCGCGCGTTGCGGGTCGCGGCGCTCTGGCCGACGGTGACGCCGCCCGCCTGCTCGCGCAGCTTGAGCGGCGCGAGGTGGCGCAGCTCGGGGCGGAAGCCGGTCGCCCAGATGATCGCGTCGGCGTGCTGGAAGGTGCCGTCGGGGAAGCGCACCCCGTCCTCCTCGATCGACGAGAACATCTCGCGCCGCGAGAGCAGCCCGCGGTCGATGGCGGCCTGGATCCGGCGCGAGCGCGGGACACCCGTGGTCGACACGATGCTCGGCAGTGCCCGTCCCTCGCGGGCGGCCTCGTCTTGGAGCGCGACCGCGCGGGCGCCCGCCTCGGGGTTCAGGTCCTGGGCGCCCTCGAGGTAGTTGACGGGCCGGCGCGTGCACCAGGTGAGGGAGCGCGCGACGCCCTCCAGCTCCAACAGGAATCCGATCGCGCTCGTGCCGCCGCCCACGACGACCACGTCCTGGTCGCGAAGGTCCTCGGCGGAGCGGTAGTCGGTGGTGTGGAGGTGGCGCCCGCGGAAGTCGTTCATGCCCGGATACCACGGGACGAACGGTGCGCCCCAGGTGCCGGTCGCGTTGACGAGCACCGCGGTCGTCACCTCGCGCGTGCCGTGCTCGCCGTCGAAGCGGACGGTGAACCCGTCGAGCGTCGGGTCGACGCGCGTGACGTCCGCCGGTCGGACGACCTGGAACCCGAAGTGCCGCTCGTACTGCGCGTAGTAGTCGGCCACGACGTCCTTGGCCGGCACCTGCCGGTCGGCGCTGTCGAAGCTGAGGCCGAGCTCGTCCATGCCCGGCAGGTCGTTGACGCGGTGGGCATAGCCGAGCTTGAGGGCCTCCCAGCGCAGCTGCCAGGCGCCGCCCGGCCCGGGGCCGCGGTCGAGGAGCACGAAGTCGTTGCCCGGATCGAGCCCCAGCCGGCGCAGGTAGAACGCCACGGAGAGGCCGGCCTGGCCCGCGCCGATGATCACCACCGCGGTGTCCGTCTGCCCCTCGGTCACCCGGCCAAGCGTAGCCGTGCGAGGCGGCGGCTCCCGGCCGGCGCACAGCCGCGACGGATGCTCGAAAGCCCGTGCATGTTAGACTCGCGGCCAGTCTTTTCATATCATCCTGCCCACGGAAAACGAGGGGGTCACGCATGGGGCGCGGCCGTCAGAAGGCAAAGCACACGAAGGTCGCTCGGGACCTGAAGTACTTCAGCCCGGACACGAACTACGGTGCACTCGAGCGTGAGCTCGGCGGAAACCCTCGGCTCGAGGAGGACCTCGACAAGTGGCCGGAGTACTCGGCGTACGACGACGTCGACGAGACCGCCGACGAGGACGAGACGAAGTCCGCCTGACGTCCTCCCCGAACTGCTCGGGGCGCCGCATCGCGGTGCATCGAGACCCCGGGTCGCGAGTTCCTCAGCGCTCGATGAGTTCGAGGTCCGCGAGCAGCCGCGGGTGGGTCGGCGTCCAGCCCAGCACCTCGCGCGTGCGTGCGCTCGTCGCCGGCTGGTCGGTCGCGAAGATCGGCCCGAGCGGGCCGAAGTCCTCTGTCGCGACCGAGGCGACCGGCAGTCCGAGGCGCCGTCCGATGACGGCGGCGATGTCGCGCACCGCGTCCCCCTCGTCGTCGACCGCGTGCCAGGCGCTTCCCGCCTCCGCCCGCTCCAGTGCGAGCCGGAACAGGACGGCGGCGTCGAGCGCGTGCACGGCGGGCCAGCGCTGCGACCCGTCGCCCGGGTAGCCGGAGACGCCGGTGTCGCGGGCGATCCGGGTCAGCAGCCCCGCGAATCCGCCCCGGCCGTCCGCGTGCACGGTGCGCGGCAGCCGCACCGCGGTGCTGCGGAGACCTTCGGATGCGCGCGCGAGCAGGCGGGTGACCGTCCGGCCGCGACCGCCGACCGGGCCGTCCACGGGCAGCGGGTCGTCCTCCGTCGACGGACGGCCTGCGGTGGTCGGCGTGCCCGACACGATCACGAGCGCCTTGCCCGTGCCGGTCAGCACGTCGGCGAGCGCGTCGAGCGCGGCGGTCTCCTCGGCGATGTTGGCGACGAGCGCCTGGGGCGTGGAGAAGTCGTTGCCGAAAGCGAGGTGGATGACGCCGTCGGCGTCCCCGGCGGCGGACCGCACGACGTCGAGGTCGGTGAGCGACCCGCGGAGGGGCTCGGCGCCCGCGTCGCGCGCGGCGGCGGCGGAGGCGTCGGATCGGACGAGGGATCGCACCTCGTGGCCGGCCCGGAGCAGTTCGGCGGTGACGGCCGTGCCGATGAGGCCGGTTCCGCCGGTGATGAAGACGCGCATGTCGGGTTCCTCCTGATTGATGGGACTTGAGTCCCGTCACCGTAGCACGCTGATGGGACCATGGTCCCATCGCGTACCATGAGGGCATGGGACGCTGGCAGCCGGGCGCACGGGAGCGCCTCGTGCTGGCGGCCGTCGACCTGTTCGCCGAGCAGGGCTACGACGCGACCACCGTCGTGCAGATCGCAGAGCGCGCCGGCGTGACCCGGAGCACCTTCTTCCGGCACTTCCCCGACAAGCGCGAGCTCCTGGTCGCCGGGCAGGAGACCATGTCGCGCCTGCTCGCCGAGGGCGTCGCGGCCGCCCCTCCGGAGGCCACGCCGCTGGAGGCGGTCACCGCCGGGCTCCTGCGCGCCTCCACGGCGTTCGGCGAGATGAGCCGCGAGATCGCCCCCCGCCTCTCCGCGATCATCGCCGCGAACGTCGAGCTCGAGGAGCGGGAGGCGCTGAAGTCGGCGGGCCTCGCCGCGGCACTGACCGACTCCCTCCGCGAGCGGGGCGTCGACGAGTCGACCGCGGCGCTCGCGGCCGAGCTCGGCGTGCTCGCCTTCAAACGCGGCTTCGCCGAGTGGTCGGCGGGCGACCGGCGCGACGACATCGGACCCCGCATCATCGCAGCGCTGCACGCGCTCCGCGCGGCGGCCGCCGCGCTCGGGTGAGCCCGGCCGCGCCGAGGGCCGACGAAGCGGCGGTCTAGCGGTACGAACCGACCAGCCGCACCGCTCCCCCGTCGACGCCCTTGGCGCCGGCGAGGAATCCCTCGAGGTCGCGCGCGGTCGTCTCGACCCGGCCCGCGACCCAGGCCGGCAGGCCCGCCGCCGTGAGACTGTGGGTGACGGAGCTCGCCGCGTCCTGCGCGACGATCGCCAGCATCCCGACGCCCAGGTTCCAGGTGCCCTCGGTGTCCTCGAGGGCCAGGCCGCCCCAGTCGGCGAGCACCCGGAAGACGGGCTGCGGGCTCCACGTCGATCGGTCGAGCTCGACCCAGCTTCCGGCGGGCAGCACGCGCGCGAGGTTGGCCGCGATGCCGCCGCCGGTGACGTGCGAGAGCGCGTGGACGGCGTCGCCGAGCTCCTCGACGACCCGGAGCAGCGGGGTCGTGTACAGCCGCGTCGGCTCGAGAAGCGCTTCGCCCACGGCGCCGCCGAGCTCCTCGCTGCGATCGGCGTACCCGATACCGCGGTCGGCCAGGATCTTGCGGACCAGGGAGAAGCCGTTGGAGTGGACCCCGCTCGACGCGATCGCGACGACGACGTCACCGTGCCGCACCCGCTCGGGCCCGAGCACGGCGTCCGCCTCGACGGCGCCCACCGCGGCGCCCGCGACGTCGTAGTCGTCGGGGCCGAGGAGCCCGGGGTGCTCCGCCGTCTCGCCGCCGACGAGCGCGGTGCCGGTCTCGGCGCACGCGCGGGCGATGCCGCCGACGATCGCCGCGATCCGCTCCGGCACGACCTTGCCGCAGGCGATGTAGTCGGTCATGAAGAGGGGGCGCGCGCCCACCACGACGATGTCGTCGACGACCATGCCGACGAGGTCCTGGCCGATCGTGTCGTGCTTGTCGAGGGCCTGCGCGATCGCGACCTTCGTGCCCACCCCGTCGGTGCTGGTCGCGAGGAGCGGATGCCGGAACGACGCCAGCGCGCCGGCGTCGAAGAGCCCCGCGAATCCGCCCACCCCGCCGAGCACCTCCGGCCCGTGGGTCGCGGCCACGGCCGCCTTCATGAGCTCGACCGCGCGGTCGCCCGCCGCCGTGTCGACCCCGGCTTCGCCATAGGCGTCGAGTGCGGCGCTGTCGGTCACGGCATCAGGCTACCGGCGGCGGTACGGTCGGCGGGTGCACACCGGCCGCGGGAGCGAATCCTGGCTCGCGCGCGAGGACTCCTCGGTCTCCGTGCTCACGGCCCTCTACCTCCGCGACGCGCTCGGCGTGGTCGACGTGGGCGGCATGCCGCGTCTGCGCGGCACCGGCCTGCCGGAGGCGGAGCCCGCCGACATGCGGACGTCGTGGGCGTGGATGCGGTGGTGGATCCCGATCGTCGAGGACGACCGCCCGCAGTTTGCGCTGCTGACGGACCTCGACGAGGACGCCGGCCGCGCGATCGGCCGGCACCTCGACAGTGCCCGGACGTGGGCCGCGGTCGCGCACGCCGCGTACGGCGAGCGCGCGGCCGCTCACCGGGACCTCACGGTGACCCACACCGTGCGCGAGCGCGAAAGGGAGCTCGGCCGCCGGGCGCGACCGTTCCGCCTGCGCATCGAGGTGCTCCCGCTCGTCGAGTCCGGCCTCTGGTGGATCGGCGAGAACGCCGTCGCGGTGGACGACGTGCTCCGCGACGAGCCGATCCTCTTCGCCGACGCCCTGCGGCCGGTGGTGGAGCAGCTGGCCTAACGGGCGGCTGCGGGCTCCGCGGTCTCGGGCACGATGCCGACCGCCGGCAGGAGCACACCGTCGATGATCGAGATGAGGAAGGCCCGGTCGACGGGCTTGCGCTGGATGAGGGTGCGGTGCGCCGCCATCGACGACGACACGAGCGCAAGGGTGTCGACGTCCACGTCGGCGCGGATCTCGCCGCGGTCGATCGCGCGGCGCAGGAGGAACCGGGTGACGCGCACCCGCGGCTCGACGATGACCTCCTGCGCGGTCTCGACGAGTTCGGGATGCCGGGTCAGCATCGAGACGAGGCCGCCCATGACCTGCATCTTGCGCTGCGCGTCCTGGATCGAGTGCGGCTTGATCATGGCGACGAGGTCGCCTCGCAGGGTGCCGGTGTCGGGCAGCGAGTCGGGATCGAGGCCGGCCGTCTTGAGACAGGCGACCGCCTCGAGGACGAGCTCGTTCTTCGACGCCCAGCGGCGGTACACGGTGGCCTTGCCGGCCTTGGCGCGCGCGGCGACGAGGTCGATCGTCATGCCCTCGTAGCCGGTCTCGGCGAGGACCTCGATGGCGGCGTCGAGGATGGCGGGATCGCGGGATGCGTCGCGCTTGCGCCCCGGTCGCAGGGCCTCGGCCTCGGTCATCGCCTCCCTCTCCGGGCCCCATCGTACATCGGGAGGCGCATTAAGGAACTGTTCATTTCCGATACGCCTCAGTTCCGTATATGCTCGCCGCCATGTCCGATTCCTCTTCGATCGCGCCGGTGTCGCCCCGGCGCTGGTGGACGCTCGCGGTCGTCGCGCTCGCCCAGCTCATGGTCGTGCTCGACTCGACCGTCGTGAACATCGCCCTGCCCGCCGCCCAGCACGACCTCGGCTTCAGCGACGGCAGCCGTCAGTGGATCATCACCGCCTACTCACTCGCCTTCGGCAGCCTGCTCCTCCTCGGAGGCCGCATCTCCGACCTCATCGGCCGCAAGCGCGCCTTCCTCATCGGCCTCGTGGGCTTCGCCCTCGCCTCCGCGCTCGGTGGCGCCGCGCCCGACCTCGGCCTGCTGGTCGCGGCCCGCGCGCTGCAGGGAGCCTTCGGCGCGCTCCTCGCACCGACGGCGCTCGCCGTCCTCGCGACGACCTTCACCGTCCCCAGGGAGCGCTCGCGCGCGTTCGGCGTGTTCGGTGCGCTGGCCGGCGCCGGCGGCGCCATCGGCCTCCTGCTCGGCGGCTACCTGACCGAGTACGTCGGATGGCGCTGGAACCTCTACATCAACGTGGCCATCGCGCTCGTCGCGGTCGTCGGCGCGATCGTGCTGGTGCCGACGATCGCCCGCAGCGGACCGCGGCCGCGCCTCGACATCCCCGGCACGGTCCTCGTCTCCGGCGGCCTGTTCGCGCTCGTCTACGGCTTCTCGAACGCGGAGACCGACAGCTGGAGCAGCCCGCTCACCTGGGGCATGCTCGTCGCCGCCGGCGTGCTCCTCATCGCGTTCGTGCTCTGGCAGCGCCGGGCGGCGCACCCGCTGCTGCCGCTCGCGATCGTGCTCGACCGCACGCGCGCCGCCGCGTACTTCTCGATCCTGCTGGCCGGGGTCGCGATGTTCGGCATCTTCCTCTTCATCACTTACTACCTCGAGGTGAACCTCGGCTTCAGCCCGATGTCGACCGGTCTCGCGTTCCTGCCGATGATCGGGATGCTCGTGCTCGCGGCGCAGGTCGGCAACAACCTCCTCGTCCCGCGCTTCGGCGCGAAGGTGCTGGTGCCGATCGGGATGGGGCTCGGGGCGCTCGGGATGCTGCTGCTCACCCGGCTCGACGCGCACAGCACCTACGCCGGCGGCGTCCTGCCGTCGCTTCTCATCCTGGGCACGGCGATGGGCACGATCATGCCGTCGTCGTTCCAGAGCGCGACCCTCCGGCTCGACCCCCGCTTCGCGGGCGTCGGCTCGGCGATGACCAATACGAGCCAGCAGGTCGGCGGATCGATCGGCACGGCCCTCCTCAACACCCTCGTCGCGACCGCAGCCACCGACTACGTGGGCTCGCACCTGCCCGCGACGCCGGCCGTCGCCGCAGCGGCCGCCGTCCACGGCTACACGGTCGCGTTCTGGGTGTGTGCCGGGGTCTTCGTCCTGGGCGGCGTGCTCTCGGGCACGCTGTACCGCCGGCACCGTCACGCCCTCGGACGCATGCCCACGGCCGCGATCGCGACGCAGGAGCCCGCGATCGCCCACTGACCCCGCCGGCGGCGCTACTCGACCCGCTCGGAGTCGCGGAACTCCCCCGGGCCGAGACCCGCCGCGGAGCGCGCCCGCACCGTCTCCTCGAGCAGCTCGTTCGACTCCACCGGGTTCATGAGGGGCGCGACGATGATCTGCCCGAAGCGGGCCGTGGGATGCCGCGACGCGATCTCGACGGCCGCGTCGATGTCCGCCGCGTTGATCAGGTCGAAGCCCGCGAACCACTCCGTGAACTCGGCGAAGGGCCCGCTCGTGACGCCCACCTCGCCGCGACGCTTCACGACGCGCCGCGCGTCCTCCGGCTCGGTGAGCCGCTCGCCGATCACGCTGATGCCGGTCGGGATGACCGTCTCCAGCCAGTCGGCGAGGTCGTCGTCCTCGGGGCGGAAGGCCTCACCGTCGGGGGCGGACATGTGCAGGAAGAGGTACTGGTTCACGGGGTGTCTCCTTCGTCGGTGATGCGGGTGATGCGGTCGGCCTGCGCCCGGAGCCAGCGGCGCTCGGCGGTGTTCGCCGCGCGGGACGCGGCGCGGAGGTAGGCGGCGCGGGCCTCGGCGAGCGCCCCGGCGCGTTCGAGGAGACCGGCGCGCACGGCGGGAAGCCGGTGGCCGCGCGCGAGCCGTGGGTCGGGTTCGAGCTCGGCCAGCTCGGCCAGGCCGGCGAGCGGGCCGCGGGCCATGCCGATCGCGGCGGCCCTCCCGAGCGACGCGGCCGGTCCCGGCTGCAGGCGCACGAGCACCTCGTAGAGGCCGACGATCTGGCGCCAGTCGGTGTCGTCCGCGGTCCGGGCGGCGGCGTGCACCGCGGCGAGCGCGGCCTGCACGTGGAGCGGCGACGCCGCGCCGTCGGCGAGCGCGGCCGCCGCGAGCGCGCGGCCCTCGGCCAGCAGCTCCGGGCGCCAGCGCGTCCGGTCCTGGTCGGCGAGCGGGATCGGCAGCCCCTCCGCATCGGTGCGGGCCGGGGTCCGGGCGGCGGTGAGCAGCAGCAGGGCGAGGAGCGCGGTGGTCGCCCCGTCGTCCGGGCGCGCGTCGTGCAGGAGGCGGGCCAGGCGGATCGCCTCCGCGACGAGCTCGGTGTGCACCGGCAGCTCCCCGCCCGAAGGCGCGTGCCCCTCCGTGAACATGACGTACACGACGGTGCGCACGGCGTCGATCCGCTCGTCGAGCACCGCGCCGTCGAAGACCCCGAAGTCGCGGCCGGCCTCGTCGATCGTCCGCTTCGCGCGGGTGATCCGCCGGGTCATCGCGTCCTCGCTCACGAAGAAGGCGGCCGCGATCTGCGCCGTCGTGAGGCCGCCGACGGCACGCAGGGCGAGGGCGACCTGCGAGGTCGGCTCGGGCCCGGGATGGCAGCAGAGGGTCAGGAGGGCGAGGGAGTCGTCGAGGGCGGCCGGCCGCGCATCGCGCACGGCCGTCGCCGCGTCGGCATCCTCCCGGCGGCGACGGGCCGCGTCGGTCCGCACGGCGTCGACGTACCGGCGCCGGGCGACGGTGAGCAGCCACGCGCGGGGGTCATCCGGCCGGCCGTGCTCCGGCCACGCGACCGCGGCCTCCACCAGCGCCTCCTGCACCGCGTCCTCGCAGTCGGCAAGGGAGCCGTACCGGCGCACCAGGGCCGCGACGACCACGGGGATCGCCGCCCGCACGGTCGCGTCGATCAGATCGCTGCCCGGCATCCTCTGCCTCCCTCCTCGAACGCTGTCACACCCCGGTCGGAGCCGACAGCCCGGATCGGACACGACGGGGGGACGTCCGATGCGGCCCCATCGTTCCGACCCCGTGGCATGACGACGAACCACCTGATCGACTCGACCGACGACGCCGAGGAGGCCGTCCGGATCCTCCGGGCGGAGCTCCGGGCCGCGCGCCGCCGCCGCGCCCTGCTGCGGGCGGTCGCAGCACGCGAGGCCTTCTCCGGCCTTCCGCTGACGCCCCTCGGCGCGATCCCGGATCGCGGACCGCGTCCCTAGGCTGACGGCGTGCTCGTCGACCTCTCGCACCCGATCCGCGCCGGCCTCGTGACGTACCCGGGGCTCCCGGCACCGACGATCGCGCCGCACCTCACCCGCGAGGCGTCACGCGCCGTCTACGCCCCCGGCACCGAGTTCGCCATGGACGTCATCACGATGATCGGCAACACGGGCACGTACCTCGACTCGCCCTTCCACCGCTACGCCGAGGGCCACGACCTCGCGGGCCTCGCGCTCGAGACGCTCGTCGACCTGCCCGCCGTCGTCCTGCACCGCGCGCGCGACGCGGCACGTGGGATCGGCGCCGACGAGCTGCCGGAGGCGGCCGCAGCCGGCACCGCGGTGCTCCTCGACACCGGCTGGAGCCGCCACTTCGGCACGCCGGCCTACACGGTCGACGCGCCCTTCCTCACCGGCGAGGCCGCGGAGGAGCTGGTGCGCCGCGGCGTCGCGCTGGTCGGGATCGACTCGCTCAACATCGACGACACGAGCGCGGAGGCGGCGGGGGCGCGGCCGGCGCACTCGGCGCTGCTGGCGGCCGGCATCCATGTCGTCGAGCACCTCACCGCGCTGGACGCCGTGCCCGCCGCGGGTGCGACGTTCACGGCGGTGCCGCCGCGGGTCGAGGGGTTCGGGACGTTCCCGGTGCGCGCGTTCGCGAAGGTCGGAACGGCCTGAGCGGACTACCGCCGCGCGAAAGCGCCCGGCTACCGTCGAGGTCATGAGCACCACGAACGACGAGCGCATCGCCCGCTTCCGCGAGCTGCACGAGGAGGGGACCTTCGTTCTCCCCAACGCCTGGGACGTCGCCTCCGCCGCGCTCCTCGCCGCCGACGGGGCGGTCGCCCTCGCGACCACCAGCGCCGGTCTCGCCGCCACCCTCGGCCGTGCTGATCAGCACGTCACCCGCGACGAGCTCGTCGCGCACGTGTCGGCCCTGACGGCGGTCGTCGACGTGCCGCTGTCCGTCGACGCGGAGGACGGCTACGCCTCCTCGCCCAAGGGGGTCGCGAAGACCGTGCGGCAGCTGGCCGACGCGGGAGCCGCCGGCCTGTCGATCGAGGACTGGGACGCCGAGGCCGGCGCGGTCCGCGAGCTCGACGCCGCCGTCGAGCGGGTCGCGGCCGCGGCGGAGGCCGCGAAGGAGGCCGGCGGGCTCGTCCTCACGGCACGCGCCGAGAGCCTGCTCTACGGCACCGGCGACATCGACGAGGTGATCGAGCGCCTCACCGCCTATCGCGCGGCGGGCGCCGACGTCGTCTCCGCGCCGGGCCTCACCGACGTCGTCGAGATCCACCGCCTCGTCGCCGAGACGGGCGCGCCGGTCAACGTGCTCGCCCTGCCGGACGGCCCGAGCGTCGCGGAGCTCATCGTGCTCGGGGTGCGCCGCGTCTCGACCGGCGCCGGGCTGGCCTGGGTCGCCTACGGGGCCGCGGTCGACGCCGCGAACGCGCTCCGCCGCGGCCGCACCCTCCCGGCCGGCGTCGCGCCCGACCTCCGCACCCGCGCCTTCGGCGGCTGACCGCGTCTCCGACCGCCCCGGCGGCCGACGGCGCGGCTGTGGGAGACTGTGGCGTACCCGCTCGGGTGCACCCCGTTCCCCTCTGAAACACGGAGTCCTCCCGCAAATGTGCGGCATCGTCGGCATCGTCTCCGCGAATCCGGTCAACCAGCAGATCTACGACGCGCTGGGCCTGCTCCAGCACCGCGGCCAGGACTCCACCGGCATCGCGACGGCGGACGGCAACGTCATCCACATGCACAAGGCCAAGGGCCAGGTGCGCGAGGCGTACCGCACGCGCGACATGCGGAGCCTCCTCGGCACGATGGGCCTCGGGCACGTCCGGTACGCGACCCGCGGCGACGCCGCGAAGGAGCAGGAGGCGCAGCCCTTCTACGTCAACGCGCCCTACGGCATCGTGCTCGTGCACAACGGCAACCTCACGAACACGCGCGAGCTCACCGACGAGCTCTTCCGCATCGACCGGCGCCACCTCAACACGAGCTCCGACACGGAGCTGCTCGTCAACGTGCTCGCGAACGAGCTGCAGGCGCAGGCGCGCGGGCTCGACCTCGACCCCGACCAGGTGTTCGACGCGATCAGCACGCTGCACGAGCGCGTCGAGGGATCGTACGCGGCCATCGCGCTCATCGCGGGGCACGGGCTCCTCGCGTTCCGCGACCCGTTCGGCATCCGGCCGCTCATCCTCGGCAGGCGCGAGACCGGGCTGGTCGGCGCGGAGTGGGTGGTCGCGAGCGAGTCGCTGGTGCTGGAGCACGGCGGCTACGAGGTGGTCCGCGACATCGCCCCCGGCGAGGCCGTGTTCGTGACCCCGAGCGGGGAGCTGCACGCGCGCCAGTGCGCCGCGAATCCGCGTCTCATCCCGTGCTCCTTCGAGTACGTCTACCTCGCCCGCCCCGACTCCGTCATGAACGGGATCTCGGTGTACGACGCGCGTCTGCGGCTCGGCGACCGGCTCGCCGACACGATCGCGCGGGAGGTGCCGGGCGGCGAGATCGACGTCGTGATGCCGATCCCGGACTCCTCGCGCCCGGCCGCGATGCAGGTCGCGCGGAAGCTCGGCATCGAATACCGCGAGGGCTTCTACAAGAACCGCTACGTCGGGCGGACGTTCATCATGCCCGGGCAGGAGGAGCGCAAGCGGAGCGTCAAGCAGAAGCTCAACGCGATGAGCTCCGAGTTCCAGGGCAAGAACGTGCTCATCGTCGACGACTCGATCGTGCGCGGCACCACCTCGCGCGAGATCGTCGACATGGCGCGCCTCGCCGGCGCGAACTCGGTCACCTTCACCTCGGCGGCGCCGCCCGTGCGCTTCCCGCACGTGTACGGCATCAACATGCCCACCCGCCACGAGCTCGTCGCGGCCGGGCGCAGCATCCCCGACATCGCGCGCGAGCTCGGGGCCGACCACCTCGTGTACCAGGAGGTCGCCGACATGGAGTCCGCGATCCTCGAGGGGTCGGGTATCGGCGCGCTCGAGATGAGCTGCTTCACGGGCGACTACGTCACGGGCACCGTGACCCCCGAGTACCTCGAGTGGGTCGAGCGCAACCAGCTCAGCTAGCCGCCCGCGGAGCCGGTGCCGGGTCGCACCCGGAACACCACGCGCGCGAACTGGCCGATCGCCTCGGCCGAGACGAGCTCCAACCGGTCGGAGTCGAGGCGGCGCGGGAGGAGCGGCGCGCCGCCGGTCAGCGCGACCGGGGCGATCGAGAGAGCGATCTTGTCGAGCGCCCCCGCGTCGAGGAACTGCCCGGCGAGGTCGCCGCCGCCCACCACCCAGATGTCGCCGTCGCCTGCCGCCGCGCGCAGCTCCGGCAGCACCGCCGCCACGGGACCGGAGCGGAACCGGATGTCGGCGCCCGCGGGCGTCGGCAGCTCGCGGCTCGTGAACACGAAGGTCGGCCGATCGCCGTGGAACCCCGCCCACCGCTCCGGATGCGCCATGATGTCGGACTCGGCCAGCACCCACTCGTACGTCGTCGACCCCTCGACGAGCACCGTGGCGCCGCTCGGCAGCAGCCCCTCCGCCGGCTCGTCGCCGCCCGGGACGGCGAAGAGCCACGCGAGCGAGTTCTGCTCGTCGGCGATCCAGCCGTCGAGCGACGTCGCGGTGTCGAAGACGATCCGGGTCACGCGGGCAGGCTACGGGGGGCCGGCGACACTAGCCCCGGTCGTCGTCCGCGGGATCGGACTCGTCGCCCTCCACCATCGCCCGCTCCACGGACACGAGGCGGGCGCGGCGCCGCGACACCTGGTCGATGACGATCGCGACGAGGGCGCCGACGAGGATGCCGAGCGGGATGCACCAGAGGCACAGGTAGCCGAACGTCGCACCGAAGCCGACCTTCGGATCCAGCTGGCCGACGGCCGTCAGCACGAGCGCCGCGATGACGCCGAGCACCGCCCCGAGGACGAGGAACACCGGGAGCCGGGGCGCGCGGCGCAGGTGCGCCTGCGTGGTCTCGGTGGTCGGCTCGTTCACGCCTCCCAGGCTAGGGGAAGCACCTCCGAGAGGTCCGCGCGCGAGCCGGAGGCCGCGATCCGGTCGGCCGCCGTCGCGTCGACCCACGCGAGCGCGCCGGTGGCGAGGGCGACCCAGGTGACCGGGTCGGTCTCGATCACGTTGGGGGGCGTGCCGCGGGTGTGGCGCGGGCCGGGGATTGCCTGCGCGGCGCCGTAGGGCGGCACGCGCACCTCCACCGTGTGGCCCTCGTGCGCGCTGGCGAGCTCCTCGAGGAGGAAGCGGGTCGCGGTCGCGAGCGCGGTCGCGTCCTCGGGGTCGGCCTGCGTCGCGCGCACCGCGGCCCGCCCCGTCTCGACCTCGATCCGCCTGCGCACCGCCACCCCCCGATCCTCCCACCCCTCTCCCGCTCCTCCCCATTGCGAAGAAGCCCTGTCGGCGCCGTGGCGCACAGGGCTTCTGTGCAAAGCGGCGATGCAGAAGGTGGGTCGATCACGCCGACCGCGGAGCCCGTGGTCGGGGCGGCGCGCGGCCGCCGGTAGCCTGAAACGGTGAAGATCCTCGTCCTCGGCTCCGGCGCCCGGGAGCACGCGATCGTCACCGCTCTGCAGGCGGAGGACGCCGGCCACGAGATCGTCGCGGCCCCCGGCAACGCCGGCATCGCCCGTCAGGTCGAGACCGTGCGGCTCGACGCGAGCAACGGCAGGCTCGTCGCCGGCTATGCGGCCGACAACGGCGTCGAGCTCGTCGTGGTCGGACCGGAGGCGCCGCTCGTCGCGGGCGTCGCCGACGCGGTCCGGGCCCGCGGGATCCCGGTCTTCGGGCCGGGCAAGGCGGCCGCCGCGCTCGAGGGCTCGAAGGCCTTCGCGAAGCGGATCATGGACGACGCGGGCGTCCCCACCGGCCGCGCGATCACGGCCTCCACCCGTGACGAGGTCGCCGCCGCGCTCGACGAGCTCGGCGCCCCCCACGTCGTCAAGGCCGACGGGCTCGCCGCCGGCAAGGGTGTGCTCGTCACCGGGGACCGCGAGGCCGCGCTCGCCCACGCCGACCACTACCTGCAGCAGGGCCCGGTGCTCGTCGAGGAGTACCTGTCCGGCCCCGAGGTCTCCCTCTTCTTCCTCGCCGACGGCCACGACGTCGTGCCGCTCAGCCCGGCCCAGGACTTCAAGCGGCTCCGCGACGGCGACGAGGGCCCGAACACCGGCGGGATGGGCGCCTACTCGCCGCTCCCCTGGGTCGCCGATCGATGGGGGTCGGAGGCGTCCTTCACCGACGAGGTGCTCGATACGATCGCGCTGCCGACCGTGCGCGCGCTCGAGGCCGCGGGGGCGCCGTTCATCGGACTCCTCTACTGCGGACTCGTGCTGACGCCGAGCGGCGTGAAGGTCATCGAGTTCAACGTGCGCTTCGGCGACCCGGAGACCCAGGTCGTGCTCCCGCGCCTGCGCACCGCGCTCTCGCAGCTGCTTCTCGCCGCCGCGACCGGCGGACTCGGTCGCCTGCCGTACCCGACCTTCTCCGACGAGGCTGCGGTCGTCGTCGTCCTCGCGAGCGAGGGCTACCCGGAGGCCGCGGAGACCGGGCGCCCGATCACCGGTCTCGACGCCGCCGCCGCGATCCCCGGCGTGACCATCGCCCACGCCGCGACGGCCGAGCTCGACGGCGGCCTCGTCGCGACCGGGGGCCGCGTGCTCGGGGTCGTCGGCACCGGAGCCGACCTGACCGCCGCCCGCGACGCCGCCTACGCCGGGATCCGCGCGATCCGCCTCGAGGGCGCCCAGTACCGCACCGACATCGCCCGCGCCGCAGCCGAGGGGGCCGCCCGATGACCGACTCCCGTCTCACCGCCCTGGGCTGGACGCACCGCTACTCCGGCAAGGTCCGCGACCTGTACACGTCGGAGGCCGTGCCCGGCCGCATCCTCGTGGTCGCCTCCGACCGGGTCAGCGCCTTCGACCACGTGCTCGAACCGGGGATCCCGGGTAAGGGCGCCATGCTCACCCAGCTGAGCCTGTGGTGGTTCTCGCGCCTCGGGATGCGCAACCACCTCGCCGCCGCGCATCCGTCGCTCGGCGAGCACCTGCCTCCGGGCATCGCGGAGCGCGCCATGCTCGTGCACGAGCTCGAGATGTACCCGGTGGAGGCCGTGGTGCGCGGCTATCTCGTCGGGTCGGGTTGGGCCGAGTACCGCGCGACGCAGAGCGTCTGCGGCATCGCACTCCCGGCGGGACTCGGCGAGGGCGACCGGCTGCCGGAGCCCATCTTCACCCCCGCCTTCAAGGCCCCGATGGGCGAGCACGACGAGAACATCACGTTCGAGCGCATGGTCGATCTGGTCGGCGCGGAGGCCGCGGCGAGCATCCGCGACACCTCGCTCGAGGCGTTCGACGCGGCGAGCGCCATCGCCGCGCGGCACGGGCTCATCCTCGCCGACACCAAGTTCGAATTCGGCCGCGATCCGGTGAGCGGAGAGCTGACGCTGGCCGACGAGGTGCTCACGAGCGACTCGTCACGGTACTGGGACGCCGAGACGTATGCCGCGGGCGGCATCCACCGGCTCGACAGTTTCGACAAGCAGATCGTGCGCGACTGGCTCGCCGCCAACTGGGACCGCTCCGGTGAGCCGCCGGAGCTCCCCGCCGAGATCGTCGAGCGCACGGCCGCCCGCTACCGCGAGCTGCTCGAGCGCCTCGAGGACGACGAGGACTGACCGCGATGGCGATCGAGGTCGCCGCGGTGCCGTGGGGCGACCCCGACGGGTCGGCCCTGCGCGACGCCCAGCGCGTCGAGCTCGACACCCGCTACGGCGCCGACACCGAGCCGGGTCCCAAGCCGAGCGCCGACGACATCGCGCTGTTCCTGGTGGCCCGGCTCGACGGCGAGGCCGTCGGCTGCGGCGCGCTTCGGTCGATCGACGCCGAGCACGGGGAGATCAAGCGCATGTACGTCGCGCCGCCCGCCCGCGGCGCCGGCGTCTCGCGGGCCGTGCTGGCGGCGCTGGAGGCGGCGGCGCGCGAGCGCGGCTGGACCCGGCTGGTGCTGGAGACCGGCACGCTGCAGCCGGACGCGATCCGGTTCTACACGCGCGAGGGCTACGAGCCGATCGAGCGGTTCGGCCACTACGCCGAATCGGCGACCTCGCTCTGCTTCGGCAAGGCGCTGTCGGCGTGAGCCGCCTCCCGGTCTACCTCCTCGCGCCGATCGTGCTGCCGCAGTCAGTCGCACTCCGGCGGCGCACCCCGGAGCTCGACGACCCGCCCGGCGAGCGAACGGGCGGCGCCGGCGATCGGCTCGTGCGCGTCATCGGCGACTCGACGGCCGTCGGGATGGGAGTCGACTCCCTCGACGCGGCGCTGCCCGCGCGTCTGGCGGCGCGCCTCGGGGCGCGGTGGAGCGTCGCGGGCCGGAGCGGCTGGACGGCGCCGGAGGTGGTGCGCGACTTCGTCGCCGACGCGAGGGAGCCGGCCGAGGTGCTCGTGCTCCTCGTCGGCTGGAACGACGCGATGCAGCTGCGGTCGCCGCGCGCGTTCGAGGAGGCCCTCGACGCCCTCGTGGTCGGGGCGCACGCCGAGCGGGTCGTGGTGGTGGGCCCGCCGCGTTTCGACCGCTACCCGGTGCTGCCGGAGCCGCTGCGCTTCGCCCTGGGCGCGGTCGCGCGCGAGCTCGCTCGCCGCGCGGCGCGGGTCGCCTCCCGCCGCGGCGCGCTCCTCGTCCGCGGGTTCGACGGCGCGCAGGTCGCGCGCGACGGGTTCCACCCCGACGCCGCCGGGTACGACGCGATGGCCGAGACGATCGCGCACGCCCTGCGCGACTAGCTCCTGCGCGACCGGCCGGCGAACCGCAGCGGCGGGATCCCCTCGCCCAGCTCTCCGTCGCTCCGCAACCGCTCGACGGCCTCGGCGACCGTCGCGAGCGAGCTGTGGTCCGGCGCGTAGCCGAGCAGCCGGCGCCCCTTCTCGATGCTCATCACGTGGCTGCGCGAGAGGTGCGCGAGAGCCGCCTCTCGGTGCTCCTCGGGCAGGGACTCCGCGAAGTCGTCCCACGTCGTGAATCGCAGCTCCGCCTCCCGACCGAACCACCCCGCCGCCTCCTCCGCGAAGCCGTGCGCGGTGAGCGCCTGGGGCGACACGGCGTGGAAGGCCTCCGAGTCCGCGGCCTCCGGCTGCTCGATGCAGAGCCGGATGAGCTGCGCGACGTCCTCGGCGTGCACGTGGTGCAGGGTCTCGAGCCCGAATCCGGGAAGCAGCACCTCGCCGCCGGTGGCGAGCCGACGCCACACGTCGGGGTCGAGCGTGCCCTGCGGGCCGATGACGCGCCATCCCGGACCGGAGATGTGTCCGGGATGCACGATCGCGACCGGCAGCCCGCCCTCGGCCCGCGACTGAGCGAGCAGCATCCGCTCGATCGCCGCCTTCCGCACGCCGTAGTCGCCCCACGGCCGCTTCGGCGCGTCCTCGGTGGCCGGGACCTCGGTGAGCGTGCCGTGGGTCCAGATCGTGCCGATGTGCACGAGCTGCCGCGCCCGGCCGCGGAGTGCGTCGACGAGCTGCCGCGCGGAGTCCTCGGTGAAGCAGATCATGTCGACGACCACGTCGGCGCCGAGAGCGGCGATGCGGGTTCCGAAGGTGCCGGCGGCATCCTCGGCCGTTCGGTCGGCGACCACGCGCTCCACCCGTTCCCACCCCGGATCGTCGCGGTACGGCGTCGCCTCCCCGCGGCTCACGGCGACGACGTCGTGCCCCCGCTCCACGAGCTGCGGGATCAGGTAGCCGCCGACATGGCCGGTCGCTCCGATGACGACGATGCGCATGCCTCGACCCTACGAGCGGCGGGGCACTAGATTCATCTGCGCCATGGAGCCATCGCGCACGCTCATCGGGATCGCCGGCGCCCCCGGGGTGGGCAAGTCGACCTTCGCCCAGCAGTTCGCGCAGCAGCTCCTGCGCGATCGGGTGCCGACGGTCGTCGTCGGCATGGACGGATTCCACCTCCCCCAGGCGGAACTCGTCCGGCTCGGACGCCGCGACCGGATGGGCGCGCCGGACACCTTCGACCTCGCGGGGTTCCTCTCGGCGCTGCGGGTGCTCCGCGACGCACGGCTCCCCGCGGTCCTCCCCGTCTTCGACCGCCACCTGGAGGAGGCGCGACCGCGCGCGCTCAAGGTCGGCCCCGAGATCCGCACCGTCGTCGTCAAGGGCAACTACCTGCTTCACGACCGCGACGGGTGGGAGGAGGTGGCGCCGCTCCTCGACAGCGTGCTGTTCCTCGAGGCGCCCGAGGAGGCCCGCGTCGAGCGCCTCATCCGGCGGCACGTGGAGTTCGGCAAGTCGGAGGAGGAGGCGCGGGCCTGGGCGCTCGGCCCCGACCAGCGGAACGCCGAGCTCATCGCCCCCGGTCGCGAGCGGGCGTCGATGGTGATCGCCGTAGACTGACGGCATGCCGGTGATCGTGGTCGAGGTCATGCCCAAGCCCGAGCTTCTCGACCCCGCCGGCAAGGCCGTCGCGGGCACGCTCGCGAAGCGCGGCGACGGGGAGTTCACCGCGGTGCGCATCGGCAAGCGGTTCGAGCTGACGGTCGACGAGGTCACCGACGCGGTGCTCGCCAAAGCGCAGAAGCTGGCCGACGAGCTCCTCTCCAACGCCGTCATCGAGGACGTCGTGCGCCTGTATGTGGCCGACGCTGCTGTCGCGGAGGCCGCCACCGCATGAGCACCCGGATCGGTGTCGTCACCTTCCCCGGCTCGCTCGACGACCGTGACGCGCAGCGTGCGGTGCGGCTCGCGGGCGGCACGCCGGTACCGCTCTGGCACGGCGACCACGACCTCCAGGGCGTCGACGCGGTCGTGCTCCCGGGCGGCTTCAGCTACGGCGACTACCTGCGCTGTGGGGCGATCGCGGCGCAGGCGCCGATCATGCACGAGATCGTGGATGCGGCGAACGCCGGGCTGCCCGTCCTCGGCATCTGCAACGGATTCCAGATCCTGGTGGAGGCGCACCTCCTGCCCGGCGGACTGATCCGCAATGAGGCGGGCGCGTTCGTGTGCCGCGACCAGCGGCTGCGCGTCGAGAACGCGACGACCGCCTGGACGAACGGCTTCGCGGCGGGCGACGAGATCACGGTCCCGCTGAAGAACGGCGAGGGCGGCTTCATCGCCGACGCGGACACGCTCGCCCGGCTCGAGGGCGAGGGCCTCGTCGCGTTCCGCTACCTCGACGTGAACCCCAACGGCTCCCTCCACGACATCGCCGGTCTCACGAACGAGCGCGGCAACGTGGTCGGTCTCATGCCGCACCCGGAGCACGCGACGGAGCCCGGCTTCGGCCCCGACACCCGCGACGCGATGCGCTCCGGCGTCGACGGACTGACCTTCTTCCGCTCGGTCATCGAGCGCACCCTCGCCGCCGCCTGACCCGCGCCGCCGCGTCCCCACGCACCCCACCGGTGCGATTTGTCGCACCGGCCAAGAAACGTCCGGGTGACCGTGCGATTAGTCGCACCGCCAGGGAGGGTCAGGGCAAACCCGACCGGCCGGTCGCTACTCCCCGCCCCGCTGCGCGGCGTCCGGCCGGACGACCGGCAGCGTGTTGGTGAAGGTGTGCGCCCGGTGCTCGGCCGCATCGCTCCCGCTGAAGACGCCCTCGGGCTCCTCCTCGTCCTCTGCCGGCCGGCGGGCCGCGGGGCGCGTCTCCGCGTCGATCTCCACGCGGTGGGTCGGCAGCGCCTCGGGCGCCTCGCGCTGCAGCCACTCGATGAGCCGCTCCCGCACGAGCGCGCGCAGGTCGAACAGCGCGGCGGCGTCGCGCGCGGTGACGAGCACACGGACGTGCACGTAGCCGCCGATCGCGTCGGTGACCTGGAGCACCTTGGTGCGGCCGTCCCACAGCGACGCGTTGTCGAGGATCCGGTCGAGCTCCTCGCGCATCCGTCCGGTCGGCACGCGCCAGTCGAGGTCGAACTCGACGGCACCGAGGAGTTCGCTCGAGGTGCGCGTCCAGTTCTCGAACGGGTTTTGGGTGAAGTAGGTGCACGGCAGGACGAGGCGGCGGTCGTCCCAGATGTGGACGACGACGTACGAGAGCGTGATCTCCTCGATCCGCCCCCACTGCTGCTCGACGACCACGACGTCGTCGACCCGGATGGCGCCCGAGAACGCCAGCTGCATCCCGGCGAACAGGTTCGACAGCGTGGACTGGGCCGCGAGGCCGGCGACGACCGAGATGACGCCCGCCGAGGCGAGGACGCTCGTGCCGACCGCCTGCACGCCGGGGAAGGTGAGCAGCACGGCACCGATCGCGATGACGAAGAGGATCACGTAGATGAGCCGCCGGACGACCGCGAGCTGCGTGCGCACCCGGCGCGCGATGCGGTTGTCGGGCACGTCGATCCGGTAGCGCCCCATCGCCAGCCCGATCACGAAGCCGAGGATCGCGCCGAGCAGCCACGCGCCGACCACGATCGCGACGATGAGGACCGCGTGGTCGCGGAGCCGCGCGCTCGCGGCGTCGCCCGGCCAGGTCAGCTCGAGGGCCGCGGCCACGAGGGCGACCACGAGCGCCATGCGGAACGGCCAGCGCACGTGGCGCATCGGGTCGCCCTGCCAGCGCCGCCGACGACCGACGGCGCGCACGACGAGGGTGACGACGCCGGCGACGACGAGCGCCAGCACGAGCGCCGCAGCGACCGCGATCGCGAGCGCCGGCCAGGAGTGCTGCACGAGCGAGAAGGACATCGACTCCACCTCCGGGTCCCACGGTAGCGAGGTCCTGGACGGCCACCTGCCCGATCTGTACTATGACTACCAATACAGATTGGCATCCATGCAGATCGACGTCGACCCCCGTTCGGAGGTCCCGCTCTACCAGCAGCTGCGCGACCGCATCGTCGAGTCGATCGCCGACGGCTCGCTGCCGGAGGGGACCGCGCTCGCCTCCGTGCGCCAGGTCGCCGGCGCCTTCGGCATCAACCTCGCGACCGTGGCGAAGGGGTACGACCTGCTGCGGCAGGAGGGTTTCGTGCGCACCAATCGACGCTCGGGCTCGGTCGTCGCCCGCGATGCCTCCTCCGGGCCGCCACCCGCCGGCTTCGCCGCCCACTGGGAGCCGCGGCTACGCACTCTCGTCGCCGAGGCAGTCGCCCAGGGGATGGACGACGACGCCGTGTCCGCGGCCGTCGCCTCCCAGCTCCGCACCCTTCGCTCCGGAAAGGACCCCCGATGACCGCCTTCGTGCTGGTGTTCTCGCTCGTCTACGTCGCCCTCATCGCGGGGCTCCTGATCGCGATGCCGTCGATCGCTCCGCGCGGCCTGCCGCTCGGCGTCGCGGTACCGGAGGCGCACCTCGACGACCCGGCGGTCGCGACCGCGCTCCGCCGTTACCGCCGGGGCGAGGTCATCGTGACGGGCATCGCCGTGGTCGTTTCGATCTTCCTGGCGTTCACGGTTCCGATCGCCGGAGCCATCGCGCCGATGCTCGTGCTCATCGTGCTCAGCCTCGTGGTCTACGTCGTGACCCGACGCGGCATCCGGCAGGCCAAGGCGGCGGGCGACTGGTACGCCGACGTGCCCGTGCGGCTGACCGCCGAGGTCACGGCGCCCGCGCACCACCGACCGCCGATCGTGTGGCCCGTGCTCGCGGCCGTGCTGCTCGTCGTAGCGGCCGGCATCGGCGTCGCCGCCTACCCGCACCTTCCCGACCCGTACCCGACCCACCGCGCACTCGACGGGCATGTGACGGCGACCGCGCCCAAGACGGTGCTCGTCGTGTTCCTGCCCCTGATCATCGGCGCCCTGGTCTCGGGCCTCATGGCCCTGTTCTCGACGATCGCGGCGCGGGCGGCGCTGCGTGCGACCCCGGGCGACGACCCCACGCATGCCCTCGTCCTCGCCGCGGCCCGGCGCGGCATCCTCGCCTCCCTCATGTCGGAGCTCTCGGCGGTCATCGCGTTCGGACTCTCGCTCATCGCGGTGCTCGACTGGCTCGGGCCCGTCACGGGTGTCCTGGCCCGGCTCGGACTCATCGTGCTGGTCGTGCTCCTGGCGACGACCCTCATCGCGGCGGCGGTCCGGGTCCGGCGGGTCACCCGGTCGGGTGCGGAGCATCCCCGCGCCACGGGCCGCGCCGAGGCCCCCGACGACGACGCGCGCTGGAAGGCGGGAGTCATCTACGTCGACCGCGACGACCCCGCGCTCTTCGTGCCGAAACGGTTCGGACTGGGATGGACGATCAACTTCGGCCACCCCGCCGGCAAGGCGCTCGCGGTCCTCACGATCCTGATCGTCCTGGCCGTGGTCCTGACGCCGATGATCGGTCTGCTGCACCGATAAACTCACCGGTGATGACGACCCCGCCGATCGACTCCGTCGCCGTGGCCGCCGCCACCCCCGAGAAGGAGCAGCCGTTCGCGGCCCTCGGACTGCGCGAGGACGAGTACCTCCGCATCCGATCCCTGCTCGGCCGTCGGCCGACGAGCGGCGAACTCGCGATGTATTCCGTGATGTGGAGCGAGCACTGCTCCTACAAGAGCTCCAAGGTGCATCTGCGCAAATTCGGCGACAAGGTCTCCGACGAGATGCGCAAGAACCTCATGGTGGGCATGGGCGAGAACGCCGGCGTGGTGGACATCGGCGAGGGCTGGGCGGTCACCTTCAAGATCGAGAGCCACAACCACCCGTCGTACGTGGAGCCGTTCCAGGGCGCCGCGACCGGGGTCGGCGGCATCGTGCGCGACATCATCTCGATGGGAGCCCGCCCCGTCGCCGTCATGGACGCCCTGCGCTTCGGCGCGGTCGACCACCCCGACACCCACCGCGTGCTGCCGGGGGTCGTCGGCGGCATCAGCTTCTACGGCAACTGCCTCGGGCTCCCGAACATCGGGGGCGAGACCTGGTTCGACCCGGTGTACCAGGCCAACCCGCTCGTCAACGCGCTCGCGGTCGGGGTGCTGCGCCACGAGGACCTGCACCTGGCCAACGCGCGCGGCGCCGGCAACAAGGTGGTGCTCTTCGGCGCCCGGACCGGCGGCGACGGGATCGGCGGCGCGTCGATCCTCGCCTCCGACACCTTCTCCGAGGGCGGCCCCACCAAGCGCCCGAGCGTGCAGGTCGGCGACCCGTTCGCCGAGAAGGTGCTCATCGAGTGCTGCCTCGAGCTCTTCGCGGGCGACCTGGTCGAGGGCATCCAGGACCTCGGCGCTGCGGGCATCTCGTGCGCGACCTCCGAGCTCGCCAGCAACGGCGACGGCGGCATGAGCGTGGAGCTCGACAAGGTGCTGCTGCGCGATCCCTCGCTCACGGCGGAGGAGATCCTCATGTCGGAGAGCCAGGAGCGCATGATGGCGATCGTGCGCCCCGAGAAGCTCGAGGGTTTCCTCGCCGTGACGTCGAAGTGGGATGTCGAGACGAGCGTGCTCGGCGAGGTCACGGAGTCGGGTCGGCTCGTCATCACGTGGCGCGGCGAGACCATCGTCGACGTCGACCCGCGCACGGTCGCGATCGACGGGCCGGTCTACGAGCGCCCGATGGTGCACCCGACCTGGCTCGACGCGCTGAACGCCGACACCGCGGAGCGCCTCGATCGCGACGGCGACCTGCGCGCCCAGCTGCTCGCGCTCGTCGGCAGCGCGAACCTAGCCGACAAGAGCGTCATCACGAGCCAGTACGACAAGTACGTGCTGGGCAACACCGCCCTGAGCTACCCCGACGACGCGGGGATGATCCGGGTCGACGAGACCTCGGGCCTCGGCGTCGCCCTCGCGACGGACGCCAACGGGCGCTACTCCTACCTCGACCCGTACGCGGGCGCGCAGCTCGCGCTCGCGGAGGCGTACCGCAACGTCGCGACGTCCGGCGCGGTGCCGGCCGCGGTCTCCGACTGCCTCAACTTCGGCAGCCCCGAGAACCCCGAGGTCATGTGGCAGTTCGCGCAGAGCGTCGAGGGGCTCGCGGATGCCTGCCTCGAGCTCGGCGTGCCGGTCACCGGCGGCAATGTGAGCTTCTACAACCAGACCGGCGACGTGCCGATCCACCCCACCCCGGTCATCGCGGTGATGGGCACGATCGACGACGTCGGCCGGCGCATCCCCTCCGGTTGGCAGGACGCGGGCGACAACCTGTACCTGCTCGGCACGACGGCGCTCGAGCTCGACGGCTCGGCGTGGGCGGGTGTGATCCACGGCCACCTCGGCGGCCGACCCCCGGCCGTCGACCTTCCGCGCGAGCGCGAGCTGGCGGCGCTCCTCGCCGCCGCCGCGCACGAGGGGCTGCTGAACGGCGCCCACGACCTTGCCGACGGCGGCCTCGCCGCGGCGCTCGTCGACGCGTGCCGGCGCTTCGGGGTCGGCGCGCGCGTCTGGCTCGACGAGGTCATGGCCCGCGACGGGATCGACGCCGCGACCGCCCTCTTCAGCGAGACGGGCGGCCGCGTGGTCGTCGCGGTCCCGCGCGAGGAGGACGTCAAGTTCACGCGCCTGTGCGAGGGACGCGGCTATCCGGTGGCGCGCATCGGCGTGACGGACGACGGCGCGGGTTCGGAGCCGGCGCTCGAGATCCAGGGGATGTTCTCGGTGGGGCTCGACGAGCTCCGCGCGACGTCGGCGGCGGCGCTCGCGTCGTTCGCGTGACCGCCGCCGGAACTCAGGCTCAGCCCAGGTCGTAGGTCACGCCGGTCGCGGCCTCGGCCTGCCGCCAGACCTCGGCGCCCGCCTCGGCGGCCGCGCTCGCGGCGACGGGCTTCGCCTGCTGCGGCGGGCCGGTCAGTCCGAAGCGCGGTCCCCAGAAGGTGCCGTTGCCGGCCGCCGGGTCGAGGGCGGCGCGCACGACGGGCCAGGCCCCGCGCTCCTTCGTCTGCACCACGAGCGGGAACGACCTCTGGTCGAGCGCGAAGCCGGGATGCGCGACGAGCGACCGCTGCACCCGCCCCGCCGCCTCGAAGCGGCGCGCGAGCTCGAAGGCGAGCGCGTGGACCGCGTGCTTCGACAGTCCGTAGGCGCGGAAGGCCCGATACCGCCGCCGCGACTGCAGGTCGTCGGTGTCGAGCGGCACGAGGCGGGTGGCGAAGCTGCCGAGGCCGACCACCCGACCCCCCGGCGCGAGCGCGGGCAGCACGAGGCCGGTGAGCGCGAACGGGCCGAACGCGTTGGTGCCGACGATCAGCTCCAGGCCGTCCTGCGTCTCCTGACGCTCGGAGACGGTGTCGGTGCGGCCCGCGTTGTTGACGAGGACGTCGATCGGGCCGAGCGCGCGGAGCTCGGCGGCGGCGGTGCGCACCGACTCCAGCGACGCGAGGTCGAGGCGGACGAACGCGAGCGACGCGCCCGGTGTCTCGGCGCGCACCGCCTCCATCGAGTCCTGCGCCGTCGACGGGGTGCGCGCGGCGACGACGACGCGCGCCCCGGCGCGCGCGAACTGCCGGACGGCCTGGAACCCGATGCCCGCATTGCCGCCCGTCACGACGACGGTGCGGCCGCTCTGGTCGGGCAACGCTGCGGGATCCCAGCTCACGCGGTCTCGATGCTCCCGGTGGCGGCGATCTGCTCGTGGTGGTGGATGACCTCGGCGACCACGAAGTTGAACCATTTCTCGGCGAAGGCCGGGTCGAGGTGCGCCTCCTCGGCGAGCGCACGGAGCCGCGCGATCTGCACCCGCTCGCGCTCCGGGTCGGCGGGCGGCAGGTCGTGGGCGGCCTTGAGGTGCCCGACCGCCTGCGTCGCCTTGAACCGCTCCGCCAGCATGTGGACGAGCGCCGCATCGATGTTGTCGATCGTGCGCCGGTAGGCCGCGAGCTGCGCCGCGACGTCCGGTTCGGTCATGCTCCGAGCCTAATCACGGAGTCCGCCGCGACGAACGCGGCGAGCCGCTCCTCCAGGCCCGCCCGGACCCCGGGCCACTCGTCGACGAGGATCGAGAAGACGGCGGAGTCGCGCCAGCTCCCGTCCGCGCGGCGCACGTCGCGGCGGGTGGTCCCCTCGAACCGCGCGCCGAGCTTGAGGATCGCGGCCCGCGACCGTGCGTTCCGCTCGTCGGCCTGGAGCTTGACCCGCCCGAAGCCGTGGTCGAACGCCTCGGACAGGAGCAGGAGCTTCGCCTCGGGGTTGACGGGGCCGCCCCACACCGCGGGGTGCCATCCGGTCCAGCCGATGTGGGCGTGCTCGCGCCGCTCGTCGAAGTCGGCGAGGCTCGAGGACCCGACCACGGCCCCGGCGTCCGGACCGGACCGGACGACGGCGACGTAGGTGTTGCCGGTCGTCGGCAGGGCCGCCGGGAACCGCTCCCGGAACGCCGGCTCGTCCGGCCACAGCCCCGCCGGGCCGCCGCCGTAGCCCCCGGCGAAGACCTCGGGGCGAGCGAGGGCGCGGTAGAGGCCCGGCAGATGCTCGGGCGTGAAGGGCTCGAGCCGGATGAACCGCCCGGCCAGCACGCGCGGCTCCGGAATGGTCGCGGTCACGCTGCGGTCCTCGTCGTCGCTCAGTCGAGCAGATCGTGCCGCACGACGATCGCCTCGCGGCCGGGTCCGACGCCGATCGCCGAGATGCGCGATCCGGACATCGCCTCGACCGCGAGGACGTAGTCGCGGGCGTTCTTCGGCAGGTCGTCGAACTCGCGGGCGCCCGTGATGTCCTCGGTCCAGCCCGGGAACTCCTCGTAGATGGGCGTCGCGTGGTGGAAGTCGGTCTGGTTGACCGGCACCTCGTCGTGGCGCACGCCGTCGACGTCGTAGGCGACGCACACCGGGATCCTCTCGAGCCCGGTGAGGACGTCGAGCTTCGTCATGACGAAGTCGGTCACGCCGTTGATGCGAGCGGCGTACCGCGCGATCGGGGCGTCGTACCAGCCGGTGCGCCGGGGACGGCCGGTCGTGGTGCCGAACTCGAACCCGGCGGACCGGAGGAACTCGCCGGATTCATCGAAGAGCTCGGTCGGGAAGGGGCCGGCGCCGACGCGGGTCGTGTACGCCTTGACGATCGCGATCACGCGGTCGAAGCGGTTGGGCGCGACGCCGGAGCCGGTCGCCGCTCCCCCGCTCGTCGCGTTGGACGACGTGACGAACGGGTACGTGCCGTGGTCGACGTCGAGCATGGTCGCCTGGCCGCCCTCGAAGAGCACGGTCCTGCCCTCGTCGAGCGCGCGGTTCAGCTCGAGCGAGGTGTCGGCGACGAGCGGACGCAGCCGCTCGACGTACTGCAGCAGGTCGTCGACGATCTCGTCGGCCGCGATCGCGCGGCGGTTGTAGATCTTCAGCAGCATCTGGTTCTTGACGTCGAGGGCCGCCTCGACCTTCTGCCGCAGGATGTTCTCGTCGAACAGGTCCTGGATCCGGATGCCGACGCGGTTGATCTTGTCGGCGTACGACGGCCCGATGCCGCGGCCGGTCGTGCCGATCTGCCGCTTGCCGAGGAAGCGCTCGGTCACCTTGTCGATCGTGCGGTGGTACTGCGTGATGACGTGCGCGTTCGCGCTCACCCGAAGGCGCGAGACGTCGATGCCGCGGGCGCTCAGCGCGGTGAGCTCGTCGAAGAGCACCTCGATGTCGACGACGACGCCGTTCGCGATGACGGGCGTGACGCCGGGGCTGAGGATGCCGGACGGCAGCAGGTGCAGCGCGTACTTCTCGTCGCCCACGACGACTGTGTGGCCGGCGTTGTTGCCGCCGTTGAACTTGACGACGTAGTCGACACGGCTGCCGAGCAGGTCGGTCGCCTTGCCCTTGCCTTCATCGCCCCACTGGGCGCCGACGAGAACGATCGCGGGCATGGGTACTCCCTTACTTCAGAACGAGGGATTGCACCCCAGCCTATCGGAGCCCTCCTCGGCCTTCCCCCTGCGCCCGACTCCGCCCAGTCGAAAGTTCAGGTTCAGACGGCGCGTTCTGCCCCATACCCGGCCGCGGGACGGCGTTCCTCCTGAACTCTCGACCGGGGGAGGAGGGGGCGGGGGTCGCCACAAAGTGCACATGAGTGTGCAAGATCGCGGTACACTCGTCGCATGCCCCGTCGCGATGCGCTCGAGAACCGGGCCGCCCTGCTCGCGGCCGCGCGGGTCGTGCTCAACCGCGACCTCGACGCGACGCTCGAGGCCATCGCCTCCGAGGCGGGCCTGACCCGGCGGAGCGTCTACGGCCACTTCGCCACCCGCGATGAGCTGCTCCGCGAGCTCGTGAGCACGGGAACCGCCCGCGTCGCCGGCGAGCTCGCGGCCGTCGCGCATCCCGATCCGCTCGTGCGCCTCGCGCTCGTCGCCGCCCGGATGTGGGCGGAGGTCGACGACGTGCGCGTCATGACGCTGTTCGCCGTGCGCGGCCCGTTCCAGGACCTCATCGCCCGTGAGCTGGAGCCGGTGCGGCGCCTGCTGCGCGAGGCGGTCGAGGAGGGCGCCGCCGCGGGCCGGATCCGCGCCGACATCCCCGCCGCGACGCTCGGGCGGCTCATCGAGGCCGCCGCGATCGCGGTGCTCGACGAGGCCAATCGCACCCGGCTGACGGCCGCGGCGGGGCGTCGGTACGTCATGCTCTCGGTCCTCTCGACCGCGGGCCTGTCGGCCGCCGACGCCGCGGCGCTCGTGGATGCCACGCCCGAACTGGAGACCACGCGATGACCCGCATCACCCTTGACGGCGCGGCCGTCGGCAGCGGGCCGGCGGCCGCGCTCCCGCCCGTCACCCTCGACGCCCGCCCCGGCGCGGTCACCGTCGTCGCCACCGAAGGCGGGCAGCGCCCGACCGTCCTCTCGCTCGTCGCGGCCGGCCGCATGGCGGTCGACGCGGGCACGGTCGACGCCGAGCGCGCGCGCATCGCGCTCATCGACACTCCGACCGTCGCGGAGCACTCCGACGACGTGCGGGTCGCGGCCGTCGTCCGCGAGGAGCTCGCCCTCGCCGGGCGGCACGGCACGGCCCGCGAACTGGACCGCCTCGGTCTCGTCGAGTGGGCGAAGCGCCCGTTCGGTGCGCTGCCGACGGTCGACCGCCTCCGGCTGCTCGTCGAGCTCGCGCTGCTCCGCCGCGGGGTCGACGCGCTCGTCGTGACCTCGCCCGAGCGCCACGGCGGCGACCCGGCGACCTGGTTCCGCTACCTCCGCGAGGTCGCAACCCGCGGCGTGACGGTGCTCGTCGTCACCGACCACGCCACGCGCGACGCGCTCCCCGACATCCCGGCGCCGGGTCCCGGCGCCCTGCCGCTCTTCGAAGGGCCCCTGAGATGACCGTGCTCACCCTCGTCCGCTCCGAGCTCGCCCGCCTGGTGGCGACGCCGCTCGCCCGCCTCGCCCTCGTCGCACTCATGCTCGTGCCCGTGCTCTACGGCGGGCTGTACCTCTGGGCGAACCGCGACCCGTACGCGGGCCTGGACCGCGTGCCGGCGGCGCTGGTCGTCGCCGACCACGGCACGGAGGCGCGGGACGTCGCCCGCGAGCTCCAGGACGGCAAGGCCTTCGACTGGCACCGGGTGTCGGCGGCGACCGCCGCGGCCGGGGTCGAGAGCGGGCGCTACGACTTCAGCATCACGCTGCCCGCCGGGTTCTCGGCCTCCCTCGACTCGCTCGACGGCGCGCACCCGGCCCCGGCGACGATCCGCCTCGTGACCAACGACACCAACGGCTACCTCTCCTCCACGATCGCCGAGCAGGCGACCGAGAAGGTGCGCGCGGCGATCGCGAAGAAGGTCGGGACGGAGGCCGCCGGCCGGTTCCTCGTGGCGCTCTCCGACATCCGCGGGCAGCTGCAGACGGCCGCGGACGGCGCGGGACGGCTGGCCGACGGCGCGACGCAGGCCGAGTCGGGCGCGCAGCAGCTCGCCGACGGCACGGGGTCGCTCGCCTCCGGTGCGGCCGCGCTGTCGAGCGGCGCCGGGACGCTCGCGGACGGGACCTCGCGCGTGGCCGCCGGGGCGTCGCAGGTCGCCGCCGGCACGCAGCAGCTCGCCGCGAAGGGCGACCAGGCCGCGGCGCTCGGCGACCAGCTCGCCGGGCAGGTGCCGACGCTCCGCGCGCAGCTCGCCCAGCAGCTCGCGGATCAGGGCCTCACGCCGACGCAGGTCGACACGATCCTCGCCGACCTCGACCCGCTGGCCGCGAAGGCGACCGCGGCGAACGGGCAGCTGCAGGCGCTCTCCGGTCAGGTCGACCAGCTCGCGGCGGGCGCCGCGCAGGTCTCGACCGGGGCGTCGCAGGCGGCGTCGGGCGCCTCGGCCCTCCGCTCCGGTGCGTCACAGGTCGCGAGCGGAGCCGCGCAGGCGCACGACGGCGCGACCCAGTTGTCGGGCGGCCTCGGCTCGCTAGCGGGCGGCGCGACGCAGCTGCGCGACGGGCTGAGCGACGGCGTCGGCAGGATCCCGGCGAGGACCGCCGCGCAGCGCAGCGCGCAGGCGACGGCGATCGGCGACCCGGCGGCGGTGCGGCAGCACGCCGACACGACCGCCGGCGGCTACGGCGCCGGTCTCGCCCCCTTCTTCGTGTCGCTCGCCGCGTGGATCGGCATTTACGCGCTCTTCCTCATCGTCAAGCCGATCTCGCGCCGCGGGCTCTCGGCCGTCGACCGGCCGGTGCGGATCACGCTCGCCGCCTGGCTCACGCCGGCCCTCCTCGGGATGCTGCAGATGGCGATGGTGTTCGCCGTGCTGACCCTCGGGCTCGGCTTCTCGATCGCGAACCCGGCGGGCACGTTCCTCATGATGGCGCTCGCCTCGGCGACGTTCTCGGCGATCATCCTCGCGCTCAACGTGTGGCTCAGCAGCGTGGGGCAGTTCCTCGGCCTCGTGCTCATGGTCGTGCAGCTCGTCACCGCGGGCGGCACGTTCCCGTGGCAGACGCTTCCGGGACCGCTGGCCGCGCTGCACCCGGTGCTGCCGATGAGCGCGGCGGTGGACGGGCTCCGGCGTCTCATGTACGGCGGCAGCACCCTCACCGCGCTCGGCGACGCGGGGGCGCTGGCGCTGTGGCTCGCCGGGGCACTCCTCGCGACGGGGATCGCGGCCGTGCGGATGACGCACCGCCGCACCCTGCGCGACCTGCGCCCGTCGCTGATCGGCTGACGCGCCGGTCGAGCCGCTCACTCCGCGGGGGCGTGCACCCGGACCCACTCGTGCATGACGATCGCCGCCGCGGCCGCCGCGTTGATCGAGCGGGTCGACCCGAACTGCCGGATCGACACGACCCGGTCCGCCGCGGCGAGCGCCTCCGGGGTGAGCCCCGGCCCCTCCTGCCCGAACAGCAGGATGCAGCGCTCCGGAAGCGGGGCCGCCGTGACGTCGACCGACCCCTCGACGTTGTCGACGGCGACGATCGGCACCCCGCCGCCCGCCTCCACGAGGTCGTCGATCGTCGGATGGTGCACGACGTGCTGGTAGCGGTCGGTCACCATGGCGCCCCGCCTGTTCCAGCGCCGCCGCCCGACGATGTGCACCGACTCCGCGAGGAACGCGTTCGCGGTCCGCACGATCGACCCGATGTTGAGGTCGTGCTGCCAGTTCTCGATCGCCACCGAGTAGGGATGCCGGCGGGCGTCGAGGTCGGCGACGATCCCCTCGACCGTCCAGTAGCGGTAGCGGTCGACGACGTTGCGGGCGTCGCCGTGCTCGAGGAGCTCCGGGTCGTACCGCGGGTCGTCGGGCCACGCAGCGCGGCCGCCCGGCCACGGGCCGACGCCGACGGGTGCGCGGGGGTCGTCGTCCATCCTGTTAATCTCGCGGCATGCGGTGGGATGTCGAGGAGTGGCTCGCCGCCGACCGCCCGGACACGATCGTCCACGGCGACAACCTCGCGCTCACCACGACCCTGCCGGACGGCGTCGCCCGCCTCGTGTACCTCGACCCTCCGTTCAACACGGGGCGCACCCAGCGGCACCAGCCGATGCGGGTGGTGCGCGACGCGGAGGGGCCGCGGGTCGGATTCCAGGGCCGCAGCTACGCCGCCGTGCGCGGTGAGCTCTCCCGCTACGACGACCGCTTCGACGACTACTGGGCGTTCCTGCACCCCCGGCTCGAGGAGGCGTGGCGGCTGCTCGACGAGCGCGGCACCCTCTACCTGCACCTCGACTACCGCGAGGCGCACTACGCGAAGGTCGCGCTCGACGCGCTGTTCGGCCGCGACTGCTTCCTCAACGAGCTCATCTGGGCTTACGACTACGGGGCGAAGTCGACCAGGCGCTGGCCCGCGAAGCACGACACGATCCTCGTCTACGTGAAGGAGCCCGCCTCCTACTACTTCGACTCGACGACGGTCGACCGGGAGCCCTACATGGCGCCCGGCCTCGTGACGCCCGAGAAGGCGGCGCGCGGCAAGCTGCCGACCGACGTCTGGTGGCACACGATCGTCGGCACGAACGCCGCCGAGCGCACCGGCTACGCGACGCAGAAGCCGGTCGGGATCCTGCGCCGCATCGTGCAGGCGTCGAGCGCGCCGGGCGACCTCGTCGTCGACCTCTTCGCCGGGTCGGGCACGACGGGCGCGGCCGCGGCGGCGCTCGAGCGCCGCTTCCTCCTTGCCGACGCGAGCGCCGACGCGGTCGCCGTGATGCACGCGCGCCTCCCCGACGCCCGCCGCGTCTCCCTCCCGTCGCTGCCGTGACCCCTCCCGCCCCTCTCTCCCCCGAACTCGCCCCCTCCCGGCACCTCCCGGTCTGTAGCCGGAGACGACCCGTGGGATCCCGCATCCACCCGCCGTTTCCGGCCTCAGAACACGCGGGCCGGCACTCGTTACGCTGAAGTGCATGACGAGCCACGCGCAGACGGGCGCCGACCGTCGCGGCGAGATCGAATGCTGGCTGACCGACATGGACGGCGTGCTCGTGCACGAGAACACGGCGCTGCCGGGCGCGCAGGAGCTCGTCCAGCAGTGGACCGACGCCCGCACGCCGTTCCTCGTGCTCACCAACAACTCGATCTTCACGCCGCGCGACCTCGCGGCGCGGCTGCGCGCATCCGGCCTCGACGTGCCGGAGGAGGCCATCTACACGAGCGCGCTGGCGACCGCCGACTTCCTCGCGAAGCAGGCCCCCGGCGGTACGGCGTTCGTGATCGGCGAGTCCGGGCTCACCACCGCGCTCTACGAGGCCGGCTTCACCACGACCGAGACCGACCCCGACTTCGTGGTGGTCGGCGAGACGCGCAACTACTCCTTCGAGGCGATCACGAAGGCGATCCGTCTCATCGACCGGGGCGCGCGCTTCATCGCCACCAACCCGGATGCGACCGGCCCGAGCGCTGACGGCGCGCTGCCCGCGACGGGGGCGATCGCCGCGCTCATCACGAAGGCGACCGGCAAGGACCCGTACGTCGTGGGCAAGCCGAATCCCATGATGTTCCGCTCGGCGATGAACAAGATCGGCGCGCACAGCGAGAACACCGCCATGATCGGCGACCGCATGGACACCGACGTCGTCGCGGGGATCGAGGCCGGGCTCCACACGATCCTCGTGCTGACCGGGATCAGCGACCGCGCCGAGATCGAGCGCTACCCGTTCCGGCCCGACGAGATCCTCGCCGGTGTGCACGAGCTCGTCGACGCGGAGCCGCGCGAGGTGGAGATCTAGCCGCCCTACGGCGCCGGGGTCGCGTCGTGGGCGACCGCGACGCTGCCGGTCAGCGGCTCGCCCGAGGAGCGGGTGACGAAGCAGTAGTACCAGTGGTCGCCGGCATCCCACTGCGCCGCCGTCGCGGGGTAGCTCGCCTGGATCTGGGCGTCGGTGTAGCGCGCGGCGGCGGCCAGGTCGATCACGCCCGGGGCCGAGCAGAGCACCGACATCCGCGACTGCAGCTCCGCCTGGCCCGGGTAGCCGGGGGTCGCGGGATCGGGGAACCGGCCGCGCGCGACGAGTTGCGCCGGGTGCGGGGCCGCGCAGTCGACCACGCGATAGCTGAGCGCCCACGGGCCCGGCCACGCGCCGAGGCACTCCCCGCCGAGCAGCTGGTCCCAGCGGTGGGTCCCGACGGCGACGGGGCCGGGCGGCAGCACGGTCGGCACGGGGGTCGGCGTCGGCGTCCGAGCGGTGCGGCTCGCCGAGGGCTCAGCGTCCGCGGCCGCGCCGAGCCGGGTGCCGACGAAGAAGAGGCCGACGAGCGCCGCGGCGGCGAGCAGGCCGCCCGTCACCGCGAGGAGGGTGCGCTGCAGCGGGGTGAGATGGTGCTCGGTCGGCGCCGGTCGCGCCGATGCGGGCGGCCGGGGCGCGGGAGCGGCCGGACGAGGAGGCGGCCCGGTCGGCGCCTCGTAGTCGTGGAACCGGTCATCGCCGAAGAGGGTGTCGATGCCCGAGGTCGGCTCGCGCGGCGGGGGCGGCTCGGCGATCAGCCGGTTGGCCGCCGTCGAGGACACGAGGTCGATGGGATTCGACGGCGGGGTGGTGCGCGCGAAGGCACCGGTGGTAGGGCGCGCGACGTCGACGGGCTCCGTCGGATCGCCCAGATCGAGGGCCTCGGTGGGCGCCGGCTCGTCCTCCTCGGCCGCGTCGGGGTCGCGGCCCTCGGTCACTGCGGTTCCAGCCCCAGGTCGGCGAGTCCGATCGCCGCGCGGTACGGGTACCCGGCCGCCTCGATGACGTCCTTCGCGCCCGTGGCCCGGTCGACGACCACCGCGACGCCGACGACGGTCGCGCCCGCGCGCTCCAGCGCCTCGGCCGCCTTGAGCGGCGAGCCGCCCGTGGTCGAGGTGTCCTCGAGCACCACGACGCGCTTGCCGGCGACGTCCGGCCCCTCGACCTGCTTGCCGCGCCCGTGGTCCTTCGGCTCCTTGCGCACGACGAACGCGTCGTAGTCGCGGCCGAGCGCGGCGGCCTGGTGCAGGACCGCGGAGGCGATCGGATCGGCGCCCATGGTGAGCCCGCCGACGGCGTCGACGTCCGGGAACTCGGCCAGCAGCTCCGTCATGACCCGGCCGATGAGGGGCGCCACCCGGTGGTCGAGCGAGACCTTGCGGAGGTCGATGTAGTAGGTCGCCTTCTTGCCGCTCGTGAGCGTGAAGTCGCCGTGGAACACGGCCTCCCGGGCGATGTGGTCGATGAGCTGCGCGCGGTCGTCGGTCACACGCCTACGGTAGCGGCCACCCCGGGGAACGCGGTCAGACCCGGAGGATCAGGGCAGCGGCTTGTGCCCGCGGACCTCGCTCAGCGAGAGCGTCGTCAGCTGCGTGGTCGAGGCGGCCGGGCTGGGCGCGGCGAGCTGCGGACGGTCGCTCGCGCCGGCCGCGTGGCCGGCGGTGAACCCGAGCGTCGCCATGGCCGCAGCGGCCACGAGCACACCGGCGGAGCCGAGCACCCGCGCGCGCCGCGACAGTCTCGGCAACCGCTCTGCGTCGGGGGATCGGGGGGTCACCGCCGCCCAACTTAACGCGGCGTGCGCCGACCCCGCGCTCCCCTCTTGTGGGGCAGACCGCACCCGCGACGACGGCGGTCGCGGATAGCGTTGCGGTATGCGTCTGGCCACCTGGAACGTCAACTCCGTGCGGTCGCGGGTCGGCCGTGTCGTCGACTGGCTCACTCGGGAGGACGTCGACGTGCTCGCGATGCAGGAGATCAAGTGCACGGAGGCGCAGTTCCCGTTCGCGGAGTTCGAGGACGCCGGCTACCGGGTCGTCCTGCACGGTCTCAACCAGTGGAACGGCGTCGCGATCGCGAGCCGCTACGAGCTCGACGACGTCGCGATGCAGTTCGACGGTCAGCCCGGATTCCTCAAGGGCGCCGAGGGCCCCGACCAGCCGATCGAGGCGCGGGCGATCGGCGCGACGACGAACGGCATCCGCGTGTGGTCGATCTACGCGCCGAACGGCCGCGCGCTCGGCGATCCGCACTACGACTACAAGCTCGACTGGTTCGCCGCGCTGCAGGGCTCGATGACCGAGTGGATGGCCTCGAACGCCGACACCCCGCTGATGGTCGCCGGCGACTACAACGTGGCCCCGCTGCCGGAGGACGTCGGCGACCCGACGATCATCGAGGGCGTGTCGACGCACGTGTCGCCGCCCGAGCGGGAGGCGTTCCAGGCGCTCCAGGCCGCCGGGCTCGCCGACGTGGTGCGCCCGCTCATCCCCGAGGGCTACACCTACTGGGACTACAAGCAGCTGCGGTTCCCGCGCAACGAGGGGATGCGGATCGACTTCGTGCTCGGCTCGAAGCCGTTCGCGGACCGCGTGACCGGCGCCGCCATCCATCGCGACGAGCGCAAGGGAGATGCCCCGAGCGACCACGTGCCCGTCACGGTCGACATCGACACGGAGCTCGAGGACGACGACCGGCCGATGATCTTCTGACCGACCGACCGGCCCGGCTATCGCGGCGCGAGCAGCGCCGCGATGACGAACATCGCCGGCAGCGAGAGGCCCGTGGTCAGCAGGACCACGTCGCGCGCGATCGCCGCTCCGCGACCGTAGCGCTGCGCGTAGTTGAAGACGTTCTGCGCCGACGGCAGCGCGGCGAGCACCACGACGACGAAGAGCGCGTGTCCCTCGAGGTGGAACACGAACGCGCCCACCGCCCACGCGATCGCCGGCATGAGCAGCGTCTTCACCGTGACCGCGAGGATGACGAGCCGGCGATCCGACCCCGCCGCGAGCGGACGGCGGCCGCGCAGCGAGATCCCGAACGACAGCAGCACGACCGGCACAGCGGCCGCGCCGACGAGCGTGAACGGCTGCAGCACCTGCGTGGGGAGACGGATCCCGGCCAGGTTGATGACGAGCCCGAGCAGGGAGGCGAGGATCAGCGGGTTCTTGACCGGCTGCAGCAGGATCCGTCCGAGCGTGAAGCGCCCGCTCGTCGACACGTCGAGCACGGCGAGCGCGATCGGCGCCAGCAGGATCACCTGGAGCAGGATCACCGGCACCGAACTCGTGGCGTCGCCGAGGATGTACGCCGACACCGGCAGGCCGATGTTGTTGGCGTTGACATAGCCGGCGCCGAGGCCGGCGACCGTCGTCTCGGGGACGGGGCGGCGCCAGATCCGCCCCACCGCGACCACGAGCCCCATGCACACGACCGCGCAGATCGCGGAGACCGGCAGCACCGACGAGAAGAGCCGGTGCAGGTCGGCGGTCGCGAGGGTGGTGAACAGGAGCGAGGGGATCAGCACGAAGAACGCGAGCCGGGTCAGCACCTGCTGCGCGGTGGGACCGAGGAGGTCGATCCGCGCGATCAGGTAGCCGGCGCCGATCACGACCGCGATGATCGCGAACCCGATCAGCACGCCCGCCACGACTCGAGCGTAGGGGGGCGCTGGTCCGAATCAAGGAGATCCGGTCCCGTGGTCGCGGGACGCGCGGATCGGCGGGCCGGCGCGACCAGATCTCCGTGATTCGGACATCGGACCGCGGCGCCGGACGCAGCGAAATGGAGCGTTCCGGGCGGCGGGCGCAGCGTTCGGCGTGCCGGACCGCGTCCCACGCAGGTTCGTTGCGCGGCAGTCAACCCTTTGCGGCGGGGTTCTCCGTAGCGTCGTGGGCATGACGATGACGATGCCCGCCGTGCCGGTCGAGCTTGTCGAGACCCACCCCGCGTGGCTCGACCTGAAGGATGCCGTGAGCGCATTCCGGGCGCTGCAGATCAAGGACGGATCCCTCGCCGAGGACGCCGACCGCGGCGAGGCCGCCGAGCTCGTCACCCGCATCCGCGACGCCGTCCGCGGACTGGCCCCGGCCTTCCCGCACGACGCCGCCTACCTCGAGGCGCTCGACGTCGACCTCGCCCGCTGGGCGGACTCCGGCTTCGGCATCCCCGACTTCCTCGACTCCCTCGTCGCGTTCCAGCCGCAGGAGCACCGCGTCGACGGGCTGCGCCACCTCGTCGTCTTCCCGATGACGACGCAGAACGGCTCCCCCGACCGCCTGCTCGAGGCGGTGCTGGTCGAGGTCGTCTGGCCCGACTTCATCGCCGAGCTGCAGGAGACCTATACGAACGCGCTGTTCGTGCCGATCCGCTTCGTCGACTTCACGGGCGGCTACGACACGAACTCCGCCGTGCTCTTCCCCGAGACGGTCGCGATGCGCGAGATCCCCCGCTTCACCTGGGGCGCGATCTTCGCCGACCGCGAGGCCGCGCGGTTCCGCCGCGTCGTGAAGGCGGCCTCGGACATCACGAAGCTCGACGCGACCGACGAGCTCGCGCGCCTGCTCGGCGACCAGCGGCTGACGGAGGAGGCCTTCGTCATGTGGGACCTCATCCACGACCGCACGCACATGCGCGGCGACCTGCCGTTCGACCCGTTCATGATCAAGCAGCGGATGCCGTTCTTCCTCTACTCCCTCGAGGAGCTGCGCTGCGACCTCACCGCGTATCGCGAGGCGACGAAGCTCGCCGCCGATGAGGGCGTCTCGCCGACGATCCGCGACCGGGCACGACTCGTACGGGTCGCGATCCTCTTCGACCGCATCTTCCGGTTCCCGCTCACCGGCACCCGCACCCGCAACTACGACGGACTCGGCGGGCAGCTGCTGTTCGCCTGGCTGCACCAGCACGACGTGCTGCACTGGACCGACACCCAGCTCGCGATCGACTGGGACGAGGTGCCGGCGGCGGTCGGCGCGCTCGGCGACGCGATCGACGAGCTGTACTGGAAGAGCATCGACCGCCCGAAGACCGCGCACTGGCTCGCAGCGTACGAGCTCGTGCGCGCGACGCTGGAGCCGAATCCCGCCTCGCGCTGGGCGCGCGGACTGCCGGACGAGATCCTCGTCGGGGCGCCGAAGGGCTACACCGACGCCGTGCTGGACGACGAGTTCCCGCTGTCGATGTTCTACGAGGCGCTCGGCAGGAAGCTCGGCGACGTGATCGCGTCGACCTCCGGCATCACCGCGCAGCGGGTCGAGTAGCGCCGTCGGCGCGTATCGAGGCCCTGTCGCGACGAGGTCTCGATACGCCGCTCTGCGACTGCTCGACCATCTCGGAATTGACAGACTGGATCCCATGGACCGCACCTTCGCCTCCGACAACTACGCGGGGGTGCACCCCGAGGTGCTCGCCGCGATCGCCGCCGCCAACACCGGCCACGAGATCTCGTACGGCGAGGACGTCGTCACGGAGCGGCTGCAGCACGTCATGCGCGAGCACTTCGGCGAGCGCGCCGAGGCCTTCCCGGTGTTCAACGGCACCGGTGCCAACGTCGTCGCGCTGACCAGCGTGCTGCCCCGCTGGGGCGCGATCGTGACCACCACGACGAGCCACATGCACACCGACGAGGGCGGCGCCCCCGAGAAGACGGCGGGCCTCAAGCTCTTCCCCGTGCCGACCCCCGACGGCAAGCTGACGCCCGAGCTGCTCGAGACCGAGGCGTTCGGCTTCGGCGACGAGCACCGCGCCCAGCCGCTCGCGCTGTCGATCGCCCAGACGACGGAGCTCGGCACGCTCTACCGCCCCGAGGAGATCCGCGCGATCGCCGACGCGGCCCACGGCCACGGCATGATCGTGCACCTCGACGGCGCCCGGATCTGGAACGCGGCGGCGGCTCTCGACCTGCCGTTCCGCGCCTTCACGACGGAGGTCGGCGTCGACATCGTCAGCTTCGGCGCCACCAAGAACGGCGCGCTCGGGGCCGAGGCGATCGTGGTGCTGAACCCGGACGCGGTCGACGGCATCGTGTTCCTGCGCAAGACCGCGATGCAGCTCGCGAGCAAGATGCGCTTCCTCTCCGCGCAGATCCTCGCGCTCTTCGAGGACGGGCTGGGTCTCCGGTCCGCCGCGCACGCCAACGCGATGGCCAGCCGGCTCCGCGCCGCGATCGAGGGAGTTCCCGGCCTCGGCTTCTCGCAGGCGACCGAGGCGAACGCGGTCTTCGCGGTGCTCGACAACGCGGTCGCCGACCGGATCCGCGACCGCTACCGCTTCTACGACTGGGACCGCGCGAACGGCCAGGTCCGCTGGATGACCGCCTTCGACACGACGGAGGCCGACGTCGACGCATTCGCCGCCGCGATCCGCGAGGAACTCGCCCGATGACGGGAGCGGAGCCGGCGCGGTGACCCCGCCCGACGTCCTGTCGATCCCGACGCCGCCCGGGCCGCACCCCGCCCAGACCAACTGCGTCGTGCTCCGCGACGGCGCGGCGGTCGACCTCGTCGACCCCGGCTGGGACGACCCGGCCGCGCTCTCGGCGCTCGATGCCGGGCTGGCGGAGCTCGGCCTCCGCCTCGAGGACGTGCGGTCGATCGTCGCCACGCACTGGCACGTCGACCACCTCTCGCTCGCCGCCCGGATCCGGGAGCGGAGCGGGGCCCGGATCCTGCTCGGCCGGCCCGACGCGGGCGAGGCCGGCATCCCGATCGACGGCCTCCTCGACGACGGACAGGAGCTGCGCCTCGGCGGTCGGACGGCCCGCGTCGTCGCCACCCCCGGCCACACCCCCGGCAGCATCTGCCTCGACCTCGGCGACGTCCTGCTGACCGGCGACACCGTCCTCCCCGCGATCAACCCCGGCCTCGGCCTGAGCGTCGAGGTCGCGGGCAACCCGATCCGCGACTACCTCGCGAGCCTCGACCGGATCGCGCGGGAGTTCGCCGGCCGCCCCGCTCTCCCCGGCCACGGCCTCGCGATCGACGACCTTCCCACCCGCTGCGCCGAGCTCGCCGCCCACCACCGCGCCCGCACGGCGCAGGTCGCGGCCGCCCTCGCCGAGCGGCCGGACGCGACCGCCGAGGAGATCGCCCCGCTCCTCGGCTGGACCGGCGGCTGGGCCTCCCTCACCGACGTCACCCGCATGTCGGCTCTGCGCCAGACGGCGTGGCACCTGGAGCTCGTGGGCGCCTGACCCCGCCTCCGCGCCGCGTCCCAGCGTCCCGCCCTCCGCTGTCCGAAATGCAGGAGATCTGCTCCCCGCCGGACCGACATGCCCGGAGAACCTGGGAGCGGCGACGCGGAACTCCTGCATTTCGGACAGGGGATCGCGCCGCGGTTGCCAGCAGGGCGTGCCGCGAGGGACGGTGGGGGTCGCGCGCGAGAGCCCGGACGGGGCGCGGGAATGGCCCGGCACGGGAGTCCTTAGGCTGAACGCATGCCCACGGATCCGGCGAAGCCCTGGCTCGACTCCTACGCGGAGGGCGTCCCGCACGAGATCCCGCTCCCGACCGGGTCGCTCTCGGACCTCATCCGCTCCTCGGTGACCGAGTTCGGCTCGCACGTCGCGATCGAGTTCTTCGGCCGCGAGTGGACCTACGCCGAACTCGGCGCGCAGATCGACCGGGCCGCGGAGGGGCTCCGGCGCCTCGGCGTCCGCAAGGGCGACCGCGTCGCGATCGCGCTGCCGAACTGCCCGCAGCACGTCGTGGCGTTCTACGCGATCCTCCGCCTCGGAGCGATCGTGATCGAGCACAACCCGCTCTACACGCCGCGGGAGCTGCGCCACCAGTTCGAGGACCACGGGGCGAAGGTCGTCATCGCCTGGGACAAGCTCGTGCCCGAGATCCAGTCGTTCCCGGACGACGTCGCCGTCGACCGCATCATCTCGGTCAACATGACCCGGGCCATGCCGGGCCGCCTGCGCTTCCTCCTCTCGCTGCCGATCCCCGCTGCCCGGAGGCAGCGCGCGGAGCTCACCCAGCGCGTGCACGACACGCTCCCCTGGGAGGATCTCGTCACAGCCGAGCCGATCAAGGCCAGCGTCCCCGGGCCGTCGGTCGACGACGTCGCGGTCATCCAGTACACGAGCGGGACGACGGGCAGCCCGAAGGGCGCGACGCTCACGCACCTGAACCTCGGGGTCAACGCCGCGCAGGCGCGCGCGTGGGTGCCGACCATCCGACGCGGGGACTGCACGGTGTACGCGGTGCTCCCCCTCTTCCACGCCTACGGCCTCACCCTCTGCCTCACCTTCGCGATGAGCATGGGCGCGCGGCTCGTGATGTTCCCGCGGTTCGACCCGGACCTCGTGCTGCCGGTGGTGAAGAAGCACCCGCCGACCTTCCTCCCCGCCGTGCCGCCGATCTACGACCGGCTGACCAAGGCAGCGCAGGAGAAGGGGGTCTCGCTGGAGGGGATCGAGATCGCGATCTCCGGCGCGATGCCGCTCTCGCAGGCCGTCATCACGCCGTGGGAGAGGATGACGAAGGGGTATCTCGTCGAGGGGTACGGGCTCTCCGAGACGAGCCCGGTGCTGATGGCCAACCCGGTCGCCGACAACCGCAAGCAGGGCACGGTCGGCCTGCCGCTCCCGCTCACCGAGGTCCGGGTGGTCGACGCCGACGATCCGACGAAGGAGCTGCCGCTCGGCGAGAAGGGCGAGCTCGTCGTCCGCGGGCCGCAGGTGTTCTCCGGCTACTGGAACAAGCCGGAGGCGACCGCCGAGGTCTTCGTGGACGGGTGGTTCCGCACCGGCGACATCGTCACGATCGACGAGGACGGATTCGTGTCGATCGTCGACCGCATCAAGGACCTCGTCATCACCGGCGGCTTCAACGTCTCGCCGACCGAGGTGGAGGACGCGCTCCGCGGGTTCGCGGGCGTCGCGGACATCGCGATCGTGGGCATCCCCGACGCCCGCGACGGCGAGCACGTCGTGGCCGCGGTCGTCGAGAAGCCGGGCGAGAAGGTCGACGGCGAGGCCCTCCGGGCCTACGCGAAGGAGAACCTCGCGCACTACAAGGCGCCGAAGCGGGTCTACGTGGTGGACGAGCTGCCGAAGTCGCTCATCGGCAAGGTCATCCGTCGCAAGGTGCGCGATCAGCTGCTCGACCGCACGGACGTCAAGGCCGACGGGTGACCGAGCCCGACGACTCGGCCGCGCAGGCCGAGTCCGCGGCGCTCATCCCGCCGCTCCTCGAGGCGGCTCGGGCGGCCGGAACCGAGGGCGACGGGATCGCGGAGCAGCGGGCGCTCTGGCGCGCGGTCTTCGCCCTTCCGCGCTGGCTCTTCATCGCGCGTGGCGGCCTCGAGGAGCCGCGCCCGTTCATCGGCGAGACGCCCGACGGTCCGACCCTCTTCGCGTTCACCGAGGGAGCCCGCGCGCAGCGGTTCGCGACCGAGCAGCTGCACCTCCCGGAGGAGGAGGCCGGGCTCGTCCTCGCGATCCCGACGGCGAGCGCCGTCGACTGGGTCGTCGGATTCGGCGAGTACGGCGTGACGCGCATCATGTTCGACGACGCGTTCTTCGCGCCGCTCGGCAACCTGCTGCCGATCCGCGCCGACGTCGCCGGGTGACGCCTCGACGCCGGCGGGGAGTCGGCGGCCGGTCGCCGCACGAGGGCTAACGTCGGATCATGCGCTTCGGACTCTTCATCCCCCAGGGCTGGCGGCACGACCTGGTCGGCATCGCACCCGACCGGCAGTGGGCCGTCATGCACGACCTCGCCCAGCACGCCGACGACGGACCGTGGGAGTCGATCTGGGTCTACGACCACTTCCACACCGTGCCGGTGCCGAGCGAGGAGGCGACGCACGAGGCGTGGACCCTCATGTCGGCGTTCGGCGCGACGACCAAGCGCGTGCGGCTCGGCCAGATGTGCACGTGCATGAGCTACCGCAATCCCGCCTACCTCGCGAAGGTCGCGTCGACGATCGACGCCATCTCGGGCGGCCGCGTCGAGATGGGCATCGGCGGCGGCTGGTACGAGCACGAGTGGCGCGCGTACGGCTACGGGTTCCCGGGCGTGAAGGAGCGGCTCGGGCGCCTGCGTGAGGGCGTCGACATCATGCGCCAGGCGTGGGCGACCGGGGAGGCGACGCTCGACGGCGAGTACTACCAGGTGGACGGCGCCCGGGTCTGGCCGAAGCCGCTGCAGGAGGACGGGATCCCGCTGTGGGTCGCCGGCGGCGGCGAGAAGGTGACGCTGCGGATCGCGGCGCAGTACGCGCGGTACACGAACTTCGGCGGCGACCCGGCGACGTTCGCCGCCAAGAGCGACATCCTCCGCGGGCACTGCGACGAGCTCGGCACCGACTTCGACGCGATCACCCGGAGCGCCAATTACAGCACGGTCATCGGCTCGACCGAGGCCGAGGTGCGGGAGCGCCTCGCCCGGATCGACGCACGCGTGCGCCCGTACCTCGGCGACGAGGTCGCCGACCGCTTCATGGCGGAGTACGACGGCGCGATCGGCGTCGGCACGCCGGAGCAGATCGTGGAGCGGATGCGCGAGGTGCAGGCGCTGGGGCTCGGCTACGCGATCCACTACTTCCCGGAGGCGGCGTACGACCGCTCCGGGATCGAGCTCTTCGAGCGCGAGGTCGTGCCGGCGCTCCGCTGAGCGGTCGAGGAGGCGCGGAGCGCCGTAGCCGCTCCTCGACCCGCGGCGATCAGACGGCAGCCGGCTCGAACCGCGATACGGCGAGGCCGTCCGCGTCGCGGTCGACGTCCACCCGCACCGTGTCGCCGTCGCGGATGACGCCCTCGAGGAGCGCCTTCGCGAGCCGGTCGTCGATCTCGTGCTGCATGAGCCGACGGAGCGGCCGCGCGCCGTAGATCGGGTCGTACCCGCGCTCCGCGAGCCAGCCGCGCGCGTCGGGCGTGACCGCGAGCTGCAGCCGCCGCTGGCCGAGCCGGCGCTCGAGCCGGTCGACGTACAGCGACACGATCTGCCCGAGGTCGCCCTGGGTGAGGGGCGCGAACACGACGATGTCGTCGAGGCGGTTGACGAACTCCGGCTTGAACGCCTGGCGCACGAGCTCCTGCACCGACGCCTCCTTCTGCTCCCACGGCAGGTCCTGGTCGACCAGGATCTGGCTGCCGAGGTTCGAGGTCAGGATCAGGATCGTGTTCCGGAAGTCGACCGTCCGGCCCTGCCCGTCGGTCAGCCGCCCGTCGTCGAGCACCTGCAGCAGGACGTCGAACACCTCCGGGTGCGCCTTCTCGACCTCGTCGAGGAGGATCACCGAGTACGGGCGCCGCCGCACGGCCTCGGTGAGCTGACCGCCCTGCTCGTAGCCGATGTACCCGGGAGGGGCGCCGACGAGGCGCGACACCGCGAACTTCTCGCCGTACTCCGACATGTCGATGCGCACGAGCGCCTTCTCGTCGTCGAAGAGGTACGCGGCGAGCGCCTTCGCGAGCTCGGTCTTGCCGACACCGGTCGGCCCGAGGAAGAGGAACGAGCCGGTCGGCCGGTCGGGGTCGGAGATGCCGGCGCGCGTGCGGCGCACCGCCTCCGAGACGGCCCGCACCGCGTCCTTCTGCCCGATCAGCCGCTTGCCGAGCTCCGCCTCCAGGTGCAGCAGCTTCTCCTGCTCGCCCTGGCGCAGCTTGTCGACCGGGATGCCGGTCCACGCCGCGACGACCGCCGCGATGTCCTCGTCGGTCACCTGATCGTTGACCATCCGCGGCCCCTGCTGCTCGACCTGCTCGGCCGACGCCAGCTTCTTCTCGATGCCGGGGATCGTCTCGTAGTTGAGCTTCGACGCCTTCTGGTAGTCGCCCTCGCGCATGGCCCGGTCGAGCTCGATGCGGGCGTCGTTCAGCTGGGTCTTGAACTCGCCGACCGAGTGGAGGCCGGCCTTCTCGGCGGCCCACCGGGTCTGGAGCACGTCGAGCTCCGTCTCCATGGTGCGCAGGTCGGAGCGCAGCTTCTCGAGCCGCGCCTTGGAGGCGTCGTCCTTCTCCTTCTTGAGGGCGAGCTCCTCGATCTTCAGCCGGTCGACGGCGCGCTTCAGCTCGTCGATCTCGACGGGGCTGGAGTCGATCTCCATCTTGAGCCGCGACGCCGCCTCGTCGATGAGGTCGATCGCCTTGTCGGGCAGCTGCCGCGCGGTGATGTACCGGTTGCTGAGGGCGGCCGCGGCGACGAGCGCGCTGTCGGCGATGGTCACCTTGTGGTGCGCCTCGTAGCGCTCCTTGAGCCCGCGCAGGATCGCGACCGTGTCCTCCACGGACGGCTCTCCCACGTACACCTGCTGGAACCGGCGCTCGAGGGCGGCGTCCTTCTCGATGTACTCGCGGTACTCGTTGAGCGTGGTCGCGCCGATGAGCCGCAGCTCGCCGCGGGCGAGCATCGGCTTGAGCATGTTGGCGGCCGCGACCGACCCCTCGCCGCCGCCCGCCCCCATCAGGGTGTGCAGCTCGTCGATGAAGGTGATGACCTGGCCGTCGGAGTCGGTGATCTCCTTGAGGACGGCCTTCAGCCGCTCCTCGAACTCGCCGCGGTACTTGGCGCCCGCCACGAGCGCCGCGAGGTCGAGCGAGACGAGCTGCTTGTCCTTGAGCGAGTCGGCGACGTCGCCCGCGACGATGCGCTGGGCGAGCCCCTCGACGACGGCCGTCTTGCCGACACCCGGCTCGCCGATCAGCACGGGGTTGTTCTTGGTGCGCCGGGTCAGCACCTGGCTGATGCGCCGGATCTCAGCGTCGCGGCCGATCACGGGGTCGAGCTTGCCGCTCTTCGCGATCTCGGTGAGGTTGATGCCGTACTGCTCGAGGGCGCTCTTCTGCTCCTCCTGGCTGGAGGGGGCGCCCTGCATGTTCGCCAAATCCACTCTCCTGTGTGAGGTTGAAAGCTGAGTCTACTGAACTCAACTTTATCCGAGCGGCCCGCATTCCGCCATGGTCGGATCGGGCGTCGCGCGGGTGATCGCGTTATTTGTTGTCGGAATCGCGAATTTTTCGTTGACCCGTCCCCGCTTCGCTGTTTCACTAGGGGAATCCGGCCCCTGCCTGCGGGTGCCGGCTGATCCCCTCAACGCAGAGACGGCTGGGCACAGACGGCCCGCAGATCAGAGAGAGGCAACGATGCCAACACAGAATGGTGCGAGTTTCACCCGACGCGGATTCCTCGGCGTCGCCGGAGGCGTGAGCCTCGCGGCGGTGCTGGCCGCATGCTCCGGCGGTGGCGCCGGCGGCTCCGGCGGCGGAAGCGGCAAGCCGCTGAAGTTCTGGAACATGCCCTGGGGTGGGACGACCTTCAACCCCACCGATAAGAAGATCACCCTCGCCTACAAGCCGAAGAACGGCCTGCCGGCGGCGACGTACCAGGAGATCCAGTGGGCGAACTTCACCCAGACGTTCTCCTCCGCGATCGCCTCCAACACCGGACCCGCCGTCAGCTCCGGCGGAGGAACCCAGGCCTTCCAGTTCGCGGCGCAGGGCAAGATCGCCTACGCCGACAACCTCATCAAGTCGTGGGAGTCCAACGGCCTGAAGGATGACTTCCTCGACGGCCTGCTCGACACCATGAAGACGGACAAGGGCTACGCGGCGGTGCCGTACAACCTGGACGTCCGCGTGGCCTGGTACAACAAGTCGCTCATGCAGCAGGCCGGTGCCGATGTGCCGCAGACCTGGGACGAGTACAAGGACGTCTGCGCCAAGCTCAAGAAGATCGGCGTCTTCGGCTTCGGTCTCGGCTCGGGCGCGGGGTCCTTCACGGGCAGCCACATCATGACGGCGTTCATGATCAACAACGGCGGCGGCCTGTTCAACTCGAAGCAGGAGCCCGACGCGGTCACCGACGCGAACATCGAGGCGATCGACTTCATCCTCGAGCTCGTGAAGAACGGGTACTCGGACCCGGCCGCGGCGACCTACACGTCGGACAACGTGCAGGCGCAGTGGAAGGCGAAGAAATTCGGCTTCGGCTGGGACGGAGCGGGCCTGCCGGCCGGCGCGGTGGGCGACGTCGCGGGCGACCTCATGGTCGCGGACCCGCTGACGAGCCCGTCCGGCAAGAAGGGCGGCCTCTACTTCCCGAACAACATCATGATGTACACGAACACCCCCAGCCAGAAGGGCTCGGAGGCGTTCGTCACGTACTACTACCAGAACATGAAGGAGCTCTGGACCAAGAACACCGGCATCGGCCTCCCGCCCCTCAAGTCCATCGCGGCGACCGAGGAGTTCAAGTCGAACGCCAACAACGTGAAGATCCTCAACGACTGGAACCCCATCTTCAAGACGTGGGCGGCTCCGGGCGGCAACGGCCTCTTCGCCAACATCGCCAACACGGTGGACGGCACGCAGCCGATGCTCAACTTCACGCAGGCCATCCTCGGCGGCAACACCGACGCGAAGTCGGCGCTGCAGACGCTCCAGAACGGCATCGAAGGACTGATGAAGTAAGGCGATCCGCGACGTTTCGCGATCGTCTCCGCGGCCCCGGGGCATATCCTCGGGGCCGCGGCCTTCAACGGAGAAGAGACCCCCATGTCGACAGAATCCCTCACCACCGGCATCAGCCGGGCTCGCCGCGGCGTCGGAGCCGGAGGCGCGGGGCGGCGCCCCAAGCCCTCCAGCACCAATCGGATGCCGGGGCATCGCTCGCGGTCCGCGACCCTGATCGCGTTCGCAGCGCCCTCCCTCGTCCTGCTGGTCCTGCTGAACCTCTACCCCGTCATCTACGCGGGCCAGCAGTCCGCGCGTAACGGCGACCTGCTGTCGGCCGGCAACTTCGTCGGCCTGCAGAACTACCTGACGGTCCTCCAGGAGCCGGTGTTCTGGCACGCGGCCCTGTTCACGCTGATCTTCACGGTCGTCGGCGTCTTCGGGTCGTGGATCATCGGCCTCGCGCTCGCCCTGCTGCTGCGCACCAAGATCCCCGCCAACGGGGTCTTCAAGGTGCTTCTCCTGCTGCCGTGGGTCGTGCCGACCGTCGTCTCGGCGACCGCGTGGAACTGGCTCGTGGCCACACCGCAGTCCCCGTTCCCGGTGATCGCCCACTTCTTCGGTCTGGGCACGCCGCTGTTCCTCGCCGACCCGACCCTGGCGCAGATCCTCGTCTGCATCTTCAAGGTGTGGATCAGCTTCCCGTTCATGATGATGATGATGGCGTCGGCCCTGGCGTCGGTCGACACCAACGTCTACGAGGCCTCGAAGGTCGACGGCGCCGGCCCGTGGCAGACCTTCCGCCTCATCACGCTGCCGATCATCTCCCGCACGACGTACATCTCGTGGATCCTCATGACGATCTTCTGCGTCAACGACTTCCCGACGATCTTCCTCCTCACGGGCGGAGGACCGGTGCAGTCGACGCAGACCCTCGTGGTGATGGCGTACGTGACGGTGTTCCAGAACTACCAGACGGGCCCCGGAGTCGCGATCGCGTTCCTCATGACCATCGTGCTCGTCATCATCTCGGTCCTCCTGTACCGCCAGATCCGGAAGGTCAACATCGAATGAGCGCCACCGACCTCCCCCTCACCGGCAAGCTCCAGGTGGGTGTCACCAATTCCACGCGCCAACGGCGATCGGCCCCGCCCGGGACCCGCGGGCAGTGGGGACGATTCATCGGGATCCTGCTCATCACCGCGATCGTGCTCATCCCGATCGTGGCGGTGCTGATCCTGTCGCTCACCCCGTCGCTCGGCTCGCAGACCCAGGGCCTGACGCTCGAGAACTTCGGGATCGCGTTCTCGCAGACGAACGTCGGCCTGTGGCTCGGCAACAGCCTCATCTGCACGCTCGCGACCGTCATCGTGGCCGTCGTGGTCGCGGCGCCGGCCGGATACGTGCTGTCCCGTGGCCGCAACCGGCTGGTCTCGGGCTACTCGCTCGTGCTGTTCATCGTGCAGTCGCTGCCGGTCGTCACCTCGGTGATCCCGCTCTTCATCCTGTTCGCGCAGCTCGGTCTGGTCGACAACCTGACCGGCGTCACGATCATCTACGTCGGCTCCACCCTCTCGGTGGCGACCTGGATGATGGCGGCCTACTTCGACTCGATCCCGATCATGCTCGAGGAGGCCGCCTGGATGGACGGGACGAGCGTCTTCGGCTCGTTCATGCGGATCATCCTGCGCAACTCGCTCCCGGGCGTGCTGTCGACGGCGATCTTCTGCTTCCTGCTGGCCTGGAACGACTACCTGGTCGCGGCGGTCTTCCTCCGGTCGGACGAGAACAAGACGCTCCCGGTGGGGTTGCAGACGTTCTTCCAGCAGAACCAGGCCAACTGGGGTCTGGTCATGACGGTCGCCGTCGTGATGATGGTCCCGCCGATCCTCATCTTCGCGGTGCTCAACCGGTACTTCAGTGTCGGCGGAATCGGCGGCTCGCTGGCCGGACGGTGACGTCGGCCGACTCCATCCTGCGCGCAGCCGTCGACCGGGTCATCCCGGCCGACGGCTGGCGCGGCGGGTGGGACGGCGGCGTCGGCTCGTACCTCGCGCAGGCGGGGCCGGACCTCGCATGGGCGCAGCCGCTGCTGGTGTCGCTCGTGGGGAGGCTCGGCGACGGCTTCCTCGACCTCGACCCCGCGGGGCAGGACGCGGCGCTCGCGCTCCTCGCGGACGACCCGGAGGCGACGCGAGAGTTCGCGGCACTGCGACGGGTGTGCTGGGAGGGGTACTACGCGTCGGCGGGCGGACGCGACCCCGAGGGCCTGCGGATGATCGGATTCCGCGACGTGCCCGAGGGCGTGACGCCCGTCGACCCGCCCGCCCCGCGCACCATCGACTCCTCGCGGGTGCGGCGCCGCTACGACGCGGTGATCGTCGGGTCGGGCCCGGGCGGGGGGGCAGTCGCGCGGCAGCTGACCGGCGCGGGAAAGCACGTGCTCGTGCTGGAGCGCGCGGCCTGGCGCCCGAACTCGTCGCTCCGCGGCGACCACCTGCACGACAAGCGCAACGCCGTGTACCGTCCCTCGGCCGGTCCGGGCGCCGGCCATCCGCGGATCCACGTCGACCCCGCCGACGACCGCGAGACGCTGGTCGACGGGGACGGCGACGCGGCGCTCTACGGTCTCAACGCGATGCTGCCGGGCGGCGGCACGCGGATCTGGCAGGGCATGGCCTGGCGGTTCCTGCCCGAGGACTTCCGCATGGAGTCCGAGTACGGCAATCCCGAGGGCGCGAGCCTCGTCGACTGGCCCGTCGACTACGACGAGATGGAGCCGTACTACTCCCAGGCGGAGCACGAGCTCGGCGTCGCGGGCGAGCAGGGCGGCCTCACGACGCGAACCCGGCGCTCGCGCGACTACCCCATGCCGGCCATGGGCACCGAGCGGTCGCGCGAGGTGCTGGGCGCGGCGGCCGACGGGCTCGGCTGGCAGTGGGGCCCGATCCCGCTCGCCCTCAACAGCGTGCCGCGCGACGGGCGCGCCGCCTGCGTGCGGTGCCCGCAGTGCGTGGGGCACGCCTGCCCGGTCGACGCCAAGAACGGCGCGCACAACACCTTCATCCCGCTCGCGCTCGCGACGGGGCGCTGCGAGTACCTCCTCGACGCGGAAGTCGTCCGGGTCGCGGACGGCGAGGCCACCGCGAGCGTGCGGGTCATGGTCGACGCGACCACCGCGCATGCGCGCGAGGTCGTGGTCGAGGCGGACATCGTCGTGGTCTCCGCCGGCGCGGTGGAGACGCCGCGCCTTCTGTTGGCCTCGGGCCTCGGCAACGACGAGCTGGGGCGGCATCTGCACGACCACCGCTTCGTCACGGCGCTCGGCCTCGTCGACCCGCCCGCGAAGACGTGGGTCGGGCCAGGGCACTCGATCGCGACCCTCGACAACGTCCACGCCGACACGATCCCGTGGGGCGGCGGCGTGCTCGTCGACCTCATGACGATCCTGCCGCTCACGATGGCCTCCGACCCGCCGGTAGACGGCGTCCCGGGCTGGGGGGCGGACCATAAGCAGTGGATGCGCGAGGGACGCCGGCACGTGTTCGGCGTCTTCGGGATGGGCCAGGAGGTCATGCTGCCGAGCTCGCGCGTGACGCTCGCCGACGTGCGCGACCGGTGGGGCAACCCCGGGGCGCGGCTGCGCAAGGACACCCACCCGGCGTCGCGCGAGATCGAGGACGGGATGGCGCGCGAGGCCGCGCGGTGGCTGGAGGCCGCGGGCGCGCGCGACGTCGCGCGTCGCATCCAGCGGGCCACCGCGTCGGCGGCCGGCGAGCACTCGTGCGGGACCGCGCGGATGGGTGACGACCCGGCGCGCTCGGCGACCGGGGCGGACGGCCGGCTGCACGGCACTCGCCGGGTCTACGTCGCCGACTCCTCGCTGCACCCGTCGAACGGATCGGTGAACCCGACGCTGACGATCGTCGCCAACTGCCTCCGGGTCGCCGACCGCATCCTCGCCGACTGGCCCGCCTGAGCGGGCCGGATACGCCGCCTCGCGGCTGCTCGACCCGCGTCAGAACGGGCGCCAGACGACGACCTCGTTCTGCTTGCGCACGCGCTCGCCCGCGCGGAGCGGCACGATGTCGCCGCCCTCGCGGGCCGCGAAGACACGGCGGCCGGGCCGGTTGAGCAGCTCGTCGGCGAGCGCCGACTCCAGCTCGCGCACCCGCGCCTGCAGGGCGGACACCTGGTTCTCGAGGTCGAGGATGCGCCGGATCCCCTCGAGGTTCAGGCCCTCGGCGCTCAGCCGCGCGATCTCCCGCAGCTGCACGACATCGCGCATCGAGTAGCGGCGGGACTGCCCGGCCGTCCGCCGGGGCGAGACCAGGCCGAGCCGGTCGTACTGCCGCAGGGTCTGCGGATGCATCCCGCTGAGCTCCGCCGCCATCGCGATCGCGAAGACCGGCGAGTTCTCATCGATCCCCCGCTGATCGAAGCCGGCCATCAGGAGTTCCGCGCCTTGGCGAGCAGGTCCTCCCGCGGGTTCTCGGCGGGCAACGCGGCGACGAACTCCTCGAGCTTCTCCCGCGCGCCGGCGGACAGGTGGCTCGGGACCGCGACCTCGACGGTCGCGAGCAGGTCGCCCGTGCCCTTCGCGGTCGTGACGCCCTTGCCCTTGACCCGCAGCACGCGGCCGCTCGGCGTGCCGGGCGCGATCCGCAGCTTCACGGGACCCCCGTCGAAGGTGGGCACCTCGATCGTCGCGCCGAGCGCGGCCTCCGCGAACGTCACCGGGACGTCGATGCGCAGGTTCAGCCCGTCGCGCTCGAAGACCGGGTGCTTGCGCACCTTGACCGTGAGCACGAGGTCGCCGGGCTCCCCGCCGTCCGGGCTCGGGAGTCCCTTGCCCTTGAGTTTGATCTTCTGCCCGTCGGCGACGCCGGCCGGGATCTTGACCGTCGTCTCGCGCCCCGACTGCATGGTGAGCTTCACGGTGTCGCCGCGGATGGCGGTGCCGAAGTCGAGCGTCGTGTCGGCCGTCGCGTCCGCCCCGCGCTGCGGACCGCCGTACCCGCGGAAGCCGCCGGTCGAGCGCCCGAACTGGCCGCTGCCGAAGACCCCGCCGAGCAGGTCGTCGAAGTCCGACTGCGTGTAGCTCGTGCGTCGGCCGCCGCCCCCGCCGAACATGCCGCCGAAGACGTCCTCGAAGCCGCCCTGGCCTGCGCCGCCCGCGGTGAAGCGGGCACCCGATCCCATGGCGCGCACCTGGTCGTACTCGGCGCGCTGCTCCTTGTCGGAGAGCACCGAGTACGCCTCGCTAATCTCCTTGAAACGCGCCTCCGCCGCCGCGTCGCCCGGGTTCGAGTCCGGGTGGAACTGGCGCGCGAGCTTGCGATACGTCTTCTTCAGCTCCGCGTCCGACACGTTCTTCGTGACGCCGAGGACGGCGTAGAAGTCCTTGTCGAACCAGTCCTGACTGGCCACGTAATCTCCTTCGGTGGTTACGCGGGGACGCTGACCGCGACCTTGGCGGGGCGGATCAACCGCTCGCCGAGGGCGTAGCCCACCTCGATGACGTCGGCGATGGTCTGCACCGTGACGTCGGGGGTCGGCAGCTGCACGAGCGCCTCGTGGAACTTCGGGTCGAAGGGCTCGCCCTTCTCACCGACGCGCGTCAGGCCGTACTTCTCGAAGCCGCCGCGGAGCTTCGAGGCGACGATCGCGAGGGGGCTGCCCTCGGTCAGGTCGCCGTGCGCCTCCGCGCGGTCGAGGTCGTCGATCGCCGGCAGCAGCGAGCGGATGACCTCGGCGATGACCGCCTCGCGGTTCGCCTGCCGGTCGCGCTCGACGCGGGTGCGGAAGTTCTTGAGCTCCGCCTCCGCCCGCGCCGCCCGCTCGCGGTACTCGGCCACCAGGTCGCGCTCCGCCTCCGCGAGCAGCGCCATGTCGTCGTCGCTCAACTCGACGTCCGCGTCCTCCGCCTGGACGAGGTCCTCCGCCGACTCCACGTCGGCGGGGGCCCCGTCCTCGGCCTGCGGCTCCCGGACGTCCTCGGACCGAGCCTCTCCGGTCTCGGGGTCGATCTTCCGCTTGTCGCGGATCTTCGACTCCTCCTCGTTGTCGTCCCTGTCCTTCGCCATGGTTACTTCTTGGGCTCCTCGTCGTCGACGATCTCCGCGTCCACCACGTCCTCGTCGTCGTTCGACGACGACGCGTTCGCGTCACCCGCGGGCGCCGCGGGCTCGGCCTGGCCGCTCGCGTAGATCGCCTCGCCGAGCTTCGTCTGCGACTGGTTGAGCTTGTCGAACGCGGACTTCACGGCCGCATCGTCCTCGCCCTGCAGCGCGGTCTTCAGCTCGTCGACGTCGCCCTGGACCTCGGTCTTGACGTCCTCGGGCAGCTTGTCGTCGTTGTCCTTGATGAGCTTCTCGATCGAGTACACGAGCTGCTCGGCGCTGTTGCGCACCTCGGCGCTCTCGCGGCGGGCCTTGTCCTCCGCCGCGTGCTCCTCGGCCTCGCGCACCATGCGCTCGATGTCCTCCTTGGGGAGGGACGAGCCGCCGGTGATCTTGATCGACTGCTCCTTGCCGGTTCCCTTGTCCTTCGCCGACACCTCGACGATGCCGTTGGCGTCGATGTCGAACGTGACCTCGACCTGCGGCACGCCGCGGGGGGCGGGGGCGATGCCGGTCAGCTCGAACGTGCCGAGCGCCTTGTTGTCGCGCGTGAAGTCGCGCTCGCCCTGGAACACCTGGATCGCGACCGACGGCTGGTTGTCGTCGGCGGTCGTGAAGGTCTCGCTGCGCTTGGTCGGGATGGCCGTGTTGCGCTCGATGAGCTTGGTCATGATCCCGCCCTTGGTCTCGATGCCGAGGGACAGCGGGGTGACGTCGATGAGGAGGACGTCCTTGCGCTCGCCCTTCAGCACGCCCGCCTGGAGCGCGGCGCCGACGGCGACGACCTCGTCCGGGTTCACGCCCTTGTTCGGGTCCTTGCCGCCGGTCTCCTTCTTGACCAGGTCGCTCACCGCGGGCATGCGGGTCGACCCGCCGACGAGCACGACGTGGGCGATATCGGAGACCTTGATGCCGGCCTCCTTGATGACGTCCTGGAACGGCTTCTTGGTGCGGTCGAGGAGGTCGGAGGTCATCTGCTCGAACTGGGCACGGGTGAGCGTCTCGTCGAGGTTCGCCGGGCCGTTCTCGGTGAGCGAGAGGTACGGGAGCTGGATGCTCGCCGACATGCTCGACGACAGCTCCTTCTTCGCCTGCTCCGCGGCCTCCTTGAGGCGCTGCAGCGCGATCTTGTCCTTCGAGACGTCGACGCCCGTCGACTCCTTGAACTTCTTGATGAGCCACTCGACGACCCGCTGGTCCCAGTCGTCACCGCCGAGGCGGTTGTCGCCGGAGGTCGCGCGCACCTGGATGGTGCTGAAGTCGTCGTCCTTGCCCACCTCGAGGAGGGAGACGTCGAACGTGCCGCCGCCGAGGTCGAATACGAGGATGAGCTCGTCCTCCTTGCCCTTGTCGAGCCCGTAGGCGAGGGCGGCCGCGGTCGGCTCGTTGATGATGCGGAGGACGTTGAGGCCCGCGATCTCGCCGGCCTCCTTGGTGGCCTGGCGCTCGGCGTCGTTGAAGTAGGCCGGCACGGTGATGACCGCGTCGGTCACGTCCTCGCCGAGGTACTGCTCGGCGTCGCGCTTCAGCTTCTGGAGGATGCGGGCCGAGATCTCCTGCGGCGTGTACTTCTTGCCGTCGACCTCGGTGGTCCAGTCGGTGCCCATGTGGCGCTTGACGGACGAGATCGTGCGGTCGACGTTGGTGACGGCCTGGCGCTTCGCGGTCTCGCCGACGAGCACCTCCCCGTCCTTGGTGAAGGCCACGACCGACGGGGTCGTGCGGAAGCCCTCCGCGTTGGCGATGACGGTCGGCTCGCCGCCCTCGAGGACCGAGACGACCGAGTTGGTGGTGCCGAGGTCGATTCCGACGGCTCGTGCCATGGTGTGGTGCTCCTGTAGTTATTTCGATGTGGTCTGCGGGATCCGGCGAGGTTGAGCCGGATCGTGTCAATTCTGCGCGGCCGGGCGCCGCTGTGTCAAGTCGGGTTGAGCCGATGTGACTCAAGTTCTTCAACCGGGTGGGGCGCGGATTTCTTCCCGCGGCGGTCGCCACCGCGACACGACGGTCCGCTAGCGTTCGCGCATGACGACGACGGCGCCGCTCGTCCGCGGCCTGGATCTGCAGCAGGGCACCCGGGTGCCGTTCCGACGGGTGGTCGCCTGGGCGTTCTGGGACTGGGGCTCGGCGTCCTTCAATGCGGTGGTGACGACGTTCGTCTTCACGGTGTACCTGACGAGCACCAAGGGCTTCGGCGACACCGACACGGTGTCGGTCGTGCTCGGCGCGGCCCTCGCCGTCGCGGGCGTGCTCGTGGCCCTCATCGCTCCCATCACCGGGCAGCGCTCGGACGGGCGCGGGCGGCGCAAGTTCTGGCTCGCCGTCAACACCGCCGTCGTAATCGTCTGCATCGCCGGCCTCTACTTCGTGTCGCCGAGCCCGACCCTCCTCTGGCTCGGCGTCGCGCTCCTCGCGATCGGCACCGTGTTCTACGAGATCGCCGGCGTCAACTACAACGCGATGCTGCTGCAGGTGTCGACGCCGACGACGGTCGGCCGGGTCAGCGGCTTCGGCTGGGCGATGGGCTACTTCGGCGGCATCGTGCTGCTGCTCATCCTCTACTTCGGGTTCATCCACCCCGACGTGGGACTCTTCGGCGTGACGAGCGCCGACGGCCTGTCGGTCCGCGTGTCGATGCTCATCGCCGCGCTCTGGTTCCTGCTCTCAGCCCTGCCGATCCTCCTCGCCGTGCCGGAGTACCGCGCCCCGTCGGCCGCTCCCCCGCGCCCGCGGGTCGGCTTCTTCCGCTCCTACGCGGTGCTCGGTCGCGACATCGCGACGCTCTGGCGGGAGAGCCGGCGGACCGTGTGGTTCCTCCTCGCGAGCGCGATCTTCCGCGATGGTCTCACCGGCGTCTTCACCTTCGGCGGCGTCCTCGCCGCGGGCACCTTCGGCTTCTCGGCCGGCGAGGTCATCATCTTCGCCGTCGCCGCCAACGTGGTCGCGGGCCTCTCGACCGTGCTCGTCGGCACGCTCGACGACAGGGTGGGTCCGAAGCCCGTCATCGTCGCGGCCCTCGTCGGGCTGCTCGTGAGCGGGCTGTTCGTCTTCTTCCTGCACGACGGCGGGCAGATCGTCTTCTGGACGGCAGGCCTCGCGCTCTGCCTCTTCGTCGGGCCGGCGCAGTCCGCGAGCCGCACCTTCCTCTCCCGCCTCGCGCCGGCCGGCCGCGAGGGCGAGGTGTTCGGTCTCTATGCGACGACCGGACGCGCGGCGACCTTCCTCGCGCCCGCGCTGTTCTCGCTCTGCATCACGATCTTCGGCGCGCAGTACTGGGGCATCCTGGGGATCCTGGTGGTCCTCCTCGCCGGGCTCGCGATCCTCATCCCGGTCCGCTCCCCCGAGCGCACCGCGGCGGCCGACGCCGCCGCCCCCGAGCCCGCCGCACCTTTCACCTGACCCGCGCCCGCGCCGCTCGCGCGTCGAGTCGCCGGATCCGGCCGCTTCTGCCGCTCTGGAGCGGTCCGATGCGGCATCTCGGCGAGATCGCGCGGTGCAGCGCCGAGCGCGGGTCAGCGGATCAGCGGGTCAGCGGGTCAGCGCCCACCAGATGAGCAGGAGCGTCACCAGGAACCCCGTGACGTAGTTGATCCACAGGAACCTGCGCCACCCGCGGTTGGCGCCGGGCGCATCGGCGTCGGTCACCGACCACCACGGCGCGACGTTCGCCGCATACGGCAGCGCGAGGATCGCGGCGAGCGAACCGGGCCACGGGGTCAACAGCAGGAGCACGCCCGCCGCGAGGTAGAGACCGAGCGCGAGCCGCACGGTGGCGCGCGCGCCGATCACGGTCGCGACCGAGCCGATGCCCGCCTCGCGGTCGGCCCCGATGTCCTGCACGGCGCCGAACGCGTGCGAGGCGCAGCCCCAGAGGAAGTAGGCGAGCAGCAGCGCGATGAGCGACGCGGTCGGGACCGCGCCGGCGAGCGCCAGGCCGAAGACGGCCGGGCTCACGAAGTGGGTCGACGACGTGAGGGAGTCGAGGAACGGCCGCTCCTTGAACCGCAGCCTCGCGACCGAGTACGCGACGACCGCGAACAGGCTGATCGCGAGGACGAGGTCGCTGACCCCGTTGCCGACGATCACGAGGTAGACGACGAACGGCAGAGGGAGGAGCGACGCGGTCCAGAGGGTCGCGCGGTGGTGCGCGGGCCGCAGCAGGGCGCCCTCGACCCCGCCCTTCCGCGGGTTGCGGAGGTCGGACTCGTAGTCGAAGACGTCGTTGATGCCGTACATCGCGAGGTTGTACGGCACGAGGAAGAAGGCGGTGCCGATCACGACCGTCGCGACGGCGAGCGCATCGAGCCGGGGAGCGGCGAGCAGGAACGCCGCCGCGAACGGGTAGGCCGTGTTCACCCAGCTGAGCGGCCGGCTGGTGAGCAGGAGCGCGCGGATCACGCGGCGCGCTTCCGGGGCGCGAGCAGCACCCAGAGCGACGGCAGCAGCACGACGGCCGCGATCGCGTAGGCGAAGTCCTCGACGGGCATGACCCCGAGTCTGAGCCCGCTGATCCGGTCGGGGTCGTAGGCGACGACGCCCGTGCCGACGATGACGTTGTCGAACACGGCGGTGAGGAGGACGAGCGGGATCGCGGCGAGCCCGACCGCCCGCCAGCGTGGTCCGCGGCGCGACAGCCCCGCGGCCGCCGCGACGAGCAGGACCACGCCGAGGAAGGGCAGGTTCAGCAGCAGGTAGGTCACGCCGCCGCCTTCCGGGCGGGACGCGGGCGGGTGAACCAGCCGTACGCGTTCATCGCGGTGTAGCAGAGGAGGGTGAGGAAGAAGACCTCCTCGAGCGGCAGCCCGGGCGCGAGCATGACGCCCGTCACGATGCTCGCCGGACCGGGGAAGAAGACCTCGAGGCGGATGCCGAGCACGTCCCAGATCAGGAAGAACGCGATCCCGAGCACCATCACCGTCGCGGCGCGGACCGGCGAGCGGCGGAAGAAGAGCCCGAACCGCACGTCGAGCACGATCATCCCGGCGATGCCGACGAGCAGCCCGGCGAGATAGAGGAGGGTCACCGTGCGGGCTCCGGCAGCGGCCCGGCCGAGGTGTCGCCGCGCAGCCGCTTGACGATCAGCTCCGCGCTGATGAGGCACATGGGCAGACCCACGCCGGGGATCGTGGTCGACCCCGCGTAGAGCAGGTTCTCGACCTTGCGGCTGGTGTCGCCGGGCCGGAAGAACGCGGACTGCCGCAGGGTGTGCGCGAGGCCGAGCGCCCCGCCCTGCCACGAGTTGTAATCGGCGGCGAAGTCCGCGGGGCCGATGGTGCGGCGCACCTCGACGCGGCCGGCGAGGTCGGCGATGCCGGCCCACGCGCCGATCTGGTCGATCACCCGGTCGGCGAGCGTCTCCATGGTCGCCGCCCCGTCGCCGTCGACGCCGCCCTGGCCGAGGCCCGGGTCGGCGGGCAGCGGCACGAGCACGAACAGGTTCTCCATCCCGGCCGGCGCGACCGACGCGTCGACGCCCGACGGCTTGCAGACGTACACCGACGGCGTCGCGGGGATGCGCGTCGGCTCGTCGAAGATCGCCGAGAAGTTGTCCTTCCAGTCCTCCGAGAAGAAGAGGGTGTGGTGCTCGAGCTCGGGCAGCGCGCCGCGGACGCCCAGCAGGATGAGCAGCGCGCTCGGGCCCGGCTCACGCCGCGCCCACGACGACTCGGGATGCGTGCGGTGCACCTCGTCGAGCAGCTCGGTCTCGGTGTGGTGCAGGTCGGCCGCCGAGACGACGGCGTCGACCTCGACCCGGGATCCGTCGCCGAGCTCCACGGCGGTCGCCCGGCCGCCCTCGACCACGATGCGGCGCACGGCGGTGCCGGTGCGGAGGTCCACGCCCTCGGCCTCGGCGAGCGCCGCGATCCGGTCGATGATCGTGCGGAAGCCGCCCATCGGATAGCGCACGCCGTCCGCGAGGTCGAGGTGGCTCATGAGCGAGTACATGCTCGGCGTCATGTCGGGGGCCGAACCGAGGAAGACCGCGGGGTAGCCCAGGATCTGCCGCAGCCGGCGATCCTGCACGGTGCGGCGGGTGAGCGATCCGAGCGTCTCGACGAGCAGGCGCCCGAGGCGGGGGGCCTTGCCGAGCACGCCGCCGCCGAACACCGGGCCGAGCTTCGCGAAGGTCGTGTAGAGGAAGTGCTCCTTCGCGATCTCGTACATCTCCGCCGCGCGGGCGAGATAGGCGCGCAGCCGCTTCCCTGCGCCCGGCTCGATGCGCTCGAAGAGGGCGATGTTGCCCTCCACATCGGCGGCGATGTCGACGGGATCGGTGAACCCCTCCGCGTAGACGCGGTAGCCGGGGTCGAGCTGCACGAGCTCCAGCTGCTCGGCGGTCGAGGTGCCGAGCAGGCGGAAGAAGTGGTCGAAGACCTCGGGCATGAGGTACCACGACGGGCCGGTGTCGAAGCGGAAGCCGCCGTGCTCCCACAGGCCGACACGCCCGCCGACCGTGGGGTTCTTCTCGAGGAGGACGACCTCGTGCCCCTCGCGGGCGACCAGAGCGGCGGTGGCGAGACCCGCGATCCCGCCGCCGATGACGGCGACCCTCACGAGCGCGCCAGCGTCGCGGCCGCGGCGATGCGGACCTTCACCGGATCGGGCACCCGGACGCGCGCGACGAGAAGCCGCTCGGCGGGGGTGGCCCGGAGCCGGCGCGAGAGCTCCGCGAAGAGCCCGTGCGCGAGCAGCACGGCCCGGCGGGAGTTGGCCGGCAGCCGCGGGATCGCGCGGGCGGCGGTCGCGAGGTCGGCGTCGATGTCGTCGAGGAGGCGCACCTTGTCATCCTCCCCGAAGGCGGCGACGTCGAGGCCGGGGAAGTAGGTGCGTCCCAGCACCTCGACGTCGGCGTGCAGGTCGCGGAGGAAGTTGACCTTCTGGAACGCCGCCCCGAGCGCGCGGGCGCCCGCGGTCAACTCGGCACGCTCGGCCTCGGATCGGGCGGGGCCGCCCGTCCGGGCGTCGTCGGCGAGGAACACCGCCAGGCACATGAGCCCGACCACCTCGGCGGAGCCGTAGACATAGCGCGCGAAGCTCTCCGGGTCGTGCGCCGTCTCGTGCAGGTCGGCGCGCATCGACGCGAAGAACGGCGCAGTCAGCTCCGACCCGAAGCCGCCGAAGCACGCCGTCCGGGCGAACGCGTGCACCACGAGGTCGCTCGCGTAGCCCTCGGCCATCGCGCGCTCGGTCTGCGCCTCCAGCTCGTCGAGGAGCCGCTCCGCCGCCGCCCGGTCGAGCCCCGCCTCCGTCGCTCCGCCGTCCACGATCTCGTCGGCGACCCGCACGAGGGCGTAGACGTTCTCGACGTGCGGGCGCACGCCGGTTCCGAGGAGGCGCGACGCCATCCCGAACGACGTCGAGTAGCGCCGGATCACGAGCGCCGCCGCCTGGTGGGCGACGTCGTCGTAGAGCGCCAGCCGCGGGCCGCCGTCGCCGCCGCGGTCGCCGGAGTCGCTCACGCGCGGCGCGCCAGGACGGCGTCGGCGATCGGGTGCAGCTCGGTGCGGAGCGCCGGCGGGATGTGCGGCTCGAGAAGTCGGGCGAGGGCTCGGTTGGCGTAGTACCGGGCGAGGCCCTCCGCGAACCCGCGGGCCCCGCACGCGACGAGATGGGTGCGGAGCCGATCGGCCCCCGCGTCGTCCAGGTCGGCCGAGCCGAACAGCGGGGCGACCTCGTCCCAGCCCTCCTTCTCGCTCGCGTAGGCGATCAGGACGGTCCGCTTGCCCTCGCGCAGGTCGCCGGAGGCCGACTTGCCGGTCTCCTCCTCCCGCCCGAAGACGCCGAGCAGGTCGTCGACGAGCTGGTACGCGATGCCCATGTCGCGCCCGAAGTCGCCGAGCGTCCTCACGGTCTCGTCGGGGGCGCCGGCGAGGATCGCGCCCGCCTGCAGGGGGCACTCGAAGGAGTAGACCGCGGTCTTGAGGCGCTCCATGTGCACGATGTCGTCGACGGCCGGCGCGTCGGGCAGCCACGCGAAGTCGACGTCGATGAGCTCGCCGGCGGCACTCGCGAAGAGGGCCTCGTCCATGACGTCGAGCAGCCGGCTGCGGGTCGCGCCGTCGACCCCGCTCCGGTCGATCAGCCGGTACGCCCCCATGAGTGCGAGGTCGCCCGCGATCACGGAGGCGCTCATGCCTCGGTGCTCGGCGACCGGCTCGGGCGCTCCGGCGGCGCGCGCGGCGTCGCGGTAGCTGCCGGAGATGTTCGGGACGCCGCGGCGGACGAAGTCGTGGTCGATCACGTCGTCGTGCACGATGAGCGCGGTGTGCAGCAGCTCGAACGCGGCGCCGACGCAGGCACCCGAGTCGAGCTCCGTGCCGCCGAGGCTCTCGTAGGCGGCGAGCACCATCCGGGGACGGAACCGCTTGCCGCCGATCGTGTTCGCCTCGAGCCGCTCCCAGAGCCGCACGTACTCGGCGCCCAGGGGTTCCGCGCGGCGCCTGGCTACGCTGAAGTACCGGGTCAGGACGGCGTCCACGCGGGCCTGACGGTCGTCGGGTCGAGGCCCGGCACCGCCCACCAGCCGTAGACGCGCGGCATCCATTTGGACAGACTACCTATCAGCATGCTGACAACCCCAGGCCCCCTCAGGGATTCCGCAGCCGGGCCCGCGGGCGCTCTCACGGATCCCGACGCGGCCGAGCAGGTCGTCCTGCTCGACGAGCAGGGCGGGCCGATCGGGGTGGCCGACAAGGCGACCGTGCACGGCGCCGACACCCCGCTCCACCTCGCGTTCTCGTGCCACGTCTTCGGGCCCGACGGCCGCGTGCTCGTGACCCGCCGCGCCCTCGGCAAGCTGACCTGGCCGGGCGTCTGGACGAACTCCTTCTGCGGCCACCCCGGCCCCGACGAGGCGATGGAGGACGCGATCCGGCGACGTGCGGAGCGCGAGCTCGGGCTGTCGCTCGGCGGGATCGAGCCGTTACTGCCCGACTTCCGCTACCGCGCGGTCGACGCGTCCGGCGTCGTGGAGAACGAGATCTGCCCGGTGTTCCGCGCGGTCGTCGACCGGGATCCCTCCCCCGCCGCCGACGAGGTCGCCGAGTGGGCCTGGATCCCGCTCGACGAGCTGCGCGCCGCGGTCGCCGCCGCGCCGTTCGCGTTCAGCCCCTGGCTCGGTTGGCAGCTGGAGGCCTGGCGCCCCTGACCGGCGCCGGCTGCCTGCCCCCGCCCGAGCGCCGAGCCCGCGCGACGGCGGCGGTTGCTACTGCTGAACAAATGACGGATCGGAGGCCGCAGCCCCGCCCAGCTCCCCAGCATTCACGGGCGACCGCCCTGATCCGCCGACCAGATCTCCGTCATTTGTGACATCGCGACCAGAATCGGAGCGGGGCGCGAAGGACCCGGGTCAGTTGCCGGGGGATCCCGCGTCGATGCCGGTGACGTCGGTGCGGTGGAAGTTCTGGAACGACCGCGACGCGGTCGGGCCGCGCTGCCCCTGGTAGCGCGACGAGTACTCGCTCGACCCGTACGGCTTCTCGGCCGGCGAGCTGAGACGGAAGAAGCAGAGCTGCCCGATCTTCATGCCCGGCCAGAGCTTGATCGGCAGCGTGGCGACGTTGCTGAGCTCGAGCGTGACGTGCCCCGAGAAGCCGGGGTCGATGAATCCCGCCGTCGAGTGGGTGAGGAGGCCGAGCCGGCCGAGTGAGCTCTTGCCCTCCAGACGCGCGGCGATGTCGTCGGGCAGCGTGATGAGCTCGAAGGTCGAGCCGAGCACGAACTCCCCCGGGTGCAGGATGAACGGCCGGTCGGGTTCGGAGACCTCGATGAGCCGGGTGAGCTCCGGCTGGTCCTCGGCGGGGTCGATGAACGGGTACTTGTGGTTGTCGAACAGCCGGAAGAACCGGTCGATGCGGACGTCCATGCTCGAGGGCTGGATCATGGACCGGTCGAGCGGGTCGAGTCCGATCCGTCCGGCGTCGAGCTCGGCCTTGATGTCCCGGTCGCTGAGGAGCATGGGTCGAGGGTATCGGGAGGGCCGTATATCCTGGTGCGAGTGCCCCCGGGCACGCGCGCGGATGTAGTTCAATGGTAGAACTTCAGCTTCCCAAGCTGATAGCGCGGGTTCGATTCCCGTCATCCGCTCCACGAGGCGTCAGGAACGTCCGCCGCCTGGGCACGGGGCCGGGCCGTCATCACAACCGAGACCGCGGCGAGCCAGACCACGTAGAGCGGGTACGGCAGGAACGCGGACACCCACCCTCCGGGCGCGAGGGGGCCGCCATCGGCGACGATCCCGAACAGGGGCACCACCTGGAGCGCGGCCGCGCCGATCGAGAGCCACCCGATCCACGTCGCGAACGCGTGTCGAGCGAACACAAGGACGGCGACGGCGACCAGGGTGACGGTGAGCGGCAGACCGGCGATCAGGAAGAGCGTGTCGTGCAGGGCGGCGAGTGACATCGTCGGGGTCTCGAGCGTCAGGGCGTCCTGGACCGCCAGGGCGACGAGAGTCAGGGTGCTCGAGGCGGCGCCGGCGACGAGCGCCAGCGTGGCGAGCGCTCCGTCGCGCCCCTCCGCCGTGGCGAGGCGGGACCTCAGCCCCGCGAGGAACCAGACGAGGAACGCCGCGCCCAGGACGAACAGCAGCGTCTGCACTCGCGCGCTGGTCGCGTGATCGTGGAAGTACCGGATGGTCTCCTGGTCGGTGCCGCCGCGAGCGACCCCGGCCTCGAACACCTCTGCGGCGAGGGCGAGCGCGACCGAGACCAAGCCGACGACTCCGCCCTGGCGTTCCGCGCTCCACGTCATCATGCGATCCGAGGACCCGGTCGGCTACCGCGTCGCGGGTTGCGGTCGGCGCGCGAGATCGTTCGCTGAGGCTCGCTGGGCCGCTGCGAGGAACCAGGTCAGCACGGCAGCGCTGGCGGCGCTGATGACCAGGTGGACGACGATCACGGAGAGGTCTGTCCGGATGCCGCCGGTGAGATCGTCGGCGCCTGCCGCGACGGCGAAGGCGACGCCGCCCAGGGCGGAGACGAGGAGGAGGGCGGGACCAGTCGCGTAGCCGAAGGGGCGTCTCGTCCACAAGAGGATTCCGCTCATGACCAGCACGGGCGTGCCCAGCACCCAGTCGGCGACCCAATGGCCGCGCCAGGCCGCCTCGGTCGCGGAGCCGAACGCGGAGATCGCGGTGATCACGAGCCCGGCGTAGGCGAGGAGACCGATCGCGGTCAGGATCACGCCGACTCCTCGGGCCGGTGCTGCGGCGAGATGCTCGCGTAGGGCGACAGCATCGATTCCTGCGGCCAGCGACGCCACACCACCGGCTGCGGCGAGGAAGGCCGCGACATCCGCGAGGATCACCGGCGTGAAGGGCGCGCCGATCAGGTAGGGCAGACAGGCGTATGCGAGGTAGAACAAGCTGCCGGGCCACAGCAGCAGAGCGGTGAGCGATCCGCGGTGCGCCAGCCACATGGTCGCGACCATCACGACCACGACGATGAGGTTCGCAGCATCTGCCCCGCGGGAGACCAGGACGGACTCCGAGCCGGCGTACCGGCTCTGACCGGAGATCAGCCCGCTGACGGAGGCGAGCGCGACGGCCATCCCCGCGACCGTCGAGGCCACTGTCGCGATGCCGAGGCCGTGCCGAAGGGGCAGGCTCCGCTTCTTCGTCATTCGAGATCACCTTCTCTCGACGCCTGCGGTGACGAGCGGCTTCGAGGACATGAGCACGTCTGCCGTGCGCTCCTCGCCTCCGCGGCCGGAGGCCACGTTACGAATCAGCGAGGTCGGACGGGGAGGCCTTAAGCCCCTTCTCACCGGGCGAGAGAACCGGCTCCGAGTCCCCGCGCCGCCTCGAGCAAGGCCGTAGCGGCCGCGGAGATCCGCTGATCCGGCCGCCGGACGACCCGCAGCTCCCGCACGGTGCGGGCGTCGTGGATCGGCACGCGCACCAGCCGGCCCGAGGCGAGCTCGTCGCGCACCGCGAGGATGCTGAGGACCCCCGCGTGCGTGCCCGCGGCGATCGCCGTCCGCACCGCGGATGTCGTCGGCAGCTCGACGGCCGGCGCCGCCGGGGTGAGCCCCGCGGCGCGCAGCAGTCCCTCCCAACTCGCCCGGGTTCCGGATCCCTCCTCGCGGGTCACGAGCGGCAGAGCGGCGGCCTCGGCGAGCGAGACCGGCACCGCGGCTCCCGGATGCGTCGGCGCGGCCACGAGGACCAGCTCGTCGCGCGCGAACACGGTCGCCATCAGACCGGGGAGCGACGCGGGCGACTCGACGAATCCCAGCTGCGCCGCCCCCGAACGCACGCGCTCGACGACCTCGCGGCTGTTCGCCGCCGTCACGGCGAGCGCCCGCCGCGCGGGGCCGTCGACGGCCAGAAGCCAGCGCGGGAGCAGGTGCTCGGCGATCGTCAGGCTCGCCGCGACCGCCGTCGAGCCGGCCTCCTCGCGGAGCGCCGCGACGCCCGCCTCCAGGCGCGATGCCGCCTGCTCGACATCGTCGGCCCACGCCGCGACGGCGAGCCCGTCGGCGGTGAGGGCGCTCCCCCGGCCCGACCGGCGCAAGAGGCTCAGCCCGAGCCGCCGCTCGAGGGCTCGGATCCGTGCCGAAGCCGCCTGCTGACTGACGCCGAGGCGCTCCGCGGCGCGGGTGATCGATCCGAGCTCGGAGACGGCCGCGAGGATCCGATACGACGTGAGGTCGTCGATCCGGCCAGGCACAACCCTCTGTTGTGGCTCCACAATGAGCCGACGATACCGCGAGGCCGGCCCACGGAGCAGGTTGGGGTCGTGCGCTTCAGTCTCCGCTCCGTCACCCCCAACTGGTTCGCCTCCGTCATGGGCACCGGCATCGTCGCGAACGCCGCCACGGGGCTCCCGCTGCAGATCCCCGGGCAGCGCGCGTTCGCGCTCGTCGTGTGGATCGTCGCCGCGGCGCTCCTCGTCTTCCTGCTCATCGCGGCGGCGGTCGCCGCGTTCCGCTCGCCCGCCGCCGCCCGCTCCCACCACCTCGACCCCGTGATGGCGCACTTCTACGGGGCTCCGCCCATGGCGCTGCTGACGGTGGGCGCCGGCGCGCTCCTGGTCGGGCGCGACGTGATCGGACTCCCCGCCGCCGTCATCGTGGACGCCGTGCTCTGGAGCGCCGGCACCGTGACCGGGCTGCTGAGCGCGGTGGTCGTGCCGTACATCGCCTTCACCCGGCATCGGAACGACGCCGACGCGGCGTTCGGCGGCTGGCTGATGCCGATCGTCCCGCCGATGGTGTCGGCCGCGACGGGGGCCCTGCTCGTGCCCTACGCGCCCGCCGGCCAGCTGCGCGAGGACCTCGCCGCGGGCTGCCTCGCGATGTTCGGCCTGAGCCTCATCGCCTCGCTCGTCGTCATCACGCAGCTCTGGAGCCGCCTGGCGCACCACGGGGTCGGAAGCGAGCGCATGGTGCCGACCCTGTGGATCGTCCTCGGGCCGCTCGGCCAGTCGATCACGGCGATCAGGCTGCTCTCGCGCAACAGCTCGGGGGCCCTCGGCGCGTCGGTGGACGGGGCGCTCCCGACGGTCGCCGTGCTCTTCGGCCTGCCCGTGCTCGGTTTCGCCCTGCTCTGGATCGGCGTCGCGGCGCTCGTGACCGTGCGCGCCGCTCTCCGCGGCCTGCCCTTCTCCCTGACCTGGTGGTCGTTCACGTTCCCGGTGGGGACCTGCGTCACCGGGACCACCGGCCTCGCGATCGCGACGGGCAGCACGGCCATCGCCGCCCTGTCGGTCGTGCTCTTCTGCGGTCTTCTGTTCGCCTGGGGGGCGGCCGCGGTCCGCACCGTCCGAGCGCAGCTGCCGGAGCGGAGCATCCCGGCCCTCGCGCCCTCCCGCTGAGCGCGGCCTACGATCGAGGCACCCGCCCACGAAAGGGACGCCCGTGAACTCGCTCGCCGCCTTCTTCTCCGTCATGACGCTCGACGAGCCGACCCCCCGTCAGCGCGCCGCCGCCTGGGGCATCTGGTTCGTCTCCGTGATCGTCGTGCTGGGGCTCATCGTGCTCGCGGTCCTCGGGCTCTGGCAGCTCATGGAGCTCGCCGTCGCGAAGCTGCGCTGATGCGGGCCGGCGCGGCCGGTCACCGGATCCGGCGCCCGATCCGCCACGCGCCGAGGGCGAGGAAGACCAGCAGCACCGCCGCGAGCTCGGCGAGTGCCCAGCCGTTCGTGACCGTCGCGTCGCCGACCTTCGCGGTCATCCCGTAGAAGGCGGAGATCGTGGACTCGGCCCGGCCGCTGCCGTCGGTCATCCGCACGAGCGCCTCGTGCGTGAGCGGCTGGCGGATCAGTTGGGCCGACTGCGAGAACGGGAGCGCCTGGACCACGTTCGACACCGCGGACGGCAGCACGCCGGGCGGGATGTAGGCCCCGGCGAGGAAGCCGATGAGCGTGCCGACGATCGTCGCGACCGCGGTGAAGGCGTTCGCCGAGCGCATGAAGGTGACCAGGAACGCCGACATCGCGACGAACGCCGCCGACGACAGTGCGAGGTAGCCGAGCACGGTCGCGATCTGCGGCGGAGTCATGACCGGCGCGCCGATGATCGCGAGGTACAGCTGCCCGGCGATGACGGTGACGAGCGAGATGAGCACCGAGATCATGAACGACGAGACCAGGTAGCCCAGGATCAGCTCGATCCGACGCACGGGCGAGACGAGGAAGTCGCGGAAACGTCCCGAGCTCGCGTCCTCGACGAGCTGGCTCAGCGACGAGAGCCCGGTCGTGAGGGTCGTGATCATCGCGACGCCGGCGAAGACCCACGCGACGACGAACGCGGTGATGTCGGCCTCGCTCGCCCGCGGCAGCGTCTGCTCGAGCGCGTCGACCTGCTGGTGGCCGAGGAAGAGCGCGTACAGCCCGATGAGGATGAGCGCCGAGAGGATCGAGAAGAAGACCGCGGCGCGGTCGCGGAAGAAGAGGCGGAGGTTGCGCCAGGTGACGGTGAGCGCGTTCACGGCTCGGGCGCCGTCTCGGTGAGCGCGAGGAAGACGTCGTCCATCGTCCCGTGGCGGAACTCGAAGTCGACGAGCGCGTCGCCGAGCGCATCCATGACCTCCCGCGCCTGCGTCGCGGAGGAGACCGGGACCCGCCAGCGGTCGCCGTCCGCCGTCGCGGCGAGACCCATCGGGTCGGCGGCGGCCGCGAGCCGGCCCGGGTCGGCGACGGTGAGGGTCAGGACGCTGGAGCTGTGCTGTCGGCGGAGCTCGGTCGGCGATCCCTGCGCGACGATGCGGCCGGCGTCGATGATGCAGACGTCGGCGGCCTCCTCCGTCTCGGCCATGTAGTGCGTGGTGAGGAAGACGGTCGTGCCCTGCTGCTCGCGCAGCGCGTGGACCGCGTCCCAGACCTGCTCCCGGCTCTGCGGGTCGAGACCGGTCGTCGGCTCGTCGAGGAAGAGCACCGCCGGGTCGTGCACGAGCGCCCGCGCGATGTCGGCGCGGCGGCGCTGGCCGCCGGAGAGCGTGCCGTAGCGGCGGTCGAGGAAGGTGCCGAGCTGGATGAGCTCGGAGAGCTCGCCCACCCGGCGCCGCGCGGCCTCGCGCGTCAGTCCGTAGAAGCGCGCCCGCGTCTCGAGGTTCTCGCGCACGCTCAGCAGGTCGTCCAGCAGCGACCCCTGGAAGACGACCCCGATGCGCCGGCGGATCGCCGCGTCGTCGCGCCCGACCCGCGCGCCGTCGACGAGGATCTCGCCGGAGTCGGGCGCGAGCACCGTCGTGATGCAGGAGATGGTCGTCGACTTGCCGGCGCCGTTCGGCCCGAGGAACGCGAACACGGTGCCGCTCTCGACGTCGAACGACACGTCGCGGACGGCGGGCACGGCGCCATACGACTTGCGCAGCCGTCGCACCTCGATGCCCACGCGCTCATCATGCCGGGTGGTGCTGACGATCTCGCCTTTTCGGTTCGCGCACGTGTCCGCGGCGCACTAGCCTGGCCAGGGATTCATCAGATCTATCAGGAGGCGCGAGGATGCGGCTGGCACGACTCGGCGAACGCGGCGCGGAGCGCCCGGTCGTCCTCGACGGGGACCGCGTGCTCGACGCATCGGGCGTCGTCGCCGACTTCGAGGGGGATGCGTTCGCCCCCCAGAGCCTGGATCGGCTGCGCGCCGCGCTCGCCGACGGGTCGCTGCCGGAGGTGCCGGATGCCGCCGGGCTGCGGATCGGCTCCCCCCTCGCCCGGCCGAACGCCGTCATCTGCATCGGCCAGAACTACGCGGCGCACGCAGCCGAGTCGGGTGCGGAGCCGCCGCAGAACCCCATCGTGTTCCTCAAGTCGCCGTCCTCGATCTGCGGTCCGGACGACGAGCTGCCCCTGCCGCCGCGCGCCGAGCGCGCCGACTGGGAGGTCGAGCTCGCCTTCGTGATCGGAACCCGCGCCCTGTACCTCGACTCCCCCGCCGACGCGCGCGACCACATCGCCGGGTTCCTCGCCGCGGACGACATCTCCGAACGCGCCTTCCAGCTCGACGAGTCCGGCGGCCAGTGGAGCAAGGGCAAGACCGCGCCGAACTTCTGCCCCCTCGGCCCCTGGATCGCGACGGCGGACGAGCTGAGCTCCTCCGGGCTGTCGGCCGACGACCTCCGGCTGCGCAGCTGGGTCAACGGCGACCCGCGCCAGGACTCCCGCTCGAGCGATCTGATCTTCGGGATCGACGAGCTGGTGTGGAATCTCAGCCAGTACATGGAGCTGGTGCCGGGCGACGTGATCCTCACCGGCACCCCGCAGGGCGTCGCGCTGTCGGGGCGGTTCCCCTATCTGAAGGAGGGCGACGTGCTCGAGATCGAGATCGACGGGCTGGGCCGTCAGCGGCAGCAGGTCGTGGGGGCCCGGGCATGAGCGGCGCGTTCGACGGGATGACCGCCGTCGTCACCGGCGGCGCCTCCGGCATCGGGGCCGCGATCGCGGCCCGCCTGATCGAGGGCGGGGCCCGTGTCGCCGTGCTCGACCGCGACATCGCGCACGCGGCCGCCGACGTGCTCGCCATCGCCGCCGACATCACCGACGACGCGTCCGTGCGCGCCGCGATCGACCGGGTCGTCGAGGAGCTCGGCGGGATCGACGTGCTCGTCAACAACGCCGGGATCGGCGCCCAGGGCACCGTCGCCGACAACCCCGACGACGAGTGGACGCGCGTGCTCGACGTCAACGTGATCGGCATCGCGCGCGTCACGCGCGCCGCGCTGCCCGCGCTGCGCGCGTCGGGCCGCGCGGCGGTGGTCAACACCTGCTCGATCGCGGCGACCGCGGGGCTCCCGCAGCGGGTGCTGTACAGCGCGTCGAAGGGCGCTGTACTCGCGATGACGCGCGCCATGGCCGCCGATCACCTCCGCGAGGGCATCCGCGTGAACTGCGTGAACCCGGGCACCGCGGACACCCCGTGGGTCGGCCGCCTGCTCGACGCGGCGGCAGATCCGGCCGCGGAGCGCGCGGCGCGCGCCGCGCGGCAGCCGCACGGCCGGCTGGTCTCGGCGGAGGAGGTGGCCGAGGCGGTCGCCTACCTCGCCGACCCGCGCAACTCGTCGACGACCGGCACGAGCATCGCCGTCGACGGCGGGATGCAGGAGCTGCGGCTGCGCCCGGAGCAGGACTGACGCGCCGGCCCCGCGCGCGTCAGTCCTGGTGGAAGACCTCCGGCAGGTCCGACCACCAGGCGTCGTCGGCGCGGTCGTCGAACGGGCGCTGCAGCGGCATGCACACGGCCCACCACTCCCGCGTCGTCGGATCCGCGGCCATCGCGGCCATGTCGGCCTCGTAGTCGTCGCCCACGTACTCGAAGTAGGCGAAGAGCACGTCGCCGTGCCGGTAGATCGAGTAGTTGCGGATGTTGCTCCGCGCGATCTGCTCCAGGACCGCCGGCCACACCGCTGCGTGCAGCTCCTCGTAGCGGGCACGGTTCTCCAGCGGCAGCCCGATGGCCTGCGCGACGCGTCTCATGCGCGACCCTCCGGGAGGTCGGGCGCCGGGTAGTCGGGCACCGTCCCCGTCGCGGCGGCCGAGGTGTAGGCGGCCTCCACGACCGCCATGGTGTGCAGCACGTCCTCGACGCTCGTGGGCAGCTCGTCGACCGATCCCTCGACGTAGCGCTGGAGCGCGCCCATCGACCCGATGAACGCGTCCGGGAACCAGCTCCCCTCGAACGGCACCGCTCGCCAGCCCTCGTCGCGGCGCGAGCGCTGCACGATCTCGAGGGCGTCCTCGCCTCCGCGCGGGTAGTCGAGGAGCAGGCCGAGCTGCGCGCGGATCGCGCCATCCGACCCCTCCCACTTGATGAAGCTCTCCTCGTGCCGCGGCCCGAAGTCGTGGTCGTGGTCGGTCGTGACGACGACGCGCAAGGGCCGACCGGCGTAGCGCAGGATCACCGCCGAACGCGTGCTCGCGAGGTCCGGCTTGCGCGGGTGGCCGACGGTCACGGCGTCGACGCCGGTCGGGTCGCCGAGGAAGGAGCGGACGAGGTCGAGGTAGTGCACCGAGTGCAGCGTGAACTCGAGCCGCTCGCGCCCGAACACGAAGGGGAACATCTCCCACGGTGTCAGCACCGACACCCGCACCTCGAGGTCGATCAGCTCCCCGATCGCGCCCTGCGCGATGAGCGCCCGGGCGGCGGCGATCTGGGGTGCGAACCGCAGCTGCGTGTTGATCGCCGCCACGAGTCGCTTCCGCCGGCAGATCGCCACCAGCTCCCGCGCCTCGTCGAGGGTCTCCCCGAGCGGCTTCTGCAGCTGCACCGCCGCACCCTCCGGCAGCGCCTCGAGCGCGGCGGGGAACTGATCCGGTACGAGCGCGACGTCGAAGACGGCGTCGGCGGGCGCGGCGGCCACCGCCTCCTCGATCGAGCCGGTCACGGTCGGGATCCGGTAGCGCGCGGCGAGCTCCTGCGCCCGGGGGCGGTCGCGGTCGCAGATGCCCGCCACCGGGAACCCGGCCTTCGCGTAGGCCGGCAGGTGCGCGTCGCGCACGATGCCGCCGGCGCCCAGGATAACGATCGGCCGCGGCGCACGCGGCGGCTCGAGCGTGTACGCCGCGGCCGGCGCCGACTCCGGCCGGGTCACCCTTTCAGCGCCCCGACGGTCTGCCCGCGGACCAGGAACCGCTGCGCCACGACGAACACCACGAGCAGCGGGATCGTCGAGATCGCGGTCGCGAGCCCCAGCTCCGGCATGTAGAGCTTGACGTTGAGGCCGGCGGCGGTGGTGGGGTTGAAGAGCGGACTCGAGCTGATGAGGCTCTGGATCCCGACCGAGATGGTCTGCGAGCCGAGGTTCGAGGTGAGCAGCGCGAGCGGGAGGAAGAAGTTCGTCCAGTTCGCGAGGAACGAGAAGAACGCGACGAGCGCGACCGCCTGCTTCGAGATCGGCAGCGCGATCCGGGCGAAGATCGCCACCTCCCCGAGCCCGTCGATACGGGCCGCCTCCACCAGCTCCGACGGCATCGCCGTGCGGAAGTGGATGTAGGCCAGGTAGACGCCGAACGGGTAGAAGCCCATGAGGACGGCGACCGGCCAGAGCTCCCCGACCGCGCCGATCGCGTTGACCTCGAGGAACAGCGGGATGACGAGCACCGTGTTCGGCATGACCATCGCGAGCAGCGTGATCACGAGCAGGGTCCGCTGGAAGCGGAACCGCAGCTTGGCGAGCGCGTAGCCGGAGGGCAGCGCCGCGACGAGCGCGATCAGCATCCCGCCGATCGCCACGACGAGCGTGTTGCCGAGCCAGCTGAGGTAGACGTTCGGGGTGTCCGATCCGCCGTAGCCGATGATCTGGCTCCAGCTGTGCTGGATGCCGTCCCACGAGATGCCGCCGATGCCGAGCGGCCCGCCCGTGCCGTTCGCGACGCTCGCGTCGGAGCGCAGCGCGACGATGAAGAAGCCGAGCAGGGGGTAGAGGAAGGCGGCGGCGACGATCAGCATGACGACGACGCGGGCGATGCGCCCGGCGTCCCAGCGGCGGATCCCGCCGGCGCGCGAGCCGACGTTGCGGGCGGCGACGACGGTCATGACGCGTCCTCCTTGCTGAACAGGCCGCTGCGGAACACCACGAGCAGACCGATGATCAGCGTGACGATGACGATGATCACGCTCATGGCCGCGGCGGCGGGGAAGTTGGATCCGACGAAGGCGAACCAGTACGAGAGCTGCGTGGGCGCGTACTCGGAGGGCAGCGCGCCCGAGGCGACCTGATTGAGGAGGTACGGCTCGAGGAAGAGCTGGAACCCGTAGGCGAGGTTCATGAGCGCGGCGTACCCGATCCACTGGCGGATCATCGGCAGCTTCACCCGCCAGGCCAGCTGCCAGGCGTTGGCGCCGTCGAGGCTCGCCGCCTCGAGCACCTCGTCGGGGATGCTGTTGAGGCCGCCGCTCACCGTCACCACCCAGGCGCCGAGCCCCTGCAGCAGGAGCATGAGCGCGAGGACGACGGGCAGGGAGCCCTGCGTCGCGAGCACCTGCTTGATCGTCTCGAAGCCGAGGAGATGCAGGAACCCGGAGATCGGCGACTGCGAGGGGTTCAGCAGGTAGACCCACAGCATCAGGTTGGCGATGCCGCCGAGGGCCCCCGGGATGTAGTAGACGAACCGCATCGCCGCGCCGAAGCGGCCCGGACTCGCATGGATGAGCAGCGCGAGCGCCACGATCGCGACGATCATGATCGGCATCCACACGACGAGGACGTTGAGGATGTCGAGGAACGACCGCGTGAACCGGAAGTCGGTGATCGCCGTCACGTACGCGTCGATCCCGCCGAAGCCGCGCCGGGTCGGATCGACGAGGGTCGGGGTCTGCTGGAAGCTGATCCATAGCGCGTAGGCGATCGGGATGATCCCGGCCACGAGCAGGAGGATCGCGTACGGCGCCAGGAGGGTCCAGGCGCCGGCGACCTCCTTGCGGCGGGAGGCCGCGTGCTGGCGGCGCGTCCTCGGCGCGGCGGCGCGGGCGGGGGCGGTGAGTGCGGTCATCGGTGACTTTCTCGTCGGAGCGGTCGTGCGGCGGGGCCCGGGCCGGGGGGGGGCGGCCCCGGCCCCCGGGCGGCCGCCCCTGGTGGCCCACATGTAAGCCGCGGCCGTGGCCGGAGAAACCACAGACCCAGCGGGATAAGGCCCCCCCATTGAGAACCACAGGGCC
>NZ_JBQCHS010000024.1:0-128248 GCF_051954455.1 Pseudolysinimonas sp. | reverse complement strand
GTGGGGGGGTGTGCTTTCGCCTTGGTGGTGTTGCGGCCCTCTTCGGGTGGCCGCGCGCGCGGGGCCGTGTCCGGCCCCCCGTCCCCCCCACGACTCGACGGGTAGCGCTCCGGTCTCGATACGCCGCGTCGCGGCTACTCGACCCGCTCGGGCTCGCGCTTCGCCACCATCCGCATGCGGATGAGCGACGCGACGACCGCGATCGCCATCGCCGCGACGATCACGCCGAGCGAGACGAAGGTGTCGATGTCGGGCGCCCACTCCACGTGCTCGCCGCCGTTGATGAACGGCACCTCGTTCTCGTGCAGGGCGTGGAAGAACAGCTTCACGCCGATGAAGGCGAGGATCACCGCGATCCCGTACTTGAGGTAGACGAGGCGCTCGACGAGGTCGCCGAGCAGGAAGTAGAGCTGCCGGAGTCCCATGAGCGCGAACACGTTCGCCGCGAAGACCAGGAACGGATTCGTCGTGATGCCGAAGATGGCGGGGATCGAGTCGAGCGCGAACAGGAGGTCGGTGCTCCCGAGGGCGATGAACACGATGAGCACCGGCGTCCAGACCCGCCGGCCGTCGACCGTGGTGCGCAGGCGTCCCCCGTCGAACTGGTCGGTGACGGCGATGCGCCGTCGCAGCCAGCGGATCAGCCGGCTCTCGTCGTCCTTCTCGTCGTCGTGGCCGGTGGCCGCCTGGCTGATCGCGGTGTAGATGAGGAACGCGCCGAAGAGATAGAAGATCCAGCTGAAGTTCTCGATCAGCTGCGCGCCGATCAGGATGAAGATCCCGCGGAAGATCAGCGCCAGCACGATGCCGACCATCAGGATCTCCTGCTGGTAGCGGCGCGGCACCGAGAAGCGCTGCATGATCAGGATGAAGACGAACAGGTTGTCGACGGAGAGGCTGTACTCCGTCAGCCAGCCCGTCACGAACTCGCCGGCGTGGACGTGATCGCCGAGCAGCCACAGCAGGCCGGCGAAGATCAGTGCGAGCGCGACGTAGGCGCCGATCCAGAGCGCCGACTCCCGGTTCGAGGGGATGTGCGGTCGCCGGTAGGCGAGCACGAGGTCGAACGCGAGGATCGCGAGGAGGACGGCGAACGAGGTGATCTCGAACCAGATCGGGATCTGCATGGGGTGCCCTTCGGGTGCGGTGACGGCCCGAACGTCTCTCCCGCGCGGGCCGCTGACGACCCGCGATCGCGGCCGAGGTGACGACGCTGGCACCCGTGATGACGACCGCGACGAGGTGGGATACTCCCCTTCGCTGGGGCGAGTCTAGCGGGTACGGCATCACGACGGGCGCCCGACCGCCCGAGGTTGCACCGCCGACGGTGGGGCGGCCGCCGCGGCGGGCCCCCTGATCTGCCCTGCACGAGGGAGGACGGTGGTGAGCCGCCTCATCGCACCTCGTGAAGAAGACCCTACCGTCTGTCCGCCGGAATGGGGACCCGCATCCGGGGACTTCGGTCCGCTTCGATGCGGACGGATCTAGTCGGGCACCGGGGCGATGAGGCCGGCGTCCTCCGGATCGGCGGTGCGCGAGTTGTTCACCCGGCGGTCGACCTCGTACTCGGTGATCGTGCGGGCGACCCGCTCGGAGCTCGCGCCGATGCGCTCGAGCATCTCGTCCATCCCGCCGGCGTCGAGGACCACGGGGTTCAGCCACCCGTCCCACTCGTCGCGCTCGAGGAAGACCGGCATCCGATCGTGCACCTCGCCCGACGCATCGCGGGCCTCGCGGGTCACGATCGCCGTCGAGACGACCCACTCCTCGCCCTCCTTGCGCACCGCCGCGATCCCGGCGGCCGCAAGGAGACCACCCGCGCCGTGCAGGAAGTGCGGGATCTTGAGGCCGTCGCGCTCGCTCCACTCGTAGTAGCCGCGCATCGGGACGAGACACCGCGACCCGGCGAACGCGCGCTTCCAGAGCCCGCTCGTCGCGAGGGTCTCGATCCGGGCGTTGAAATTGGGGCGCTTGGACTCCTTCACGAACGCGGGCCTGAAGTCCCAGATCGCGGGCTCGACGGTGCGCGTCACCTCGCCGGAGTCCTTGTCGCGCCGCTCCCGGACGATCGGCACCTCGTCCGTCGGCGCGATCGAGTACGAGATCCGCCAGTCGCGGTAGTCGTTGCCGTCGAGCACGAACTCCTCGATGAGGTCGTTCGTCTCCTTGTCCATCGCGAACCGGCCGCACATGCGGCCATCATCCCCCCGACGGCCGACGTCGTGCGCGACCGAGGCGGGCCCTAGCCGCGGAAGAAGGCCGAGGCCCGCCGGGTCCAGAGCAGGACGATGCCGATCAGCGCGAGCACGCCCGACACGATCGGCGACCACAGCGACCCGCCGCCCGCCCCGGCCACGACCGCCTGGAACACCCCGTAGATGGCGAACGCCAGGTCGATCGCGAGAACCACCGTCGTGAGGCCCCGCGCGATCTGCCCGCCGCGGAGCAGGCTGATGCCGACGAGGAACGTCAGGATCCCGAGCACGAGCGGGATCACCGGCAGCACCGCGAGGGCGGGGACGCCCGCGATCGCGACGCCGGCGAGGCCGAGCACGCCGACCAGGACGCCGAGCAGCCCGTTGAGGATCACGAGGATCGCGACGAGCGTCACGCCTCCCGGTCGCCTGCCGGCCATGGTCTCCGCCTCTCGCGCCGGATGGGCCCGGTCAGCGCCGACGATAGCGGGGGCGGCCCCGGCGCGCGAGGGCGCGGGCGGCCAGGCCCAGCGCGAGGCGGCCGACGGGGATGCCCCCGATGACGCCGACGCGCCCGACGGCGCCGATCGACGCGATGCTGCCGATCGAGCCGACCGACGCGATGGACACGATGGAGCCCGCCGAGGCGAGGCTCCCGATCGACCCGGCGCTCGCGATGCTCGCGATGGAGCCCGCGCTCGCGACGCCGGCGATCGATCCGGCCGACGCGACGCTCGCGATCGACCCCGCGGACGCGATCGAGGCGAGCGAGCCGACATCGCCGACCTCCTCGCGCCTCATCGACCCGCCTCCGGCTCCGGCGGCACCGGGTCGCTCAGCTGCTCGGCGGACGGGGCCGGCTCCGCGCGGGGGCGGCGGGTGAGGAGGATGCCGATCCCGCCTCCCGCCGCCGCGAGCGCGATGGAGAGCGGCACGAACAGCAGGGTCCACAGCCCGTCGCCGCCGCCCGGGATCGTGATCGCGGCGGGGAGCATGCCCCGACGCTACGCGCCGAGGACGCCCGCCGCGAGCCCGCTGTCAGCCGCGCACGTCGGGCGCCGACGTCGGGATCGGCCCGGTCGCGGGCGCGGCCTCCGGGGTCGGAGGCGGCACGACCCGACGGCGCGTGACGAGGAACGATCCGCCGAGCACGAGCACGAAGCCGACGACCGTCCAGACGGTCACCCGCTCGTGCAGCACGAGGGCGCCGGCGACGATCGCGACCGCCGGGTTGACGTAGGTGATGGTCGTCATCCGCATCGGCCCGATCTCACGGATCAGCGCGAACATGAGAATGAACGCGAGCGCGCTGCAGACCGCGCCGAGCAGCAGCACCGAGATCCAGACCGGCGGCGACGGCCACGCGGTCGGGAGGGCACCGGTGAGCAGCACGACCGGGACGTAGACGATCGCGGCGATGCCGAGCGAGCTCGCGACGACTCCGGTGCCCGGCAGGTCGGACATCCACCGGGCGAGGATCGCGGGTCCGATGGCGTAGCCAATCACGACGACGACGATCTCGGCGACGCCGATGAGGTCGGAGCCGGCGACGTCGAGCCCCACGAGTGCGGCGACGCCCAGCATCCCGAACAGGATCCCGAGCCAGTTCGCGAGGTGCAGCCGCTCCGGTCGCCCGAAGAGGAAGGCGACCGCGACGCCGACGAGCGGCACCGCCGCGAGCAGCAGCCCCGAGGTCGAGCTCGGCAGCCGCGTCTCGGCCGAGCTCAGGAAGAACCACGGCACCACGATCTCGACGAGCGTGTAGACGAGCAGCGGCCGCCAGCGCCGCAGCACCGGCAGGATCTCGCCCCGCGCGAGGGCGAGCGGCAGCAGCAGGATCGCGCCGATCGCGGTGCGCCCGAGCACGACCATGGCCGGGTCCAGCTCGCCGACCGCGATCTTGATGAGGAGGTACGGGATCCCCCATGCGACGCCGAGTGCGGCGAAGAGGAGCAGTCCGCGGCGGGTCACCGGCCCACGGTAGCGGCCGCCGACGACACCGGCCGACCGGCCGCGAAGACGAGGAGAGAGCCCTCGCGGGCATTCCTCGACGTTGGTGACCCCAGCGGGATTCGAACCCGCGTTACCGCCGTGAGAGGGCGGCGTACTAGGCCACTATACGATGGGGCCGTCACGACAACTCGACCGAGTATACAGGTCCGGCGACCCCTCGCCGACACCCCGCGGAGGCCCTCCCGCCTACTCCGCGACGGGGATCGGCTCGGCCGGGAGCCTCCGCACGCGGGCCCGGCGCTTGCGCCGCTCGGGCACCATCGAGCGCATCTCCTCCAGCTTGCCGAAGCAGAGGAGCCGGTCGCCCGTCTCGAGCGCGACGCGGTTGCGCGGGTTGGGGATGACGGTCGCGCCACGGTGCAGGGTGAGCACCGTGATGTCGCGCTCGCCGAGGCTCGACTCCCCGATCGTCTTGCCGACGAAGTCGCCGTTGTTGTGGACGAGGATCTCGGCCACGCCGTACCCGGTCGACACCGACAGCCGCTGCCGCACGTCGATCTCGGGGAACGCCACCTGATTGGCGATGTAGTCGACGATCGCGCCCGCGACGTCGAGCTGGGTGGCCTCCTCGATGCCCTGCAGCCCCGGGGAGGAGTTGACCTCCATGACGAGCGGCCCGTCGTGGCCCTCCAGCATGTCGACGCCCGCGACGCGGAGACCCATGATCTGCGCCGAGCGCACCGCCGCCTGCTCGGACTCCGGGTCGAGCTCGACGCGCTGCACGGTGCCGCCGCGGTGCACGTTGGAACGGAACTCGTCGCCCTGCGCCGTCCGCCGCATCGCCGCGACGACCCGGTCGCCGACGACGAGCGCGCGGATGTCGCGCCCGCGGCTCTCGCTCACGAAGCGCTGGATGAGCACGTTCTGCTGCGTCGACTGCAGCGTCTCGATGATCGCCTCCGCGACCTTCACCTCGGGGGCCAGGATTACCCCGATCCCCTGCGTGCCCTCGAGCAGCTTGATGACGACGGGGGCGCCGCCCACGAGCTCGATCGCGGGACGCACGTCGGCGCGGTTGCGCACGAACGCCGTCGCGGGCATCCCGATGTTGTGCCGGGACAGGATCTGCGTGGCCCGCAGCTTGTCGCGCGCGTTCGAGATCCCGTTGGCGGTGTTGGGCGTGTAGACGTCCATCTGCTCGAACTGGCGGACGACCGCGGTGCCGAAGTAGGTGATGGAGGCGCCGATGCGCGGGAGCACCGCGTCGTAGTCGGAGAGCGGGCGACCGCGGTACTGCAGGTCGGGAGCCTCGCCCGTGAGGTCGATCCCGAACCGCAGCGTGTTGAGCACCTTGACGTCGTGCCCGCGCTGATCGGCCGCGGCCCGCAGGCGCTGCGTGGAGTAGGCGCGCGGGGCGCGCGACAGGATCGCGAGTTTCATGCGGGACTTCCGGGCGGTCGGCGCTGACAGGATGGGGGCGTGAGCCCGTCGACTCATTCAAACACCCGCGCCGGGTGGCGCGAGTGGGTGCAGCTGCCGGACATCGGCGTGCCGTGGATCAAGGCCAAGCTCGACACCGGCGCGCAGACCTCCTCGCTGCACGCGTCGAGCATCCGCACGTTCGACCGCGACGGCGAGGACTGGGTGCGCTTCCGCGTGCGGCCGTGGCAGGACTCCACCGAGGACAGCGTCCTCGTCGAGCTGCCGGTGCACGACCGGCGCAACGTGCGCAGCTCCAACGGGCAGGTGCAGGAGCGCATCGTCGTGCGGATGCGGATCGTGCTGCTCGACCGCACCATCCGCACCGACGTCACGCTCAGCAACCGCAGCTCGATGGGGTTCCGGATGCTGATCGGGCGCCGTGCGCTCCGGCGTGGGATCGACGTGGCGTCGGGCGAGTCGTACCTCGGCGGCAAGGCGCCGCGTGAGGCCCGGCGGCGCAACCGCGGGATCGACGAGAGCTAGGTCCGCGGAGGCTAGACGAGCACCCGCAGCGCCCCGGGCACGAGCTCGACGTCGACCGGCGTCGGCCCGAGCCGCTCCCCGTCGCCGTAGACGACGATCCCGTCCGCCTCGATCCGCAGGCGCCGCGCCCGCTCCATCCGCACGATCGGCAGGCCGACGTGCTCGCCCGAGAACACCTTGGGGAAGAGGCGCAGGAACGTCAGCCGCGACACCGGGTCGACGATCATGACGTCGAGCAGCCCGTCGTCGAGCACCGCGTTCGGCGTGACCTTCATGCCGCCGCCGAGCGAGACGCCGTTGCCGATGGAGACGAGGCTCGCGTCGGTCTCGATCACCCGGTCGTCGAGGGTGAGCCGGTAGTGCACCTTCCGCAGCCGCGCGAGCTCGATGAGGATCGCGACCGTGTAGCGGCTCGGACCCTTCGGATGCCGCATCCCGTTCGCGCGCTCGTTGACCAGGGCGTCGAAGCCGGCGCTCATCGCGCACGCGACCCAGCGCTCTTGCGGGGCGCCGTCGGGATCGGTCCAGCGCACCTTCGCCGCATCGATCGTGCGCGGATCGCGGCCGAGCGCCTCGCCGAACGCCCGGATCCCGGCCTCCGCGCTCTCGTACGGGATGCCGAGCGAGCGGGCCATGTCGTTGCCGGTGCCCGCGGGCACGATGCCGAGGGGCACGCGCTTGCCCGCGAGCACGTTGGCCCCGAGGTGGACCATGCCGTCGCCGCCGACGACGACGAGCGCGTCGGGCCGCCGCGCGACGGCCGCGCGGGCGGAGGCGGCGAGCGACTCCCAGTCCGGCTCCTGCAGCGACACGACCTCGTGCCCCGATGCGCGGAGGGTCTGCACGAGGGCCGGCCCGACGTCGCGGCTCTTGCCGAACGAGGCCGACGGATTGATGGCGACGACGACGCGTTTCGGCTTCGACGGCGTCGTCCTCGGCGGCATGGCACGAGTATGGAGCACGTGGACCGTCCCCCGCTCCCGCTCCGCGCCCGGGGCGCCGCGTCGCCCGCGACGCTGCCGGCCGGCGCCGTCCGGGTCGGCCTGGCCGGGGTGCTGGGCGGGCGCGGCGGGCGCGGACGACGGGCCCGCGCGACGGCGGCTCCGGGCTCGCTCGTGGCCCGCGCCTGGCGCTGGTCGCCCCGGGATCACGCGTCGCCGCACTGGTGGCCGCAGGGCGTCTCGGTCGGCGCGCACGAGGGCCGGCCGGTCGTGCTGGTCAGCTGGTTCGCGCAGCCGTGGGGCCCGCGGCGCGGCCGCGGGTCGCGGGTGACCGTGGTCGACCTCGGCGACGCCCGCCGTCCGCGGTACCGGCACGTGGAGCTCGTCGCCGTGGGCCCGGACGGCGCCGCCGCCCCCGTGCCGATCCACGCCGGCGGGATCGCGTGGACGGCCGAGGGCGACCGCCTGTACGCCGCAGCGACATTCGGCGGGATCCGGGAGTTCCGGCTCGGCGACATCGCCCGCGTCGGCCGCCGGCTCGTCCTGCCGCAGCACGCCGAGTTCGCCGCCGAGGGCGAGCCGCGGGAGCGGATGCGGTACTCGTTCGTCTCCGTCGCCGCGCCCGGCGAGCTCGTCGCCGGCGAGTACCGCGCGGACGACCGCGGCCGGATCGCACGGCTCCGGATCGACGACGAGCGGGCGGAGATCGTCGAGATCTTCTGCCCGGGCATCGCCGCGATGCAGGGCGTCGCGCTCGACGCGGGCGTCTGGTCGATCAGCGCGAGCCGCGGCGAGCGCGACCCGGGCGACCTGTGGCGCGGGCCGCGCGATGCGCTCGCGCGGCATCCGGGCGCGCTGCCGCCCGGGCCGGAGGACCTCGCGCACGACGCGGCCGGGCGGCTCTGGGGCGTGAGCGAGTTCCCGCGGCGACGCGTGCTCTACGAGCTCAGCGACTCCACCGCATCCGCCGCAGCAGCTGCGCGTTGAGCGCGACCACGATCGTCGACACCGACATCACCGCCGCCCCGACCGCCGGCGGCATGAGGAACCCCACGCCCGCGAGCACCCCGGCCGCGAGCGGGATCCCGAGCACGTTGTACGCGGTCGCCCAGACCAGGTTCTGGAGCATCTTGCGGTAGGCGGCGCGGCTGAGCCGCACCATGTCGAGCACGCCGCGCGGGTCGTCGGAGGCGAGCACGATGTCCGCCGACGCGATGGCCACGTCGGTGCCGGCGCCGATCGCGATGCCGACGTCGGCGCGCGCGAGGGCCGGGGCGTCGTTGACGCCGTCACCCACCATCGCGACCTTCGCGCCGCGGGCCTGCAGCTCCGCGACGACGTCCGCCTTCTGGCCCGGCAGCACCTCCGCGTGCACCTCGTCGATGCCGAGTCGTGCGGCGACCGCGTCCGCGACCCGGTGCGCGTCGCCGGTGAGCATCGCGACCCGGATGCCGGCCCGGTGGAGTCCGTCGACCGCCGCCGCGGACTCCGGGCGCACGGCGTCGCCGAGCGCGAGCACGGCGAGGGCGCGGTCGCCGTCCAGCAGGTGCACGATCGTCGCGCCCTCCGCGCCGAGCTCCCGCGCCGCGTGCACGAGCGACGGATCGAGCAGCACCCCGCGCTCGGTGACGACGCGCGGGCCGACGACCGCGAGGGCGCGCCCGGCGACCTCGGCCTCGGCGCCGCGGCCCTCGAGCGCGCGGAACCCCGTCGACTCCGGCACGGCGGTGTCGCGCCCGGTCGCCGCGGCGACGATCGCGCGGGCCAGCGGGTGCTCCGACCGCGCCTCGACGGCTGCGGCGAGCCCCAGCGCCTCGCTCTCGTCGACGCCGGGCGCCACCGCGATCCCGACCAGCTCGGGTCGGCCAGCGGTGAGCGTGCCGGTCTTGTCGAAGAGCACGACGTCGACGCTGCGGGCCGTCTCGAGCGCGGCGCGATCCCGCACCAGGATGCCGCGCCGGGCGCCGATCGCGGTCGTCAGCTGCACCACGAGCGGGATCGCGAGTCCGAGCGCGTGCGGGCACGCGATCACCAGGACGGTCACCACGCGCTCCAGCACGAAGGCCGGATCGTCCGGGCTCAGCAGCAGCCACACGACGAGCGCGATCGCCGCCGCGCCGAGCGCGACGTAGAAGAGGACCGCGGCCGCCTTGTCGGCGAGCAGCTGCGTGCCCGACCGGCTGGCCTGCGCCTCCGCGACGAGCCGCTGGATCCCGGCGAGCGCCGTGTCGTCGCCGGTGCGCGTGACGCGGACCGTGAGCGCGCCGCCGCGCACGACGCTGCCGCCCACGACGGTCGCGCCGGGCGCCTTCGGCACCGCCGCGGACTCCCCCGTGAGGAGCGACTCGTCGGCCTCCGACTCCCCCTCGACCACCTCGCCGTCGGCCGGCACCGCTGCCCCCGGCCGCACGACGACGAGGTCGCCGGCCACGAGGTCCGCGCGGGCGACCCGGGTGCCGTCGGGGCGCTCGGCGTCGTCGGGCAGCAGCTTCGCGAGCTCGCCGAGCGCGTTCTGGGCGCCCATGACGGCGCTCATCTCGATCCAGTGGCCGAGCAGCATGACGTCGATGAGGGTCGCGAGCTCCCACCAGAAGTCCATGCCGGGCAGCCCGAGCACGACGGCGAGCGAGTACCCGAACGCGACCAGGATCGCCAGCGCGATGAGCGTCATCATGCCCGGCGCGCGGGACCGCAGCTCCGCGACCGCGCTGGTCAGGAATACGCGGCCGCCGATCACGAAGACCACCGCGCCGAAGATCGCGGGGATCCATGCGGAGCCCGGGAACCGCGGTCCGGGCAGGTGCAGGATCTCCTGCAGCCCGGTCGAGAAGACGAGCGTGGGGATGCTCAGCGCGATGCAGACCCACAGCAGCCGCCGGAACACGTTCGGGTCGTGTGCGCTGTGGTCGTGCGCGCCGTGGTCGTGGTGATCGTGCGCGCCGTGCTCGTACACCTCGTGATCGTGCCCGCTGTGCTCGTGGCCCCCCGACTGTGCGCTGAAGCCCTGTCCTGACGGCTCCGACAGGGCTTTGGTGTCGATCGGGTGCTCGCGCCCGTGGTCGTGGTCGCTCATCACGCCCCCCGGTTCTGCTGGAGCTCGAACACGGTCAGCAGCTCGTCGACCGCGTCGTCGCGCCGGCTGCCCCCCTCCTCGAACATCTCGGTGACGTGCGTGCGGAGGTGGTTCTCGACGAGGAGCTTGTTGAGGCTCCGCAGCGACTTCTGCACCGCGAGGGTCTGCGTGATGATCTCGACGCAGTAGGCCTCGTCGTCGATCATCCTCTCGATCCCGCGCAGCTGCCCCTCGAGGATGCGGGCCCGGTGCAGGGCGCGCTTCTTGATGTCGTCGATCATGCGGCAATGATACCCCTGGGGGGTACTGGAATGCTCGCTCGGCCTCACGGTTGCATCCACCATGACGACATACGGCATCATCGGCGCAGGCAACATCGGATCGGCAGTCGCGGAGGCGGTGATCAAGCTCGGGCACGACGTCGTGATCGCGAACTCGCGCGGTCCCGAGACGCTCGCCGACCTGATCGCGAAGCTCGGGCCGAAGGCGCGCGCCGCGACGGCGCAGGAGGCGGCCGAGGCCGCGGAGGTCGCGGTCGTGACCGTGCCGCTCAAGGCGATCGACCAGGTCCCGGTCGAGCCCCTCGCCGGCAAGATCGTGCTCGACACCAACAACTACTACTTCGAGCGCGACGGCCACATCGCCGAACTCGACGAGGGCCGCGCGACGACGAGCGGGATGCTGCAGGAGCACCTCCCGACCTCCCAGGTCGTGAAGGCGTTCAATCACATCATGGCCGCCGACATCAACACGACCGGCTCGCCCGCCGGCACCCCCGACCGTCGCGCGCTCGCGACCGCGAGCGACTATCCCGAGGCCGTCGAGCTCGTGACGCGCCTGTACGACGAGATCGGATTCGACACGGTCGACACGAGTCCGCTCAGCGAGTCGTGGCGCGTGGAGCGCGACCGCCCGGCGTACGTGGTGCGCCAGAACAAGGAGGAGCTGGAGGCCAACCTGGCGAAGGCTCCGCGGACCGTCTGAGCACGGATCCACGGGAGTACGGTCGCACCGTGAAGGTCACCAAGTACGAACACGCGACGCTCGTCGTCACCACCGCCGACCAGAACCTGGTCATCGACCCGGGGATGTTCCTGACCCCGCCGGACTTCGCGAACACCGTGGCCGTCGTGATCACCCACGAGCACGGCGACCACTGGTCCGAGGACAACCTGCGGCGCATCCTCGAGATCAGCCCCGACGCGACGATCTACGGCCCGCAGGGCGTGGCCGACGCGGCCGCCGGATTCGACGTCCACGTCGTGAAGGCCGGCGACGCCGTGGAGGCGGGGCCGTTCGCACTCCGCTTCTTCGGCGAGAAGCACGCGGTCATCCACGAGTCGATCCCGGTGCCCGACAACCTGGGCGTGCTCGTGAACGACGAGCTCTACTACCCGGGCGACTCGTACACGGTGCCGGACGGCGTCGAGGTGGGAACCCTGGCCGCCCCGGTCGGCGCGCCGTGGCTGAAGATCGGCGACGCGATGGACTTCGTGCTCGCCGTGAAGCCGAGGCGCGCCTTCTTCTCGCACGAGATGACGCTCTCGGTGGCCGGCAAGAGCATGCAGGCCGACCGCCTCAAGTGGGCGACGGAGCAGAACGGCGGCACCTGGATCCCGCTCGAGGTCGGCGAGTCGGTCGACCTCTAGTCGGGCGATCCCCGTCGTGACGAGGACCCCGTCGGCTCCGGTCGGCGGGGTCCTCGTGCGCCGCGCTCAGGCCACCCCGATGAGGCGCCGGCGACCGAGCACGTAGGCCACGGCGACCGAGCCGCTGACGGCGAGGAGGCTCGGGATCAGGATGTCGGGCCCCTGCCCCGTGAACTCGATGACGAGGACGAGGCTGGTGAACGGCGCGCGCATCGTGGTCGCGAGGAAGGCCGCGGCGCCGATGAAGGCGAACGCCGCGAGGTTCGAGCCGGGCCAGGCCAGGATCCAGAGCCCGCCGAGCGCGGCGCCCGCCGCCGCCCCGATGGCGATCGACGGGGTGAGCGTGCCGCCGACCGCGCCGGACCCCATCGTCAGCAGGGTCGTCACGCCCTTGAGGATGGCGAGCAGGGCCATGAGCCCGATCACCCCGAACGCCGAGGGGATGTCGGCGCGGCTCAGGGACTGGTTCATGGCGAGGAGCCCCAGGGCGCGTCCGTTGCCGAGGACGGACGGGAACCACAGCGCGATGACGCCCACCACCGCGAAGGCGATCGGCATCACCCAGAGGATCCCGATCCGGCGCGGCGACCACCCCCGCACGACCCGGACGAGCGCCACGAACCCGACCGCGAGCAGACCGAGCAGGGGCCCCGCGAGGATCGACCAGACGACCAGCGACGGGGACATCGTCACGTGCGGCACCCGGTAGAGCGTCTCGACGGGCACCACGAGCCGGGCGACGAAGGCGGCGATCGCGCTGGTCGCGAACGCGGGCAGCGCCGTCGCGAACGAGATCTCGCCGAGCAGCACCTCGACGGCGAACAGGGCGCCGGCGAGCGGGACGTTGTAGATGGCGGCGAGCCCCGCGGCCGCCCCGCACGCGATCAGGACGCGGGTCTCACGGCGGTCGAGCCGCGCGCGCGCCGCGATCAGGCCGCTCATCCAGGCACCCAGCTCGCGCGGTGCGCCCTCCTTGCCGATCGACGCGCCCAATCCGACGGCGACGATCTGCACACCCGCGTTGACGACGGTGCGCACGGCGGGCATCGGGCGACCGTCGACGGCGTCCTCGACCGTCGCCACGACCCGGCCGCGACGGCGGATCGCCCACCAGACGAGCGCGGCGATGACGCCGGCGACCAGCAGTGCGATGAGTCGATGGATCGCCGACGGCGCGTCCGCCGCCTCCTTCGAGCTCCCGAACGGGAAGCCGAAGGCCAGCATCTGCACGAGCTGGAGGCCCAGGTAGGCGACGATGCCGGCCACCCCGCCGGCGACCCCGACCAGTGCCGTCACGATCACATGCCGGACGATCCAGTGCAGGGACCAGCGGGAGGCGTGGATCCCGGGCCCGCTCATCCCCCACAGGGTATCGAGGGCGGCAGTCCTTCCCGCGCCGCCGCTCAGGCCAGGCTGAGGAAGAGCTTCTCGAGGTCGGCGCGGGTCATGTCGTCGTGCACCCCGGTGTCGGCGCAGTCGCGCATCGCGTTGACCGTGATGGCGAAGCCCGCGCGGTCGAGCGCCTTGGAGACCGCCGCGAGCTGCGTGAGCACCTCACGGCAGTCGGCCTCCGGGGTGATCGAGGAGACGAGGGCGTGCAGTTGGCCGTCCGCGCGCTTCAAGCGGTTGACGATCGCCTTCATCGTCTCGGGGTCGTGCGAGCGCCGGCCGGGTGCGGGGCGGTCGCCCTGCGCGCTCACGACGCGGCCTGACGGCGCCAGGCGATCATGCCGCCCCGGACGGTCACCGCGGTGCGCCCGAGACCCCGGAGCGTCCGCGCCGCCGCCGCGGAGCGCACGCCGCTGTGGCAGATGGTGACGATCGACGCGCCGGCAGGCAGCTGCCCGAGCGAGCGAGCAAGCCGGTCGAGCGGGATGTTCCGGGCCGTCGCCACGTGTCCAGCCTTCCACTCCTGCGGGGACCGCACGTCGACCAGCTCCCACCCCTCGGCCAGCAGCTCCTGCGCCCGCGCGACCGAGACGCTGTTCCGGCGGAAGACGCTCATCGCCCGGTCGCCGAGGGCAGTCCGGCGCCCAGCCAGGCGCTCGTGCCGCCGTCGACGTTGATCGCGTCGACGCCGCGCTGCCGGAGTGCCTGCACGGCGCGGGCGCTGCGCGCACCCGACTGGCAGATGACGTACACCGGGGTCCCGTCGGCGGGCAGGTCGGCATCCGGCACGGTGGCGAGGGGGACGTTGACGGCGCCACGGGCGTGCCCCGCGACGAACTCGTCCGGCTCGCGGACATCGATGAGCAGGCCGGCCTTCCGGGCGGCCTCCTGCGGGGTGATCGAGTGCATCAGCTTCCTTTCCGATCCATCGCAGCCACTATACCCCATGGGGTATCCAAGCACACGGCGCGACCGGCACGCCAGGTCAGGTAGCCGCCGTCGAGGTTGCGCACGTCCCGTCCGTGCTGCGTCAGCATCCGCGCGGCGGTGTGACCGCGCTGACCGACCTGGCAGTGGACGACGAGGGGTCCGGGCGGCAGGGCGTCGAGCCCGTCGCGCAGCCGTTCGAGCGGGAGGTTGAGCGCCCCGGGGATCGCCCCCGCGGCGAACTCGGCCTCGGAGCGCACATCGACGAGCACGGCCCCGGCGGCCAGGGCGTCGTCGAGCTCGTGCCACTGGATGCCGCGATCGCACCCGTCGGCCAGATTCTCGGCGACGTTGCCGAGCAGATTGATCGGGTCCTTCGCGGAGCCGTACTGCGGCGCGTAGGCGAGCTCGAGGTCGCCGAGTTCGGACGCGGTGAGGCCCGCGCTCATCGCGGTCGCGATGACGTCGATCCGCTTGTCGACGCCGTCGCCGCCCACGATCTGGGCGCCGAGGATCCGGTCGTCGCCCGCGTGAACGAGCAGCTTCATGGCCATCTGCCGGGCACCGGGGTAATAGGTCGCGTGCGAGAACGGATGGGTGTGGATCACGCGATGCGGGATCCCCGCGGCCCGCAGCCGGCGCTCGCTCCAGCCGGTGATGGCGACCGTGAGATCGAACACGCCGATCACGGCGGTGCCGAGCCCGGCGCGACCCGGCCGGCCGGCGCCGGCGATGTCGTCCGCGGCGGCACGGCCGTGGCGGTTGGCCAGACCCGCCATCGTGATGAGGGTCGGCCGCTCGTCGATGGCATCGGTCTTCTCCACGCCGTCGCCGACCGCCCAGATGCCCGCCACGCTCGTGCGCTGCAGACCGTCGACGGCGATCCCCCCGGTGGGACCGAGGCGCACCCCCGCCGAACTCGCGAGCGCCGTGTCGGGGCGCACGCCCCGTGCATCGATCACGAACCCGGCCGGCACCCGCTCGCCGTCGTCGAGCACGACCGCTCCGGGTTCGAGGCGCACGACCTGCCGCCGCAGGCGCAGGGCGACGTCGTGTGCGAGCAGCTCCTCCCGCACGCGCCACGCCATCTCCGGATCGAGGGCCGACAACGGGTGCGCGCCCCGGTGCACCAGCGTGACCGGCAGCCCGCGCCGGCGCAGGTTCTCGGCGGCCTCCATTCCGATGAATCCGCCCCCCACGACCACGACCGCCTGCTCGGGGGCCCGGTCCAGCAGCCCGGCGACCGCATCGACGTCGTCGATCGTGTGCAGGCCGCGCACGGGCACTCCGCCGCCCGCGAATCCGGAGACCGCGCGGGCGCCCGCGGCGAGCACCAGCGCGTCGTAGTCCTCCCACGATTCAGCACCGCTCGCGACCTCGCGGACCAGGATGCGCCGCGCCCCGGAATCGATGCGGACGGCCTCGTGGCCGACCCGCACGTCGAGCGCGAACCGACGGCGCAGTACCTCGGGCGTCTGGACCAGCAGGGAGGCGCGGTCGGCGATCACGCCTCCCACGTAGTACGGGAGGCCGCAGTTCGCGAAGGACACGTACTCGCCCCGTTCGAGCACCATGATCTCGGCGCGTTCATCGAGACGCCGCAGCCGCGTCGCCGCCGACATGCCGGCCGCGACTCCGCCCACGATGACCACACGTCTGTTCCCGTCCATGCTCCCTTTATACCCCCATGGGTATTCTGCGCATGAGGCGAACGTCCCACGGCGGGCCGGGGCCCCGAGGCGGGAGCGGTTGGTCCACCGGTCAGACGGACGCGGCCGGACTCCGCGGGACCATCGGCGCCGCGGGGTCGCGCGGCAGCGACACCGCGATGCGCGCACCGCCGAGCGGCGAGTCCTCGATCGCGATCCGACCGCCGTGGGCGTCGACGACGCGACGGCACGTCGCCAAGCCGATCCCGAGGCCCGGCACGTCGTCGCCCGCCGCGCGCTCCATGACCTCGAAGACACGCTCTCGGGCGTCGACGGGGATGCCGGGCCCGTCGTCGTCGACCGTGATCTGCCAGCCGTCGCCGCTCTCCCGCGCCGCCACGACGACGTGCGGCTCACGGCCCGCCGCGCTGCCGAACTTGATCGCATTCGCGACGAGGTTCTGCACCAGCATCCGCAGCATCATGGGATCGCCGACGAGGCGCACGTCGGCGGCAGCGTCGACCCGCGCACGGGCGGCGGAGATCGCGCTGTCGAGATCGTCGCGGACCGCGTCGACGATGCTCGCGAGGTCGACCTCCTCGCGGCGCGGCGCCGAGCCCGCTTTCGCGTAGGCCAGCAGGTCGGTCACCAGGTCGTTCATGCGCTCGGCGGCCCCGTCCGCGCGGGCGAGCGCCTTGGCGGCGGTCGAGGCAGGGTCCAGCTCTCCGCTGTCGAGCGCGAGGTCGAGGAACCCGATGAGCGCCGAGAGCGGGTTGCGCAGGTCGTGGCTGACCTGCGCGGCGAAGAGGGTGAGGCGCTCGTTCGAGTTCGCGAGCTCGCGCGAGATGCGCCGCAGCTCCAGCACGTCCACGACCTGACGCGCGAGCAGATCGAGCGCCCGGGCCTGCGCCGGGGTGAGCTCGAGCACGTTCTCGTCGAACACGCACAGCGTGCCGATCGTGATGCCGTCGGGGGTGACGAGCGGGCTCGACGCGTAGAAGCGGACGTCGCCGATGACCCCGGTGACGAACGGGTTCGCGGCGAATCGCGGATCGGCCCGCGCGTCGGCGACCACGACGCTGCGACCGCCCTGCATCACCACCGCGCACATCGAGTCCTCCCGTGCGCACACGGCGGCGTCGAACCCGAGCGCGGCGACCTGGTGCTGCGCGCGCTCGTCGATGATGTTGATGACCGCCTTGGACACGCCGCACGTGCCGGCCGCCAGCTCCACCAGCCCGTTGAGGTCGACGGCCGGCGCCTCGAGCAGCCGATACGCGGCGATCGCCTGGATCCGCGCCGCATCGCCCGGTGTCGTCACCGTCCGCCCTCCCCGTGGTGCCTCGCGGCGGCGGAGCCGCGACCCGCTTCACGCTACGGGATCGACCACCCCCGGCGCGTCCCCCGAGCGAGGTGCGCCGGCGCGAGCACGGCACACCGATCGTTCACCCGCCCCCCTCCGGGGGGACACCTTGCCCGCGTACAACGTCACTTCGTGAGCTTTCCCAAGAACGTCGCCGTCCGCGTCGCGGCCATCGCAGCGGCGGGGCTCGGCATCGCCGGCCTCGTCTCGATCCCCGCCGTCGGCGCCGCGGGCGCCTCCCCCAGCGGCATGACCATCACGTCGACCGGCCTCCAGCCCGGCCAGGTCAAGCACGTGTGGACGATCATGCTCGAGAACAAGTCGTACGACGCGACGTTCACGGGCCTGAACCAGAACAGCTACCTGTGGAAGACGCTGCCGTCGCAGGGCGTGCTGCTCCAGGACTACTACGGCACCGGTCATTTCAGTCAGGACAACTACGAGTCGGCCGTGTCGGGCCAGTCGCCCTCCGCCGATCTGCAGTCGGACTGCGACAAGACCAACTCCGACCTCGGGTCCAACGCGACGATCATCACGACGCACACCGGGACTCCGTTCGGCCAGACCGACAACTACGGGCAGGTCGTCTCGAATCCGACGCCGAACTCCCCGGACGGCCAGAACGGATGCACGTTCCCGAGCGACGTGCCGACGCTCTTCAACCAGTTCGACGCCGCCAACGTCACGTGGAAGGGCTACGCGCAGGACCTGCACAACACCCCCGGACGGGAGGACGGCACCGCCGGTTCCCCCGGCACGACGGCGTTCAACCCGACGAGCAACCCCTTCCCGATGTCGCCGACGTACACGGGGGCGACGCCTGCCGATCAGTACGTCGCGAAGCACTTCCCGTTCCCGTGGTTCCACTCGATCATCGACGGGAGCCTGACGACGCCGGTCGGGGGCGGCACGGACTCCGACGCGGCGCACATCGCGAACCTCGACGACCCGAGCCGCGGCCTGCTCGCCGACCTCGCGAAGCCGGCCGACCAGGTTCCGGCCTTCAACTGGATCACCCCGAACAACTGCTCGGACGCGCACGACGCGACGTGCGCCGGCAACAACCTCTCGGGCGTCTTCGACGCGAGCGGCAACCCCGACTACTCGAAGCCGCTGACCACCCCGGCCGTCAACTCGACGGGCGGCCTGTACGCGGCCGACCTGTTCCTCAAGTACTACATCCCGCTCATCGAGCGCTCGGCCGCCTTCAAGGACGGCGGCGTGATCGACATCACGTTCGACGAGGCCAACCCGCCCTTCACGAACATGTCGTTCAACAACGCGACCGACCAGACCCCGGTCGCCCAGGCCGCGCGGGGCAACATGCTCTACTCGTACGCCGCGCCCACCGTCACCGACACCCAGGCCGCCGGCACCACCCTCGCCGCGAACCTGTTCCCGGCGCCGGGGCCGCTCGCCAAGGACTACCTGAAGGCCGACCTCGCCGGGCAGAACATCGACGGCAAGAACGTCGACTGGGAGCCCACCGGCCCGAACGCGACGCTGCAGGCCGACAGCGCCGGCAACCAGCTCTTCCCCGGGCCCGGCGACAACGGTTACATCGTGCGACCCCCGTCGTGCGAACAGGATGCCAAGGCCGACGCGGCGAAGGACAACTGCGTGGCGGGCGCGAAGAACACCGGCTCGGCCTTCGGGTACGCCGCCGCGGTGGTCGGCCGGACCGCCTCGGCTCCCGCCGGGTCGGCCACGGTCAACGCCTCGATCCTTCCGACCGACATCGGCCGCGCGGTCACCGGGACCCCGGCCGGCAGCATCCCGGCGGGCACCTACGTCGGCGCGGTCGTCGACTCCGGGCCCAACCCGACGGGATCGGTGACGACGGGATCCTTCACGCTGGTCGACGCGACGGGCGCGCCGGTGCAGACCACGGCCGCGGTGACCGCCATCGGCCTCTCGGCGCTCGGCGTCCCCGGCCACCTGAACGCGGGCGAGACGGCGGCCGCGGCCTTCGACGCCACCGACCCGACCCCGGGCGGCGGCATCACGGGCTCCGTGCTGATCTCCCCGCTGATCAAGCCCGGTACCGTGTCGACGACCTCGTACAACCACTACTCGTGGCTGCGCACCATGGAGGACGTGTTCCAGGTGTCGAACGGCAGCGCGAAGTCGGCCCTCGCGGCCGGCTCGGTCAGCGGCGGCCTCGACGGGCAGGGGCATCTCGGCTTCGCCGCGCAGGCGGGGCTCGCCCCTTTCGGCACCGACGTCTTCAACAACGCGGCGGTGACGGCTGCGGCCGCGCCGACCCTCCCGCCCACGGGCGTGGAGACGGCGGCCGTCGTCGGGATGGCGGGCTCGGCCGTGCTCCTCGTGGCCGGCGGGGTGACGCTGGTGCTGCTGCGCCGGCGCCGGACCGCACGGCGGTGAGGAACGTCGTGACGCCCGGTCGCCGGGCCGCCGCCGCGGTCCTCGTCGTCGCCGCCGGTGCCGTGTTGGCCGGCTGCGCGGCGACGGACCGCGCGCCTTCGTCGTCGGACGCCGGGATCGGTGCGTGGCCGACGTTCCTGCCCTCCCCGTCACCGTCGTCGATCGCGCACGGCGACGCGGCCTCCCCCGCCCTGTCCTACGCGGGGAGCCCGGTGATCGTGACGACGCGCGGCGGGAGGATGCGGGTCGACGTGCAAGGACCGGCGAGCCCGGCCGACACCCCGCTCGACGCGCCCGAGGTGGACTGCACGTTCACGGTCACGCTGAGCGGGGCGAGCCGCCCGATCCCGGTCTCGGCCGACATGTTCGACGTCTACGACAACTCGGGGCGGACCCATGCGCTCACGCCGGAGGACCCTCTCCCCGGCACCCTGGAGCCGGGCGCTTCGCAGACCGTCCGCCTGCACGGGGTCCTGCCGGCCGGTGAGGGCATGCTGCGGCTGCGGCCGGATGCGGCGACGTTCCTCGCGGCGTGGGACTACGTCGTCGAGGACGACTGAGCCGCTCGCCCGCGTCGCGGAGCGGCATGAAAAAAGCCCCGTCGCCGGGGCTTTTTCGAAGCTGGGGTACCTGGACTCGAACCAAGAACAACTGAACCAGAATCAGCCGTGTTGCCAATTACACCATACCCCACGGTGCGATCCGGGCGACCGGACCGAGGAACGACTCTACCGTACGGAGAGGCCTGCTCCCGCCGTGCGCGGGGTCAGGCCTCGGGCACCCAGCGCTGCAGGAACGCGCGGTAGCGGTCGAGGCGCGCGAGCGTCTCCTCCTTGTCGAGGATCTCCATCGACTCGAACAGCGGCGGGCTGATCCGGCGGCCGCTGAGCGCGGTGCGGAGCGGCCCGAACGCGATGCGCGGGTTGAGGCCGGCGCCGCCCTCCTCGACCGGGGTCGTCAGCGCGGCGCGGAGGGCCGCCTCGGTCGCGGCGGCGGAGAAGTCGTCCAGCTGCTCGAGCGCGGCGACGGCGGCGTCGAGCACGAGCTGCGCCTGGTCGCGGTCCTTCGGCTTGGGCAGAGCGTCGTCGGCGTACTCGATCGCGTCGCCGGGAGTGAAGAGGAACGCGAGCATCCCGCGCGCCTCGCCGAGCACGGTGATGCGCTCCTGGACGAGCGGCGCCGCCTCGCGGAGGATCGCCTCCTGCTCCGCGGTCGGCGGATCGGCGACGAGGCCCTCGAGGTACGGAACGATCCGTCGCGCGAAGTCGTCGGGCTCCAGCATGCGGATGTGGTCGCCGTCGATCGCGTCGGCCTTCTTCTGGTCGAACCGGGCCGGGTTGCCGTTGACATCGCGGATGTCGAACGCCGCGACGAGCTCCTCGCGGCTGAACACGTCGCGGTCGGCCGCGATCGACCAGCCGAGGAGCGCCAGATAGTTGAGCAGTCCCTCGGGGATGAAGCCGCGCTCGCGGTGGTGGAACAGGTTCGACTCCGGGTCGCGCTTCGACAGCTTCTTGGAGCCCTCCCCCAGCACGAGCGGCATGTGGCCGAACCGCGGCACGAAGGTGGTCACGCCGATGTCGATGAGCGCGAGGTAGAGGGCGATCTGGCGCGGGGTCGACGAGAGGATGTCCTCCCCGCGGATCACGTCGGTGATGCCCATGAGCGCGTCGTCGACCGGGTTGGTGAGCGTGTAGAGCGGGGCACCGTTCGGGCGCACGAGGACGAAGTCGGGGAAGCTCCCGGCGGCGAACGTCACGTGGCCGCGGATGTGGTCCTCGAAGCTCAGGTCGACGTCGGGTACCCGCAGCCGCAGCGACGGCTGCCGGCCCTCGGCGCGGTAGGCGGCGCGCTGCTCGTCGGTCAGGTCGCGCTCGTGGTTGTCGTAGCCCTGGCGCGGGTCGCGGCCGGCTGCGCGGTTGCGGGCCTCCATCTCCTCGGGCGTGACGTAGCTCTCGTAGAGGTGACCGGCCTCGCGCAGACGCGCAATGACGTCCTGGTAGATGTGCCCGCGCTGCGACTGGCGGTAGGGCGCGTGCGGGCCGCCGACCTCGGGGCCCTCATCCCAGTCGAGGCCGAGCCAGCGCAGCGCGTCGAGCAGCTGCAGGTAGCTCTCCTCGGAGTCGCGCTCGGCATCCGTGTCCTCGATCCGGAACACGAACGTGCCGCCGGTGTGGCGCGCGTACGCCCAGTTGAACAGGGCCGTCCGCACCATGCCGACGTGCGGCGTGCCGGTCGGCGAGGGGCAGAAGCGCACCCGGATGTCGGATCCGGCGGCGGTCGTGACGGGGAGCTCGGGCACGACTCCGAGGGTATCGGAGCGGGAATAGTGTGGTCCGATGAGCAGCGCCGCCGCGACCGCCCCCGTCAATCCGCGATCCCGGGTCGTGATCGCCAGCCTCATCGGCACGTCGATCGAGTTCTACGACTTCTACGTCTACGCGACGGCCGCGGTGGCCGTGTTCCCGGCGCTCTTCTTCCCGTCGGAGGATCCGGCGGCCGCCACGCTCTCCTCGCTCGTCACGTTCGCCCTCGCCTTCTTCGCCCGCCCGATCGGCTCGATCCTGTTCGGGCACTTCGGGGATCGCGTGGGGCGGAAGACGACGCTCGTCGCGTCGCTGCTCACGATGGGCATCTCCACCTTCCTCATCGGCGTGCTGCCGACCTACGCGACCGCCGGGATCGCGGCGCCCGCGCTCCTCGCGGTCATGCGGTTCGGGCAGGGCATCGGGCTCGGCGGCGAGTGGAGCGGGGCGGCGCTCCTCGCGACCGAGAACGCGCCGGAGCGGCGGCGCGGCTTCTTCGGCTCGACGCCGCAGCTCGGGGCGCCGATCGGCTTCCTGCTCGCCAACGGGCTGTTCCTGATCCTCGGGCTCGCGCTCCCGGCCGACGCCTTCGCGACCTGGGCGTGGCGGATCCCGTTCCTGCTGAGCGCGGTGCTCGTCGCCGTCGGCCTCTACGTGCGGCTGCGGCTCGTCGAGGCGCCGGTGTTCCAGGCGGCGCGCGAGCGCGGGACCATCGTCCGCGTGCCGCTCGGCGCGGTGCTGCGCTCGAACTGGCGGGAGCTCATCCTCGGCGTCTTCATCATGCTCGCGACGTACGTCCTCTTCTACTTCATGACGACGTTCACGCTGAACTACGGCACCTCGCCGAACCCGACCTCCCCCAAGCACGGCCTCGGGTACGACAAGAACACGTTCCTGCTCCTGCTGCTCGTCGGCGTGGTGTTCTTCGGCGTCTTCACGCCGATCGCCGGCCGGCTCTCCGACCGCTTCGGGCGCCGCCGCGTGCTGCTCGTGACGACGGCGCTCATCATCCTGTTCGGGCTGACGTTCCAGCTCTGGTTCGCCCAGACCGCCGGCTCCCCCGTGCTGACCGCGCTCTTCCTCGCGGTGGGGCTCGCTCTCATGGGCATGACGTTCGGGCCGATGGGGGCGCTCCTGCCGGAGCTGTTCCCGACCCGCACGCGCTACACGGGGTCGGGCATCTCCTACAACGTCTCGTCGATCCTCGGCGCCTCGCTCGCCCCGTTCATCGCGGCGGCGTTCCTGTGGCAGGCGGACGGGAACATCCTGCTCGTCGGGCTGTATCTCTCGGGCGCCGCGGTGCTCACCTTCATCGCGCTGCTCTTCGTGCGCGAGACCCGCGACATCGCCCTCGACACCGAGGAGGGGGCGACCACCGGAGCGCTCGCGCCGTAGGGCGCCGGCCACCCGCTCCCCGCTAGGAGACGGCGAGCACCACCGACGCGGCCAACGCGAGCACGACGCCCGCGATCTGCAGCCTCCCGAGCCGCTCGCGCAGCACGGCGAGCGCGAGCAGGATCGTGCCGAGCGGGTAGAGCGAGTTCAGCACGCCCATCACGGCGAGGTCGCCGAGGTGAAGCCCGATCACGAGCAGGATGTTGGCGACCACGAGGAAGAGGCCTCCGAGGAGCGCCTGCCCGACGACGCGACGGTCGCGGAGTGCGGCGAGCTCGGCGGGACCGCGGCGGAGCCGGTTGAGCGCGAGCGCACCGACGAAGATCACGAACCCCGCGCTCAGCTCGACGAGCAACGGCATGAGACCTGACCGGGTGCTCGTGCGGTCGAGGAGGATGAGGTAGCCGCCGTACGACAGCCCGGCGACCGTACCGAGCACGATCGCCCGCGTCGTCAGGCGGCCGCCGTCGCGCTGCCGCGGCACCGCGAGCAGCAGCGCGGCGCCCACCACGACGACGAGCGCGACGTAGCCGAGGGGCGAGAACCGCTCGCCGAGCGCGATGCCGGCGATCGCCGGCACGACGGCGTAGATCATGGCGACGCCGGGCGAGACGATGCTCATCGGGCCGATCGCGAGCCCGGCGTAGAAGGTCCACGTGCCGATGCCGCCGAGGATGCCGGCGCCGATCGACAGGAGCACGTCGGGCACCGTCCAGACCGGCTGCTCGATCGCGACGGCGATCGCGGCTCCCGTCACCGACACCACCCCGCCGACGGCGCTGGCGAGCAGCGGCGACATGCGCCGCGCGGCCAGCCCGCCGAAGAAGTCGGAGGCGCCGAAGATCACGGCGCTGACGAGCCCGAGGACCGCGACCACGGCGGCCGTCCTACGCCAGCGAGACGGCGAGCGGCACGAGCAGCGCGAGGCCGAGGATCACGATCCAGCCGATCGCGCCGGTCACGAGGGCGCGCCAGCCGCTGCGGATCAGGCGCTCCAGGCGGAGGGAGGCGCCGATCCCGAACAGCGCCGTCGCGAGGAGGGCCGACTGCACAGTGCCGGCGATGTCCCACACCACCGGCGGGAGTGCGCCGCCGGCGAACGTGCGGATCAGGACCGCGACGACGAACCCGATGATGAACAGCGGCACGACGGGCGGCAGGGGGCCGCGCACGTCCTCCCCCGCGGCACGCATCCGGCGACGGGTCGCGACGGAGGCGATCGCGACCATCGGCGCGAGCATGAGCACGCGGGTGAGCTTGACCACGACGGCCGCGGCGAGCGCGGCGGCCCCGGCCGAGCCGGCGGTCGCCACCACCTGGCCGACGTCGTGGATGCTCGCCCCCACCCAGTCCCCGTAGATGCGCCCCTGCCCGAGGCCGAGCGGCACGGCGAGCGCCGGCAGCACGGCGATCGCCGCCGTGCCGAAGAGCGTCACCATCGCGACGGGCGCGCCGCCGTCCTCCGGGTCCGAGCGGCGGGCCGCGCTCATCGCGCCGACGGCCGAGACGCCGCAGATCGAGAATCCGGCGGCGAGCAGCACCGGTTCGTCGCCGGGCAGCCGGAAGGCGCGCCCGAGCAGGTAGACCACGCCGAATCCGACCGCGACGAGCACGACGATGACGATCACCGCGATCCAGCCGAGGCGGGCGATGTCGAGAAGGCTCAGCTGCAGGCCGAGCACCACGATGCCGATCCGCAGCAGCCGGCGCGAGGCGACCGCGAGACCGGGCCGGAACACCCCGTCCAGCAGCCGGCGGAGCGGCGGGATGCATCCGACGACGACGCCGAGGACGAGCGACGCGGTGAGCCACGGGACCACGGGCGCGACCGCGTGCACGACCCAGCCGAGGGCGGCGCCGACGGCCGCGAGCAGGACTCCGGGCCCCCAGGCCAGACGGGTGCTCACGCCGCGCTCAGGCGTCGCGGTTGCGGGCGGGGTTGCTGAGCCGTCCGATGCCCGCGATGTCGATGTCGACGGTCTGTCCGTCGACGAAGCCGCCGAGCCCGGACGGGGTGCCGGTCATGATGATGTCGCCCGGCAGCAGGGTCCACACGTCGGAGATGTACGCGATCAGCTCCGGGATCTTGTGGATGAGATCCTTCGTGTTGCCGTGCCGGCGCGGTTCGCCGTCGACGTAGGTCTGGATCTCGAGGTCGTCGGGGTCGAGCTCGGTCTCGATCCACGGGCCGATCGGGGCGAAGGTGTCGTAGCCCTTCGCGCGCGCCCACTGGCCGTCGGCGAACATCTGGTCGCGGGCGCTCACGTCGTTGCCGATCGTGTAGCCGAAGACGTAGTCGGCCCAGTTCTCGGCCTTCACCTGCTTGGCGATCCGGCCGATGACGACCACCAGCTCGCCCTCGTGCGTGATGCGGCCCTCGACCGGCGGGATCCGGATGACGTCCCCCGGCCCGACGACCGCGGTGTTGGGCTTCAGGAAGATCAGCGGGTTCTCGGGGGCGTCGACGCCGGCCATGTCGGCGCGGTGCTCGGCGTAGTTCAGGCCGACGCACACGACCTTGGATCGCGGGATGACCGGGGCGAGGAGGCGGGCGTCGGCGAGCGGCACGCGCTCCCCCGTCGTCGCGAAGCCGGCGAAGATCGGGTCGCTCTGCAGGACGACGAGCTCGTCGTCGTCCACGATGCCGTACCGGGGGTCCTCGCCGTCGACGGCGAAACGCGCGACCTTCACCCGTCGAGCCTACCGTTGAGGGCATGACTCGCTTCCTCGTCGACGGCCCCGACGACGGCCCGACCCTGCTGCTCGCGCACGGCGCGGGAGCCCCGATGGACTCCGGCTGGATGGATGACACGACCGCCCGGCTCGCCGGCGCGGGGGTGCGGGTCCTGCGGTTCGAGTTCGCGTACATGGCCGCCCGGCGTGACGGTCGGCGCCCGCCCGTGCCGCGGGCCGACCGGGTGCTCGACGAGTACCGCGCCGCGTGGGAGGAGGCCGGTCGGCCGCCGCTCGTCGGCGGCAAGTCGTACGGCGGGCGGGTCGCGTCGATGGTCGCCGACTCCCTCGGGGTGCGGGGGCTCGTCTGCCTCGGCTACCCGTTCCACCCGCCTGGCCGGCTCGAGCAGCCCCGCACGGCGCACCTCGAGACGCTCGCGACGCCCGCGCTCATCTGCCAGGGCGAGCGGGATCCGATGGGCACCTCCGCCGAGGTCGCGGGCTACGCGCTCTCCCCCGCGATCACGATCTCGTGGGCGCCCGACGGCGACCACGGCCTCCGCCCCCGCGCGGCCTCGGGCCGCACCCTCGCCGAGAACCTCGACGCGGCCGCCGCCGCGATCGCGTCCTTCGCGCGCCGCATCGCGCCCTGACCCGGTTCCTCTCCCCTCCTCACTCGAGCGGTCACTCCCGCACGGTCCGGCGGCCTCGTCACCGTGCCGGAGTGACCGCTCGACTGGCGAGGCGGACGTGGAGGCGGGCCACGAGACGGTCCGGATGCCGGTACAGGTCGTCGGCTCGGACCCGGACCACGAGCCACCCGGCGTCGACCAGCCGCTCATGCCGGGCGGCGTCGCGATCCCATCGGTCGCGCCCGTGGAAGGCCGAGCCGTCGTACTCGACGGCGACACGCCGACTCGCCCAGGACAGATCCGGGCGGACGACTCCACCGTCGGCGAGCGGCACGACGGCGTTCAGTTCCGGCTCCGGGAGTCCGGCACGCACGATCAGCAGCCGGAGTGCCGTCTCGGCCGGCGACCACGCTCCGACGCGGACCCACGGCAACGCGGTGTGGAGCCCGACGACGCCACGACGACGACCAACGCGATCGACAGCGGATCGCAGGTCGTCGAGGGTCGCCGTCGCGACGGAGTCGCGGTCCCCCGTCACGATGCGGTCGGCGACCGCCACGAGCTCGTCGGTTTCGAGCATCGTGCTCAGCGAGACCCAGGTGCTCACCGGATCGAGCACCGGGAGCCCCCGCACCCGGGTGACGCCGACCACGACCGATCGCGTTCCGACCACACCGGGGCGCCGCATCCTCCGATCGGTCAGTGCCACGACGTGCACCCGATCATCCCGTTCCCATCGCCTCGGGATGGGGAGTCGGTGGAGCCGCGCCGCCGTCGGACCGGCGAAGGCATGATCGTCGCGCATCAGCGGCAGGAGCGCCGTGAGGCGGTCATCGACGAGGGACCGACCGCCGCGGAACGGCCGACGGAGGTCTCCCGCCCGGAGCCGCCCGCGCGACACGCCTGCCGCCCGCGCCTCCGGCACGGTGAACGCCTCCGGGAGCTCCCCGGGGAGTTCGACGCGGCCGGTCATCCGTCGACTATCGACGTGGCGTCGCCGTCGCCGTGCGCCGGGTCACCCGATCAGCGGTCAACCCGGAACGGTGCGAGCTGGGGAGGACCGTGCCAGGGTGACCGCTCGCAAGGAGCGGAGCGGTTACGCGTCGAGGCGCACCAGCCAGCCGTGGCGGTCCTCGGCGCGGCCGTACTGGATGTCGAGGAGCTCCGCGCGGAGCTGCATCGAGACGCGCTCGCCCTCGGGCTCCTTCATCCAGATGCCGAAGTCGGGGCTCTTGATCTCGCCGATGGGCGTGATCACCGCCGCGGTGCCGCACGCGAACGCCTCGACGATCTCGCCCGACTCCACGCCCGTGCGCCACTCGTCGATCGAGACCTTGCGCTGCTCGATCGCGTAGCCGCGATCGGCGGCTAGCCGCAGGATCGTGTCGAGGGTGATCCCCTCGAGGATGGAGTCGGAGTCCGGCGTGATGAGCTTTTTGTCCTTCGTGACGAGCACGACGTTCATGCCGCCGAGCTCCTCGAGGTACTTGCCCTCCTGCGCGTCGAGGAACAGCACCTGCTGGCACCCGTTCTCGTACGCCTCCTCCTGCGGCAGCAGCGACGCGGCGTAGTTGCCGCCCGTCTTCGCCGCTCCGAGGCCGCCGTGACCCGCGCGGGTCCAGGTGGTGGAGAGCCAGATCGACAGCGGCTCGGGGCCCGACGTGAAATACGCACCCGCCGGCGACGCGATGAGGTTGTAGTTGATCTTCTTCGCCGCGCGCACGCCGAGGAACGCCTCCTTCGCCCACATGAAGGGGCGCAGGTAGAGCGAAGTCTCCGGCTCCGACGGAACCCAAGCGCCGTCGACGGCGATGAGCCGCTTGAGGGAGTCGATGAAGTACTCGGTCGGCAGCTCCGGCATCGCGAGACGGCGGGCCGAGCGCTGCATGCGGGCGGCGTTCTGCTCGGGGCGGAAGGTCCAGATCGATCCGTCCGCGTGGCGGTAGGCCTTCAGGCCCTCGAACACCTCCTGCGCGTAGTGCAGCACCGCCGCGGCCGGCTCGATCGAGATCGGCCCGTACGGCATGACCCGGGGGCGGTGCCAGCCGCCGCGCTCCGACCAGCACAGGTCGACCATGTGGTCGGTGAAGTGCTTGCCGAATCCGGGCGCCTTCAGGATCTCCGCGCGCTCCTCGGCCGACTTCGCGGCCTCGCTCGGGATGACCTGCCACAGCAGGTCCTGGTTCGCCATCGGGAGGAGGTTGATCGCCATGGGTGCGCCTTTCAGGAGAGTCGGGAGCGGATCGCGTCGCCGATCGCGCTCGTCGAGCGGGGGGCGGAGCGGTTCGCGAGGTCCGCCGTGACGGCGCCCTCGATCCGGCGGGCCGGCTCCGGCATCCCGAGGTGGTCGAGGAGCAGGGCGGTCGACAGGATCGCGGCCGTGGGGTCGGCCTTCTGCTGCCCCGCGATGTCGGGGGCCGATCCGTGCACGGGCTCGAACATCGAAGGGAACGCGCCGTCGGGGTTGATGTTGCCCGACGCCGCCAGCCCGATGCCGCCGCTGATGGCGCCGGCCAAGTCGGTGAGGATGTCGCCGAAGAGATTGTCGGTGACGATCACGTCGAACCTCGCCGGGTCGGTGACGAGGAAGATCGTCGCCGCGTCCACGTGCAGGTAGTCCCATTCGACCTCGGGATGCCGCTCCGCCTCGGCGCGCACGAGCCGGCTCCAGAGCTGGCCGGCGTTGGTCAGCACGTTGGTCTTGTGGACGAGGGTGAGGCGCTTGCGGCGGCGCGAGGCGAGCTCGAAGGCGTAGCGCACCACGCGCTCCACGCCGTACGCCGTGTTGATGCTCACCTCGGTGGCGACCTCGGCGGGGGTGTCGGTGCGGAAGCGCCCGCCGTTGCCGACGTACGGCCCCTCGGTGCCCTCGCGCACGACGACGAAGTCGACGTCGCCGTGCCGGGCGAGCGGGGAGGCCACGCCCGGGAAGATGCGCGTCGGGCGCAGATTCACGTAGTGGTCGAACGCGAACCGGAGCTTGAGCAGCAGGCCGCGCTCGATGATGCCGCCCGCGAGCCTCGCGTCGCGCGGGTCGCCGCCGACCGCGCCGAGCAGGATCGCCTCGTGCCGGGCCAGCGTCGCGAGGTCGTCGTCCGAGAGGATCTCGCCGGTCTCGAGGAAGTGCCCCGCGCCGAAGGGGTACTCCGTCGTGTCGATGTCGACGTCGTCGCCGACGGCCGCGCGCAGCGTCGCGACCGCCTCCGGCACGACCTCACGCCCGATCCCGTCCCCCGGGATGACGGCCAGATCGATGCGGCGGGTCACGTCCACGGGCTCCGTTCCGTTGCGGTCGACCGAACGCCCAGGTGACGTCCAGACAGGGCGACAGGCCCGTGATTCCGGGCGTCGTCCGATCGTCCCAGCCTATCCCCGCGGGCCGCCCGCCCCGGAGATGAGGCCGTTCTCATCCAGCGGCCATAGCTTCCTTCCCATCCGCAACCACGTCCGGGATCCGGACAGGAAGAAGGAGCTGACCATGGTCGTCGGAGGAGTCCTGCTGTTCGTCGTCGGAGCGATTCTCGCGTTCGGCGTCTCGTTCGCGGTGCCGGGGGTGAGCATGTGGATCATCGGCATCATCCTCATGATCGCCGGCGCCGTCCTGTTCATCGTCGGCCTCGTCGCGATGATGCGCCGCCGCGGCGCCACGACGGTCGAGCGCACCGCGGTCGACCCCGCCACGGGCAACAGCGTGCGCAGCAGCACCACGAACGTCGACCCGATGCCGTAAGGCCTGCACGCGCGAACGCGTCGTCCGCCCGGTGTCGAGCCGGCGGGCGGCGCGTTCGCATGTCCGCCCCGGGCGGACGGCGTCAGGCCTCGACGATGTCGATCTCGCGGAGCTCGTCCGCGTCGATCGCCGTGCGCACCCGCTCGAGCACCTCGTCCGGCACCGGCGAGTCGACCGTCACGATCGAGAGGGCCTGGCCACCGGCGCTGCGGCGGGCGATCTGCATGCCCGCGATGTTGATGCCGGCCTCGCCGAACTCCTTGCCGTAGACCGCGACGATGCCGGGTCGGTCGGCGTAGAACATGGCGATGTGGTGCTCCGCCAGCGGCACCTCGATGTCGTAGCCGTTCAGGCCGATGAGCTTCTCGACCATCTTCGTGCCGGACAGCGTGCCCGCGACCTCGACCGAGGTCCCGTCGGCGAGGACGCCGCGCAGCGTCGTCGTGTTGCGGTAGTCCTTGCTCTCCTCGGCCGTCGTCAGCGTGGAGGCGATCCCGCGCTGCTCGGCGAGCACCGGCGCGTTGACGTACGACACGCTCTCGGTGACGAGATTGGTGAAGTAGCCCTTGAGCGCGGCGAGGCGGTACACGCTGACGTCGTAGGCCGCGAGCTCCCCGCGCACGTCGACCTCGAGATCGGTGAGCGGGCCGTGGCCGGCGACCGCCGCAAGGATCTGGCCGAGCTTCTCGACGAGGGCGATGCCGGGGCGCACGAACGGGTCGATCGCGCCGCCGGCGACGTTGACCGCATCCGGCACCAGCTCGCCGCCGAGGGCGAGGCGCACGCTCCGCGCCACCGAGACGCCGGCCTTCTCCTGCGCCTCGTCGGTCGACGCGCCGAGGTGCGGGGTGACGACGATGTTCGGGGCCGAGGTCAGCACGTCGTCGGTGGGCGGCTCGCTCGTGAAGACGTCGATGCCGGCGCCGGCGATCTCGCCGTCGCGGAGCGCCTGCGCGAGCGCCGCCTCGTCGATCAGGCCGCCACGGGCGACGTTGACGATGTAGGCGGTCCTCTTCATGGCCGCGAGCTGCGGTCCCGCGATCATGCCGGTCGTCTCGGGCGTCTTCGGCATGTGGATCGTGACGAAGTCCGACTCGGCGAGGAGCTCGTCGAGGCTCACCAGACGCACCCCGAGCTGCTGGGCGCGGGCCGCGGTCACGTACGGGTCGTACGCGACGACCTCCATCCCGAACGCCTGCATGCGCGCGGTGATGAGCGCGCCGATGCGGCCGAGCCCGATGATGCCGAGCGTCTTCTCGAACAGCTCGGTGCCGGTGTACTTGGAGCGCTTCCACTCCCCCGCGGCGAGGCTGCCGTGGGCGGCCGGGATGTGCCGGGCGAGGCTGAGGATGTGGCCGATCGTGAGCTCCGCGGCGCTCCCGCTGGTCGAGGGCGGCGCGTTGACGACCATGACGCCGGCGGTGGTCGCCGCCTTGATGTCGACGTTGTCGAGACCGACGCCCGCGCGGGCGATGACCCGGAGGTGCGCGGCGGCGCCGATGGCTTCCGCGTCCATCTTGGTCGCCGACCGGATGAGCACCGCGTCCGCGTCGGCGCGCGCCGCCAGCAGAGCCGGACGGTCCGTGCCGTCGACGGACCGGATCTCGAAGTCGGGCCCGAGGGCCTCGACGGTGGCGGGCGACAGTTCTTCGGCGATCAGCACGACCGGCTTGGCCACGGAGGATCCTCTACGTCGGCGAGCAAGGGGTGCCCCACAGCCTACCGGCGCGCGGAGTGGCACCATGACCACGTGGACCCACTCGCGATCGTGCAACTCGTGCTCCGGATCGCGCTGGCCGTAGCGTTCGCCGGCATGGGCGTGGGGCACTTCGTGCCCGCCGTCGCGCGCGGGATGCGAGCCATGATCCCCCCGCGCCTCCGGCGGTGGCGCGGGGCGCTGGTCGCGGCGACCGGGGTCTGCGAGCTGGCGGCCGCGGCCGGCCTCCTGATCCCCTGGCCGCTCCTGCGGTTCGTCACCGGGATCGCGCTCGTCGTGTTCCTCGTGGCGGTGTTCCCGGCGAACGCGGTCGCCGCCGCCGACCCGAGCCGCTTCGGGCGAGCGGCCATCGCCTACACGCCGCGGCTCCTCCTCCAGCTCGTGCTCATCGCCGTCGTCCTCGTCGCGACCGCGCCGCTCGCCGGCGCGCTCCGCTGACTCAGGCGAGCAGGAAGGGCGCGATCGCGATCTCGGCGATCGTCAGCGCATTGGCCGCCCCGAGGGCCGCCGCCAGCACGACGAGGCGCAGCACCGGCGTCCTCCTACGGCCGATCAGCAGACCCCCGACGTAGAGCGCGACCGGCGCGATCACCCCGAGGATCAGCAACCACCACGGCGTCCGGCCGCCGACCACGGCCGGGTACTCGACGAGGTTCGAGACGGCGTAGAAGAGCGGCGCCGCGAACAGGACCGCGAACACGACGGCCGTGACCCACGTCGTCACGCGCGACGCGGGAGGTGCGATCTCGAGGGCGTCGTCGCTCATCCGGCGAGCTCCAGGATGACGGGCCAGGGCAGCAGCAGGCCCAGGCCGAGCGCGAACCAGCCGAGCCGGAGCCCGATCCGTCCGCGCGTCAGCGCCACGACCGCGCCGAACCAGACGGGGGCGCCGATGATCGCGGTGAAGGTGCCGAACTGCCAGACGACCGGCCCGGGGAATCCGCCCGGCGGCGTGGTCGCGAGCTGCACCGAGTAGATCCAGCCGACCGTGACGGCCAGGTAGAGGATGCCGAACAGCGCGATCGCGACGTTGCCCGCGACGTCCGGAGCCGGGCCGTCGTCCTCGTCGAGGGCTTCGTCGTCATCGCCCGCCGCCTCGAGCGTCGAGACCGCGTCGGCGTCCGGCTCCGCGAGCCGCGGACGCGCGCGCCCCTGCTCCTCGTCGCCCGCCCAGGTGAGCGCCTCGGCGTCGAGGTCGTCGTCCCCGGGCTCGGGGTCGGTCGGGCGGGCCACGCGTCCATCCTCGCATCGCCGCCCCGGCGCCCTCGCCGCGGCGACCCGACCCGGGTGTTACGTGGCCGACACATGGGTGATGTTGACTCCCTCGACATGGATCTGGTCGACGTCGAGAGCGTCCGGGTCGCCCGCGGGCGCGGCGACCTCGCCCTCGCGCCCGGCGAGCGCGTGCTGGCAGGCGGCACCTGGCTCTACTCGGAGCCGCAGCCGGGCGTGCGGGGCCTCGTCGACCTGACCGGGCTCGGCTGGCCCGCGCTCGAGCCGCTGCCGGACGGCGGTCTCCGGGTCGGCGCGACCTGCACGCTCGAGCGGCTGGCCACGGCGGATCCGGCCGCCGGCGGGCATCCGCTCTTCGCGCCCGCGGTCGACGCGCTCCTCGGCTCGTGGAAGATCCACCGCGTCGCGACCGTGGGCGGCAACATCTGCCTCGCGCTCCCGGCCGGACCGATGACCTCCCTCTTCGCCGGGCTCGGCGCCGACGCCCTCATCTGGATGCCGGACGGCGGCGAGCGCCGCGAGCCGGTCGCCGAGCTGGTGACGGGCGACCGCACCACCGCGCTCGCCCCCGGCGAGGTCCTGCGGGCGCTGGAGGTGCCCGCCGCCGCGCTCCGGGCCCGCTCGGCGCTCCGACGCATCTCGCTCGCGGAGCTCGGCCGCTCCGGCGCCGTGGTCGTCGCGACCGTGGACGACGCGGGCTTCACCGCGACCGTCACCGCCGCGACGCCGCGCCCGCACCGGCTCCTCTTCCCCGGCATCCCCACCGCGGCGGAGCTCGCGGACGCCGTCGATGCGATCGGCGAGTGGTTCGACGATCCGCACGGCGCCCCCGACTGGCGGCACGCCATGGCGCGCCTGCTGGCGGAGGAGCTGCGCGAGGAGCTGGCGGCATGAGCGTGCGGTTGACCGTCGACGGGGCGCCGCTCAAGGCCGAGCCGCGGCCCGGGCAGGTGCTCCGCACCCTCCTCCGGGAGCACGGGATCACGAGCGTCAAGAAGGGATGCGACGCGGGCGACTGCGGCGCCTGCTCCGTCCTCCTCGACGGGAGCCCGACCCACTCGTGCCTCGTGCCGGCGCACCGGGTCGACGGCGCGGAGGTCGTGACCGCGGCCGGCCTGGGCACGCCGGGGGATCCGCACCCGGTCCAGCGGGCCTTCGTCGAGGCGGCGGCGTTCCAGTGCGGGTTCTGCACCCCGGGCATGGTCGTGACCGCCTCGGCGCTCGACGCGGAGCAGCTCGCCGACCTGCCGCACGCCCTCAAGGGCAACCTCTGCCGCTGCACCGGATACCGGGCGATCGAGGACGCGCTGCACGGCGTCGCGAACGTCGAGACGACCGCGCCCGCCGGCGACGCCGCCGGCCGCTCGCTCGCCGCCCCCGCCGCCCGGCGGGTCGTCACCGGCACCGAGCCGTACACGCTCGACGATGTCGCGACGACCGGCGGGCTGCTGCACCTGGCGGTGCTCGGCAGCCCGCATCCGCACGCCCGCATCGTCGCGATCGACGCGAGCGCGGCCCTCGCACTGCCCGGGGTGCAGGCCGTGCTCACGCACCGCGACGATCCCGGCGTCCTCCACTCCACCGGCCGCCACCAGAACCGCCTGGACGACCCGGACGACACCCTGCTGTTCGACCCCGTCCTGCGGTTCCGCGGGCAACGGGTCGCGGCGGTGGTCGCCGACTCGATCGGGCTCGCGGAGCGCGCACGGGAGCTCATCCGGGTGGAGTACGAGCCGCTGCCCGCGATCCTCGACCCGGACGAGGCCGACGCGCCGGGCGCGCCGCTCGTGCACCCCGAGCTGGGCGCCGACTCGCGCGCCGCCGCGCCCGAGCGGAACACCGTCGCCGAGGTCCACGAGGAGCGCGGCGACGTCGCGGCCGCCCTCGCGACCGCCGCCGCGACGGTCACCGGCACCTGGCGCACGAGCCGCGTGACGCACGCCGCTCTCGAGACCCACGCCAGCCGAGGCTGGCTCGACGACGACGGGCGCCTCGTCGTGCGCACCTCCTCCCAGGTGCCGTACCTCGTGCGCGACGAGCTCGCCCGAATCCTGCGTCGCGAACCCGGGAGCGTGCGGGTCTTCACGGCCCGGGTCGGCGGCGGGTTCGGCGGCAAGCAGGAGATGCTCACGGAGGGGGTCGTCGGGCTGGCGGTGCTGGCGACCGGGCAGCCGGTGCAATGGGAGTTCACGCGCGAGGACGAGTTCCGTGCGGCGCCGCTGCGGCATCCCATGCGCGTGCGGGTCACGCTCGGGGCCGACGCGGACGGGCGGCTCACGGCCGTGCACGTCGACCAGCGGATGGACACCGGCGCCTACGGCAACCACGGCGTCGGGGTGATGTATCACTCGGTGCACGAGTCGATCGCGGTCTACCGATGCGCGAACGTGCGGGTGGATGCGCACTCGGTCTACACGAACAACCCGCCGGCGGGCGCCTTCCGCGGCTACGGCCTCGGCCAGGTGATCTTCGCGGTCGAGTCGGCGATGGACGAGCTCGCGCGGGAGCTCGGGATGGATCCCGTGGAACTGCGTCGCCGCAACGTCGTGCTGCCCGGCCAGCCTCTGCTCACGAGCCACGACGACCCGGGCGACATCGAGTACCGCGGGGCGGACGGCGGCACGCAGTGCCTCGACCTCGTCGCCGGAGCGCTCGCCGAGGGGCGCGGAAAGGCCGAGGCGGCGGAGCTCGCGGCGTCGGGCTGGCGCATCGGATCGGGCATCGCGCTCGCGATGATCGCGACCATCCCCCCGCGCGGCCATATCGCCGAGGTGCGGATCCGCGCGCTCGACGAGCGGGGCGCGGACGGCGCCGAGTACGAGCTCGAGGTCGGCACGGCCGAGTTCGGCAACGGCTCGACGACGGTGCACGCGCAGCTCGCGGCGACCGCGCTCGGCACGACGCCGGACCGCATCCGCATCCGACAGTCGGACACCGACGTGGCCGGGCACGACACCGGCGCCTACGGGTCGACGGGCGTGGTCGTCGCCGGGGCTGCGGTGCACGAGGCGGCGGCGACGCTCGCGGCGCAGCTGCGCGACGGCGGGCCGCGCGCGGCATCGGCGAGGTCGGACGGAGCGCACCGCAACGTCGCCTTCAACGCCCAGGGCTTCCGGGTGGCCGTGCGCCCCGAGACCGGGGAGGTGCGCGTGCTCGACGCCGTCCAGGCCGCCGACGCGGGCCGCGTGCTCAACCCGGAGCAGCTCCGCGGGCAGATCGAGGGAGGCTTCGCCCAGGGGCTCGGATCGGCCCTCCAGGAGGAGGTGCGGGTGCGCGACGGCGAGGTGGTGGAGGCCGCCTTCCGCGCCTACCGTGTCCCGAAGTTCTCGGACGTCCCGCGACTGCGGGTGCTCTTCGCCGACACGGTCGACGAGCGCGGGCCGCTCGGCGCGAAGTCGATGAGCGAGGCGCCCTACAACCCGGTGGCCCCGGCGCTCGCGAACGCGATCCGGGACGCCCTCGGCGTGCGGCCGACCGAGCTGCCCATGTCGCGCGACCGGCTCTGGCGTCTGGCGGACCCCGTCGGGTGAGGCGCTCCTCAGCCGGCGGAGTGGATGGCGCCCGTCGTGGTGCGGAGGGACTCGCCCGCGCGGCCGGATCGGGCGGCGAGGATCTCGGCGAGGATCGAGACCGCCGTCTCGGCGGGGGTGACGGCGCCGAGGTCGAGGCCGATCGGCGCGTGGAGCCGGGCCAGCTCGTCATCGGTCGCCCCGAGCTCGCGCAGCGCGGCCCGCCGGCGCTCGAGCGTGCGCCGCGAGCTCATCGCGCCGACGAACGCCGCCGGCGAGCGGAGCGCCACGAGGATCGCCTCCGCGTCGTAGCGGTCGTCGTGGCTCAGCACGCAGATGACCGTCCGCTCGTCGATCGGCGTCGCGACGAGGTGCTCCGGCGGCCAGCGCACGACGAGCTCGGCGTCGGGGAACCGCTCGGGCGTGAGGAAGAGCGCTCGGGGGTCGACGATCGTGACGCGGTAGCCCACGGCGCGGGCGGCGGCGGCGAGCGCGGCCGAGAACTCCATGGCGCCGAGCACGATCATCCGCGCCGGCGGTACGACCTCGTCGACGACCCCGTCGGCGCACAGCTCGATGCGGTGGCCGTCGGGCGCGATGACGACCCGCGCCGGTCTCCCCGCCGCCGCGTCGCGCAGGCGCGGGACGACCGGGTCGTCGGGTCGCAGCAGCGCGACCCGCACCCCGACGACCCCGCCGCAGCTCAGCCCGAAGCCGAACGCCGTGTCGTCGGAGACGCCGAAGCGCTCCGACCGCACCACCCCGTCCTCGAGCACCTGCTGCGCGAGCTCCACGACCGCGCCCTCGACGCAGCCGCCGGCGATGCTGCCGATGACGTGCTCGCCGTCCCACGCCATCGAGGTGCCGACGGTGCGCGGCATGCTCCCCTCGACGCGCACGACGGTCGCGACCGCGAGCGTCGCGCCGGCGTCCAGCCGGGCGAGCAGGCGGTCGGCGATCTCGAGCACGACATCAGGCTGACACATGCGGATGTCAGGCTCGTTTCATGCTGCGACTGACCGGCGCGACCGCCATCGTCCGCGACGCCCGCGACCCGGGCTCCGACACGACCGAGCTGTGGATCGACGACACGGTCGTCGCCTCGGCGCCGGCCGACCCGTCCACCACCCCGCACGAGACGCTCGACGTCGGGGGCTGCGTCGTCACCGCCGGGCTCGTGAACGCGCACCACCATCTCCTGCAGTCGGCCTTCCGCACGCTGCCCGGCACGCGCGGCGTGCCGATGGCGGCCTGGTTGCCGGCGATGGCGACCGCGTATTCCGCCGCGGGGATGGATCCCGAGCTCGCCCGCGTGACGACCCTCGCGGGCGTCGCGGAGGGTCTGCTCGACGGCGTCACCACGGTGGCCGACCACCAGCTGAACTGGCCGGCCGACGGCGACCCGACCGGGATCGCCGTCGCGGGGGCGGACGCCGCGCGGGAGCTCGGGGGCCGGCTGGTCTTCGTCCGCGGGTCCGCGCGCCATGCGCCCGACGTCGTCGAGGAGAGCGCGGAGGCGATCGTCGCCGCCCTCGCCGCGCGGACCACGGACGGCATGCTGCAGCTCGCGGTCGGTCCGGCGGGCGTCCACTCCGACGGCGAGGCGACGTTCCGGGTGCTCGCCGAGATCGCCGCGCGGCACGGTCTGCGGCGCCGCACCCAGGCGAACGAGCAGGTCGACGTCGCGATCGCCCTCGAGCGCTACGGTCGCCGCCCGCTCGACCTGCTCGACGAGTGGGGGTGGCTCGCGCCGGACGTCACGATCGCCCACCTCGTCGAGCCGACCCCCGACGAGGTGGCCCGGGTCGCGGTCTCGGGGGCGAGCGCCACGCACGCGCCGGGCTGCGACGTGCCGATGGGCTGGGGCATCGCGCCGGTCGCGGCGCTCCGCCAGGCCGGCGTCGTCGTCGGGCTCGGCACGAGCGGGGGCGGGTCCAACGACGCGGGACACCTGCTCGCGGACGCGCGACTGGCGCTGCAGGTCTCCGCGCTCGTCGGACCGCAGCTGCCGGCGCGCGAGGTGCTCGCGATGGCGACCACCGGCTCCGCCGTCGGCCTCGGCCGACCGGAGCTCGGGCACCTGCGGCCGGGCGCCGCGGCCGACCTGTGCGTCTGGGACGTGTCGGGGGTCGCGGACGCGGGCGTCGCCGACCCGGTCGCCGGCCTGCTCTGGGCCTCGCCCGGGCGGCGGCCGCGCGACGTGATGGTCGCGGGGCGGTGGGTCGTGCGCGGCGGGGAACTCGTGACGGGCGACGAGCACGCGATCGCGGACGGCCTGCGCCGGAGGGTCGGTCGCCCCCTCTAGCCGGGCGACCCGGCCAGCCGAGCTAGAGGTCGAGCACCAGACGCGGGCACGCCGCGCGCGAGACGCACACGAACATGACGTCGTTCCGCGCGCGCTCGGCGGGGGTGAGGATCGAGTCGCGGTGGTCGACCTCGCCCTCGAGCACCGGAGTCTCGCAGGTGCCGCAGGTGCCCTCCGTGCACGACGAGAGCACGAGCACGCCGGCCTCCTCGACGACCTCGAGCACGCTGCGCTCCGGCGGCACCTCCAGGGTCAGCCCCGAGGCCTCCAGCTCGACCTCGAACGGACCGTCCCACACGGGCGGGGTGAGCGTCTCGGCCTCGAACCGCTCGGTGCGGAACTCGCGGCCGCGGGCGAGGCACGCCGCCTCGACCGCATCGATGAGCGACGCGGGACCGCAGCAGTACACGATCGCGTCCGGCGCACTCCCGGCGATGAGCGCCCCGACGTCCGGGCGCGCGTCGACGTGCAGGACGAGCCGGTCGCCGTGCCGCGCGCGCAGCGCGTCGACGAGCGCCATCCGGCCGTCGTGGCCCGCGTAGTGCAGCACGTAGTCGGCCCCGGCCTCCGCGGCGAGAGCCGCCATCGGGGCGATCGGCGTGATCCCGATGCCACCGGCGATGAGCAGCGCGGGCGCCGACGACCGGGCGTCGAAGGAGAAGTGGGTGCGCGGTCCCGCGAGCCGGAGCACCCGGCCCTCGGTCGCGATCCGCAGCACCTCCGCCGAGCCGCCGCGGCCGCCCGCCTCGCGCAGCACCCCGAGCCGCCAGGTGGGCGCATCGGGGTCGCCGCACAGCGAGTACTGCCGCACGAGACCCGACGGCAGCAGCACGTCGACATGGGCGCCCGGCTCCCACGAGGGCATCGGCGCGCCGTCGGGCAGGCCGAGCTCGAGGACGGCGAGGCCGTCGGCGACGTCCGTCCGCGCGAGCACGACCGGGTCGACGTCGGAGGAGCGGGGGCGGTTCACGGCATCATCCTCACAGCCGCCGGGGCGCGTCCTTGACCACGAGCAGCCGGTAGCCCTCGTCACCCATCGCACGCCAGCGGTGCGGCACCCCACCGTCGCAGTGCACGGCGTCGCCGGTCGCGAGCACGAACATCCCCTCGGGCCCGAGGTCGAGCTCGATGCGGCCGTCGAGCACGTACAGGAACTCGTCCTCGGCGTGCGAGAACAGCACGCCCCAGTCGCGGTTCGCTCCCGTGATCTCCATCGGGTGGAAGCGGCGGTGGCCGTGGACGAGCATGCGCGCGTCGCCCTCGCCGTAGGCGCCCTGCGTGCCGTCGCCGCGGCGGACGACGCTCACGGCCGGCTGGTCGCGGCGCGCATCCGCGTCCTCCTCCGCGCCGGCGAGCAGCTCCAGCTGGCTCGTGCCGAGGGCGCGGGCGATCCGCTCGAGCGAGGTGAAGCTCGGCCGCGCGAGGCCGCGTTCGAGCTGGCTCAGGAAGGGATGCGAGAGCTCGGCGCGGTCGGCCAGCTGGACCAGGGTGAGCCCGCGGGTGTGCCGGACGCGCCGGATCCGGGGGCCGATCTGGGCGGCGGCGGCATCGGGCGCGGCGTCGATGGTGCTGACGGCGGACTCCTCTCGCGGGGCGGGCGTGGACAGACAACCACAGCGGGTCGGCCGCAGAAGACGGTCGGCCGCAGGAGTTTACGTGCCGAGACGGATCCGTCACACGCTCGAAACGAACGGTTTCTAGCGTCAGGGGTGTTGAGCCCATCAACATTCCCCGCCCCCGAGGAGCCGCCCGTGCCCGAGCTGCCGATGCCGGTGAGCGCCCTGCGCGGCGCCGCTCTCGCCGATGGCAGCACGGTCGACGTGAGGCTCGCGCGCGGACGCGTGGAGGCCGTCGTCCCGGCCGCCGGCGGCACCGTCGGACCGGACGAGCTCGACCTCACCGGCTACACCCTGCTCACCGCGGCCGCCGACCCGCACGCCCACCTCGACAAGGCGCGCTCCTGGGATGCGATCCAGCCGCCGATGGGCGACCTCGGCCTCGCCATCGCCTCCTGGAAGGCGCACACGATCTCGATGACCGAGGACGACATCGCCGAACGCGCCCTCGCGCAGGCGCTCGAGATGCTCGCGAACGGCACGACCGCGATCCGCACCCACGTCGACATCCTCACGACCGGCGACGCCCTGCGCGGGGTGCGCGCGCTGGTCACGGTACGCGAGCACCTGGCGGGCCTCATGGACCTGGAGCTCGTGGCCCTCGCCGGCCCCGAGGCGCCGGACGCGGCCGTCGAGGCCGCGCTCGACGCGGGGGTCGACGCGGTCGGAGGCGCCCCGCACCTCGCGGCGGACCCGGTCACCGACCTCCGCCGCCTCCTCGCGATCGCCGAGCGCCGCGGGACCCCGGTCGACCTGCACACCGACGAGAGCCTCGATGGCGCCGACACCCTCCTCGAGTTCGCCCGCATCGTGCGCGACTGGCCGCAGAACGTCTCCGCAGGGCATTGCGTGCGCCTCGGGATGATGACCGACGCGGAGCTCGCCCCCGTGGTCGCCGAGGTGGTCGCCTCGCGCGTCGGCGTGATCGCGAACCCGATCACCAACCTCTACCTCCAGGGCTGGGAGTCGCCGGTCGGCACCCCGCGCGGCCTCACCGCGCTGCGCACCCTCCTCGACGCCGGAGCCCGGGTCGCCGCCGGCGCCGACAACGTGCGCGACCCCTTCAACCCGCTCGGCCGCGGCGACGCGCTCGAGACCGCCATGCTGCTCGTCGTCGCCGGGCACCTGACGATCGACGAGGCGTACGGCCTCGTCGCCGACGGCGCCCGCGAGGTCATGGGCCTGCCCGCCGCCGGACCCGTCCCGGGTGCCGCCGCCGACCTGCTCGCCGTGCGCGCCTCCGGGCTCGCCGAGGTCGTCGCGAGCGCGCCGGCCGACCGCATCGTCCTCCACGCCGGCCGGATCGTCGCCCGGTCCGAGCTCACCCGGCACGTCGCCGCGCCGGCATCCGCCCGCTCCCCCCTCCTGGAGGCAGCTCGATGAGCGTCATCTCTCCCCCGGCCGCCACCGCGACCGACACCCTGCTCGACTTCCGCGACGTCGAGATGACCTTCCCGAACGGGGTGGTCGCACTGCACGACGTCGACCTGACCGTGAAGCGCGGCGAGTTCGTCACCGTGGTGGGACCGTCCGGCTGCGGCAAGTCGACGCTGCTGCGGATCGCGTCGGGGCTCGAGAAGCACAGCCACGGCAGCGCGACGACGACGACGAACCGCATCGGCTACGTGTTCCAGGACGCGACCCTGCTGCAGTGGCGCACCGTGCAGCGCAACGTTGAGCTGCTCGCGGAGCTGCACAGGACGCCGAAGGCGGCGCGCGCCGCGAAGGCGCAGGAGGCCATCGACCTCGTCGGCCTCACCGGCTTCGAGAAGAGCCTGCCGAAGCAGCTCTCGGGCGGCATGAAGATGCGCACCTCGCTCGCGCGCTCGCTCACCCTCGACCCCGAGCTCTTCCTCTTCGACGAGCCGTTCGGCGCCCTCGACGAGATCACCCGCGAGCGCCTCAACGACGAGCTGCTGCGGCTCTTCGTCGAGAAGCGGTTCGCGGGGCTGTTCATCACCCATTCGGTGTCGGAGGCGGTCTACCTCTCGACCCGCGTCATCGTCATGTCGGGCCGGCCCGGCACCATCGTCGACGAGTTCGAGGTGCCGTTCCCGATGCCGCGCGACCCCGACATCCGCTTCACCGCCGAGTTCGCCGAGCTCGTCGGCCAGGTCTCGCACGCTCTCCGAGAGGGGCACAGCTGATGTCCGGATCCCTGGTCTCCTCGACGACCGCCGTCGAGCGCAACGAGACCCGCGAGCTGCGCCGCGCGGTCTACCGCGGCCGTCGCTACATGTCGGTCTGGCAGCCGGTCGTCGTCTTCATCGGCCTCGTCGGCGTCGCCTACCTGATCGCCTTCTACTACGACAAGGTCCAGAAGCAGACCTGGCTCTGGCCGTACCCGCACCAGGTGGTCGCCCAGCTCTGGGACCCCTTCTTCGGCCCGCAGCTGCGGCAGAACCTGCTCAACTCGAGCCTGGTCGCCCTCACCGGCCTCGCGGCCGCGATCGTGATCGGCGTCCTGTGGGCGACGCTCATGGCGCAGGCGAAGTGGGTCGAGCGCTCCTTCTACCCGTACGCGGTCGTGCTGCAGTGCATCCCGATCCTCGCGCTCGTGCCGCTCATCGGCACCCTGTTCGGCTACGAGTTCTTCAGCCGGGTGCTCGTCACGACGATGATCTCGCTCTTCCCGCTCGTGTCGAACACCCTGTTCGGCCTGCTCTCGGCCGACAAGGGGCAGCGGGAGCTGTTCCAGCTGCAGGGCGCCGGCCGGCTGACCACGCTCGTGAAGCTCCGCTTCCCCGCGGCGCTCCCGTCGATCTTCGTCGGCCTGCGGACGGCGGCGGGCCTGAGCGTCATCGGCGCGATCGTGGGCGACCAGTTCTTCCAGCGCGGGACGCCGGGCCTCGGCGTCCTCATCCAGGTCGCCACCTCGCGCCTCAACGGCCCCGGCACCTTCGCCGCGATCCTCACCGCGTCGCTCCTCGGCGTCCTGGTGTTCGTCGTCTTCGGCGCCCTCGCCCGGCTGGCCATCGGCCGCTGGTACGAGTTCTGATCCCACCACCGGCACCACCGCACCATCCCCTGCTCCACCTCACGTTCCCGACAGGAGATCCCATGCACCACAGACCGCGCATCCTCGCCGTGATCGGCCTCGCCGCGGCGAGCGCCGCCCTGCTCGCCGCCTGCTCCGGCGGCGGCAGCGGCGGCGACTCGACCCCGGCCGCCGCCAAGGGCGCCAAGGTCGACCTCGCGAGCGTCTGCCCCTCGACGATCGTGTTCCAGACCGACTGGAACCCGGAGGCCGACCACGGCCAGCTCTACGAGATGGTCGGACCGAACCCCAAGATCGACTCCGACAAGAAGATCGTCACGGGCGACCTCTACTCGCAGGGCGCCCCCACCGGGGTCAAGATCGAGGTCCGCTCCGGCGGCCCCGCCATCGGCTACCAGACGGTCAGCTCGCAGGTCTACTCCGACAAGTCGATCACGATGGGCTACATCTCGACCGACGAGGCCGTGCAGTTCAGCGACAAGTTCCCGATGACCGCGGTCATGGCCGAGAACGACACGTCCCCGCAGATGATCATGTGGGACCCGTCGGTCTACCCGAAGGTCAAGACCATCAAGGAGCTCGGCGAGGCGCTGAAGCCCGGCGCGACCGTGCGGTACTTCAAGGGCGCGGCGTACATGTCGTACCTGACCGGCGCCGGCATCCTCAAGGAGAGCCAGACGGACGGCAGCTACGACGGGACCCCGGCGAAGTTCGTCGCCGACAAGGGCGTCTCGGGCCAGCAGGGCTTCGCGACCGCCGAGCCGTACATCTATTCGCACGAGGTCGCGGCCTGGAACAAGAAGGTCGCGTTCCAGACCATCAACGACGCCGGCTACCCGATCTACCCGGAGGCGCTCTCGGTGCGCACCGGCGACCTCGAGAAGCTGACGCCGTGCCTCAAGAAGCTCGTGCCGGTCCTGCAGCAGGCCGACGTGGACTACTTCAAGGACCCGACCGCGGCCAACAAGCTGATCGTCGACCTCGTGACCGCCTACAACAACGGCTGGGTCTACGACGCGCAGGTCGCGGCGTACGGCGTGAAGACGATGAAGGACCTCAAGATCGCGTCCGACGGGGACAACGGCTACGTCGGCGACATGGACGAGTCGCGCATCCAGAAGATCATCGACATCGACACGCCGATCTTCACGGCCACCGGCTCCGCGCCGAAGGCCGGCCTGAAGGCGAGCGATCTCTTCACCAACGAGTTCATCGACAAGAAGATCAGCCTCGGCTTCTGAGCCGACGGATCCGCTCGCGATGAACGACGCCCTGCCGGTGCCCGCCTCCCGACGCCTCGACGGCGCGCGGGTCGTGGTCACCGGCGGGGCCCGCGGCATCGGCGGCGAGATCGCCGCCCGCTTCTCCCGGGAGGGCGCACGGGTGGCGATCCTCGACCGCCTCGCCGAGGAGGGGCGCGCCACCGCGGACTCGATCGGCGGCGCCTTCCACGAGGTCGACCTGCTCGACCCCGCCGGCACCGAGGACGCCGTGCGCGCCGCGATCATGGGCCTCGGCGGCCTCGACGTGCTGGTCAACTCGGCCGGCATCCTGCAGCTGAAGCCGCTGCTCGACATCACCGTCGAGGACTGGAACCGCATGTTCGCGATCAACGCCCGCGCGATGCTCACGACCATGCAGACGGCGGCGCGCCACTGGCTCGACGCCGACCACGGCGGCAAGATCATCAACCTGGCGAGCATGGCCGCCAAGAAGGGCGGCGCGAACGAGGCGCACTACGCCGCATCGAAGTCCGCGGTCGTCGCCCTCACGCGGGCGGCCGCGCTGGAGTGGGGATGCCACCACATCACCGCGAACGCGCTCTGCCCCGGCTTCATCCTCACCGACATGGGCGCCGCGACCCGCACCGAGGAGGACGTGGCGCTCTGGTCGAGCTGGTCGCCCCTCGGCCGGCTCGGCGAGCCCTCCGACGTGGCGGGCGTCGCCCTGTTCCTCGCCTCCTCCGATTCCGACTACCTGACCGGCCAGGCGATCAACGTCACCGGCGGGATGGTCATGCACTGAAAGGCACCACCATGAGCACCACCCGCGTCGACGCCCCGACCATCGAGGCCCTCGCCGCCGAGCTCCGCGAGCTGATCGGCGACAAGGCGGTGAGCACGGAGGACGCCGCCCTCGACCGGGCGTCGCGCGACGGCTCCTACCTCTCCCCCGTGATCAGCGAGCAGCTGCCGCTCGGTCGCGCACAGCTTGTCGCCTACCCGGGATCGGCGGAGGAGATCGCGCTCGTCGTCGGAGCCGCCGTGCGCCACGGCGTCCCGATCACGCCCCGCGGCAAGGGGACCGGCAACTACGGGCAGTCGATCCCGTTCGAGGGCGGACTCGTTCTCGACACCTCGAAGGCGCGCGCCATCAGCGAGGTCGGTGACGGCTGGCTCGTCGCGGAGGCCGGTGCGACGATGGTCGCGGTCGAGCAGGCCGCGAACCGGGCCGGCCAGCAGGTGCTCATGTACCCGTCGACGGCCAACTCGACGATCGGCGGCTTCGTCTCGGGCGGCTCCGGCGGCACCGGGTCGATCAAGAACGGCATGCTGCACACCGGATACGTGCTCGAGGCCGACGTCGTGCACGCGGTGCCGGACGCGGAGCTCATCCACCTGGTCGGCGAGGCGACCGAGCCGTACATCCACAACTACGGCACGGCCGGCATCATCGCGCGGGTCAAGGTCGCACTCGAGCCGCTGCAGGAGTGGCGCGCGTTCTACGCGAGCTTCGAGGACTACCACGACGCCTTCCGCCTCATCCGCACGTTCTCGCAGCTGCAGCCGACCCCGCGCCTCGTCTCCGGCGACCAGCCGACGCTCGCGGAGGCGCTGCCCGCCGACGAGGGGCTGCCCGCCGGGCGCGCGAGCCTGCGCGCGATCCTCGACGTCGCCAGTGTCCCCGAGGCGACGCGCCTCGTCGAGGAGGCCGGCGGCCGGGTGGAGGCGGTGAAGGAGGGGGCGCAGCACACCATGCGGGTGTCCATGACGAGCTACAACCACCCGATCGAGTGGCTGCAGAAGGCCTACCCCGACACCTACTTCCACGTCGAGGTCGGCGGCGAGGGGCTCATCGACCGGGTCGACGAGCTGCAGGCGATCTACCCCGGCGGGATGCTGCACATCGAGGGGCAGCAACAGGGCCCGATCGGCATGCTCGCAGGCCGCTACACGGGCGCGGAGGACGTCTACGCGGGCTTCGCGAAGATCCGCGAGCTGGGCATCGGATTCCACAACCCGCACCAGTGGTTCGTCGACTACCAGCCGGAGCGCACGGCCGAGCTGGCGGCCGAGACCGACCCGCACGGGCTACTCAACCCCGGCAAGCTCGCGGAGCCCACGGTCGAGACCGGCCGGCAGCACACCAAGGTGCTCGGGGCCGCGGCGCAGGCCGCCGAGGAGGCCGCCGCGCCGGGGGCGACCCGATGACGCGCGAGCTGACCGAGCTCGCCGGGCCCGTGCTCGCCGACACGCTCACGTCGGACTCCGTCGTCGTCCTGCCGGTCGGGTCGATCGAGCACCACGGACCCCACCTGCCGCTCGCCACCGACTACCTCATGGCCGACCTCATCTCGCGCCGGCTCGTCGACGCCGCCGTCGAGGACGGCCTCGATGTCTGGCGGCTGCCGGCGATCGCCTACTCGAAGTCGGACGAGCACCACTGGGCGCCGGGCACGGTCTGGATCGGCTGGGAGACCCTCATGCGCACGGTCGTCGAGATCGGCGAGTCGGTGTCGCGGACCCCGGCGCGCACGCTCGTGTTCTTCAACGGGCACGGCGGCAACGTCGCCCTCCTGCAGGTCGCGCTCCGCGAGATCCGGCGCCTCTACGGGCTGCGCACCTTCCTCATGGGCACCGGGGCGGGAGCCGCGGGAGACGGCGCGAACGGGTCGCCCGACGAGAAGGGGCTCGGCATCCACGGCGGCTACGGCGAGACGAGCGTGATCCTGCACCTGCGCCCCGACCTCGTCGACATCAGCAAGGCCGCGCGCTGGATCCCGGAGGACGTGGCGGCGCTGCGCCACCTCAAGTTCAACGGCGGGGCGGTCAGCTTCGGCTGGCTCTCGAACGACTTCGACCCCGCGGGGGTGATCGGCGACGCGACGGGCGCGAACGCGGAGCACGGCGCCGAGCTCGTGGAGCGCGGCATCCGCAGCGGCGTCGAGGCGCTGCACGAGATCGCCGGCTTCCGCGGCGGCGCCGCGTGAGCCCCGCGGCCGCCCGCGCCGGCGCCACCGCGGTCCTCCACCTGCCGGACGAGCCGCCGACCGACCCGTGGGAGCTCGTCGCCGCCTGGCTGCCCGACGACGAGGACCCCGTGCGTCCCACCATGACCCTCGCCACCCTCGACGGCGGCGTGCCCGACGCGCGGACCGTGCTCCTCAGCGGCTGGAGCCGCGACGGCTTCCTGCTGCACACCGACGCGCGGTCGCGGAAGGCGGCGCAGCTCGCCGCGGACCCCGCGGTCGCGCTCGTCATGCACCTCGCCGCCGACGCGCACCAGCTCGTCGTGCAGGGTCGCGCCGAGCCGGCCGGTGCGGAGGCGGATCGCGCGGCGTACGCCCGCCGCTCCCCGTACCTCCAGCAGCTCGCCTGGCAGAACACCGACGAGTTCGCGACCCTGCCGCTCGACGACCGCCGCTCGGCGTGGGCGGGGTTCGCAGCCGCGCACGCGGACGGCTTCGCCCCGGCGCCGAGCTGGATCGGCTACCGCGTCGTGCCGCACCGGCTCGCCTTCTGGCAGGGCGACCCCGCGACCGCTTCCCGCCGGCTCGAGTACGCCCGGCACGCCGACACCCGGGGCGGGGACGGCTGGACGGTGACGCGCCGTGCGGGCTGACCTGCTCGATCCCCGCAGCGCCGGCACCGCCTGCCCCAAGCACATGACGTTCGGCCCGTGCGGCGGCGTCGCCGACGACGGCGGCTGCGAGATCGGGGGCCTTCGCTGCGCCTTCGTCGACGAGCCGACCGTGACCTGGCCGGGACCCGAGGCGCGCGGCGGTCCCTCCGGGCTCGACCGGATCGTCGTCGCGGACCTCCCCGCGCGGCCGATGGACCGGGCCTCGCTCGCGGCGTGCGCCGACGCCCTGCGCGGCCGGGTGGGCGCCGTGCTCGCCGGCGACTCGGGTGCGGAGCGGGTGCAGTTCCCGCCGGCCTACCGCGCACGCCTGCTCATGGATGCCGGTCTCCCCGTGTGGAGCGGGCTCACCTGCCGCGACCGCAACCGCGTCGCGCTCGAGGGCGAGCTCGCGGCGCTCGCCGACGCCGGGGTCCTCGGGGTGCATTGCGTCACGGGCGACCACACGCTGACCGGTTCGCGACCGGACGCCGCCCCCGTCTTCGATCTCGACAGCACCGGGCTCGCCGCGCTCGCCCGGGCCGCCGGCCTGCGCGTCTCGGTGGCCGAGTCGCCCGCCGCGCCGCCGATCGGGCGTCGCGCCGCGCGGCTGCGCGAGAAGGAGCGCGCCGGTGCCGTCGTCTGCTTCGTCAACCACGCCGGCGGGGTCGGCCCCGTCGCGCGGTTCATCGCGGAGGCGAGAGCGCTCGGGGTCGCGATGGACTTCATCCCGTGCATCCCGGTCGTCGTCGACCGGGGGAGCGCGGAGCTGCTGCGGAGCTTCACGGCCCTCGCGCTGCCGGCCGGGTACCTCGACGGCATCCTCGCGGCCGCCGACCCGCGGGCCGCGGGCGCCGAGGCGGCGGTGGCGCTCGGGCGTGAGCTGCTCGCCCTCGACGGCGTGGTCGGCGTGAACCTCTCCGGCGGGCCGGGCCGCTCCCCCGGGGACGACGTCGCCTACGCGACGGCCCTCGGCGAGATCGGCGCGGAGCTGGCCGCATGAGCCTCGACCTCGTGGTCCGCGGGCGGGCCCTCGTCGACGGCGCCTTCCGCGAGGCGGCCGTCGGCGTGCGCGACGGGCGGGTCGCGACCCTCGACGCCGGGCCCGAGCCGGCCGCCGAGACCGTCGTACTCGCCCCCGACGAGGTCCTGCTGCCAGGGCTCGTCGACACGCACGTGCACATCAACGAGCCGGGCCGCACCGACTGGGAGGGCTTCGCCTCCGCGACCGCGGCCGCCGCGGCCGGCGGGGTGACCGCCGTGCTCGACATGCCGCTCAACAGCATCCCGCCGACCACCACGGTCGAGAACCTCCGGGTCAAGCAGGAGGCCGCCCGCGGCGCGGTGCGGATCGACGTCGGCTTCTGGGGCGGCGCCGTGCCCGAGAACCTGGGATCGCTGCGCGGCCTCTGGGAGGCCGGAGTCTTCGGGTTCAAGTGCTTCCTGGCGCCGAGCGGGGTGCCGGAGTTCGGACACCTCGACGCGCGGCAGCTCGACGCCGCGCTCGAGGAGATCGCCGGATTCGGAGGGCTGCTCATCGTGCACGCCGAGGACCCCCGCGTGCTCCACGACCACGCGAACGCGGGCGGACCCGACTACGGGCGCTACGTGGCGTCGCGGCCCGACGAGGCGGAGGTCGCGGCGATCTCGAACGTGATCGCGGGCGTGCGTCGGACGGGCGCGCGGGCCCACATCCTGCACCTGTCGTCCGCCGCCGCCCTCCCCGAGCTGCGCGCCGCGCGCGCCGAGGGGCTGCCGATCACGGTCGAGACCTGTCCGCACTACCTCTCGCTCGCCGCGGAGGGCGTGCCGAACGGGGCGACCCAGTACAAGTGCGCGCCGCCGATCCGCTCCGAGGAGAACCGCGACGCGCTCTGGCGGGGGCTGCTCGACGGCGACATCGACCTCGTGGTGACCGACCACTCCCCCTCGACCGCGGAGCTCAAGTTCGCCGGCGACGGCGACTTCGGCGTCGCCTGGGGCGGGATCGCGGGGCTCCAGCTCGGCCTGTCGGCCGTCTGGACGGCGGCGCGCGGGCGCGGTGTCCCGCTCGAGCGCGTCGTCGAGTGGATGTCGTCCGCCCCCGCCCGGTTCGCGGGCCTCACCCCCGCGAAGGGCGCGATCGCGCCGGGCGCCGACGCCGACCTCGCCGTCTTCGCCCCCGACGCGCGCCGCGTGATCCGCGCCGGCGAGCTGCTGCACCGGAACCCCGTGAGCGCCTACGACGGTCGGGAGCTGCGCGGCGAGGTGCGCCGCACCTGGCTGCGGGGCGCCGCCCCCGACCTCGGACATCTCCTCGAAAGGACCCGCTGATGACCTACCGCCTCGAGCACCAGTACGGCAAGGCCGAGTCGCGCGTCGTGCGGATCGTGCGCGACACCGCCCGGCACGAGATCGTCGACCTCAACGTGACGACCGCCCTGCGCGGCGACTTCGCCGACGCGTACCTCGTCGGCGACCAGTCGAAGGTGCTGCCGACCGACACGCAGAAGAACACCGCCTACGCCTTCGCGAAGGAGAAGGGGATCGCGACGATCGAGCAGTACGGACTCGAGCTCGCCCGGCACTTCGTCGCCGAGACCGCGCCCGTGACGGGAGCCCGGATCGAGATCGAGGAGTACGCCTGGGAGCGCGCGGTGGTCGGCGGCGCCGAGCACGACCACACCTTCCTGCGGAAGGGGCAGGAGGTGCGCACCGCGGCCGTGACCGTCGACGCGACCGGCGAGTACGTGATCGCGGGGCTCAAGGACCTCGTGATCCTCAAGTCGACCGGATCCGAGTTCCACGGCTTCCTGAAGGACGGGTACACGACCCTCCCGGAGACCGACGACCGGATCATGGCGACCTCGCTCGACGTGAAGTGGCGCTACGCCGGGACCGACGTCGATTGGGACGCCTCCTACGACGCCGCGCGAGCGCTCATGATCGAGCAGTTCGCGACCCTGCACTCGCTCGCACTGCAGCAGACGCTGTGGCACATGGGCACGGCGGTGCTGGACCGGCATCCCGAGATCGTGGAGATCCGGCTGACGGCGCCCAACAAGCACCACTTCGACTACGACATCGGCCGCTTCGGCATCGAGCAGCACGGCGAGGTGTTCCACGCCGACGACCGGCCCTACGGCCTCATCGAGGCCGCCATCTCGCGGGAGGACGCCCCCGCGGCGCACGAGGCGTGGCGCGCGTCGCTGGGTGCGGCATGACGGGCCACCTGGACCGCGCGGTCGAGCTCGCGGTCGACAACGTCGCGTCGGGCGGGGGCCCGTTCGGCGCGCTCGTCGTCGGGGCGGACGGCGCGGTGCTCGCCGAGGGGCAGAACCGCGTCACGCGCGACAACGACCCCACCGCGCACGCCGAGGTCGTCGCCATCCGGCGCGCCTGCGCGGCGGCCGGCGCCTTCTCGCTCGAGGGCGCCACGCTCTACACCTCGTGCGAGCCGTGCCCGCTCTGCCTGTCGGCGGCGCTCTGGGCGCGGATCGACAGGGTCGTCTACGCGGCGGACCGGCACGACGCCGCCCGCGGCGGCTTCGACGACCGGGCCTTCTACGAGCTGTTCGAGCGGCCCCGCTCCGAGTGGCACGTCACGATCGAGGAGGACCGCCCCGCCGACGCCGCCGCCCCCTTCGACGCGTGGCTCGCGCACGAGGCCCGCACGGCGTACTGAGCCGGCGTCCGCGCGGCTCAGGACCCGCGATAGGTGGAGTACGCGAAGGGCGACAGGAGCAGCGGCACGTGGTGGTGGCCGGAGCCCAGCCGGAAGTCGATGACGACGCGCGGGTAGAACGCGTCGACGCCCTGCGCGTCGAACCACGCGCCCGTCGCGAACTCGATCCGATAGTCGCCCTCCGGGAGCTCCTCCGGGCCGAGCTCGCGGATGCGGCCGTCGTCGTCGGTCGCGCCGGTCGCGACCGTGCCGCCGGGCCCGCTCAGCGTGACCGCGACGCCCGCCGCCGGCCGGCCGCGGACCGCGTCGAGGACGTGGGTCGTGATCCGGCTCACGCCGCCGCCTCGAACGTCGAGCGGAGCCGCAGGAGCGCGATCTCGCGCAACTGCTCGCCGACGATCGCGAGCTCCGTCGCGTCGTCGAGCTCGAGCCGGCGCCGCAGCTCGGCGAGGATCTCGGCGCGCGTGCGGCCCGCCGCGCGGATCAGGAAGACCCGGCCGAAGCGCTCCTCGTAGGCGGCGTTGCCGGCCGCGATCGCCGCGTTGGCCTCCGCATCGTCCGCGTCCGCGGAGGCCTGCTCGCGACGGCTGAAGGCCTGCGCGGCGCCCTCGCCCGACGGGCGCTCGCCGATCCGCGGGTGGTGCGCCATGGCCTCGTCGATCTCGCCCGGGCTGAGCGGCGTCGCGGCGGCAGCGGCGTCCAGCAGCGCCGCGAGGTCCGGGTAGGGCGCGCCGGCCGCGATCTCGTCGACCCAGCGCCGCACCCCGAGCGCGGCCCCGAGCTGCTCCTCGGACGGCGCGATCATGTGCTCAACTGTAGCGATGACGGGCCTCGTCGGGATCGTGCTGGCGGCCGGCGCCGGCACGCGCGCCGGCGGTCCGAAAGCCCTCCGCGAGGGCTGGCTGGCGCACGCGGTCGACGTGCTGCGTCAGGCGGGCTGCGACCGCGTGATCGCGGTGCTCGGGGCGGCGATCGTGCCGACGGATGCCGAGGTCGTCGTCGCGGCGGACTGGGACGAGGGCGTCGCCGCATCGCTCCGGGCGGGGCTGGCGGCGGCCTCGGGCGATGCGGCGCTCGTCACGCTGGTCGACCTCCCCGGGATGCCGGTCGCGGCGGCCGCGCGCGTCGCCGCCGGCGCCACCCCGGCCGCCCTCCGCCGGGCGGTCTACGACGGGCGCCCCGGGCACCCGGTGCTGCTCGGGCGCGACCACTGGAAGGCGATCGCCGCATCGGTGCACGGCGACCGGGGCGCGGGCCCCTACCTGCGCACCCACGGAGCCGACGACGTCGAGTGCGGCGACCTCTGGGACGGCGCCGACATCGACCGCTGACGCGGCCCCGCCGTCCGGCCGCCCTGCACGCGCCAGCGGGACGCGCGCGTCAGGAGGCCGATGCGGCGCCGCGGGCGAGGTCGCGCACCGCGGCCTCGAGCGCGTCGATCGCGAGGGCGACGTCGTCAGCGCGCACCGACTCCTCGGGGGCGTGACTGATGCCGCCGGCGCAGCGGACGAACAGCATCGCGACCGGCGCGGCCGCGGCGATCGCCATCGCGTCGTGGCCCGCGACGCTGAACAGCTCCATCGGCTCGGCGTCGCCGGTGGCCGCGATGCCGGTCGCGATCGCGTTCCGGAGCCGAGGATCGGCGATGCACGCGTCGGCGCGGTGGGTCGAGGCGACGTCGAGCCGCAGCCCGCGCGCGTCGGCGAGGCCCACCAGCTCGGCGTGCACCAGCTCCCAGGCAGCGTCGCGGCCCTCCTCCGTCGCGTCGCGCAGGTCGAGGCTGAACTCGGCGAGGCCGGGGATGACGTTGACCGCGTCGGGCTGGACCGCCACGTGCCCGACGGTGGCGTACGCGCCCGCGTCGCGCACGATGCGCTCGATGGCGAGATCGGCCTCCGCGAAGCCGAGGAGCGCGTCGTGGCGCATGTCCCACGGGGTGGCGCCGTGACGGGTCTCCCCCCTCAGCGTGAGCAGGCGGCGCTCGGCCGCGGCGATCCGGGTGACCACGCCGAGCGCCCGGTCGGCCCGCTCGAGACGCGGCCCCTGCTCGATATGCGCCTCCAGGTAGGCCACGAGCTCGCCGGCGCGGGACGCTTCACCCACCCGGTCGGGGTCGAGGCCGAAGCCGCGCGCCGCCTCGCGAAGGGTGACGCCGTTCTCGTCGCGCAGCTCGGCCCACGCCGGGTCCCAGGTGCCGGCGACGGCCCGCGAGCCGAGCAGGGTGGCTCCGAAGCGGGTGCCCTCCTCGTCGGCGAACCCGACGATCTCGAGCGCGAACGGCAGTGTCGTCGCGTCGTCGCGCAGGCGCTCGGCGACTTCGAGGGCGACGAGGACCCCGAGGATCCCGTCGTACCGCCCGGCGTTCGGCACGGAGTCGAGGTGCGAGCCGAGCAGCACGACGGGAGCGTCGACCGGCGCGCCCGGCACCCGTCCGCACTGGTTGCCGGCCGCGTCCTGCCAGGCGACGAGCCCGGCATCGGCGAGCCAGCCGGCGGTGAGCGCGTTCGCGGCGCGGTGCTCCGGGGTGAGGTAGCGGCGATCGATGCCGCCCGACGTCCGCGACAGGGCCGCGAGCTCGTCCGCGCGCGCGAGCACGCGCTCCGCCGCGGCGGCGCCGCGCAGGATCGCGCTCACGGCCGCGGCCCTCTGTCGCATCCGCGGCCGGGAATGCCGCCGCGCGTGCGACGAATCGCACCGGTCATGCCGCGTAGCTCTCGAGGGCCGCGTCGACGCCCGCGCCCGCCCGCACGGCGACGCCGCCGCGGCGGAGCATCTGCTCGAGTGCGGCGAGCGTCGTCAGCACGGTGTCGCGCCGGGCGTTGTAGCCCATGACCCCGACGCGCCAGACCTTGCCGTGCAAGGGGCCGAAGCTCGTGCCGATCTCGATGCCGTAGTCGGCCAGCAGCGCGGCGCGGGCCGCGTCGCCGTCGATCCCGTCGGGGATCCGCACGCCGACGACGTTGTGCATCCGCACGCTCTGGTCGCCGAAGAGGTCGAGCCCGAGGCCGACGAGCCCGGCGGTCATCGCCGCACCGTGCACGCGGTGCCGTTCGATGCGCGCGTCGAGGCCCTCCTCGAGCACGAGGCGCGCGCACTCCCGGGCGCCGTAGAGCATCGTCGTGGCCTCGGTGTGGTGGTTGAGCCGCTGCGGGCCCCAGTACGCGAGGATCTGGCCCAGATCGAAGTAATTGCTGCGGATCGGGTCGGGGTTGACGGGATCGCCCGCCGACCGGATGCCGGCCTCGACGCTCGTGCGTCCCCGGACCACCGCGACGGCCGCCTCCGACAGCGTGATCGGCGCCGAGCCCGACGGGCCGCCGAGGCACTTCTGCAGCCCGGCGGTCGCGACGTCGACGCCCCACTCGTCGGCGCAGAACTCGTTGCCGCCGAGCGACGCCGTCGTGTCGGTGTAGAGCAGCGCGCCGTGCTTCGCGGCGAGGGCGCCGAGCTCCTCGAGCGGCTGCGCGACGGTCGTCGAGGTGTCGCCGTGCACGACCGCGAGCAGCTTCGGGCGGACCTCGGCGAGCGTCGCCTCGATCTCGGCCGCGGTGAAGACGGTGCCCCACTCGCGCTCGATGACGTGGACCTCGGCGCCGCAGCGCTCCGCGATCTCGCGCAGCAGGTGCCCGAACCGCCCGAAGATCGGCACCAGCACCCGGTCGCCGGGCGCGAGGAGCGAGACGAGCGCCGCCTCGATCCCGGCCCGCGAGGTCCCGTCGACCAGCAGCGTGGCGTCGTTCCGGGTTCGGAACACCCCCCGGTAGAGCTCCTGCGTCTCGGCCATGTACGCCGTCATCGCCGGGTCGTACTGGCCGACCAGCTGCGCCGACATGGCGCGGAGCACGCGCGGATCGGCCGTGATGGGGCCCGGCCCCATGAGGAGGCGCGCGGGCGGGTCGATCGGCGGCGGGACGGCGGGGCTCATGGTGCCGTCAGGCTAGTCGCGCGGTGTTTCGGCCGCGTGTCGCGCGAGGTCGGCCGCGATGCGTGCTCCGACGTCGACGAGCGCGAGGTCGGATCCCCTCGGTCCGACGAGTCCGAGCCCCACCGGCGCGTCGCCGCCGGTCGGAGCGGGGACGCGCAGCAGGGGCACCGAGAGCCCCGGGCGCCCGGTGATGCCCGCGATACAGGTCAGCCGCATCGTGGCCGCGCGCGCCGCCTCGAGATCGGAGCCGAGCGCCGGTGCCGCGGACGACGCCGACGGCAGCACGAGCACGCGATCCCCGAGCAGCGCGTCGAGCCGTTCCCGGTGCGCCGCGAGGCGGTCGCGGGCCGCGGCCTCCTGACCGGCGGTGACCCGCGAGGCGATCGCGAAACGCTCCGCGACCGCGCCCGAGACGGCCCCCGGGTGCGCGGTGAGCCATGCGCCGTGGCTCGCCCAGGCCTCCGCCGCCTGCACGACGCGGAACGTCTCGAACAGCTCGTCGAGGTCACCCGGATCGATCGCCTCGGGGATGCCGAGGGCGCGGACCGCCTCACCGAAGGCCGCCGTCACGGCGGCGTCGGCGACGGAGGCGAGCCGGGGCGCGACGAGCGGATCGCCGAGCGGCTCGGTCGTCTCGCCGAGCGTCGCGACGAGGGCGGCCCGCAGCGTCGCGGCGTCGCGCGTCAGCCAGCCGACGGTGTCGAAGCTCGGGGCGAGCGGGAGGAGACCGGCGCGGTCGACCGCGCCGTGCGTCGTGCGGAGGCCCCAGAGCCCCTGGTAGGAGGCCGGGACGCGGACCGATCCGCCCGTGTCGGTGCCGAGCCCGATGTCGGCCTGCCCGAGGGCGACGGCCGACGCCGGCCCGCTCGTCGAGCCGCCCGGGATCGCGCCGGGAACCGCGGCGTTCGGCGGGGCGCCGTAGTGCGCATTGACGCCGGCGATCGCGTAGGCGAACTCGTCCGTGCGGGCGATGCCCGCGATCGTCGCCCCGGCCTCGAGCAGCCGCTGCACGGCGGGCGCCGTCGCGGACTCGAGCGCCGCCTCGGCGAGCCACGCCGGGTTGCCGGCGCCGATGGCGAATCCGGCCACGGCGAAGAGGTCCTTGACCGCGACCGAGCGCCCGGCCAGCGGTGCGTCGCCGGTACCCGCCGGTGCGGCGACGAGCGGCGCGCCCGCCACCCGCCAGACCCGCCCCTCGACGGCGGGGGCGGGCGCGGCCACCTGCGCCGCGACGATCCGCCAACGGCCGCCGGCGCGGCGCCAGACCTGGGTCAGCATCCCGTGGCCGCCCGCCGCCGGGTCGACCACGAGCACCGCCACGCCGAGGTCGTCGGCGAGAGCCCGGATCTCGAGCCGCGAGATCGTGCGCTTCGCCGCCCCGCCTCGCGACCGCCGGAACGCGGCGATGGCCTCGTGACCCACGAGGAGCCCGCCGGCGTCGCCGCGGAGGGTCTCCGGTCCCGACTCGAACCAGTCGTCGAGGCTCGCCACGTCGTCGGCCATGAGCGCCGCCTCGTACCCGAGGACGGCCTCCCGCAGCCCCTCCGGCTCAGGCTCGGGCGCCGCGGCGTGCCGCCCCGTCACGCGAGGTCGGCCTTGCGGATCGCGGCGTGCACCCCGGTGGTGCGGTCGACGACCTGCGAGATGCGGAAGTCGGTCGCCGCGCTGAGGTAGGCGTACGCGTGTTCGTGGTCGAAGCCGTGCAGCGTCGTGAGGTAGGCGATCGAGGCGCGGACCGCCTTCTTCATCGCGTCGCGGAGGTCGGGGTCCAGGCCCGTCGGGCAGATGAGCTCGTCGGTCTCGGCGACCGGGCCGAACTCCTGCACGAACCGGGCGAACGGCTCGTCGCCGGGCGTCAGATCGAAGCGCACGGTCGCCCGGAGCGAGGCCTCGAACGCCGTGAGCGCGACCTCCCCGTCGCCCTGCGCGAAGTGCGGATCCCCGACGTAGGCGAGGGCGCCGTCGGCGAGCACGGGCAGGTGCAGGGTGGCCCCCTCGGTGAGGAGGTTGATGTCGATGTTGCCGCCGAAGCGGTCCGGCGGCACCGAGTGCGGCCGGACCGCTCCGGGCGCGGCGACGCCGATGAGGCCGAGGAACGGCGCGAGCGGGAAGCGCGCCTGCGCCGGTCCGCCCTCGACCCGGTCGATGACCCCCTGATCGCCGTCGGCGCGCGCGAAGACGCTGACGCTCTCGCCGCCGAGCGGGTACTCGCCGGGCAGAGCGCCGCGTCCGTGCCGGTTGGAGATGACGCCGTAGGGCACGCGCGGCAGGAGCTCGACGATGCGCACCGACAGCACGTCGCCGGGCCGCGCGCCGCGGACCCGGATCGGACCGGTGACGACGTGCGGGCCGTCGTCGACGTGGCGGGTGCGCGTCGCGGCGAGCGCGATCGCGTCCTCGAGCACGCCCTCGACATCGAAGCGCCCGAAGTAGGCGGCGGGATCCGACCCCTGGTCGTCGAGGAGGCCCTCGTGGCTGAGCGTGTCGACGGTCACCTCGACGCCCGGATCGACCTCGAGCACGGGTTCGTCGACGGCGCAGGGCAGCCGTCCCCAGAACAGGCGGGCCGGCTCGGCGGGGAGATAGACGTCGGCGCGGATCGGCCCCGCGCCCGGCTGCAACACGGTCAAGGGGCCCTCCGCGACTCCGGTAGCTTGCAGCCTATGGCGTCCCGACTCCGCGACCATCCCGCGGGCCTGCACCTCGGACTCATGCTCGCGCTGACGTTCTCGACGGGCGTCGCCGACGCGGTCGGCTACCTCGGGCTCGATCGCGTCTTCACGGGCAACATGACCGGCAACGTCGTCATCCTGGCCATGGCGCTCACCGGGGCGGACGGGCTCCCGATCTGGGGTCCGCTGCTCGCGCTCGCGCTCTTCCTCGTCGGCGCGGCGATCTCCGGGCGCACGCTCCGCGGGCTGCCGGCCGGCTGGTCGCTGCGCACGACGGTGCTGCTCGGCGTCGTCTCGCTCCTCCTCCTCGCGGCGGCGATCCTGGCGTTCGCGAGCGCCGACTCGCGTCCGCAGGCCCTCGCCTACGTCGTCACCGGGCTGCTCGCGCTGGCGATGGGCATGCAGGCGGGCGCGGCACGGCACATCGGCGTCGCCGACATCACGACCGTCGTCGTCACCTCGACGCTCGTCGGCCTCGCCTTCGACTCGCGCTTCGGGCGCGGCACGGCGACGCACCCGTGGGCCCGGCGTGCGGGCGCGATCCTGCTGATCGGAGCCGGCGCCGCCGCGGGCGCCCTGCTTCTGCGCCTCGGGCTCGGCTGGCCGGCGCTCCTCGCCGCGGTCATCACGGGCGTCGTCACGGTGCTCGGAACGATCGGACGCCCGCACACCGACTGACCGGCGCCGAGCGCACCTCGGGATGTTCCACCAGAATCGAGGCATGGCGGTGGATCCCGGGGCGACGCGGTTCGTCCGCCAGCGCGCGCTCGAGGGATTCGGCGCGAGCGGGCAGGAGAGCCTCGCGTCCGCGCACGTCGTCGTGGTCGGGGCGGGAGGCATCGGCTCGGCCGTCCTGTCGACGCTCGCGGGCGCCGGGATCGGCCGGATCACGGTCGTCGACGACGCCCGTGTCGAGGAGTCGCACCTGCATCGGCACACCCTGTTCGGCGTCGACGACATCGGCAGGCCGAAGGCGGAGGCCGCGGTCGACGCGCTGCGCCGCCTCGCCCCCGACGCGGACCTCACGGCCCGGGTCGAGCGCTTCGTCGAGGGCGCGACCTTCGACCTGCTCCTCGACGCGGACGTTCTGGTCGACGGGAGCGACAGCCGGGCGACCCGCTACCTCGCCAACGACGCGGCGGCGGTCCGCGGCATCCCGATGGTCTGGGGATCGGCGCTCGGCTGGGTCGGCCGGGCGGGCGTCGCCTGGGATGAGCGGGGGGTCGACTACCGCGACCTGCACCCGGAGGACGCGTCGACCGACGATGTCGAGGACGCCGACGGCGATTCGGCCGGGGTGCTGCCCGCGGTCTGCTCGGTCGTCGCCGGCATCATGGCGGCCGAGACCCTCAAGCTCCTGAGCGGAAGCGGCGATCCGCTCCTCGGCCGCGCCGTCGTCTACGACGCGCGCACGGGCTCGTTCCAGGAGTTCACGTATCACCGCGAGGACGGCGCGCCGCGGCCGGGCTCCATCGAGGAGCGCACGACGATCCCGGAACCCGACACCTCGCACTCGGTCACCGCGCCGCAGCTGGCGAAGCTCCTGGCCGGGGCGAGCACCCTCGGCGTGCACGAGCCGGTGCCCGTCCTGCTCGACGTGCGCGAGGATCCCGAGGTCTCTTTCGTGTCCCTGCCGGGCGCCGTGCACATCCCGCTCGGGCGGCTGCCGGAGCGGCTCGACGAGCTCGATCGGGATGCACCGCTCGTCGTGTACTGCCACCACGGCGTGCGGTCCTCGCGCGCTCTCGGCATGCTCGAGCGCGCGGGCTTCACCCGGGTGCGCCATCTCACGGGCGGGATCGACGCCTACGCGGTGCAGGTCGACCCGGAGCTGCCGCGGTACTGAGCCGCCGTCCCCGCCGTATCCGCTGGCTCAGCCCCGGTAGATGCCCTCCGCGTACGAGGCGCCGTAGTACGCGTCGAGGTCGGCGACGCTGTCGTCGGGCCGCTCGACCTCGTGCGCGATGACGGCGCGACGGGGCGCGGCGTCCGGTGTCCAGGTCTCGGGATCCCACGCCGCCGAGCGCAGGAACGCCTTCGAGCAGTGGAAGAACACCTCGTCGACGTCGACCACGAGGGCGAGCAGGGGGCGGTGCCCCTTGACGACCATGTCGTCGAAGAACGGCGCGTCGCGCAGGATCGTGCCGCGGCCGTTGATGCGCAGCGTGTCGCCGCGGCCGGGGATCGTCAGGATGAGGCCCACGTGCGGGTCGGCGAGCACGTTGCGGAAGCCGTCGACGCGCCGGTTGCCCGGCCGCTCCGGGATCGCGACGGTCCGGTCGTCGAGCACCCGGATGAAGCCCGCCGGGTCGCCCTTCGGCGACACGTCGAGGCCGCCGTCGTCGCCGCGGGTCGCGACGAACGCGAGCGGGGTGGCGGCGATCCAGGCCTCGTCGACGGGGTGGAGCCGGTCGCGCACCTTGGCGGCCGCGCGCGCCGTAGGAAGGCCGACGATCTCCTCGAGCTCGTCGAGGGTGGTGACGGTCGTGCCCGCATGCTCCATGCTCGCGACCCTACGCCCGCGCCGACCGCCATCATGCGCAGAAGCCCTGTGCGGGCTCTCCCGCACAGGGCTTCTGCGTCAATCGGTGAGGGTCAGCGCGCCGCGGAGCCCTCGGTGTAGTCCGCGTCCTGCTGCTTCCACGCGAAGAGCGCGCGCAGCTCGCGCCCGGTCGCCTCGATCGGGTGCGCGGCCTCCTTCTCGCGGAGCTCCAGGAACTCCTTCGCGCCGTTGTCCTGGTCGGCGATGAAGCGCGTGGCGAAGGTGCCGTCCTGGATGTCGGACAGCACCGCCTTCATGTTCTCCTTCACGTGCGCGTCGATCACGCGCGGGCCGGAGACGTAGTCGCCGTACTCGGCCGTGTCGGAGATCGACCAGCGCTGCTTGGCGATGCCGCCCTCCCACATCAGGTCGACGATGAGCTTCAGCTCGTGCAGGACCTCGAAGTACGCGATCTGCGGCTGGTAGCCCGCCTCGACGAGGGTCTCGAAGCCCGCCTGCACGAGGTGGCTCATGCCGCCGCAGAGGACGGCCTGCTCGCCGAACAGGTCCGTCTCGGTCTCCTCGGTGAAGGTGGTCTTGATGCCGCCGGCGCGGAGGCCGCCGATGCCCTTGGCGTACGACCAGGCGAGATCCCACGCGTGACCCGTGGCGTCCTTCTCGACCGCCGCGATGACCGGCACGCCGCGGCCGGCCTCGTACTCGCGGCGCACGGTGTGGCCCGGGCCCTTGGGTGCGACCATGATCACGTCGACGCCCTCCGGCGCCTCGATGTAGCCGAAGCGGATGTTGAAGCCGTGACCGAAGAGGATCGCGTCGCCGGGCTCCAGGTTGTCCTTGATGTCGGTGGCGAACAGGCCGCGCTGGTGCTGGTCGGGCGCGAGGATGACGATGACGTCGCCCCACTTCGCGGCCTCGGCGGCGGTGAGGACCTCGAACCCGGCCTCCTGCGCCTTGGCGACCGACTTCGAGTCGGGCTTCAGGCCGATCTTGACCTGGACGCCGGAGTCGCGGAGGTTCAGCGCGTGCGCGTGACCCTGCGAGCCATAGCCGATGACGGCGACCTTGCGGCCCTGGATGATCGACAGGTCCGCGTCGTTGTCGTGGAAGATCTCGGTGGGCATTTCTTTCCTTCTGGTTGGGGTGGCTGTTCTCTGGTCGCCCGGAGGGCGGGTCAGGATTTGAAGACGCGCTCGGTGATGCTCTTGGACCCGCGCCCGATCGCGAGGAGCCCGGACTGGGCGATCTCGCGGATGCCGTAGGGCTCGATCACCCGCAGGAACGCCTGCACCTTGCCGCTGTCGCCGGTCACCTCGACGACGAGCGCGTCGGTCGCGACGTCGACGACGCGGGCGCGGAACAGCGTGACCGCCTCGAGGATCTGCGAGCGGGTCTGGTTGTCGACCTTCACCTTGACGAGCAGGTGCTCGCGCTGGACGGCCTGGGCGGGGTCCAGCTCCACGATCTTGATGACGTTGATGAGCTTGTTCAGCTGCTTCGTCACCTGCTCGAGCGGCAGCTCCTCGACGTCGACCACGACCGTGATGCGCGAGAGCCCCTCGACCTCGGTCGTGCCGACCGCGAGCGAGGTGATGTTGAAGCCGCGGCGGGCGAAGAGCCCGGCGACACGGGTCAGCAGACCAGGCTTGTCCTCGACGAGGAGGGAGAGCACGTGCTGACTCATGACTACTCCTCCTCCCACGCCGGGGCGTGGTCCCGGGCGTACTGCACCTGCGAGTTGCCGACGCCCTGCGGCACCATCGGCCACACCATCGCGTCGCGGCTCACGACGAAGTCGATGACCACGGGTCGGTCGTTGGTCTCGAGCGCCAGTCTGATCGCCGCATCGACCTCCTCCTTCTTCGTGACCCGGATGCCGAGGGCGCCGTACGCCTCGGCCAGCTTCACGAAGTCGGGCACGTGGATCGTGTCGTGCCCGGTGTTGAGGTCGGTGAACGAGTGGCGGCCGTCGTAGAACAGGGTCTGCCACTGGCGCACCATGCCGAGCGACGAGTTGTTGATGATCGCGACCTTGATCGGGATGTCGTTGATCGTGCAGGTGGCGAGCTCCTGATTGGTCATCTGGAAGCACCCGTCGCCGTCGATCGCCCAGACCACCCGCTCGGGCTCCGCGACCTTGGCGCCCATCGCCGCGGGCACGCCGTAGCCCATCGTCCCGGCGCCGCCGGAGTTCAGCCAGGCGTGCGGGCGCTCGTACCTGATGAACTGGGCCGCCCACATCTGATGCTGGCCGACCCCCGCCGCGTAGACGCCCTCGGGCCCCGTCAGCTCGCCGATGCGGGCGATGATCGCCTGAGGCGACAGCAGACCGTCGTCGGGCTCCGTGTAGCCGAGCGGGAAGTCCTCGCGCAGCTTGTTGAGACGCGCCCACCACGGCTGCAGGTCCGGCAGCTTCCGCAGCCCGAGGAACGCGTCCAGCAGATCGACGAGGACCTCCTTGGCGTCGCCCACGATCGGCACGTCGGCCTGGCGGATCTTGCCGATCTCGGCCGGGTCGATGTCGATGTGGACGACCTTGGCGTGCGGGGCGAAGTCGGCGACCTTGCCCGTCACCCGGTCGTCGAAGCGCGCGCCGATCGCGACGATGAGGTCCGACTCCTGGAGGCCGAGGACGGCGGGGACGGCACCGTGCATGCCCGGCATCCCGAGATTCTCCGGCCGCGAGTCGGGGAACACCCCGCGCGCCATGAGCGTCGTGACGACCGGGGCGCCGGTCGCGGTCACGAGCTTCTCGAGCTCCGCCTCCGCGCCCGAGCGGACCACGCCGCCGCCGACGTAGAGCACCGGCCGGCTCGACGCGGCGATGAGCTCCGCCGCCGCGACGATCTGCTTGCCGTGCGCCTTGATCACCGGCCGGTAGCCCGGCAGGTCGAGCTTCGGCGGCCAGATGAACGGCGCGGAGTTCTGCTGCGCGTCCTTCGTCACGTCGACGAGCACCGGGCCGGGGCGGCCGGTGGTCGCGATCTGGTACGCCTCGGCGAGGGCGGCGGGCACCTCCTCCGGCGTCTTCACGAGGATCGAGTGCTTGGTGATCGGCATCGTGATGCCCACGATGTCGACCTCCTGGAACGCGTCGGTGCCCATGACGGTCGAGAAGACCTGCCCGGTGATCGCGATGAGCGGTACCGAGTCCATGTAGGCGTCGGCGATCGCGGTCACGAGGTTGGTGGCGCCGGGGCCGGAGGTCGCGATGCAGACGCCGACCCGGCCCGACGCGGCGGCGTAGCCCTCCGCTGCGTGACCGGCGCCCTGCTCGTGCCGGGTGAGGATGTGCCGCACCGCGGTCGACGACATGAGCTCGTCGTAGAACGGCATGATGGCGCCGCCCGGGATGCCGAAGACGTCGGTGACGCCCAGCTTCTCGAGACTGGCGAGGATGGCGCCGGACCCGGTGAGGATCGGCGGCTCGGTGGAGGCCATGGAGGTGTCCTTGAGATCGGAGGCGGGACGCGGCTACCCCGTGACCGCGCCCTCCGCAGCGGAGCGCACGAGCTTGGAGTACTTCGCGAGGACGCCGCGGGTGTAACGCGGGGGAAGGGGAGCCCAGCCGGAACGGCGGCTCTCCAGCTCGGAGGCGTCGACGAGTAGGTCGATCGTCCGTGCTGCGATATCGACCCGTATCAGATCTCCGTCGCGCACGAAGGCGATGGGACCAGCGTCCACCGCCTCGGGTGCGATGTGGCCGATGCAGAGGCCGGTTGTGCCGCCCGAGAATCGTCCGTCCGTCAATAGTAGGACATCCGCTCCGAGCCCCGCGCCCTTGATGGCGGCGGTGATCGCGAGCATCTCCCGCATGCCGGGACCGCCCTTGGGGCCCTCGTAGCGGATGACGACCACCTCGCCCTTCGCGATCCGGCCGGCGGCGAGCGCGTCGAGCGCCTCACGCTCGCGCTCGAACACGTGCGCCGGGCCCTCGAAGGTCGCCTTGTCGAAGCCCGCCGTCTTGACGACCGCCCCCTCGGGCGCCATCGAGCCCTTGAGGATCGTGAGGCCGCCGGTCGCGTGGATCGGGTCCTCGAGGGTGCGCAGCACCGTGCCGTCCAGCTTCGGCGGGTCGATGTCGGCGAGATTCTCGGCCATGGTCTTGCCGGTCACGGTGAGGCAGTCGCCGTGCAGGAGGCCTGCATCCAGCAGGGCCTTCATGAGCACCGGGATGCCGCCGCGACGGTCGACGTCGTTCATGACGTAGCGGCCGAACGGCTTCAGGTCGCCGATGTGCGGGACCTTGGCGCCGATCCGGTTGAAGTCGTCGAGGTCGAGCTCGACCCCCGCCTCGTGGGCGATCGCGAGGAGGTGCAGCACGATGTTCGTCGACCCGCCGAGCGCCATGCCGACGGCGATCGCGTTCTCGAACGCCTCCTTGGTGAGGATCTGGCGCGCGGTGATGCCCTTCCGCAGCAGCTCGACGACGGCCTCGCCCGAGCGGCGCGCGTAGTAGTCGCGGCGTCCGTCGGCGGCCGGCGGGCTCGCGCTGCCGGGGATCGAGAGGCCGAGCGCCTCGGCGACCGACGCCATCGTGTTGGCGGTGTACATGCCGCCGCACGCGCCCATGCCGGGCGCGAAGGCGCACTCGATCGTGTGCGCGTCCTCCTCGCTCATGAGGCCGGCCTGCACGGCGCCGACCGCGGCGAAGGAGTCGATGATGGTGATGTCCTGCTCCGAGCCGTCGGAGAGGCGCACCCAGCCGGGCGCGATCGACCCGGCGTAGAGGAAGACGCTCGCCAGGTCGAGCCGGGCGGCGGCCATGAGCATGCCGGGGATCGACTTGTCGCATCCCGCGAGCAGCACCGAGCCGTCGAGGCGCTCCGCCTGCATGACCGTCTCGACGGAGTCGGCGATGACCTCGCGGCTGACGAGCGAGAAGTGCATCCCCTCGTGGCCCATCGAGATGCCGTCGGAGACCGAGACGGTGCCGAACTGCAGCGGGTAGCCGCCGCCGGAGTGGACGCCCTCCTTGGCGGCCTGCGCGAGGCGGGCGAGGCTCAGGTTGCAGGGGGTGATCTCGTTCCAGGAGCTCGCGATGCCGACCTGCGGCTTCTCCCAGTCCTCATCGCCCATGCCGACCGCGCGGAGCATCCCGCGGCTCGTCATGGCCTCGATGCCGTCGGTGACGGTGCGGCTGCGCGGCTTCCAGTCGACGGCGGGCGCGGCCGATTCGGGCGTTGTTTCCGGCATGTGACGAGGGTAGCGCCGCCGCGCGGGCGCCACCGACGCGCGGGAGCGGCGACCGGATTCCGCCACGTCGAAGCGCCCCTCCCCTCCGCCCCCGGTCGATGCGCCCCCTCGGCTCCGCCCCCCGTCGAAACTTCAGGAGACGCGCCGCACACCGCTCGCGCCGGACCGCGACTCGGCGGGCCTCCCCTGAACCTTCGTCGCTGAGGGCTCGCGGATGCGCAGGCGTACTCGGCCCAGCGGCGTGGCATGCTCGGCTGGGGCGCGCGGCGGCAGTCCCTCAGGCGCGGGCGTCGGCGAGAAGCGCGAGCGCGGCCGCCATCTCCTCGGGACCGGCGACGCGGAACGCGGCGCGCGTCTCCCCGGGCCCGCTCCTGATCCCGACGTCGCCGTCGCGCAGCACCGCGAACGCGTCCTCGTCGGTGAGGTCGTCGCCCGCGTAGAGCACACGGTCGGCGCCGACATGCGCGCGCAGCAGGTCGAGCCCGTCCCCTTTCGTCGCGTCGCGGACGGAGAACTCGAGGATCCTCTTGCCGCCCCGCGAGGTGAGGCCGGGCAGCCGCGCCTCGGTCTCCGCCAGCGCCTCCCGCTCGGCCGTCTCCGCGACGTCGTCGTCGGCCTGCCGGGTGTGGAGCGCGGATCCGGCCGGCTTGTCCTCGACCCAGACGCCCTCGTGACGGGTGGCGACCTGCTCGAGCAGGTCGTGGAGCTCCCGCACCCGGGCGCGCTCGTCGTCGTGCAGGGCGAGCGGCTCCGCCCCGTCGTCGAGGCGCACCTCGATCCCGTGCGACCCGACCAGCAGCGACCCCGCCGGCGGCCGGGCGGCGTCGACGAGGCTCGCGAGCGAGCGGCCGCTGACGTAGGCGACCTCGGTCTCGGGCGCCGCGAGCAGCCGCTCGATCGCGTCGTGCGCGGCGGGCAGCGTCCGCGCCCCGCCCGGATGGTCGGCGATCGGGGCGAGGGTCCCGTCGAAGTCGAGGGCGACGAGCACCCGGCCCGGCCCGGCGAAGGCGCGGAGGGCGTCGACGAGCCCGGGATCCAGCGGTTCGTCCACGTCAGCTCCGCGGGGCCCGGTCGACGGTCCACTCGAGCTCGCCGAGCGGGTCGGACCCGCCGCGGGAGTGCTCGGCCAGCGTGCGCAGGAACTCCCGCGACCAGTGCGCCACGTCGTTGTCGCGCACGCGCTTGCGCAGCGCCCGCATCCGCCGGCGCCGCTCGGGCCGAGGCATCTCGATCGCCCGGACGATCGCGTCCTTCATCCCGTCGATGTCGTGCGGGTTGATGAGCACCGCCTGCCGCAGCTCGTCGGAGGCCCCGGTGAACTCGGAGAGCACGAGCACGCCGTCCTCGTCGAACCGCGCCGCCACGTACTCCTTCGCGACGAGGTTCATGCCGTCGCGGAGGGCCGTGACGAGCATGACGTCGGCCGCGAGGTAGAGCGCCGCCATCTCCTCGCGCGGGAAACCGTGGTGCTGATAGCTGACGGCCTCGCGGCCGATCCCGCCGAAGTCGCCGTTGATGCGGCCGACGGTCAGCTCGACCTCGTCGCGCAGCTGACGGTAGGTGTCGACGCGCTCGCGGCTCGGGCTCGCGACCTGGACGAGCACGACGTCCTCGACGTCGACGCGGCCGTCCTGCAGGAGCTCGTGGTAGGCCTTCAGCCGGTGGCCGATGCCCTTGGTGTAGTCGAGCCGGTCGACGCCGAGCAGGATCCGCTTCGGGTCGCCGAGATCGTGGCGGATCTGCGCGGCGCGCGCCTCGACCTCGGGGCGGTGCGCCAGCTCCTCGAATCCCGCCGCGTCGATGGAGATCGGGAAGGCCCGCGCGACCACCCTGCGCGCCGGACTGTCGCCGCGTGCGGGCACGTCGATGACGGGGCTCTTCGCCGGGTAGCCGACGAGGCGCCGTACCGCCCGGGAGAAGTTGCCCGCGTCGGCGGAGCGCTGGAAGCCGATGACGTCGGCGCCGAGGAGGCCCTCGACGATCTGCGTGCGCCAGGGCAGCTGGCTGAAGATGCCGTAGGCCGGGAACGGGATGTGATTGAAGAACCCGATGGTCAGGTCCGGGCGGAGCTGGCGCAGCATCCGCGGCACGAGCTGCAGCTGGTAGTCCTGCACCCAGACGGTGCCGTTCTCGGAGGTGACCGCCGCGACCGCGTTGGCGAAGCGCTGGTTGACGCTGACGTAACTGTCCCACCAGATCCGGTGGTAGCTCGGCGGCGCGATCACGTCGTGGTACAGCGGCCAGAGGGTGTCGTTGCTGAAGCCCTCGTAGTAGCGCTGGATGTCGTCCTCGCTGAGCGCGACCGGCACGATGCGGATGCCGTCGTGATCGAAGGGCTCGTGCTCGAGATCGGGGGCGCCGACCCAGCCGACCCAGGCTCCGTCGGCCTCGCGCATGATGGGCTCGAGGGCGGTGACCAGGCCGCCGGGCGACTGGCGCCAGTGCTCCGTGCCGTCCTCGTCGACGACACGATCGACCGGGAGGCGGTTGCTGACGACGACGAAGGGGTACGTCTCGTCGTCCATGGTCCCGACGCTATCAGCCGAGTCCGAGCGTGCTCTCAGCAGCGGCGGCGAGCGGCTCCGCGTAGGCCGCGCCGTGCGACGCGGCGTGCACGGCGAGCGGGTGGAGCTGGTGCATCGGCACGCGATCCCGCCAGCCCGGCCGCAGCGGCGCCGCCGCGTCGTAGCCGTCGAGCACGACGTCGAGGAACGGGAGGCCGAACAGGGCGAGCATCGCCAGGTCGGTCTCGCGATGACCGCCGTGCGCCGCGGGGTCGATGAGCACGGCCCCCGCGGGCGTCCACGCGACGTTGCCGTTCCAGAGATCGCCGTGCAGGCGCGCGGGCGGCTCGTCGTCGTCGAGCGCGCCCGACGCGATCCGCGCGCACGCCTCCTCGACGACGGCCAGGCCGCGGGCATCGAGGTGGCGCCGCTCGTGCGCGCGGCGCGCAAACGGCAGCACCCGCTGCGCCGCGTAGAACGCGCCCCAGGTCGCGCTCGGATCGCACGGCAGCTCCTGCCGGCCGATGAACCACGGACCGTCGCCGGGGGCGGCGCCGAACGCCGCGGCACCAGCCGCGTGGGTGCGCGCGAGCGCCGCCCCGAAGACGCGCGCCGCCTCCGCCGTCGGGCGCGCCGACGCGAGACGGTCGAGCTCGATCCAGCCCTCCCCCACGCCGCGCACCGCGACGACGGCGGCCCCGCCGACCGACTCGGCCTCGGCCAGCCAGCGCAGCCCGGCCGCCTCCGCCGCGAAGAAGCCCGGGGGCGCGTCGGCGCGCTGCTTGCGGAAGACCGTCACCATCCGATCCTGCCCCCGCACCGAATCCCTCGAGCGGTCCACGCAGTTCCTGTGCGTGTCACGCCCCCGTCACGTCGCTCGGTTAGGTTGTGGGTCTGATGATTTCGATCGGGATGAGCACCTCCTGCGTCTATCCGCTGGGGATGGAGCAGGCCTTCCGCCTCGCACGTCTCGCCGGGTACGACGGCGTCGAGGTCATGATCACGAACGACCCGACCACGCAGGACGCCGACGCCCTGCTCCGCCTGAGCGAGCGGTACACCATGCCGATCCTCTCGGTGCACGCGCCGGTGCTGCTGCTGACGACGTTCGTCTATGGCCGCGACCCGCGGATCAAGCTCGAGAAGTCGGCGGAGCACGCCGCTCGCCTCGGCGCCGGCTCGGTCGTCGTCCACCCGCCGTTCCGCTGGCAGGGCGAGTACGCCGACCGCTTCGAGAAGGTCGTGCGCGAGACGGCGCAGTCCAGCGGCGTCGACATCTGCGTGGAGAACATGTTCCCGTGGAAGGTCGGCGGGCGGGGCATCAAGGCCTACAAGCCGAGCTCGGATCCGCTCGAGATGGACGTCGACGCGATGACGCTCGACTTCTCCCACGCCTCGCTCGCGGGTCGCGACTCGCTGCAGATGGCGCAGGCGATGGGCGACCGGCTCAAGCACATCCACCTCTGCGACGGGCGCAGGTCGGCCGACGAGGGGCAGATCCTCGACGAGCACCTGCCCCCGGGGCACGGCACCCAGCCCGTCGCCGAGACGCTCACCTGGCTCGCCGAGAACCACTGGAGCGGCAACGTGGTCGCCGAGGTGATCACGCGCAAGGAGAAGGAGCAGCAGCCGAAGCTCGACGTGCTGATCGAGACGGTCGCGTACGCGAAGAAGTACGTCGGGCAGGAGCACGCGGAGCGCGATCCGCTCGGCGTCGGCCCCTCGCACATGCTGAAGGCGCGCGCGGAGCGCAAGGCGGCCAAGCGCCAGGCCAAGCGCACCGCGTGACGCGATCGACCTGAGGGTCGGCTGGCGACGGATGCGGCCTCCGACGGGCGTCGCTACCGTGGAGCCGTGCGCAAGTTCCTGCTGAGCCCCGGCATCTGGTCCGCGATCTTCCCGGCGATCGGGCTCGCCCGGGCGTCGAAGGAGGGCCCGCGCGACTGGCGGCTCGTCCTCATGTGGGCCAGCCTCGGCATCGGGATCGCGATCGCGGTGGGCGACGTGCTCGAGAAGTCGCGCCAGGCCGAGCTGCGGGAGCTCGAGGAGCGCTACTGATGCACGGCCCGTGGCCGGGCCCCGGACCGCACGGCCCGCTCGGCGAGCTGCTCCGCGCGACCTACGGCGTCGGGGCGGCGATCGTGGCCGTGGTCGTCGCGCTCGTCGTCCTCGCGGGGATCATCGCGTTCCTCGTCATCCTCGTGCGCTACCTCCTGACGGCGACGAAGGCCGCGGAGCTCTACATCGCCGCGCAGCGGGAGGCGGCGTCGGTGCCGCTGGCCCCGAAGGCTCCAGCTCCGGCTCCGGCTCCGGCGGTCATCGACCGGCCGGAGAGCGCGCCCGCGCCGAAGCAGGCTCGGGCGCCGCGTGCGCGCGCCCCGCGGGCTCCGCGCACTCCCCCGTCCGCTTGACCCTTCGGCGTCAGAGGAGCGCCGCCGCCAGCCGCTCGGCCGCCGCGTCGATCCGCTCCGCGAGCGCGGGCGAGAGCGCCTCCGGGTCGGCGAGATCGACGCCCCGCGCATAGACGCCCCGCGGCAGCACCGCGGCCCCGAAGAAGCCGAACAGCGGCCGCAGCTCGTGGTCGATGACGAGCGCGTGCTGGTCGTCGCCGGCGATCGCGGCGAGGAGCACGGGCACGTCCGCGAGCGAGGCCGGCGCGAGCGGGTCGACGAAGGCCTTCAGCAGCCCGGTGTACGACCCCTTGTAGACGGGGGTCGCGACGACGAGGGCGTCGGCGGCGAGCACCTGCTCGTCAGCGGCGGCGAGCGCGGGAGCCGGCGGGGCCGCGAGCGCGTCGACGATCGCGTGCCCGTGGTCCAGCACCGAGACCGTGGCGGTGGTCGCGCCGGTGCGGTCCGCGACGGCCGCGAGGATCGCGTCGAGCACCCGATCGGTCTTCGACGGTGCGTGCAGCGTGCCCGAGATGCCGACGACGGTGGCCGTCAGAAGTCCCGCAGGTTCTGCAGGAGCCCGCCGTCGCCGAACTCGCGGCGCAGGATCCCGCGCCGCCGCAGGATCGGGGCGAGCTCGTCGAGCATGCGGTGCACGGTCACGGGATGGATGTCGCCCCAGAGCAGGAAGCCGTCGTTGTCGGCGTCGTCGCCGAGCTCCTCGAAGAGGTCGGCGAGCTCGTCGGCGGTGCCGACGAACCCGGAGCGGTCGGAGAGCCGGCCGAGACGGGCCTGGCGCGCGAGCAGCTCGCGCAGGGGCGTCGACGGGTCGGCCCCGCCGACCAGCCGGTTGATGCTGCCGCGCGAGACGTGGTCGCCGAAGATCGCGAGGTCGAGGGGCCGGTCGGGGTCGAGCGCGGTCAGGTCGGTCTCGAGGTCGCTCGACTGACGCTCGGCGATGAGCCGGATCCCGGCGTCGTCAGGGTGCGCCGAGGCGGCGACGAGCCGGTCGGCCTCCTCGGTGCTCGACACGAGCACCGGCTGGATCGCGAACAGGATCGTGATGTCCGACGGCTGCCGGCCGCGCTCGACGGCCGCGGCGTGGATCCTCGCCCGGTAGGCACGGACGGACTCGACGTCGAGCGGCGCGAGCGCGAGCTGCACGTCGGAGTTCGCGCCCGCGAAGGCCAGGCCGCGCCCGGATCCGCCGGGCGAGACGATTGCGGGCTCGCCGTCGGTGAACGGGATCGCGTTGAGCGGCCCGTCGAACCCGAAGTACTCACCGCGGTGCCGCACCGGGTCGAGCTTCGAGCCGTCGGCGTAGAGCGGGATCGAGGAGTCGGCGACGAGCGCCCCCTCGCCCCACGAGCGCCACAGCCGCTTCACGCCGTCGAGCCACTCCTCCGCGCGGTCGTAGGCCGCATCGTGCGCGAGCGGCGGCTCCGTGCCGAAGTGCCGCGCGCTCCCGGTGTCGGTGACGACGTTGAGGCCGAGCCGGTGGCCGCTCAGGTGCTGGAGCGAGGCGAACTGGCGCGCGGCCGTGTACGGCAGGTACGCGGCCGGGTTGACCGTCGGCGCGACGCCGAGGTGCCGGGTCGCCGCGAACAGGTAGGGCGCGAGCAGCAGCGGGTCGAACTTCGGTCCGCCGAACGCCTGGCGGATGCGGGTGTCGATCGTCGCGGCGTTCCCGAGCGAGGGCGCGTCCTCGATGATGAGCAGGTCGACGCCCGCCTGCTCGAGCTCGCGGGCGGACTGCTGGTACAGGTCGGGGCGCGTCCAGTCCCAGTCCCAGTCGAGGGAGGGGTGGCCCCAGCCCTGCGGGCCGAAGCCGCGCGCGAGGAACCAGCCGAGGTGCTGCATCCGGCTCATGCGGCCACCTCGTGGGCCGTCCGACCGGCGGGCGCCGCGGCGCGCGCGGCGGTGAGGCCGCGCTCGAGGTCGGCGAGCAGGTCGGGCGCGTCCTCGATGCCGATCGAGACCCGCAGCGTGCCGGGCAGGATGCCGGCCGCCGCCTGCTCCTCGGCGCTCCGGAGGGTGTGGCTCGTCGACGCCGGGTGGAGCACGAGCGAGCGCACGTCGCCGAGGTGCGTCATGTGGGTGAAGACCTCGAGCGCGTCGACGAACGCGCGCGCCGCCGCGAGCCCCCCGTGCAGCGTGAACGCGAACACCGAGCCGAAGCCGTTCGGCAGGTAGCGCGTCGCGAGCGCGTGGTGCGGGCTCGACGGCAGGCCGGCGTACGCGACGGAGGCGACCTCGGGCCGTTCCTCGAGCCACCGCGCGACAACCAGAGCGTTCGCCGATTGCCGCTCGACCCGCAGCGACAGCGTCTCGATCCCCTGGTTGATCAGGAACGCGTTGAGCGGCGACGCCGTCGGGCCGAAGCGCAGGGCGACCACGTCGCGGAGGTAGGCGATGCGGGCGCGGCCGCCGGCGCGCTCCCACGGGCTCGGGCCGCCGAGCCGGTCGCGCGCGACGAGGTGCGGGAACAGCTCCCCCGACCGGGCCGCGTCGAAGCGGCCGTTGTCGACGACGACGCCGCCGAGCACGGCCCCGTGACCCGCGAGGAACTTGCTCGCGGAGTGCACCACGATGTCGGCGCCGTGCTCGATGGGGCGCAGGAGGTACGGGCTCGCGAGGGTGCTGTCGATGACGAGCGGGATGCCGTGGGCGTGGGCGAGGTCGGCGACCGCGGCGATGTCGAACAGGTCGTTCGTGGGATTCGGGATCGACTCCCCGAACAGCACCCGCGTCTCGGGCCGGATCGCCCGCTCCCACGCCCCGAGGTCCGCCGCGTCGGCGACGAAGTCGACCGTGATGCCGAGCCGGGCGAGGTTGTCGAGGAGGAGCCCGCGGGTGCCCTCGTAGATGCTCGCCGCCGAGACGATGTGGTCGCCCGCGCGCAGCAGCCCGAGGAGCGCGATCGACGTCGCCGCCTGGCCGCTGCCGACGACGAGCGCCTCGGCGCCGCTCTCGAGGTCGGCGATCCGACGCTCGAGCGCATCGGTCGTCGGGTTGGCGACCCGGGTGTACGAGTAGCCGTCGCCGCCGTGGAACTGTTCGGCCGCCGCGTCGAAGTCGGCGAGCTCGAAACCCGCGGTGAGGTAGATGGGGAGGGCGCGGGGGGCGATGCGCGACCCGTCGGCGTCGCCGGCGCGCAGCTGACGGGTGGTGAAGCCCGCCGCCCGCTCGTCGGGTGAAGTGCTCATGATCCTGTTCACGCCTTCCGACCTGCGAGGTCGGGGCGGGACCAGCCTCCCGCCCGAGTGCAGACAGGCTCGCACGACGTCCGCGGGCGCGACGCGAATGCGTACCTCTGTTACGAAGCTCGCGAACGGGGCGCAGAAGAGACCGGGGTGGTACACCCCCCGGGACTTGAACCCGGAACCCGCTGATTAAGAGTCAGCTGCTCTGCCAATTGAGCTAGAGGTGCTCGACCCTGATTGACTGGGCCGGGGATCAACTCTAACAGGAGAAGAACATGGCCGCATCACGCCTCGAGCCGGGCGACATCGCCCCCGACTTCACCCTCGTCGACCAGGCCGGCGACGAGGTCGCGCTCGCCGACCTTCGCGGGCGCAAGGTGATCCTGTACTTCTACCCCGAGGCGTCGACGCCGGGCTGCACGAAGGAGGCCTGCGACTTCCGCGACAGCCTCGGCTCGCTCGCGGCGGCCGGCTACGCCGTGCTCGGCGTCTCGCGCGACCAACCGGCCAAGAACAAGAGGTTCGCCGAGGAGGAGCACCTGACCTTCCCGCTCCTCAGCGACCCCGACCGCGCGGTCCACGAGGCCTACGGCGTGTGGGGCGAGAAGTCGATGTACGGCAAGACGGTCGTGGGCGTCATCCGCTCGACGTTCGTGATCGACGAGGACGGCCGCATCCAGCTCGCGCAGTACAACGTGCGGGCCACCGGTCACGTCGCGGCGCTGCGCAAGAAGCTCGGACTCGCGGCCTAGTCACATGGCGGCGTCGTCGCGGCGCCGGGTCGCATCGACCACCGACGGTGTGAAGAGGAGGACGAACGCGCCGACGCCGACGATCGTCAGCGGCCATCCGATCCACGGCTGGGCGAGAGCCCCGAGCAGCGAGCCGACGCCGACCGCGATCTGGATGACCTGCCAGACCACGGCCGCCGCCCGGATCCACGCCTGACCGCGGAACGCCCCCACGACCATCGCCCCCAACCAGATCGCGGCGATCGCGGCGATGACGGTCAGGGCGACACCGCTCGCCAGACTTCCCGCGCCGCCGTCGGCGAGCGACACCGCGAGCAGCACCGTGAGGCCCGCGACGAGCAGGAACTCGACCGTCAGGAGGCCCACGAGCACCCAGAGGAGGGGCGGACGGCGGGGTCGGTTCACAGGGTCGTCCTATTCGAAACTATTGATTCGCCGTAACAAGTATGAAACTCTGGTGGCGGTTGATGTGACGCCTACAACGCGGTAGGTGAGTCCGCAGACTAATCCCCCAAATCTACGGATTCCCTTCAGCTGCGCGCGGCCGCAACCACGAATCCATGCCGTGCGCTCGCGTCAGAGCAACACAGAGGAGCACCACATGGATTGGCGTGACAAGGCCGCCTGCCTCGCTGCAGACCCCGAGCTGTTCTTCCCCGTCGGCAACACCGGCCCCGCCGTCGACCAGATCGACCAGGCCAAGGCCGTGTGCGCCCGCTGCTCCGTCACCGAGCAGTGCCTCCAGTACGCCCTCGAGACGAACCAGGACTCGGGCGTCTGGGGCGGCCTCAGCGAGGACGAGCGTCGGGCGCTGAAGCGCCGCGCCGCCCGGGCCCGCCGCGCCAGCTGACCCCGCACCGGAGCGCTCGGATCGCGCCTCCGCGCGACCGTTCCGCAGCGCCTCGGCGGCCACTCCGATGCTCCCGTGCGATTCGTCGCACCCGTGGGTGGATGCCGTGACGCGCCGCGTCAGCTGCGCGTCATCCAGAGGGTCGGCACCTCGATCGTGACTTCGGTGCCCTCGCCCTCGAGGGTGTGCCAGTCGATGGTGCCGCCGAGCTCGCCCTGGATGAGGGTGCGCACGATCTGCGTGCCGAGCCCCGATCCGACCTGCCCCTCGGGCAGTCCGACACCGTCATCGCGCACCTTGACGATCAGCTGATCGTCGCGCCGCTTGGCGGAGATCTCCACGGTGCCGTCGCGCCCGGCCAGCCCGTGCTCGACGGCGTTCGTGACGAGTTCGGTGAGCGCGAGCGCGAGCGGCGTCGCGTACTCGCTCGGCAGCACGCCGAAGCTGCCCTTCTTCGTCGGGTGGACGGTCGTGTTGTGCGTCGACGCGACCTCGGCGATGAGCATGAGCACGCGGTCGAACACGTCGTCGAAGTCGACGTTCTGGCTGAGCCCCTGGCTGAGGGTGTCGTGCACGACGGCGATGGCCGCGACCCGGCGCATCGCCTGGGTCAGCGCCTCGCGAGCGGTGTCGCTGTGCGCGCGACGCGACTGGATGCGCAGCAGCGACGCCACGGTCTGCAGGTTGTTCTTGACGCGGTGGTGGATCTCGCGGATCGTCGCGTCCTTGGTGATGAGCTCCTGCTCCTGGTGCCGCACCTCCGTGACGTCGCGGACCAGGACGATCGCCCCGACCCGCTCCTCGTGGTGGCGGATCGGGATCGTGCGGAGCGTCACCGTGACGCCGCGCGCCTCGATGTCGGTGCGCCACGGCGCGCGCCCGGTGACGACGAGCGGCAGGGACTCGTCGACGATGAGCTTGCCCTGCAGGAGCTGGGTCGTCACCTCGGCCAGCGACTCCCCCTCGAGCTCGCCCTGGAATCCCATGCGGTTGAAGGCGGAGAGCCCGTTGGGGCTCGCGAAGGTGACCACCCCGTCGACGTCGAGGCGGATGAGGCCGTCGGCCGCACGCGGGGCCCCGCGACGCGGACCGGACGGCGCCCCGAGGTCGGGGAAGTCGCCCGACGCGATCATCGCGAACAGGTCGTTCGCGCACTGGTTGAAGGTCAACTCCTGCCGGCTCGGCGTGCGCGCCTCACTCAGGTTGCTGTGCCGGGTGAGCACCGCGATCGGGGTGTGCGTGGTCTCCGCGTCGCTCGCCGAGAGCCGGCGCATGACCGGCACGGCGCGCACGCGCGTGGGCGTCTCCTCGTACCAGTCGGGCGCGGCCGTGTCGATGATCTCGCCGGTCGCGAACGCGTCGGAGACCTGCTGCCGCCACTCCGGCTTGATGGGCTGGCCCACGAAGTCGCGGTAGAAGAGGGTCGCCGCCGACGACGGCCGGGAGTGGGCGGCCGCGATGAACCCCCCGTCGGAGGCGGGCAGCCAGAGCACGACGTCGGCGAACGCGAGGTCGGCGATGAGCTGACCGTCGGCGACCAGCAGGTGCAGCCACTCGACGTCGGCGTCCGTGCGTCCCTGCGCGACCGCCAGCTCCGAGAGGGTCGACATGCGATCCAGCCTAGGCGCGGCCGGACGGTCGCCGCGTCGGTCCCGATGCCGGGCGGCCCGGGACGGGGCTCAGGACGCGCGGCGGAACCTCCGCGGGCGCCGGACGGCGGGGGCCGGATCCGGCGCGAGCCGATCGGCCAGTTCGCGGATCGCCGCGCTCGCCGCGGAGCGGGGCGCCGCCTCGCCGACGGGGCGTCCGCTCAGCAGCGCGGCGTCGAAGGCGGCGAGGTCCCAGGGCACCAGCAGCGGATCGCGGACCCCGCCGAACCGCGCGAGCGTCTGCCGGACCTGCGCCGCGGGGCCGAGGCCGATGGCGCTCGCCCGCACCTTGTTGACGACGGTGACGACGCGGTCCGGTCCGACCAGCTCGAGCAGATCGGCGTGCACGCGCAGATAGCGGGCGAGGCCGACGGGGTCGGCCGACGCGACCGCGACGACGCGATCCGCGGCCCGGAGCGCCGCGAGGGTCGCGGCATTGCGGCGCGGGGCGACGAGGTCGCTTGAGAGCTCCTCGTCCTCCTCGAGGCTCGCCGCGGTGTCGACGACGGTCACCGGCGCCCACTCGCGGAGCGCCGCGAGCACACCCTCGACGCGGTCGGCCCCGAGCTCCGGCCAGCGGCTCGCCCGCCCGATCCCGGTCAGCACGCGGAGGGTCCCGGTGCCGTGCGGCTGCGCGATGCGGTCGAGCTCGGCGTTGGTGAGAGCGCCCCCGGCGACGAGCCGGCACGCCGCGGCGAATCCGGGCGCCTCGTCGAGGAGACCGAGCGCGGGCGCGATGGCGGCGCCGTGCGTGTCGGCGTCGGCGAGCGCGACCTTGCTGCCCCGCAGCGCGAACTCGGCGGCGAGCGCGATCGCGACGGAGGTGCGCCCCGGAGCGCCCGCCGGACCCCAGACCGCGATCACGCGCCCGCGCTCCGGCGCCCGGCCGACCGGTCGCACGAGGATCTCCTCGGCCGGGTCGGCGCCCGCGAGGTCGACGGCTCGGCCGCCCGTCGACGGGACGATCGCCTCCCACCCGGCCGGAGCCTCGAGCACGTCGACCAACCCCAGCACGGCGGCCTGCCGACGCTCGGTCGGCCCCGCCGCCAGGGCGACGAGCCGCACACCGCGTCGATCGCAGGCGTCGAGGAGGCGCGGACTCAGATACTGCGGTGCCGCGCCGCATACGACGAGCTCCGGGTCGGCGGCAGCCAGCCGGGTGGCGAGCTCGTCGCCACCCGAGCAGCGCGCGACGATCCGATGCCCGTGCCGGGCCGCATCGGCGGCGAGCGTCTCCTCCTCGGCGAGCGGCAGCGCGAGGGCGACGTCGGTCACGATCCCCACCCCAGCCCGAGGCCGGCCGGCACGATCGCGAGCTGGTCGCCGGCCGCGAGCGCGGCGAGCACCCGCGCCACCCGCGCGCGCGGGAGTCGGACCTCGACCGCGCTGCCGTCGCGGTCGACCGCGAGCGCCTGCTGCTCGTCGAGCACCCGCACGACGGTCGCGCCGGCGACGAGCACCGTCGGCGGCGCGGTCGCCGGAGCGTCGTCGCCGGTGGTCGCGCCGGGGTCCGGTGCGGCGGACGACCAGACGTCGATCGACGCTCCCGGCTTGACCGCGGCGCTGACCCGGGTCGCGACGCGCAGGACGAGCGAGGTTGCATCCACATCGCTCGTGCGTCCGACCGACGCAGCCGGGACGAGCTCGCCCTGCGCGACGGCGCGGGTCACGACGAGACCTCCGCGGGGCACGTCGCCGACGCCGAGGTAGAGGGAGTCGGATCCGTCGAGCGCGACACCGCGGGACACGAGGTCGGAGGCCGCGATCCGCTGCCCGGGCTCGAGAGGCCCGGCGGCGGCGTACACCTGCACGCGGCGGTCGACGGCGGCGACGATGCCCGCCGTCGCGGCGATCGAGGCGGCGACGAGCAGCAGGCCCACGAGCAGACGCGGGTCGGCGAACGGCCGGCGACGCAGCGGGGGTGCGGAGGCGGTGTCGGTCATGGCGACATGCTCACCCGCACAGCGACCGGGCTCCGCGAGTTATCCACACACCCGCTGCGGCTCACCCCCGCCGCCCATAATCGGAGCCATGACGGGATCCGATGGCGCGCTCGGCCGCTTCCTCACGCTGGCCGATGTCGCGGAGATCCTCAACGTGTCCGCCGGCCAGGCCTACGGTCTGGTGCGCTCGGGCGAGCTGCCGGCGATCAAGGTGGGCGGCGGCCACTGGCGGATCGAGCGGGACCGGCTCGAGGACTACATCGCCGCGAAGTACGAGGAGAGCCGTCGTAGCGGCCTCTGGCGTCAGGCCGAGTTCACCGACGTCCCGGAGCTGTTCATCGACCGCTGACCGGGGTCAGAACCGCACCAGCAGGATCACGGAGAACGGCAGGATGCGGATCGAGCGGACCGCTGCGGCGCGTCGCGGCTCCCCCGGATCGTGCTCGGCGAGGTCGAGATGATCGCGCCCGACCCGGTCGATGGTGCCGTGCAGCGCCCGCGTGGTCGTCGTCACGGCGACCGGGCTGCGACGGCGGCAGAGGTCGCGGAGCACGAACGGGAGGCCGAGACGCCGCGAGAGCGCGTCGGGGTGCTCGTCCTGGCCCGCGAGCGACGCCGGGACGAGGTCCGGTCCGGGCAGGATCGCCGCGACGGCGTCGATCGGCACGACGCAGGAGCGTCCACGGCTCTCCGCCGCCATGCCCGAGACCCAGTCCCGGCCGATGGTCTCGATGCGGAGCGGCAGTCGCGAGCCGTCGCGCAGCTCCAGCGCGAGCTCCTCTCCCGCCAGGGCGGCGAGGCGATCGCGCAGCCCCAGGCGGCCGAGGCGCAGGCGCTCCTCCTCGGCGGCGAGGTCGAGGTCCTCGGCGCCGAGGCCCTGCTCCAGCTGACCCTCGAGGTCGGCGAAGAGATCGTCCCACCGCACGCGGTGACCGTATCCACCGCCCCGGGGTCGCCCGCCTGATTCTCCACAGGGGAGATCTCCCCCTCGACATCGAGAGATGAGTCGTGCTTAGGTGTCACCACCCCCGTACGGGGGCCATTTTCGGAGCGATCGCAGGGGGATGCATGAGCACGGCTGTCGTGGGGGCCATCGACCGCAACGTCCACCGCGCCTATGCGCGGCTCGACACCGAGGAGTACTTCGGGCGCCAGCCCGCCTCGACCCGCACCCTCCCCGACCCCGCGCCCCTGCTCGAGAACCTCACGCGCTGCGTCGTCGAGATCCTCGCCGGCGCCCGCGACCTGGAGCAGATCGCCCGCTGGGTCAGCGACGACGTCTACCGCGTGCTGCTGAAGCGGGTCGTGCTCGCCGCTCGCGCTCGGCACGCGAAGGGTCAGGCGCCGCAGCGTCCCGCCTTCACGCTCGGGTCGGTGCGGGTGTGCGAGCCGCGCGACGGCGTCGTCGAGGCGGTCGTCGTCGTCCACAACCGCGCCCGGTCGCGCGCCGTGGCGATCCGCCTCGAGGGCCTCGACCGCCGCTGGCGCGCGACCGCGATCAGCGTGCTCTGAGTCCGATCGGCGGCGCGGTCCGCCTCACTGGACCTTGGGGTCGTTGGACGAGATGTCGATCTGGCTGGTGACCAGCTCCTCCGGCAGTTCGAGCGGGCGCCGACCGTAGTAGGCCCGCCCCTTGCGCCAGAAGATGATCAGCGGGATGACGCCGATCGCGAGCGCGCCGAAGCCGATGAGGATGACGGGCAGCGTCGAGTTCGGGATGGCGGCCACGAACACGAACACCATGAACGCGGCGCCGAGTCCCGGCCAGAGCGCGATGAAGATGAAGTTCCGCACCGACTGGAACACCAGGCGTCGGTACGCGACGATCACCGCGATCGCGGCCAGCGCGTAGTAGAACGCGATCTGGATGCCGATCGACGACACCGCGTTGGAGAGGATGTCGCCCACGCTGCCGAGGAAGTTCGACCCGATGAAGAGGATGATCGACACCCCGGTGACGACGAGCGTCGCGAATGCGGGGGTGCGCCACTTCTTGTGCGCGCGCCCGAAGACCAGCGGGATCGTGTGGTCGCGTCCCATCGCGAACAGCGACCGGGTGACCTGGATGAGCGTCGTCTCGAGCGTGGCGATCGTCGAGAGCGCGACGGCGATGACGAGGATCTTGCCGCCGATCCCGGGCCACAGCACGTCGCCGAGCAGCGACAGGATGTTGCCGTCGCTCTTCGCGATGACCTTGGCCGGCAGGAGCACCTGCACCGCGATCGTGAAGACCTCGAACAGCAGGAAGACGATGATGACGCCGATGATCCCGCCCCGTCCGGCCGCTTTGCGGCCGTCCTTGGTCTCCTCGTTGAGGTTCGACGACACGTCCCAGCCCCAGTAGTAGAACGCCGCGATGAGCGCCGCCGCGACGAACCCGCCGACGCCGCTGAAGTGGCTGAAGCCGAGCCAGCTCCAGTCGAACGACGGTCCGGCGTGGTCGCTGCCCGCGGCCCGCACGATCGCGAGGACGCCGAAGACGACGAGCAGGGCGACCTCGACGGTGGACATGATCCACTGCGCCCGCGCGGTCACCCGCACGCCGAGCAGCACGGCGAGCGCCATGATGAGGAACCAGACCGCGCCGACCACGGTGACGAGGAGCGTGTTGCTCGCCGCCTTCTCGTCGAACAGCGAGACGGTCGCGGCGCCGGCCGGGAGCGCTCCCGCGACCATGAAGATCGTCGCGGACACCACCAGCGCCCACCCGGCCAGGAATCCGAGGATCGGGTGCAGCGCGCGCCCCACCCACGAGTAGGCGGCGCCCGCGTTGACGTCGGCACGGCCGAGGTAGGCGAAGGCCCACGCGATGCCGAGCATCGGCAGCCCGCACCAGAGCAGGGCGGCGGGGCTGGCGAGTCCCGCCGCGGCGATGAGGACCGCGGTGGTCGCGGTGATCGAGTAGGCCGGAGCGCTGCCGGCGACGGCCATCACGATCGAGCCGGCGGCGGTGATGCCGTCGGCCCTCAGCTCGTGGTGCTCTTCGCGGGGCGGATCCTGGCGGGCGGGTGCATCCTGACTCATCGCGATCTCCTGGGGGTTCGAGCGCTCGGGTGGATCAGAAACTAGCAGCGCAGAGGCATCGCCGACAATGAAAATGCGACGGGATCCGTCGCGCTCGGTGAAGAACGCGACGGATCCCGTCGCAAAAGGTGCGAGAACCTACTTGCGCTTGGCCTGCGCGCGGCGCTCGGCCCGGTTTCCCGCCGTCGGCGCGTCGCCGTTCCCGGGGCGCTGCCCGAACGCCCCGCGGCCGGAGCCCGCGGATCGCTGCCCCTGCCCGGCGGGCGCGGAACCCTGCTGCTGCTCGGCCTGGGGCGCGATCGCGTCCTCGAACGACGCCGCCTGACGCTGCGCACGCTCCGTCGCGCCGCGCTCGACGCGCCCGCGCTGATCGCGCACCTCCACGTCGCCCGATGCGTCGTCGGAAGGAGCGGAGTACGACAACCCGCGCTGCTCGGACGCCGCGAGGCCGCGCGCCTCGACCGACGTGCCGTCGGATCCGGTGACCTCGACGTCGAGATTGAACAGGAACCCGACCGACTCCTCGCGGATCGCGCCCATCATCGACTGGTAGAGCGAGAACCCCTCGCGCTGGTACTCGACGAGCGGATCGCGCTGCGCCATGGCGCGCAGGCCGATGCCGTCCTTCAGGTAGTCCATCTCGTAGAGGTGGTCGCGCCACCGGCGGTCGATCACCGAGAGCACCACGCGGCGCTCGAGCTCGCGCATGGCCGGCGCCCCCAGCTGCTCCTCGCGGCGCGCGTAGGCGAGCTTAGCGTCGGAGAGGAGCTCCTCCTTGAGGGTCTTCGCGTTCAGCCGGCCGCGGCTGCCGGACTCCATGATCACCTCATCGGGCGTGATGGAGACCGGGTAGAGGGTCTTCAACTCGGCCCAGAGCGCGTCGAGGTCCCAGTCGTCCGACTGGCCCTCGGAGGTGTGCTCGTCCACGACCTCGTCGATGACGTCGACGAGGAAGCGCTGGACGCGCTCGTGCAGGTCGTCGCCCTCGAGGATGTGCCGGCGGTCGCCGTAGATCGCCTCGCGCTGGCGGTTCAGCACGTCGTCGTACTTGAGGACGTTCTTGCGGATCTCGGCGTTGCGGGCCTCGACCTGCGACTGCGCGGACCGGATGGCGCGGCTGACGACGCGCGACTCGATGGCGAGGTCGTCGGGCACGTTGGAGCGGCCCATCATCGCCTCGGCGGCGCCGGAGTTGAACAGCCGCATGAGGTCGTCCTGCAGCGACAGGTAGAACCGGCTCTCACCGGGGTCCCCCTGGCGGCCGGAGCGGCCGCGGAGCTGGTTGTCGATGCGGCGCGACTCGTGGCGCTCCGTGCCGAGCACGTAGAGTCCGCCGACCTCGGTGACCTTCTCAGCCTCCTTCTCGACGTCCTTCTTGACCGACTCGAAGACCTCGTCCCAGGCCGCCTCGTACTCCTCGGGCGTCTCCACCGGGCTGAGGCCGCGCTCGTGCATCTTGGCGACGGCGAGGAACTCGGCGTTGCCGCCGAGCATGATGTCGGTGCCGCGGCCGGCCATGTTCGTCGCGACCGTGACGGCGCCGAGACGTCCAGCCTGCGCGATGATCGCGGCCTCGCGCGCGTGGTTCTTGGCGTTGAGGACCTCGTGCTTGACGCCGCGCTTCGCGAGCAGGCGAGCCAGGTACTCGCTCTTCTCGACGCTCGTCGTACCGACGAGCACCGGCTGCTTCCTGCGGTGGCGCTCGACGATGTCCTCGACGACCTGGTCGAACTTGGCGGTCTCGTTCTTGTAGACGAGGTCCGGCTGGTCCTTGCGGATCATGGGCCGGTTCGTCGGGATCGGGACCACGCCGAGCTTGTAGGTCGACATGAACTCGGCGGCCTCGGTCTCCGCCGTTCCGGTCATGCCCGAGAGCTTCGAGTAGAGGCGGAAGTAGTTCTGCAGCGTGACGGTGGCGAGGGTCTGGTTCTCGGCCTTGACCTCCACGCCCTCCTTCGCCTCGATCGCCTGATGGATGCCCTCGTTGTAGCGGCGGCCGACCAGGATGCGGCCGGTGTGCTCGTCGACGATGAGGACCTCGCCGTTCATGACGACGTAGTCCTTGTCGCGCTTGAAGAGCGCGCGCGCCTTGATCGAGTTGTTGAGGAACGAGATGAGCGGGGTGTTGGCCGACTCGTAGAGGTTCTCGATGCCGAGATAGTCCTCGACCTTCTCGATGCCGGGCTCGAGCACGCCCACGGTGCGCTTCTTCTCGTCGACCTCGAAGTCCTCGCCCTCGACGAGCCGACGCGCGACGCTCGCGAACTCGGTGAACCAGCGATTCGCGTCACCGGCGGCGGGGCCGGAGATGATGAGCGGGGTGCGCGCCTCGTCGATGAGGATCGAGTCGACCTCGTCGACGATCGCGAACTGGTGGCCGCGCTGCACCATGTCCTGCGCCGACCACGCCATGTTGTCGCGCAGGTAGTCGAAGCCGAACTCGTTGTTCGTGCCGTAGGTGATGTCGGCCTCGTACTGGGCCTTCCGCTCCGACGGGTCCTGGGCGTTGAGGATGACGCCCGTCGTCATGCCGAGGGCGCGGTAGACGCGGCCCATGAGCTCCGACTGGTAGCTGGCCAGGTAGTCGTTCACCGTGACGACGTGGACACCGCGGCTCGCGATCGCGTTGAGGTAGGCGGCGGTCGTCGCGACGAGGGTCTTGCCCTCACCGGTCTTCATCTCGGCGATGTTGCCGAGGTGCAGTGCCGCACCGCCCATGATCTGCACGTCGAAGTGGCGCATGCCGAGCGTGCGCTTCGACGCCTCGCGGACGGCGGCGAATGCCTCCGGGAGCAGGTCGTCGAGCGACTCGCCGTTGCCGTACCGCTCGCGGAACTGCACCGTCTCGGCGGCGAGCTCCTCGTCCGACAGCTCCTCGAAGGACTCCTCGAGGTGGTTGACCGCGGTCGCGTAGTTCTTGAGGCGGCGAAGGGTGCGGCCCTCGCCGACGCGCAGGACCCTCTCGAGCGGGTTCGCCACGGGTTCTCCAGTCCGTCATCGGGATTGCGGGCACGCCAGAAGGGCGGCCGTTACCAGAGTGTGACTCTAGCAAGCGACCGCCCCCGGACTCTGGATGCGCGGTTCACGCCTCCTGAAGGGAGATGGCTCCGTAGTCCCAGCCGACGCGGCGGTAGACCACGCTCGGCCGGTCGGTGCGCGCGTCGATGAACAGGAAGAAGTCGTGGCCGACCAGCTCGAGGCGGTCGACCGCCTCCTCCTCGGTCATGCGCTCGGCAGGGAACACCTTCTGGCGCACGACGATCGGGCTCCACGACTCCTCGGCGGTCTCGTCGTCGATCACGGCCACCGAGCCGGTCGACACCCGCTCGAGGACGTCGACGCTCGCGGGCACGACGTCGGCGACGCGGCCGTTGCCGACCACCTCGCCGAGCGACGCCGGCCGGTGCTGACCGCGGTGGATCTTGCGCCGGTCCTTCGCCTGGCGGATGCGCTCGACCAGCTTGTCGAGGGCGATGTCGAAGGCCGCGTACTTGTCGGCCGCGCCGGCCTCGGCGCGCACGATCGGTCCCGGTCCGATGAGGGTGAGCTCCACGCGGTCGTCGCCGCTGGCTCCCCCCGACTTCTCGTGATGGCGGCAGACCCGGATCTCGAGGGCGAGCGCCCGTTCGGCGAGGGCGGAGACCTTCTCGGCCTTCTCCGTGGCGTAATCCTCGAACCGGTCCGGGATCCCCACGCCTCGACCGGTGATCGTGATGTCCATCGACAGCCTCCTTCGCACTGATGACGACGGCGAGGAGCTGCCGGGTCAGGCGGGTCCTCGCCTTTCGGGCCACGGTAGTCCGCTCCCCGTGGGATGTCACCAGGCGCCCGATGGGAGACCCCACGGAGCTCCCGCAGGATCCGCCGGGAGATCGCCGACACGCCGCGGCGTCGACGCGACGGCGGCCGCCGCGAGCACCTCGCCTCCACTCGCGCGGATGGCCGCGGACGCCGCCGCGAGCGTCGCGCCGGTTGTGACGACATCGTCGACGAGCACGAAGCGGCGCCCCGCGACGAGGCGACGGACGCGGAAGACGCCGTCGAGGTGCGCCGCGCGTTCCGCGCGCGTCAGGGTCTTCTGCGCGGGGTGCGGGCGGGCCGGGGCGAACACGCGGGCGACGCCGAGTCCGCTCCGGGCCAGGAGCAGCGGCACGGGATCGTATCCGCGACGCCGCCGGGCGCGACGGGTCGACGGGACGGCGCAGAGCTCCACCGGCGGGCCGTCGGCGAGCTCCGCGCCGGCGGCGGCGACGGCTGCGACGAGCAGCGGCGCGAGGCGGCGCGCGAGGCCCGGGCGGCCGTCCTTCATGGCCACGACGACCTGGCGCACGACCCCGCCGTAGGCGATGCCGGCGTGCACCGGGGTCCCGTCGGGCAGCCGGCGGCGGAGCGGCGCGGGGGTGATCGCCGCGGCGCAGGTCGCGCACAGCGCGCGGTCGTCGGCACCGCAACCCGCGCAGACGACGGGCAGGAGGAGGGCGGCCGCGTCGAGGAGGGCGGCGGTGAGCGGGGACTCGGGCACCGGTCGAGCCTGCCGCTCGGCGTCGGCGGAGGACGTCGCCGCCGGCCGGGTGGTGGAGAGCCCCTACTGCTGGACGCCGAGGAGGGACAGCTTGACCCCCGTCGACTGCCAGTCGCCGACGAAGCTGGGCTGGTCGAGCTCGCCCGAGCCGAGCCGCACCCGCACGGCGGTGAACCCGGTGCCGAGCGAGCCGGCCGCGAGCGACCGGCCGTCGGTCACCTGGCCGTGATCGACGGGCTGCCCCCCGAGCGGGTACTCGACCACGTCGTCCTTCGCCCCCGCCGCGCCCGCGAGGGTCGCGACGGTGGAGCCGTCGACCCACGCCGCGTCGACGATCGGGTTGCCGGCCGGCACCGGCACCTCGAGCGGCGTCCCGAAGCCGACCGGCACGCCGTCCTTGTCGCGCTGGACACCGAACACCGTCAGACGCGCGCCGGAGTCGGTGTCGAACGCGGCGAGGAGGCGCGTGCCGTCGCGCGACATCGCGATCGCGACGACGCTGCCGGTCACGGGCAGCGGCAGGGCGCGCTGCTTGGCGTCCGCGCGGACGGCCACGAGCGAGTCCGGGTCGGAGGTCGTGCTCCAGACCCAGCCGAGCGGATCGAGGCTCGGCGCGAGCAGCCCGTCGCGAGGGTCCACGACGGAGCGGGCGCTCGTGGTCACGAGGCTCACCCCGCCCGCGCCGCGCACCGCCGCGGTGGTCCGGTCGCGACCGAGTGAGACCGCCGTGGGCTGCGGCGCCTCGATGGCGGAGCCGAGGGCGAGCGGGGCGAGCGCGTCCCCGCTGACGGATCCGAACGACTTGCCGTCGGAGCCGATCGCCTCGTAGTACGCGCCCGGGTCCCCGTCGGCGGTCGCGGGCTCGGTCGTCGGGACCTCGATGCTGTTCGCCGTCATCGTGACCCGGGTGACGTCGAGCGCGCGGAGGCTCCAGGTGAGCTGCTCGAGCATCCGGGCCTGCTGAGTCCCGCCCGCGTCCAGCACCGCGGTGTTCAGGTCGACGGTGACGGTGCCGGCCTCGATCGCGACCGGCTGGCCGAGCTGCGCCCCCGCGGGAAAGGCAGAGACGGAGACCGGCGACGCGAGGTAGGGCGACGGTCCGGCCAGGAGCGCGCCCACGATCCGCCCCGACACCGCCGCGCCCTGGTCGGTGAACCACCGGCGATCGGGCACCAGGAACTCGTACTGCGGGTCGAAGAAGTAGAGCAGGTAGGGCTTCACCACGACGCCCAGGTCGCGGCTGCGCAGCACCGTGCCGTCCGGGGCCTCGGCGATGCGCCACTGCCCCTTCTCCTTGACGAGGTGGAAGTGGAGGGCCCGCTCGGTCGGCTTCTGCGCGGCGTAGACACCGGTCGCGTCGATCTGGGCCGACACGCTGAGGTCGAGCGAATAGTCGACCTCGGAATCGCTGATGATGCCGTCGGCGTAGGGGGCCACGGTGCTGTCGCTGACGACGGTGCCGGCCCCCGGCTTCCACTTGGAGCCGGAGGTCAGGTAGAGCTTCGCGGTGGCGTAGGCGCCCTGCGGGCTGCCGCCTGCGCGCACGAAGCCGGCGACGATCTCGCCGGGACTCGCGCCGTCGCGCGGCGGGTTGGCGGCGCGGATGGTGCCGTTATCGGGCCCCTGCTGCTCGCTGATGCGCTGGGTTCCGACGGCTCCTCCGGTGGGGATGGTGACGCAGCCGGCGAGCGCGACCATCGCCGCGAGCGCGAGACCGATCGCCGCGGCGAGCGCGGGCCGCCGGGTCACGAGGCCGCTCCGAGGGGGGCCGCGGCATCCTGCGGCTCAGGCGGCGGCAGTTCGAGCGGCGACCCGCGGAGCACCTCGCCGCGGCGCCGCGGCAGGGTGAGCCGGAAGCAGCTCCCCTCTCCCGGCGACGACCACACCTCGAGGCGACCGCCATGGACGGCCGCATCCTCCTGCGCGATCGCGAGACCGAGCCCGGTGCCGCCCGTCGTGCGCTGCCGGGAGGGATCCGCACGCCAGAACCGGTCGAAGACCCGCTGCGCATCGGTCGGCGTCATCCCGATCCCGTGGTCGCGGACCGCGATCGCCACCGCCTGTGCGTCCGAGTCGACGTGCACGTCGATCGGGCGTCCCTCGCCGTGGTCGATCGCGTTGCCGAGGAGGTTCTGCAGGATGCGGCGGATGCGGCGCGCGTCCACCTCCGCCTCGAAGTAGCCGCCCGGCGCCGTCACGCGCACCTCGGTCTCCTTCTCGAGGGCGAGCGGGCGCAGCGACTCGACGGCGTCCTCCACCAGGCGCACGAGGTTGGTCGGTTCGAGGTCGAGCTGCACCGCCCCGGCGTCGTAGCGGCTCATCTCGAGCAGGTCGCCGAGCAGCACCTCGAAGCGCTGGGTCTGCGCGTGCAGCAGCTCGGCGGTGCGCCGCGTCGCGGGCGGGAACTCGTCGCGGCGGTCGTACAGCACGTCGCCCGCGAGCCGGATCGTGGTGAGCGGCGTGCGGAGTTCGTGCGACACATCCGAGACGAACCGCTGCTGCAGCCGGGAGAGGTCGGCGAGCTGCGAGATCTGCGACTGCAGCGAGTCGGCCATGCGGTTGAACGAGCGTGCGAGCGTCGCGAGCTCGTCGTCGCCGCGCTCCGGCAGGCGCTGCTCGAGCTGGCCGGCGGCCAGCTTCTCGCTCGTCTCGGCGGCCTCGCGCACCGGCCCCACCACCAGCCGGACGATGACGTAGGCGACGGCGCCGATGAGGATCACGAGGGCGACGCCGCCGAGCGCGAGCGTGCCCTGCACGAAGTCGAGGGTGCTCTGCACGTCGGAGAGGTCGTAGACCAGGAACAGCTGGTACCGGCCCGCGTTCGCGATGTCGATGACGGATCCGGTGACGATCCCGGGGGCGCGCGCGCCGTTGGCCTTGACGAGCGCGATGGACTGCCAGGAGACCTCGTCGATCCCGCCCGAGCGCACGGCGTCGCGGAGCGCGGAGGTGGCCATGGTGTCGCGGAAATCGGGGGTCTGCAGGTCCTCGAGGGCCGGGATGCCGCCCGCCTGCCCGGGTGCCCGCTGCAGCGCGAGCAGCGGATGCGACGACACCCGCGACAGGATCGCGTCGACGGCCCGGTCGCCGGCGTTGTCGAGATCCGGGCTGTCGCCCGAGGCCTCCGCCTGCTCGAAGACGCTCCGCGCCGCCGCGGTGGCGCGCCCGGCCTCGGCCAGGATCTGCGTGCGGCGCTGGTCGTAGAGATTGCCCCGCACGCTGACCGAGATGTAGAGGCCGATCGCGACGCTCGCGACCGCGGAGAGGATGAGCGTGACCGCGATGACGCGCACGCGCAGCGAACGGCGCCAGACGCGCGCGAGCTCGCCGAGCCGCCTCCGCGCGTCGAATCGCATGCCGCGAATGTAGCCCGCGACCCTCGGAGCTGTCTTTCTCCTCCGTGTCCGCCCCGCGGCGGGGGCGCGATCCGCCATCATCGGCGCATGACCGCCATCCGGTTCGAGGAGTCCCCGCGCTCGAGCGTCGGCATCGAATGGGAGCTCATGCTCGTCGACGCGGCCGGCAACCTGGTGCCGGAGGCGCCGGCCCTCCTCGCGGAGCTCGCCGACCGCCCGGGGATCACCGAGGAGCTCCTCACCAACACGATCGAGGTGACGAGCGGCGCCCGCACGCGGGTCCGGGACGCGGTCGCGGACATCCGCGACCGGCTGGCGGAGGTGCGCGAACTCGCCGAGCCCCGCGGGGTCGGTCTCGTCTCCTCCGGCAGCCACCCCTTCGCCCGCTGGCACGACCAGAGCATCAACGAGAAGACCCGCTACCGGCGCCTCGTCGAGCGCACCCAGTGGTGGGGCCGCAACATGATGATCTGGGGCATGCACGTGCACGTCGGCGTCGACGACCGGCGGAAGGTCCTGCCGATCATCGGCGAGCTCACCCGCTATCTCCCGCACCTGCAGGCGCTCACCGCGTCGAGCCCGTTCTGGGCCGGCGAGGAGACGGGCTACGCCTCGAACCGGGCGCTCGTGTTCCAGCAGCTGCCGACCACGGGACTGCCCTGGCCGATGACGGAGTGGGCCGAGTTCGAGCGCTACGTCGACGACCTCACCCGCACGGGCGTCATCGACGAGGTGACCGAGGTGCGTTGGGACGTGCGGCCGGCGCCGCGCTGGGGCACCGTCGAGAACCGCTCCTGCGACGCGGTCAGCAACCTCACGGAGCTCGCCAGCATCGCCGCGCTCGTGCAGTCGATCGTGGAGTGGTCCTCCCGCCGGATCGATGCCGGCGAGGAGCTCGAGCCGCTCGCACCGTGGTTCCACCGCGAGAACAAGTGGCGCGCCGCTCGCTACGGGCTCGACGCGACCGTCATCCTCGGCGCCGACGGCGCGGAGGGCCCGGTGCGCGCCGACCTCGGCGAGCTGCTGACGACCCTCGCGCCCGTCGCCGAGGAGCTCGACTGCGCCGGGGAGCTCGCGGGAGTGCGCACGATCCTCGCCCACGGCAACGGCAGCCGGCGCCAGCACCGCGTGGCGGCGGCGCACGCGGGGGATCTGGCCGCCGTCGTCCGCCACCTGCGCGCCGAGTTCGAGGCGGAGCGCCCGCTCACCGAGGACGGCGACCCGGCGTAGCCGGAGCGCGCGCGGATACGGTGGACGGGAGGCGATGACGGACACGATCGAGACGGCGACGGACGCCGACGAGCTGACCCGCGACACGGTGGCCCTCACCCGCGAACTCATCCGCAACGGCTGCGTCAACGACGGCACGCCCGACTCCGGCGCCGAGCACCGCAGCGTCGCCAGCCTGGAGCGGTTCCTGCACGGGGCCGGAGCCGAGCTCGAGGTGGTCGAGCCGCACCCCGGACGGACCTCGCTCGTGGCGACCGTGCCGGGCACCGATCCCGACGCCCCCGCCCTGCTGCTGCTCGGGCACCTCGACGTCGTGCCCGTCGGCGACGGCTGGTCGCGCGACCCGTTCGGCGGCGAGCTGGTGGACGGCGTGCTGTGGGGCCGCGGCGCGCTCGACATGCTGCATCTCACCGCCGCGTACGCGAGCGTGCTGCGGCGGGCGGCCCGGTCGCCGCGGCGCGGCCGGCTGATCCTCGCGGCGGTCGCCGACGAGGAGTCGGGCGGCCGTTACGGCGCCGAGTGGATCGTGCGGAACCGACCCGAGCTGGTGCGCGCCGACGGCGTCCTCAGCGAGACGGGCGGCATCCCGCTCGCGGTCGGCGGGGCGGTGCGCGGCGTGACCGTGACGGTGGGCGAGAAGGGGATCACGGGGCGGCGCGTCGAGGTCGCGGGCCACCCGCGGCACGCCTCGACGCCCTACGGCGCCGACAACGCGATCGTCACCGCCGCCGGGATCGTCGGACGTCTCGCCGCGGCCGGCGACCTGCTCGAGCTCGACGACCTGTGGCCGCGCTACGTCGCCGCGCTCGACGTGTCGGAGGAGCTGCGCGCCGCGCTCGTCGACCCCGAGACGATCGACGAGGCGATCCCGCTGCTCGGGCCGCTCGCCGGGCTCGCCCATGCGCTCACCCGCACCACCTACTCCCCCGACGTCATCCGCGGCGGCGACAAGCTCAACGTCGTGCCGGGTCGCGCCACGATCGACGTCGACGTCCGCACGATGCCCGGCACCGACGCGGAGACGGTCGACGCGCACCTGCTCGAGGCGGCCGGTCCCGCCGCCGATCGGGTGCGGATCCAGCCGCTCGGCGGCACGACGCCCGCGACCCGCTCGCCGCTCGACACGCCGCTCTACGCGGCGCTCGCGGAGGCGGTCGCCGCCGCCCACCCGGGCGCCGAGGCCGTGCCGGTGATCGCGCCGGGCGGGGCCGACAGCCGGTTCTTCCGCCGGATGGGCATCCCGGCCTACGGCTTCGGGATGTTCTCGCCGCGCTGGACGCACGCCGAGTTCCGCCACCTCGTGCACAGCGACGACGAGCGCATCGACGTCGACAGCATCCACCTCGCGGCGCACGCCGTGGAGCGCGTCGTCGGCCGCGTCCTGGGCTGACCCGACTTCTGCCGTCGCCGGATCGCGTCGGTGCGATCCCGTCCCCTCCGCCGCAGCTGCGTGTGACGAATGACGGAGATCCCATCTGCCGGCGCAGGACCAGCCGGAGTTCCGTGCGCGCACGCGCGCGGCGCACGCACCTTCTCCGTCATTTGTTACACACCGACGGAGGGGGGTGGAGCCCGCGGACGGAACGCTAGGCGACCGCGCCGGCGCGGTAGCCGACGCCGCGGACGGTCGTGACGATCCTCGGGTCGTCGGGGTCGAGCTCCACCTTCGAGCGCAGCCGCTGCACGTGCACGTTCACGAGCCGGGTGTCGGCCTTGTAGTGGTAGCCCCAGACCTGCTCGAGCAGCATCTCGCGCGTGAAGACCTGCTGCGGCTTCGCGGCGAGCGCCAGCAGCAGCTGGAACTCCAGCGGCGTGAGGTTGATGCGCACGCCGCCCCGGCGGACCTCGTGACCGGCGACGTCGATGGAGAGGTCGCCGATGCGCACCTCCTCCGGCGAGTCGGGGAGCGCCGGGCGCAGCCGGGTTCGGATCCGCGCCACGAGCTCCTTGGGGTTGAACGGCTTGACGACGTAGTCGTCGGCGCCCGACTCGAGACCCCGGACCACGTCGGCCGTGTCGCCGCGCGCCGTCAGCATGATGACCGGCACCCCGCTCTCCGCGCGGATCTGCCGGCACACCTCGACGCCGTCGACGCCGGGCAGCATGACGTCGAGCAGCACGAGGTCCGGCCGCCGCTCGCGGAACGCGGCGAGCGCACCGACGCCCTCCGCGGCGAACTCGGGTTCGAAGTCCTCGCCGCGCAGGACGATGCCGATCATCTCCGCGATGGAGGGGTCGTCGTCGACCACCAGGATCCTTGGGTTCATCCACCTCGCCGATCTTTCGCACCAGGGTAACGTGAGCCCCGCCGGGCCGCCGCCGCCCGCCGCCGAGCTCCCGCCGACCTCCCGCTCCAGGCCGCGCGTCGGCGTCGAGATCGTCCGGCCCGCCTCTGCCGTCACACGACGCGCAGGGAGTAGCCTGCGCGCATCCATTGGGTTCTCAGGATTGGATCGTCATGGCCGACGCAAGCGCTCCCGCGCCCTACACCCTCGTGTCGCGGCTGCTCGCGGAGCTGTTCGGGACCTTCATGCTCGTCTTCGGCGTCATCGGCGCCGCCCTCTTCATCTCGAAGTCGACCGGGCCGCTCGGCGTGGCCCTCGCCGTCGGGCTCGCGGTGCTCACCGCCGCCTACGCGGTCGGGCACATCTCGGGCGGGCACTTCAACCCCGCCGTGTCGCTCGGCGCCGCGGCCGCCGGCCGCATGCCGTGGCGTGACGTGCTGCCCTACATGGCCGCGCAGGTCGTGGGCGGCATCCTCGCGACGCTGACGCTCGGCCTCTACGGTGTCCTCAGCCCGTCGATCCGCTCGCTCGACTTCGCCGCGGTCTCCAACGGGTACGGCACCGCGTCGCCGGCGGGATTCGGCCTCGCCGCGGTCCTCATCGCCGAGGTCGTCGCGACCGCCCTATTCCTGTACATCATCCTCGGCGTCACCGCACCGGGACCGGAACGGCACGTGACGGCCGGCTTCGCGCCGCTCGCCATCGGGCTCGCGCTCACCCTGTTCCACCTCGTGATGATCCCGGTCAGCAACGCCTCGCTGAACCCGGCCCGCTCGATCGCGACGGCGATCCTCGGCGGCGCGACGCCGCTCGCGCAACTCTGGCTCTTCATCGTGGCGCCGCTGCTCGGGGCGCTCATCGCCGGATTCACCTGGCGGTTCCTCTTCGAGGGCCGGCGCCGGCGGGTCGAGTAGCGCAGCCGCCCGACCCGCCGTCGGCTCACCGCAGGTCGAAGCGGTCGAGCTCCATGACCCGGCCCCACGCGGCCGAGAAGTCGCGCACGAACTTCTCGTGCGCGTCGTCGCTCGCATAGACCTCCGCGATCGCCCGCAGCTCGGAGTTCGAGCCGAACAGCAGGTCGACGCGCGTCCCGCGGCCGACGACCTCGCCGGAACCGTCGCGGGTGCCCTCGAAGGCGTGCGACCCCGGGTCGAGCGCCTTCCACGTCGTGCCGAGGTCGAGCAGGTTGACGTACACGTCGTTGCTCAGCACGCCCGGGCGGTCGGTGAACACGCCGTAGTCGGAGCCGTCCCAGTTGGCGCCGAGCACGCGCAGCCCGCCCGCGAGCACGACGACCTCGGGCACCGAGAGCGTCAGCAGGTTGGCCCGGTCGATCAGCAGGTGCTCCTCCGGGATGCCGGACGCCGCGGCGATCGGCCCCAGGTAGTTGCGGAACCCGTCGGAGGTCGGCTCGAGGTGGCCGAACGACTCGACGTCGGTCTGCTCCTGCGTGGCGTCGGTGCGCCCGGGGTGGAACGGCACGGTCACCTCCACGCCGCCGGCGCGAGCCGCCTCCTCGACGGCCGCGTTGCCCGCGAGCACGAGGAGGTCGGCGAGCGAGACGCGGGTGCCGTCGGTGCGGCTCGCGTCGAAGTCGGCCTTCACCCGCTCGAGCACCTCGAACACGCGCGCGACGCGCGCCGGGTCGTTGACCTCCCAGTCCTTCTGCGGTGCGAGGCGCAGGCGCGCGCCGTTCGCACCGCCGCGCTTGTCGCTGCCGCGGAACGTGGCGGCGGCGGCCCAGGCGGCGCCGACGAGGTCGGCCGTCGAGAGACCGGCGTCGAGGATCGTCCGCTTGAGCGCGGCGGCGTCCGCGTCGTCGATGAGCAGGTGGTCGACCGCGGGCACACGGTCCTGCCAGATGAGCTCCTCCTGCGGGACCTCGGGGCCGAGGTAGCGCTGGATCGGCCCCATGTCGCGGTGGGTCAGCTTGAACCAGGCGCGCGCGAAGGCGTCGCCGAACGCGACCGGGTCCTCCGCGAAACGGCGCGAGATCTTGTCGTACTCCGGGTCCATGCGCAGGGCCAGGTCGGAGGTGAGCATGCGCGGCTCCCGCTTGCCGTCCGAGTGGGCGAGCGGCACCATGTCGGCACCCGCGCCGTTCTTCGGGCGCCACTGGTGGCCTCCAGCGGGGCTCTCCATGAGCTCCCACTCGTAGGCGTAGAGGATGTGGAAGAACTCGTTGTCCCAGCGGGTGGGGTGGTAGGTCCAGGTGACCTCGAGGCCGCTCGTGATCGTGTCGTCGCCCGAGCCGGTGCCGAAGTCGTTCTTCCAGCCGAGGCCCTGGCGCTCGATCCCCGACGCCTCGGGGTTGCCCTCGAGGTGGTCGTCGGGCGCCGCCCCGTGCGTCTTGCCGAAGGTGTGGCCGCCGGCGATGAGCGCCACGGTCTCCTCGTCGTTCATCGCCATGCGGGCGAAGGTCTCGCGGATGTCCCGCGCCGAGGCGAGCGGGTCGGGCGTGCCGTTCGGGCCCTCCGGGTTCACGTAGATGAGCCCCATCTGCACCGCGCCGAGGGGGCGGGAGAGGTCGCGGTCGCCCGTGTAGCGCTCGTCGCCCAGCCACACCGTCTCGGGGCCCCAGTAGACGTCGTCGTCCGGCTCCCACACGTCGGGGCGGCCGCCGGCGAAGCCGAAGGTCGAGAACCCCATCGACTCGAGAGCGACGTTGCCGGTGAGGATCATGAGGTCGGCCCATGAGATGCTGCGGCCGTACTTCTTCTTGACCGGCCAGAGCAGACGCCGCGCCTTGTCGAGGTTGACGTTGTCGGGCCAGCTGTTCAGCGGGGCGAAGCGCTGCTGCCCGTGACCGGCGCCTCCGCGGCCGTCGAAGACGCGGTAGGTGCCCGCGCTGTGCCAGGCCATGCGGATCATGAGCGGGCCGTAGTTGCCGAAGTCGGCGGGCCACCAGTCCTGCGAGGTGGTGAGGACCTCGGCGATGTCGGCCTTGACCGCGGCGAGGTCGAGCGCCTGGAACGCGGCGCGGTAGTCGAAGTCCTCCTCGTAGGGATCCCGCGACGGCGGGTTCTTGGCGAGGATCTTGAGGTTCAGCCGGTCGGGCCACCACACCTGGTTGGCGTCGCCGTTGGTCGGCCGCGGCTGCTGCGGCACGACCGGGCAGTCGCCCGCCTGCTCCTGCGCCAGCGCCTCGTCCGAGTCGATGTCGGTGGTGCTCTGGTCGGTGGGGGTGGTGTCGTCGGTCATGACGTCCTTTCTTCGGTGGAGGAGGCGGCGCAGTCGGGGCACAGACCCCAGAAGACGATCTCGGCGGTGTCGACGACGAAGCCGTGCGCGTCGGCGGGTGCGAGGCACGGCGCGTCGCCCGTGAGGCAGTCGACGTCGGCGACGGCGCCGCAGAGGCGGCATACGAGGTGGTGGTGGTTGTCGTCGACCCGGATCTCGAAGAGCATGGGGCTGCCCGCCGGCTCGATCCGGCGCACGAGGCCCGCGTCGACGAAGTCGCCGAGCGCGTTGTAGACCGACTGCCGACTCGCCTGCGGGGTGCGCGCGACGACCGCCCGGTGCACGTCGTCGGCGCTCGCGTGCGGCAGTGCCCGGAGCGCCTCGAGCACGGCGACCCGCGACCCGGTGACGCGGAGGCCGGCGCCCCGGATCGCGCCCGCGCCGTCCGCCGTCATCACCGCTCCAGGCTAACCCCGATATTTTGACACGGACAAAACACCGGGCGACCGCTCAGGCGGGCGGGGCTTCCGGATCGTCGTCGGCGCTGATCCGCAGCTCCTCGTAGTCGAGGGCCGCCTGCGCGTCGAGCATGACGGTGTCGTCGATCCGGGCCGTGCTGCGCAGGCGGATGACCTCCTCGCGCCGCCGGCGGAGGGTGCGCAGTAGGAGCCGGTGCTTGCCGGCGCTGTGCTCGTCACCGTCCGCGGGCGCGCAGGCGTGCTCGAGCTGGTGCTCCAGGGTCTGCTGGACGTACGCGCGGGCGTCGTCGTCGGCCCGAACGGCGCGCGCGTCCTCGTCGAGGTGCTCGAGCGCGGTCTCGAGCGGAGCGGTGAGCGCGAGGCGGCGCTCCTCCTGCTCCCCCGTGTCGGGTGCGAGCCGGGCGCGGCGGACGATCAGCGGCATGGTCGCCCCCTGCACGAACAGCATCAGCACGATGACGACGAAGGTGACGGCGATCACCTCCTCGCGCCCCGGGAACGGGCGGCCGGAGCCGATGGTGAGCGGCAGGGACAGCGCGGCGGCGAGCGAGACCGCGCCCCGGAATCCGCCCCAGGCGATGACCATCCGCGTCCGCAGCGGCGCCCGGCGCTCCCGCTGCGACGGCCGGCGGTCCAGCAGCCGGATGATCGGCGCGATCGCCGCGTTCCACAGCACCCGGATGCCGAACACCGCGACGGCGCACACGACGGCGAGCAGCAGCACGCGCGCCCAGCCGTCGCCCGCGAAGGTCTCGTACACGGACCGCGCCTGGAGCCCGATCAGCACGAAGAGCGCGCCGTTGATGACGGAGGTCGACGCCCGCCAGAAGCTGTAGCCCTCGTTGCGCGAGCGCGCGGGGATGATGCGGGGCGTCAGCCGGCCGAGGAGCAGCACGCCGGTCACCACGGCGACGACGCCCGACGCGCCCAGGGCCTCGGCCGGGAGGAACAGCAGGAACGGGCTGAGGATCGAGATCGTGTCGTCGACCGCGGGCCGACGGGCGAGGCGGCGCAGCTGCGCGATGAGGAATCCGACCACCAGTCCGCTCGCGACGCCGACCACGACCGCGTAGAGGAACCGCAGCGAGATGTCGAGCGGCTGCACCCCGTTCCCGGCGACGACGGCCGCGACGGCGACCGCGTAGAGCGCGAGCGCGCTGCCGTCGTTGACGAGGCTCTCGCCGCGGAGGATCGCCGCGGTCCGGCGGGGAAGCCGCGGCGCCATCGCTGCGACGGCCGTCGCGTCCGTGGGCGAGAGGATCGCCCCGAGCACCAGGGCGACCGGGCCCGCGAGCCCGAGCAGCGCGCCGAGTCCCGAGACGACGACGGCGGTCGCCGCGACGAGACCGACGCTGAGCAGCGTGATGACGCGCGCGTCGTAGCGCAGCTGCTGCAGCGAGGTGTTGATGCCCTCCCAGTAGAGGAGCGCAGGCAGGAACAGCAGGAGGACGACGTCCGGCGGCAGGCTCACGGCGTGCAGGGACGGCACGAAGCTCAGCCCCGCGCCGATGACCACCCACGCCCACGGCGCCGGGATCCGGGTCCAGCGCTGGACGAGTCCGCCGGCGAGCACGGCGAGGCCGAGCACGACCGCGACGACGAGCCCGTCCATCGCCTCGACCCGGCCGGGCGATCAGTACCGGTAGTGGTCCGGCTTGTACGGCCCCTCGACCGGCACGCCGATGTACGCGGCCTGGTCGGGCGTGAGCTCGGTGAGCTCGACGCCGAGCGCCGCGAGGTGCAGCCGGGCGACCTTCTCGTCGAGGACCTTCGGCAGCGTGTAGACGCCGACCGGGTACTCGTCGCGCTTCGTGAAGAGCTCGATCTGCGCGAGCACCTGGTTTGAGAACGAGTTGCTCATGACGAACGACGGGTGTCCGGTCGCGTTGCCGAGGTTCATCAGCCGGCCCTCGCTCATGACGAGGATGCTGCGGCCGGTCGGCAGGCGCCACTCGTGCACCTGCGGCTTGATCTCGATCTTCTCGGCGCCCGGGAGCGACTCGAGGCCCGCCATGTCGATCTCGTTGTCGAAGTGCCCGACGTTGCCGACCACCGCGAGGTGCTTGAGGCCGAGCAGGTGGTCGAGCGTCACGACGTCCTTGTTGCCCGTGCCCGTGATGAGGATGTCGACCTCGCCGATGACGCTCTCGAGGCGCGCGACCTGATAGCCGTCCATCGCCGCCTGCAGCGCGTTGATCGGGTCGACCTCCGACACGATGACGCGGGCGCCCTGACCGCGGAGCGCCTCCGCGGCGCCCTTGCCCACGTCGCCGTAGCCCGCGACGAACGCGACCTTGCCGCCGATCAGGATGTCGGTCGCGCGGTCCAGGCCGTCCGGCAGCGAGTGGCGGATGCCGTACTTGTTGTCGAACTTCGACTTGGTGACCGAGTCGTTGACGTTGATCGCCGGGAAGAGCAGCCGGCCCTCGCGGAACAGCTCGTAGAGGCGGTGGACGCCGGTCGTCGTCTCCTCGGTGACGCCCTGGATGCCGGGGGCGATCCGCGTCCAGCGCTGCGGGTCGCGGGCGAGCGAGCGCCGCAGCACGTCCAGCACGATGCGCCACTCGTGGCTGGCGCCGTCCTCCGGGTCCGGGACGACGCCCTCCTCCTCGTAGCGACGGCCCCAGTGCACGAGCATGGTGGCGTCCCCGCCGTCGTCGAGGATCATGTTCGGGCCGTCCCAGTCCGCACCGGCGGCCTCGGCCTCGGTGGACCAGTCGAAGATCTGCTCGGCCGCCCACCAGTACTCCTCGAGCGACTCGCCCTTCCAGGCGAACACGGGAACCCCGGCGGGCGCGTCGACGGTGCCGGTCGGGCCGACGGCGACGGCCGCGGCGGCCTCGTCCTGCGTGGAGAAGATGTTGCAGCTCGCCCAGCGCACCTGCGCGCCGAGCGCGACGAGGGTCTCGATGAGCACCGCGGTCTGCACCGTCATGTGCAGCGAGCCCGCGATCCGGGCGCCCTTCAGCGGCTGGCTCGGGCCGAACTCCTCGCGCAGGGCCATGAGGCCGGGCATCTCGTTCTCGGCCAACCGCAGCTGGTGGCGGCCGGCCGCCGCGAGCGAGAGATCGGCGACCTTGAACGGGAGGGCGGTGTCGGTGGTGGGGCTCACCGGTCCATCATCCCAGGCGGCGGCAGGCCGCGCACGCGGGTGGCGCGGGGCGGTCAGGCGCCGAGGCCGAGCTCCCCGAGGACCGAGTGCCGCACGACCTGCCAGCCCTGCGGGGCCGAGAGCCGCTCGGCGTGCCGGGCGCAGAGGTCGTAGCTGTGCGGCTCGTGCCGGATGCTCAGCGGGCCGAGGACCGCGAGCGCGTCGGCGTAGTCGTAGGTGAGGGTGGCGACCGCCTCCTCGACGCAGGCGACCCTGCTGCACTGCCGACCGACCATCCCAGCCCCTCGTTCCGCTCGACACCGTACCTCCCGCGGGGGACATCGGCCGGATCCGGCGCGCAGAAATAGGATGGGCCCATGGTCCGCTCGACGTCCCGGTCCGCCCGGGCGGGCGCTCGCGACCGGCATGGCCGGGGCATCCGCTCCGCGGTCGTGCGGCCGCCGCTCGGGCCGCTGCGCACCCGCGCCGACTTCTTCGACTCCTGCGTCGCGAGTGCGGTCGAATACCTGCGCGACCTCTGGCCGGACGAGCTCGACCGGGTGCGCTTCGAGGTCGCGGGGGTGCCCTCCGGCGAGCCGTCGGCGCAGGGCGTCGACCGCTGGCGGGTGAGCCCGCGCGAGCGCCTCGTCGTGCTCTACCGGCTGCCGATCGAGCGGATGGCGCACCTGCACCGCGACGACGAGTGGCACCGTCGCTCGTTCATCGAGAGCTGCGTGTTCCGCGCGGTGGCCGAGCTGCTCGGCAAGGACCCGTGGGACATCGCGCCGGAGCGCTACCGGCACTTCTGAGCGGCCGCGCCGACCTCAGGGGTGGACGACGATCGGCCCCGACACCGGGCGCGGCGAGGTCACAGCGTAACCGGAGATCTCGGCGGGACCGGCGTAGCCGATCGAGGCCGACATGCCGTCGGCGCCCTGCAGCCGGTACGAGGCGCCGGCGACCACCGATGCCGACGCCTGCCCGCCGGCCGGCACGGCGACCGTCACGTCGGCCGCACCGTCGACGCCCTTGAGGACAACCGTTCCCGCGGCTCCGCGCGAGAGCAGCGCGATCCGCGGGTCGGGCCCCGGCGCGACGGTGATGAGGGTCGGTCCCTGCAGAGCGGACGCGGCGACGTCCCACGCGAAGTCGCTCTGCGGAGTGCCGCTCCCGTTCGCGACGGCGGTCGAGATGCGCACGGCCGCGACGACGGGGTGGTCGGAGTCGACCGACACCGTGTACTCGCCGTCCGGGATCGCGAGCTGGCCGGAATCGGTGTCGATGCCCGCGTCGAGCCCGGTCTCGTTGGTGGTGCCGGCCGGAACGACGACGTCGAAGGAGGCGCCGGTCGCGCCGGCCGTCTCGGGCACGATGCTGACGTGCACCTTGGCGGACTCCGCGCCCGGGTTCGCGACCCGGATGGACGGGACGGCGTCGGTCCAGTCGGCGAGCGCGATGGATCCCGCGATCGCCGCCGCCCCGAGCACCCGCACGCCCGGGATCTGCTGCGAGGTCGCCGGGTCGGCGGTCGGACCGACGAGGTCGACGCCGCCCGGGTCGAGCCCGCGGACCGTCGTCTGCTGCAGCGCGGCGACGATGCGGCCACCGCGCGCGGTCACGTGGACCACGGGCGAGGCCAGATCCGGAGCGAACCCGGCCAGCGAGAGCACGCGCTGCGATCCGGCCGCGACCGCGATGCCGGCGAGGCCGGGCGCCGACACCGGCCCCTTCTCGCCGTAGATGTCGAGGGCGACGGTGGCGTCGACCTGCGTGGGGTTGGCCAGGGTGAGGAGCGTCGTCCGGCCGGTCGCGGTGGAGCCGCCGACGAGCCAGGCCGAGCTGCTCGGCTCCGCGCAGTCGGACGCCGCGAACCCCGCGACGTCGTCGCTGCGGGCGGTCTGCGACTGGGCGCCCGCCAGGAGGCCGGTCCCCCCGGGGATGCGGAGGGCGGTCGGCGCGCTCGACGAGCCTCCCGTGCCCGCGTCGCCCCGGGCAAGGACGTCGACGGAGATCGTGCCGCCCGTCGCGGCGTCGCGGCGCTGCGGGGCGCCGATGCCCGACGGGGTCCCGGCCGCCTGGGTGCCGGTGTCGCTGAGGCGGAGGAGGGCTCCGGGGCAGACGCGCAGCTGGGTCGCGGGCTCGGGGGTGATCGTCGCCTGCGGCGCGCCCGCCGCGACCGAGCGGAGCGGGATGAGGCCGACCGCGGCGACCACCGCGACGGCGATGGCGACGCCGATCGCGCCGCTCACCACCCGGACGCCGATGACGGCGGCGCGCCGGCCGCGGCCGGCGCGATCGGCCGGGGCCGCGCGCTCGGCATCGCGGGCGCGCGCCTCGATGTCGGAGGCGGCGGCCGCCGAGCCGGCCGACTCGGGTGCGACGGGCCCAGGCGCGACGGGCCCGGAGGCGATCGGCTCGGGCGCGGCGGTCCCGGGGGGCTCCGTCGACGGCTCCTCCGGCCGCCGCTCGTCGGGGGTGTCGCTCATTGGTCGTCCTCGTCGAAGGTGTCGGCCGGGTCGTCGTGCGACGAGGTCGCCTCCTGCACCACCCGGCGACGGCGGCCGGTCGGGATGGCGAGCAGCAACGCGAGCGCGATGACGACGCCCTGGCCGATGAGCACCGCCGTGCCGAGCGGCGTCCGGGCCGCCGCCACGGTCGGCGCGATCCGCACATCGGCGAACCGCCACAGCGAACCCAGGTCGGTCGTGCCGACCGCCTGCAGTGCGGGGTCGCCGTCGAGCGCCTCGGCGGCGCGCTGGGCGAGGTCCTGCTGGGCGGGCGTGGCGCCCGCCGGCGTCGGTGCGACCACGACGAAGGCGATCTGCTCCCGCTGCAGGCCGCTCCGCACGTCGGCGCCGCTCTGCGAGGCGAGGTTGCCCGCGAGCCGCGCGACCTCGCGCGAGGTCGCGTCGAGCTCCCGCCGCGTCGACCAGAGCGTCGACTCCCCGTCGAGCGTGGTACCGGCGCCGCGTTCCACGTCGGCGGCGAGGGAGCCGTCCGGCTGCGGGGTGAGCACGAGCGTGCCGAGCTGGGGATGGGGGCCCGTCGCAGCCGCGACGAGCGCGGGCAGCATCCGCCCGTCGCCCGCTTCGACGCTCGACGCCCCGAGCGCGGGCAGAGCCGCCACCGGGGCGACGGCGATCGCGGCGGCGAGGAGACCGGCGACGCCGACGCCCACGGCGGCACGGCCGAGCGCATCGAGGCCGACCACCGCGGCCGCGACCAGCCCGAGCCAGTAGAGGCTGAGGGCGCTGCCCGCCCAGGGGGTCACGACCTGGCCGTCGGCGTTCGCGATGCCGAGGTGTACGGCGGCGACGGCCGTCGCGAGCCCGACCAGCGCGAGGACAAGCGCGGGGATCGCGCGGCGCGAGCCGGGCAGGAAGAGCGCGAGGAGCGCGAGGACGGCGAGCGGTGCCAGCAGGATCGCGGGCAGCAGCCCGCCGAAGACCGGCGGGATGCCGAGGGCCGTGACGATAGGCTCCCAGCCGGTCGACGCCGTCGGGTGCCCGAGCAGCAGCCGCCAGCCGGTCGGCTCCGCCGAGGGGAGCGCGACGCCCGGGTCCGCGAGCAGCGCGAGCGGATGGCCGCGCTGCACCTGCGCGACGACGAGCGGCGCGAAGAGGGCGGCGGCGGGGATGAACGTGCCGAGGATCCGGACCATGCCCCACGGCCGGGCGACCGCCCACGCCACGATCGCGAGCACGAGGGCCGGCGCGAGGATCGGCGCCGCGGCGACGATCGCGGCGAACAGGAGCGACCCGGTCGCGGCGGCGCTCCACGAGCGGGCGCCCTCGAGGACCGCGAGGGCGAGCCACGGGAGGAGCAGGTGGGCGATGACCGCGCCCGGCCGTCCGGCGTCGAGCCCGACGAGCAGCGGCGGGGCGAGCGCCCACAGCGCCGCGGCGAGCGCGGGCGGCCAGGCACGGGAGCTCACCCGCGTGGCCGCCCACCAGGCGCCGAGCGCGGAGAGCGGAAGCGCGGTGATCCACAGGAGCACGAGGGCGAGCGAGGGGTTCCACGGGGTGAGGCTGCCGAGCACCGCGAGGATGGCGCTGAACGGGTCCGACGGCCCGGTGAGACCCGCACCGGCGGGACGCGGGCCCCAGCCGATGCGCGCCCACATCGTGCCGACGTCGGCGAGCGGGCGGAGCGCCCCGCCCTCGAGTGCCGTCGCCGAGAACAGGCGCCACGAGAGCGCGACGCCGACGACCGCGGCGAGGACCGTGACGGCGAGCCCGCCGGAGAGGAAGGAGGCGCGAACGAGCTCGGGACCGGCGGCCTCCGCCGCGCGCTCCCGCGCGGTCGCCCGCCGCTCGCGGAGTTCGTCGCGCGGCACGCGGAGGGGTGCGAGCGCGTTCCAGCCGATCCGCCGGCCGCGCCGGAGCCGTCGTCGCGCGGCGGGGACGTTGCCCGCGAAGGCCGCGGCGAAGGCGGCCGCGATCTCGCCGGCGACCGCGCCGGGACGCTTGGCCAGGAGCTGCCCGATCGAGCGGAGGATCGCGAGCGGCACGAGCGAGAGCCAGTGGATCGCCAGCGCGGCCGCGGGCGCGTACACGAGGCGCCGATGCAGCTGCGCGGTGCGGCCGATGCGACGCCTCGCTCCGCCGCCGCGCGGACGGCGACGCCCGACGTCCTCGGGGGCGAGCGCGGCCGAGACCCGGGCGTCGGCGATGCGCACGACGCGGTGCCCGGCGAGACGGGCGCGGATCGAGAGGTCGAGGCCGGCGTCGGCGGTCGGGAGCCCCGGGTCGAACCCGTCGAGATCGTGGAGGACGCCGCGGCGGACCAGCATGCCGGCGTCCGTCACGCCGAGCACGTCGGACTCGCGATCGTGCTGTGCCTGGTCGAGCTCGTCCTCGACGAGGCGCACGGTGGCGCCCAGCGGGGTCAGGCTCTCGCCGAACGACCGGATGATGCCGCGGTCGTCCGGGTCGACGAGCTTGGGACCCGCGATCGCGACCGAGGGCGCGACCTCGACCGCGGCGAGGAGGCGCTCGAGCGCATCCGGCTCCGGCGCGGTGTCGGCGCGCAGCAGCCACAGCCAGTCGTCGGGCCCGCCGGGGCCGGCGACGTAGCGCTGCGCGGTCGCGACGGAGGCGCCGAACGGCTGGGCGGGGGCGCGGATCGTGCCCTCCGGCATCCGCTCGCGTCCCTCGTCGGTCGAGCCGGCATCCAACCAGACGACCGCGTCGACCGGACGGGTCTGGGCGGCGACCGCCGCGATGGTGCGATCGAGCCACCTGGCGCCGTTGCGCACGACGACGATCGCGGTGACTCGGGGCTGCATCGGGTCGAGGCTAGGCGCGGCACGGCGCGACGGTGACGCGGCGCGCGCGGGAGAAGGAACTCGAGCGGTTCTCCGCTGCGGTCGTCGCCCGGGGCGGGACGGCTACGCGGTGCGGGCCCGGCGGAGGCGACGGCGCTCCCGCTCGGAGAGCCCGCCCCAGATGCCGAAGCGCTCGTCGTTCTGCAGGGCGTACTCGAGGCACTCGGCCTTGACCTCGCAGGTGGTGCAGATCCGCTTCGCGTCGCGGGTCGAGCCGCCCTTCTCCGGGAAGAAGGCCTCGGGGTCGGTCTGCGCGCAGAGGGCGTCGGCCTGCCAGGAGAGCGCGTCCTCCTCGTCGATCACGACGGACGGGCGGACCTTCGGCATGCCCAGGCGAACCGGGTCGACGAACCAGTCCTCCGGGACGGACGGGCGGAATTCGCTCATCGTCATGTCCCTCTCCCTCGCGTCTGCGGCGCGCCCCCTGCTCGCCGTCATGCCAGTAATTACAGCGGTGTGATTACCCCCGAGTCAAGCCGGCGGAGCATATTGGCTGCCTCCGGCGGCGTGTCGTCACGACGCGCCGCGAAAACCCCTCGAACGGGGGTCAGAACCGAGGGTCCGTCACTCAATCCCGGTGGGCGACGCGCGCCTCCCAGGCGCTCCGCACCATGTCGTCGATCGAGTGCCGCATCGCCCAGTCGAGGTCGCGCGCCGCGAGCTCGCCGCTCGCCACGATCCGCGCCGGGTCGCCGGGTCGCCGCGGGCCGATCTCCGGCGCGAAGTCGATACCGGTCACCCGCGCCATCGCCGCCATGATCTCGGCGACCGAGACGCCGTCGCCGCTGCCCAGGTTGTAGGCGGGCTCCAGCGGCTCGCCCGCATCCAGCTGCTGCGCCGCCACGACATGCGCCGTGGCGAGGTCGGCGACGTGCAGGTAGTCGCGGACGTTGGTGCCGTCCGGCGTCGGGTAGTCGCCGCCGTTGATGACCGGCGTGCGCTCCTCGACGAGCGCGTCGAAGACCTTGGGGAAGAGGTTGTGCGGGCTGGTGTCGTAGACGTCGGGGGTTCCGGAGCCGACGACGTTGAAGTAGCGGAGGCTCGTGTGGCGCAGGCCCGCGGCCACCTCCTGGTCGCGCAGCAGCCACTCCCCCACGAGCTTCGACTCGCCGTAGGGCGACTCCGGAGCCTTCGGCGTGTCCTCGGTCACCAGGTCGACGTCGGGCGTGCCGTACACGGCCGCGCTCGACGAGAAGACGATGCGGTCGACGCCGCGCTCCTGCATCGCGCCGAGCAGCACGGCCATCCCGGTCACGTTCTGCTCGTAGGTGTGCAGCGGGCGCTGCACCGAGACCCCGGCGTACTTGAACCCGGCGACGTGGATGACGCCCGTGACGCGGTGCTCCTCGAGCGCCCGCAGCACGAGCGCGCCGTCGAGGATGCTGCCGCGCACGAACGGGACGCTGGCGGGCACGAACTCCTCGTGGCCGCTCGACAGATCGTCGATCACGATCGGATCGAGCCCCGCCTCGAGGAGGGAGCGGACCACGTGCGCACCGATGTAGCCGGCGCCGCCGGTCACGAGCCAGGTCATGAGGACAACGCTAGCGAGCGGAGCGCCTTCGTTCTCAGCCGGAAGTGACCAGCGGCCGGACTCGCGACAACATCGCGGGGAATCCGGCGGGGTCCACGCCCGCCGCGTTGACGAAGACGAGGCTGCCCCGCACCGAGATGATTCCGTCGCAGCCGTCACCGCAGCCGCTCAGAGCCCCGTCGCTCCACTCGACACTCGAGGGCACGAGCGGACCGACGAGCGGAACAGCGGGCGATGTCGCCGCCATCGGGGCGAACGCCCACGCGCCACCGGGCAGCAGGCCGACCGCCGCGGAGGCGGCCGCGTCCTCCGCCCCCCACTCGCACCCGACGACGCCGGCTCGGCGGGCCGCTGCGGAGCCCAGCGAGACAAGTCCCGGATCCTGCGGGGTCGAACTCACCGGAATCCCCACGAGGGCGGAACCGGCGGCATCGGAGCAGTCAACCGCCGAAGCGGCAGACGCCGGCGGCTCCCAATGAGGCGCCGGGATCAGTCCCTGGACCCGGCTCGCGATGCTCGTGAGCAGCGCGACGACCGCCGACGTGGGGTCGGCGGCCCGCCCGGCATCGGAGTAGGTGAACTCCAGCCAGGTTGCTCCGACGAGGACGTCGCCGAGACACGGCGCCTGCGGCCCATTGCAATGGATCACGGAAGCCGCCCCGACGGTCGGTGCGTTGTTGCCGTTCAGATACGGGTCCCTCTGGAAGGCCGCGAAGTCGGCCGTCGCATCGGGGAGCAGAGTCAGCGTCAGCCCCGTGTTGTAGGTCGAGTCGGTCCTGTCTTCTCCGCCCCATGCGCACGCGAGACCGCCCGCCTGGTCGAGCACGGCTCCCTGGAAGTCGTGAGGCGCTGTCCCGTCGTCTCGGACCGAGATCGGATCGACCAGAAGGGCCTGCAACTCCGCGGTGGCGAGGAGCCGCGGACAACTGATGGGAAGTCGCGGGGAGGGCGCCGTCGCCGGCGCGACGCTGGGGGTCGGAGACGGGCTGCGGGTGGCGACATGACGGGCGACGGGAGCCACCGCGCACCCTGCAAGAAGGATGACTGCCGTGATGGCGGTGATGACGATGGAAACACCTCGACGCACGGCTCGATCTTAGCGTCGAGTCCTCCTCGCCTTCGCTCGCTGGTGTTCCGGATGCAGCGAGATCAACGTCGTGTTCCGGTCGCGACGAAGGCGAGGCCATCGCCCGAAATCCGCACCGCCGACTCCCCGCCGACGAACACCGCGTGCCCGCGCTCGACGCTCGGTCCTCCCGAGATGCGCGACTCCCCCCGCACGCACAGCACGATCGCGTCGCCGGCGAGCGGGACCTCCGTCTCGACCCCGTCGACCACCGTCATGACGAAGTCCGGCACGTCGGGCCGGAACACCCGCACCCCCGGCGCCGGCTCGTCCGGCACGAGGTACGGCACGGGCCGCGGCGTGAAGTCGAGCACCCGCAGCAGCTCCGGCACGTCGACGTGCTTCGGGGTGAGACCGCCGCGCAGCACGTTGTCGGAGGCCGCCATGAGCTCCACACCGACTCCCTCGAGATAGGCATGGATGTTGCCGGCCGGGAGGTAGAGCGCATCGCCCGGCTGCAGCACCGCCGTGTGCAGGAGGAGCGAGATCGCGATCCCCGGGTCGCCCGGGTACGCCTCCGAGAGCCGCCGCACGGTGTCCCAGGCGACGTCGTCCGCGACCGACGAGGTCTCGACGAGCGCCGCGACCAGGTCGTCGACGTCGTCGCCGCCCGTGATGAGCCACTCGAACGTCGCCCGCAGGTCGGCGTCGGTGCGGAGCCGGTCGAGGAGCGGCGCGATCCGCTCATCACCGGCGACGGGTTCGAGCACGGTGCGGGTCTCCTCCGCCGGGCGGAACCCCGACAGCGCGCGGAACGGGTCCGAGAGCGCGTAGATCATCTCGGGCTTGTGGAGCCGGTCCTTGTAGTTGCGGGACGGCGCGTCGAGCGGCACCCCGGCGGCCTCCTCGCGGGCGAACCCCTCCTCCGCCTGTGCGATCGTCGGGTGCGCCTGGAGCGACAGGGGCGACGCGGCGGCGAGCACCTTGAGCAGGAACGGAAGTCGCGGTGCGACATCGCGCAGCGTCTCGTCACGCCCGACCAGCCGCGCGGGCGAGCCCGGGTGCGCCCCGAGCCAGAGCTCCGCCTCCGGGCCGCCGCTCGGCTCCCGCCCCAGGAGCTCGGGGATCGCGCTGGGGGAACCCCACGCATAATCCCGCGGTGTGTTGGTGATCTCCACGAACACGAAGGGGCCTCCCGGAGGTGTTGGAGCACACCGCCAATCGAGTTGGGCGGGGCGCGAGCCCACCGTATCGTCGCGCGCATGACGACCGACGCCCCCCTGCGCACCCTGGCCCCGCTCGCCGCCGACTTCTACCGCTCGGAGGAGCTGCTCACACCGCAGGAGCAGGACTTCCTGGCCCGGCTGCGCGAGTTCCTCGAGGCCGAGGTGAAGCCGATCGCGAACGACCACTGGGCGCGCGCCGCGTGGTTCCCGCGTTCGGTGGTCGACGGGCTCGCAGAGCTCGGCGTGTTCGGACTGCCGTGGGAGGAGACCCGCCCGTTCGAGAACTCGGCCGTGTTCCGCGGCTGGGTGGCGCTCGAGCTCGCGCGGGTCGACGCGTCGATCGCGACCCTCGTCGGAATGCAGAACGGCCTCGTCATGGGATCGCTCGGCGTCGCCGGCTCGCCCGAGCAGCGCGCCGAGTGGCTGCCGCGGTTCGCGCGCGCGGAGGCACTCGGCTGCTTCGCGCTCACGGAACCGCTCTCCGGATCCGACAGCGCCCGCGGCCTGCGCACGGTCGCGACCCGCGACGGCGACGACTGGGTGATCACCGGGTCCAAGCGCTGGATCGGCAACGGCACCATCGCGACCCACGCGATCGTCTGGGCGAAGTCGGCCGAGGACGACCAGGTGAAGGGCTTCATCGTGCCGACGGACTCCGCCGGGTGGAGCGCCACGAGGATCGAGAACAAGCAGGCGCTGCGGATCGTGCAGAACGCCGACATCACCCTCGACGGCGTGCGCGTGCCCGAGTCCTCGCGACTGCAGAACGGCAACTCGTTCCGCGAGACCGCCGGCGTGCTGCGCCTCACCCGCGCCGAGGTCGCGTGGGCGATGGTCGGCGTCGCCGTCGGCGCGTACGAGGGCGCGGTCGGGTACGGCGCCACCCGTCAGCAGTTCGGGCGGCCGCTGCACTCGTTCCAGCTGATCCAGGAGCACTACGCCAAGATGCTCGGCAACATCACGGCGTCGATCGCGATGTGCACCCGTGTCTCGCAGATGCTCGACCAGGGCGTGCAGCGCGACGAGCACGCCGCCCTCGCCAAGGAGTACGCAGGGTCGCGCATGCGCGAGACCGTCGCCTGGGCCCGCGAGTCGATGGGCGGCAACGGCATCGTGCTCGACTATGACGTCGCCCGCTTCTTCGCGGACGCGGAGGCGCTGTACTCCTACGAGGGGACGCGGGAGATGAACACGTTGATCGTGGGGCGGGCGATCACGGGGGTGGCGGCGTTCGTCTAGCGATCATCGCTGAACGATCGCGCAGTTCGCGGAGGCGCCCGGACCGGCATAGCTCAAGGTCGTGTTCGGACCCGTCGCATCATTCACCGCCACAACACAGACCGTGTGCCGACCCAGCGACAACGTCGACGACAACGCATACCCGTGCCGATCCCCCAACGCCGACATCCCGACCGCCGCACTCAGACCCGACCGCAACGTCCCGGCCGAACCCGACACCACCACCGAACCGTCCACCACCAGCTGCACCTGAACCGGCGACGCCGTATCCGGATCGATCGACCACCCCGACGCCGTCAACGTCGACCCCGACAACGACGCCGAATCCATCCACCCCACCGGCGCACGCGAGGGTACGGGGCTGGACGGGGCCGACGACGAGCCACCGCCGACCGGCGGCGCGTCGTTGCCCGTCGCGGGAGCCGCACCGGTCAGCGCCACCTTGTAGATGTGATGGGAGTACTCCGCCGCGAAGGCGTCACCGAACACTCCGTTGTTCGCCGTGACCGTCCGGTTCTCGTCGACGACCTGAACCGAACCCGAGAGCCCGGCGGGGAGGGTGAAGGTCTTGGTCCCCGTCGAGCCGTCCGTCATGGCGAAGATGTACGCGTAACCGCCGACGATCTTGAGAGAGGTGTCGAGGCCGCTGCCGAAGTTCCATACGTAGGACTGCGTGTTGATGACGGGAGCGAGCGACTTCACCTGGGAGTCGATCGCCTTGATCTTGTTCTGCAGCGTCGCTCCGCACTCGACGATGGAGTAGTTGCCGCAGCCGTTGTTGTTGTGCTGGAAGTAGGTGATGCCCGTCGCGCCGTGGATGATGGCGTTCCAGACCGCGCCCTCGATCTGATCGGGCTGGATGGTCCGTGCGCTCGGGTCGTCCAGATACGGCTTGGCGGTCTCGACGATCACCCAGTTGGGCTTCGACGAGTAGGTCTCCATGCGGTCCTGGAGCCAGCCGTACGCGGCAGCGGAGTCCGGATTCTTGCCCTTCGGCCACGTCGGCGCCTGCGAGATGACGTAGTCGGCCTCGGGGTTCGTGTAGGCGTATTTGTCGACGCTGGTCACGTCCATGAGCCCGACGTGCTGACCCATGGTGTTCGGCGCCCACCAGGTGCCCAGCGCGCCGTTCGAGAAGTTGGCCTGCAGGAATCGGCCGTCGTTGTAGGCGCGGAAGGGCGCCACCAACGACTTCTGCGTGGCGAGGGCACCAGCCTCGCCACCCGTCGCGCAGGGGCCCATGGCCATCTCGCACTCGTCGGAGACCTGCCACCCCACGACCTTGTTGTTGCCCTTGACCTCCGCCGGAGTCCACTCGTCGCCCGCGATCACCGAGATCCCCTCATTCGTGATCATCGAGATCGGAGAGCCGTCGTGCTCGGCGTTGACGTAGGTGTTGATGCCGAGGGAGGCGAGCGTCGCCGCATGGCTCGGCTTGCCGTACCAGACGCCGATCGGGAAGAAGGAGGGGTCGGTCCAGCCACCGGCCTTGGCGACAGGGAACTGCGCGTAGTACGCCGGGCCGCCGGACCACGGGATGGTCGGCAAGTTCGGCATCGATGCCCCCGCCGTCGCGGTCGAGCCGCTGGTCGCCGTCGGCGATGCCGTCGCCGACGGCGTCGGGCTCGGAGTGGGCGACGAAGTCGCCGCGGGCGTCGACGAGGTGCTGCCGGACGCGTACGCGCCGAAGTCCTGGACGAAGTAGGTGACGCCGGACGGCGACTCCCAGTACCCGATGCCGATGTCGGTGTAGTCGCCGAGCATGTTCGCGAGATGGTCGGGCGAATTCGCCCAGCCGTCGGAGACGACGCGGTCGTAGGCGTAGCCGGTCGCGACGTTCTCGCCGACCTGCTTCCAGCCCGTCGGCACCTGGGTGGAGTAGCTCGGATTATGCGACATCGTGCCCGCGGCGCCCATCTGCGCAGCCCAGGCCTGCGCCACTTGGTCGATCGCCGGGTTCTCGGCGAGAGCCGCCTTCCCATTGGCGATCCGCAGCGCATTGGTGTCGGCGAGGATCTTGGCGACGGCGGTGGATGGGCTGGTGGCCGCGGTCGCCGGCGCGGCCAGACCTCCGGCGACGAGGCCGGTGGTCGCGACGATGATGGCCGCGACGAACAGCGTCGGACGAATGCGTTCTCTCAGCATGCGGAGCCCCCCAGCTCAACACGAACCCGCGGAGCCCCCGCTCCGCCTTGTCGCCCACGCTATGTTCCACCCGCCGGGCTCGCGACCCCCCATCACGGGGTCTCGCGGTCGCCCCGGTAACCTGACCCCATGCCCGAGGCGACGCTCTACCGCCGCACGATCGCCACCCTCGGCCTCTTCACCCTGACCGCGGGCGACTTCTGGCGCTATTCGCTCACCTGGTACGGCTGGGGCGCGATCGTGCTGGTGCTCCTGATCCTCGGGATCATCGAGATCGTCCGCGCGCGGGTCGACCTCCGACGCCTCCCGCTCACCCTCGTCGCGTTCCTAGCGCTCATGCTCGTGTCGACGATCTGGTCGAACTATCCGGGGTGGACACTGCTCGGCACCCTCGCCTCGCTCATCACGACCACGTTCGGCGTGTTCCTCGCCACGACGATGTCGCTGACCGACTTCCTGCGCTCGTTCGGCACCGCGCTGCGCTGGATCCTGGGCCTGTCGCTCGTCTTCGAGCTGTTCGTCGCGCTCGTCATCCGGCATCACATCCTGCCGCTGTGGGTGGCGTACTGCGATCCCTCGAAGAAGATCCCGAACGCGTGCTACTGGTCGCGCGACCTGCTGCTGCACGGCGGGCAGATCCAGGGCATCGTCGGCAACTCCAACCTGCTGGCGCTGGCCGCGATGTTCGCGCTCATCGTCTTCCTCGTGCAGTTCGTCGCCCGGAGCGGGTCACGTCTCTGGCTCGGGGTCTGGATCATCGTCGCGCTGCTGACGCTCGCGCTGACACGATCGTCGACGGTGATGGCGGCAACAGCGGTCGCACTGCTGGTCGGAGCCTTCCTCCTCCTCGTGCGCCGCGCGCGCAGCCGAGTGCGGACGGGCCTCTACGTCGGTGGCGCAGCTGTGCTGGTCGCCGGGATCGCCGTGGTCGTGCTCGCCTGGCATCCGCTCCTCAAACTGCTCGGCAAGAGCTCGGACCTCACCTTCCGCACCGTGATCTGGCGCACGGTGATCGAGAAGGCCCTCGAACGGCCGGTGGGCGGCTGGGGCTGGGTCAGCTATTGGGTGCCGTGGCTGAAGCCCTACGACGGGCTCATCGAGCACGGGGGCATCAACTACCTGCAGGCGCACGAGGCGTGGCTCGACGTCTTCCTGCAACTCGGCGTGGTGGGCCTCATCGTGTTCGGCATCTTCGTGGTGGTCACGCTCCTCCGCGCCTGGACCACGGCGATCGACGCCGCACCCGGCACCGGCCTCGTGCGCCTGTTCCCCGTCGTCGTCCTCGTCGCCCTGCTCGTGCACAGCCTCGCCGAGAGCCGTCTCCTCATCGAGATCGGCTTCACGCTGCTCGTCGTGGTGACCATCACCGTGAGCCGGAAGTCCCCCGCCCCATGAGCATGTCCGAAGAGCGAACCGGCCCCCTCGCAGAGTTCTTCGGCTCGCCTCGGCTGACGCAGGCGTTGGCCACCACGGGCATCGGGCTCGCCGTCCTCGTCTACCCGGCCCGGCGCCTCATCGGATGGCCGGGCCTGCTCAGCGCTCTGGTCGTGCTGCTCGTGCTCATGGCGGTGTCGTTCGTGATCCGCCGCCGCGAGATCGAGCTGCACGGGCTGCTGCCGATCTCGCTGCTCGCGTTCCTGGGCTGGTCGCTCGTCTCGCTCGTGTGGAGCTCCTATCAATGGGCGACGGCGGGCGGTCTCGTGTACCTCGCCGCCTTCACCCTGGTCGGGGTGTTCGTCGCCCTCTCCCGGGACAGCATCCAGGTGGTCCGCGCCTTCGGCGACGTGTTGAGGTTCGTCCTCGTGGTCTCACTCGGCGTCGAGATCTTCGCCGGGCTCATCCTTCAGGGTCCGATCCCGGTGCTCGGCGTCAAGGGTCAGATCGCCGACCTGCTACCGATCTCCGGCGTCGTGTCGACGAGGAACCAACTCGGGTTCGTGGCGATCGTGGGGGCGATCACCTTCGCGACACAGGCCCGCACCCGTTCGGTGAGCCGCCTCAATGCCGTCTCGTCATTGGCTGTAGCAGGCATCTGCATCGTCTTGACCTTCTCGCCCGTCGTCTATGGGGCCGCGATCCTGGTCGGGGTCGCCGCCGCGATCCTCTACGGGATCCGTCGCGTGCCGGCGTCGGGACGACCTGCCCTCCAGATACTCGTCCTCGGTCTCGCGGCGGTCGCTGCCGTCGTGACCTGGCTCCTGCGAGCGCCGCTGATCGCCCTCTTCAACGCGAGCGGAGTACTGAACTACCGGATCGAGCTGTGGAAGCAGATTCTCGCGCTCATCCAGCAGAACTTCCTCCAGGGGTTCGGATGGATGGGTCCGTGGCGGACGTCGATCTATCCCTACTCGCTCCTCGTCGCCTCGGGAGACCGACCCACCGGCACCGCACTCAACGCGTTTCTCGATGTGTGGCTCCAGCTCGGGATCGTCGGCCTCGTTCTGTTCCTCGGGGTGGCCGGACTGGCGTTCACGCGGTCGTGGCTGTTGGCCGGGCGCCGTCGCAGCGTCGTGTACGCGTGGCCGGCAGCGACGTTGCTTGCGCTGCTGGTGATCTCGCTCGCGGAGAGCTCGATCCTCGCGGAGTTCGGCTGGATGACGTTCGTCATCTGCTGCGTGAAGGCGTCGCAGGAGCTGAGCTGGCGACGAGCGCTGCAGCCGCGGGAATGATGCGCCCGGCCGCGAGTCATGCCCGCGGCCGCGCGTCCCCCCGAGCGCCACGGGCACCAAGAGTCACCACAGCTGCTATCCCCGCTGCCGTCACCGCGAGCAAGATCGAGGCTCCGAGAGAAGGCCAGCGCGGCAGCAGCTCGTGCATGAGCCACGCAATAGGAAGACCCGCTGCGAGGATGACCGCCGCGAGAATCAGGGGGCTGGTTCCTACCCGCCCGGCTCGGAGCCCGGGTATCGAACGCGTGGAGCCGACCCATAACGTGACCGCCCCTGCCGCCGCCGCGAGGATCGTGGTGGCGACGAGCCCGATCACGCCGAGGTAGATCGCTGCCGGAATCCCGACGACCAACTTGACCACGACCACGACCACGAACGAGAGAGTCTCCAGACCGGGTCGACCGATCGAACGCACCAGGACCGCGCGCGCCGAATTGATCAGAGCGACGAGGAACCCTGCGCTCAGGATCGCCGTCACCGCATACGCGGCGGGGAGATCGGGCCCCACCCACGCCGCAGCGAACGGGGGAAGGGCCACCATCACAACGGCCGCGAAAGGCAACAGGAAGGCGAACCAGTTCGACTCGGCCCGAGGCAGCTCATCCACGGCGTCGGGCACCGAACGGCCGGCGATCCGGCTCAAGCTGCTGAAAAGCGGGACGAGCAGAACCGTCGGGGCGAGCGACGCTGCGGCGGCCAGTTGCGCGCCGGACGCCACCGTGGCCTGCGCCACGGCCGGCAGGAGGATCGACGCCATGACGAGGTCGCTCTCGCGCTGTGCGACGAACCCGAGCGCACTCGCCTGATTGCGCCAAGCGAAGGCCCACAAGGCCCGAGCTTCGCGTCGGTGAACGGGGCGACGTACTTCGAAGACGAGGTGACGGGCACTGAACACTGCCGCAAGGAAGAGTGCCATCGCCGCATCCACATAGGCGGCGATCAGAAGTCCATCGAGGCCGGAGCGGCTGGTCAAAGCGATCACGATGACGACCGCCGCAACGGCCCGGGCGCCGAGCGATGCGACGGCCATGGCCGCGAAGCGCTCATGCGCGGCGAGATACGAGCTGAGTGCCAGACCCATCAGCTGCAGGACCGCGATCACTCCGGCGTTGGCGAAGACGGTGAGCGCCTCCGGAGCGACTCCGGGATCGACGCGGACCACAGAGATCACGAGGCGTCCGATCAACGGTCCGGCCACAGCCATGATCACGAGCAGGCCGCACAACACGAGAAGCACGCTGGAGGTGACTCGCGCTCCGAGGGCGGGATCCCCGCGACCACGCGCGAGGGAGTGAAATCGCTGCATGACGCCGACCACCCCGAGGTCCGCCGTGAGGAGCAGGTTGATCGTCGTCATGAGGATCGCCCAGACCGCGTAGCTCGACACCCCGGCGGATCCGATCACGAACGGAGTCGCGGCGAGCTGGACGACGAGCGGCGCCGTCCGCGCCATCGCCGCCAGCGCCGCCGACCTCGCGTAGCCTGCAGCACCGACAGAGGGCACTCCGCCGGTCATGTCGGCAGCTGGTGCACGTCGCGGCGACCGCGCAGGCCGTCGAGGAGCCCGTGAGCCATGGTCCGAAGGCGGACGATGCGAGGCGGCTCGAAGAGGAGCACGGTGCCAGCCCAGTAGGCCAAAAGCACCAGATTCATCAGACTCCAGCCACGCGCGTCTCGACGGTGCTCCCGACTGAGGATCACACCATTGCGGGCGGCCCAGTAGAGCCGCCACGTGGGGTGGTGGGTCGCCCGCAGACGCAGCGCGCCGATGCCGTGCCACCTGGTCGACCCGAGCGAGTGGGGCAGGCGCCAACGACGGTCCTGAACCACTCGCCAGCCGAGCCGGCCCAGCTGAAGACAGATGTCCTGGTCGACACAATCGACGAAGAAGTCGGAGCGCATGCCGGCCGTCTGGTCGAACGCCGCGCGACGCAGCAACATCGCAGATGTGATGACCACGGGGAGCGCGGCGATCGAAGGTCGGCGCGACGCGCGCGGATCCAGGTAGCGCTGGTGCGCCGGGTCCCACGGGGCCGGTGCTGCTATCGCGATCTCGGGGTCCGCGTCCAACAGGGCTCCCAGCCCGGCGACGATGCCCGCCGGAGGGACGGAGTCCTGGTCGAGCAGGAATACGAACTCCGCGTCACCGACCTCTCGGATTCCCCGGTTGAGAGCAGCTCCGAGGCCCTCGTTCGTGCCATTCCTTCGAATGATGAGGTCATGGGCGGTGCCGACGACGGAGTCGGCGCCCTCGTAGCCGGAAGGCGTGTTGTCGATCACGACGATTCGAGCGACCTGCCCTCGGGTCGCGGCGATCAAGTCCCGAAGTCCTTCGCCCGGATGGAACGACGTGACCACCGCCGCGACGCGTCCGGCGATCGGTCCCGGGGTGGCGCTCACTTCCCGATCCTATGGCTGACGCTGACGCCGCGAAGCGGTCGGCAGGAGCAGCGTCGTGGCGCTCGCCCACTTGCAGCGTTCATCCCTCGGCCCTCCTCGCGGCGGCGGACGGCCCCCAGCTCGCCAGGGCGTGTCGCGCGAGAAGCTCTGCCCCGCGAAAGTCCCGGGCCGCGACCGCCGATGGAAGACGACTCAGTGCATTGAGCCGCGACGAGGCGTGCCGGCGCGCTGCCCGGCGGGCTCGAACCCAGCCCAGCCCTTCCGCCCGCGCGGCCGAACGTACGAACAACTCGCGCTCCTCGAGGAATCTTGATCCATCGACGGCTCGCACCGAGGACACGCTGGTGTCATGACGCCGGTACTGGAAGACCGGGTCGGAGTCGACGACCATCGATCCTCCATCGAACGCGACATCGAGCTTGAGCGTCAGATCCTGAACGACCTCGAGGCCGGCACGGAACGGGTGCGTCCGGAGAAACTCGACCGACCAGAGCAACGAGGGGAAGTACGTCCAATCCCCACGCAGAAGACTGGTAGCGAGCTCTTCGCCTCGGAGCACTATTCTCTGCGCTCGTGGTCGGTACCAGCGCTTCACCCGATCAGCGAGGGGGAGAGCGGGTCGGCCGGCCTCGTCGATGACCTGAACGCCGGGCTGGATGACCCACGCGTCAGGATACTCGGTCACGAGGCCACGGACGCGCCCGACATATCCGGGAAGGAACGCATCGTCGACCCCGAAGATGGTCGCCCAGCGACCCCTGGCGAGCTCGGCGCACCGTTGAAAGTTCCCGGAGATGCCGAGATTTCTTTCGTTGAGCACGTACTCGATGCGGGGATCAGCGAGCTCGCGCAAGACATCGAGGTGAGCGGTGCCCGGGTACCGGTCGTCGACGATCGTCAACTGCCAGTCGGGATCGTCCTGCGCGAGGACGCTCTCGACGGCGATCCGGAAGAGAGCGGCTTCCCCGTAGAAAGGCATCAGCAGATGGATCGTCACCGGCCAGAGTCTAGGACTGGGCCTCGTCGGGCCACCGCGGTGGAGCTGCGAGGACGTGCGGGGATCCGGTCGGGGATAATGCCTGAGGGAGACGTCGGCGCGGCGACCCCGCCGTCACCGTCTGAACATCCCGATCGGAATCCTCACTGTGAGAACGCGGACCACCTGGGCTCGCCGGATCCTGGCCCCCTTGTTCCTCCTGACCCTGCTCGTCGGGTGGGGCCTCTCGTCGCCCGTCGGGTCCAGTCCCGATGACGACTACCACCTCCCGTCCATCTGGTGCGGCCTCGGCGAACGGCCGGGACTGTGTCAGCCTGCGTCCAAGTCGAGTGAACGCGAAGTTCCCCTTCCCATCGCATCGGGCGGCGCTCCGTGCTACTACGCTCACCCGAATCGCAGCGCCGCCTGCGTCGACCTCGGCCGGAGCGGCCTGTCCGCCACCTCTCGCGTAGATACCGCTCACGGCTATCCGCCGGTCTTCTACGGAGTGATGTCTGTGATGGCGAGCCCCGATGTGGGAACGTCTGTGGTGGCGATGCGGATCTTCAATTCGGCCCTCGCCGTCGCCGTTTTCACCACGCTCTTCTGGTGTCTTCCGCGTCCGAAGCGAGCTGCGCTCGTCGTCTCCGTCGCCGCCAGCGTCGTACCGCTGGGCTTGTTCATCATCCCGTCGACCAATCCGTCCTCTTGGGCGATCATCTCGGCCGTGACCGTGTGGCTTGCGACGTGGGGGGCTGTCACGACCCGGGGCCGACGCCAATGGGCGCTCAGCGCACTGATTGTGATCGGCAGCCTCATCGGGGCAGGGGCCCGCGCGGATGCTGCCGGGTTCGCGGTGTTCGGCATCATGGTCGGGCTCTTGTTGGGGTTGAGGCGCGATTCTGCGAAGGTGATACCGCTCTCCGCGATCGGTGTCTCCTCAGCTCTGGCCGTGACGTTCTACCTCACGTCCGGGCAGTCCGCAGCATCCACCGCAGGGTTGGAGCACTCCGCACCGGCGTTGTCGGTGCGCCAGATGATCGACAACGCGACCGGAATCCCCTACCTCTGGTCGGGGGTGTACGGCGCTTGGCCGCTGGGATGGATCGATACGCCGCTCCCCCTGATCGTGCCGGCGGCTGCTGTCGCGGTGGCGGTGGCCGTGATCTTCATCGGACTTCGGCCGCTCACTCTGCGCCGAGGATTGGCTCTCGGCAGCGTGGCCTCGGCGGCCTACTTCTATCCGTGGCTGCTGCTCCTCCTGTCGCACGTGACGGTGGGTGGAGCAGTGCAGCCCCGCTACCTCCTCCCCTTGATCATCATCGGGCTCGGGGTCGCCGCCGCTTCACCGAGGACCGCGTCCGCCTGGCGCGGGTCTCGCCAGGCGGTGGCATCGGGCGCACTGATGCTGGCGATCTGCGTCGCGTTCTACTTCAACATGCGCCGGTACACCGGCGGCCTGAAGGCACTCGCGATCGATCCCGGCCGTGGCGGAGGCTGGTGGTGGGCCGCAGTTCCGTCGCCGTTGACCGTGGAGGTCTCCGTTGTCGTGTCGGTCGCCGGATTGTTAGCGATCCTCGTCTGGATCAACAGTCGACCGAGCCGCGACGCCGAGCTCGCGGCTCGAGCTGACTAGAGATCGTCCTCGACACCGGGCGGCGCCGGCCGGGCGCCTTCGAGCTGGGCGACCCGCACTTCAAGCAGCGCTACCGTCTCGGCGAGCCGACGATTGCGCTCCTCCACCAACGTCAGCTCCGTCGCGTACTGGATGCACACCAGGAACAGCACCGCGATGCTGACGAAGAACACCAGATTGGTCGGCACGTTGATGCCCACGACGCGCGCCGCGAACGTGAGCGTCCCGGGGAAGATCCCGATCACGAGTGACAGCAGTGACGCGATCATCCACCAGATCGCGTGCCGTTCTCGTAGGCGCCCCCGCCGGAGCAGTTCGACGACGAAGACCAGAGAAGCGACTGCGGCGATGATCCCGAGGACGTAGCTGGTGACGCTCACGCGTTCGTCTCGACAGAATTCGACGGCTTGATCGCGGCGATGACCAGCGCGAGGACCACACGGGCGAGGTACCGCGCCGAGCGCAGCGGCCCCGCGGACGGCTGTCCGGCGGATCGCTCTCGCATCGAGACGGGCACCTCCCGCACCCGGCCACCGGCGCGGCAGATGATCACCAGCGCCTCGACCGTGTCACCCAGGTACTCCGCCGGCATCGCCTCAGCCAACACCTTGATCGCCATCGGTCCGTACGCCTTGAAACCGGAGGTGGTGTCCGTGAGCCTGTTCCCCGTCAAGAGGCGGATACCACCTGAGAGCAGAACCATCGCCCACCGCCGCGGACCGCGGGCCACGTAGTCGCCGGTACCGGCGAAGCGCGAGCCGATGACGAGATCGGCTCCCGACAAGGCATCGAGCAACGAGGACACATAGCGGGCGTCGTGTTGGCCATCGGCGTCCAGTTGAACGGCTGCGTCGTATCCACAGTCCAGTGCGTACCGCAGGCCCGTGCGAAGCGCCCCGCCGACACCGAGGTTGAAGGGGAGCCGAGCGACGATCGCGCCGGCGCGGCGCGCTTCCGCGGCCGTCAGATCTCGCGAACCGTCGTCGACCACGATGCAGTCGACCTCGGCCCCCAGGATGTCCTCGACCTCTCGGAGCACCCCGTGTACGCTCCGTTCCTCATTGAACGCCGGCATGATGATCAGGGTTCGGCCTCGACCATCGCGCACCGGTCGACTGTACCAATTGGCGTTCCGACCGACCCCGCCGATGCGGACACGCAGCAAGGGTCTGGCAGGATGGCTCGACGTGAAGGGCATCATTTTGGCCGGCGGCACGGGCTCCCGGCTCCACCCGATCACGATCGGTGTCTCGAAGCAGCTGATCCCGGTCTACGACAAGCCGATGGTGTACTACCCCTTGTCGACCCTCATGCTGGCCGGGATCCGCGACATCCTGGTCATCACGACACCCCATGACGCCCCCGCATTCGAGCGGTTGCTCGGCGACGGCTCCCAGTTCGGCATCTCCCTCAGGTTCCTGCAGCAGCCCTCCCCGGACGGGCTCGCCCAGGCGTTCACCATCGGCGCGGACTTCATCGGTGATGACTCCGTCGCTCTTGCCCTCGGCGACAACCTCCTCTACGGCCCCGGGCTCGGCTCGCGACTCACGAGGTTCAAGGACGTCGTCGGAGGGGCGGTCTTCGCATACTGGGTCGCCAATCCCGAGGCTTACGGCGTGGTCGACTTCGACGAGCACGGACGTGCTGTGTCGCTCGAGGAGAAGCCGCTAAACCCGACGAGCAACTATGCCGTGCCGGGCCTCTACTTCTACGACAACCGCGTCATCGACATCGCCCGCGACCTGGCCCCCAGCGCGCGCGGCGAGTACGAGATCACCGACGTCAACCGCGCGTACCTCGACATGGGCGAGCTCAGAGTCGAAGCGCTACCGCGCGGCACCGCATGGCTCGACACCGGGACGTTCGATCAGATGACCGACGCCGCCGACTACGTCCGAACGATGGAGCGCCGCACCGGGATGCGGATCGGGGTGCCCGAGGAGGTGGCGTGGCGCCAGGGGTTCCTGAGCGATGACGAGCTCCGCGCGCGCGCCGAGCCGCTGGTCAAGTCCGGTTACGGCACCTACTTGCTGGACATCCTGGAAAGGGGTTCGCGATGAAGTTGATCGTGACGGGCGGCGCCGGGTTCATCGGGTCGAACTTCGTGCACCACGTGGTGGCGCACACCGATCATCAGATCACGGTCCTCGATAAGCTCACCTACGCGGGTAATGCCGCTTCCCTCGAGGACCTTCCCGAGGACCGTGTGCGCCTCGTCGTGGGCGACATCGGGGACGCCGATCTCATTGACGACCTGTTCCGTCGCCACGACGCGGTCGTCCACTACGCGGCCGAGAGCCACAACGACAACTCGCTGGCGGACCCGCGGCCCTTCCTGGACACGAACATCGTGGGCACCTACACGCTGCTCGAGGCCGCCCGTCGGCACGACATACGGTTCCATCACGTCTCGACCGATGAGGTCTACGGAGACCTCGAGCTCGACGACCCCGATCGGTTCACGGAGAGCACTCCGTACAACCCGTCGAGCCCCTACTCCTCGACGAAGGCAGGCAGCGACCTGCTCGTGCGTGCCTGGATCCGCTCGTTCGGGGTCCGAGCGACGATCTCGAACTGCTCGAACAACTACGGCCCGTACCAGCACGTCGAGAAGTTCATTCCGCGCCAGATCACGAACGTGCTGCGAGGTATCAGGCCGAAGCTGTACGGCGCCGGCCTCAACGTACGCGACTGGATTCATGCCGACGATCACTCGAGCGCGGTGCTGACGATCCTCGGCACCGGTGTCATCGGCGAGACCTACCTGATCGGCGCCGACGGCGAACGCTCGAACAAGGACGTGGTCGAGCTCATTCTCGAGCTCAGCGGTCTCCCGACGGACGCCTACGACCATGTCGTCGATCGAGCCGGCCACGACCTTCGATACGCCATCGACTCAACCAAGCTTCGGACCGAGCTCGGCTGGCGCCCGGCGTACCGGGACTTCCGCGAGGGGCTGGCCGCGACCATCGAGTGGTACCGCGCGCACGAGCCCTGGTGGTCGCCCGCGAAGGACGCGACCGAGGCGTTCTACGCCGCGCAAGGGCAGTGAGCGTGGCTCTCGGAATCCGCACCACACCAATCGACGGGCTGCTCGTCGTCGACCTCGTCGTGCATGGCGACGCCCGCGGATGGTTTAAGGAGAACTGGCAGCGCGCCAAGATGGTGGACCTCGGCCTTCCGGATTTCCGGCCGGTCCAGCAGAACGTCTCCTACAACGACGAGGTCGGCGTCACCCGCGGCATCCACGCCGAGCCGTGGAACAAGCTGGTCTCGATCTCGTCCGGCCGGATCTTCGGCGCCTGGGTGGACCTGCGCGAAGGCCCCGGTTTCGGTTCGGTCTTCACGATCGAGATGGGGCCGGAAACGGCCGTCTTCGTGCCGCGAGGCGTGGGGAACAGTTACCAGACGCTCGAACCGGGGACCGCGTACTCCTACCTCGTCGATGACCACTGGTCCCCTGACGCGGACTACACGTTCCTCAACCTCGCCGACGAGACGGTCGAGGTGCCGTGGCCGATCCCACTCGATCGCTCGATCCGGTCGGAGAAGGATCTGACGCATCCGACCCTGGCCGAGGTGACGCCGTTCGCCGCCAAGCCGGTCCTGGTGCTGGGAGCGGGTGGTCAGCTCGGCCGTGCCCTACGTTCCGAGTTCCCGAGCGGCGTCTTCCTCTCTCGGGCGGAGTGCGACGTGACCCGCGTCGAAGACCTCGACCGGATCCGATGGCGTGACTACGCCCTGGTGATCAACGCCGCCGGCTACACAAAGGTGGACGAGGCCGAGAACCCGGAAGGCCGGCGCGACGCGTGGGCCACCAACGCTTCAGCGGTCTCCTTCATCGCCGCTCGCTGCCTCGCGGCCGACATTCCCCTCGTCCACTTCTCCAGCGACTACGTCTTCGACGGGTCGGTCGAGGAGCATCGCGAGGACGAACCCCTGAGCCCGATCTCCGTGTATGGCGCTTCCAAGGCGGCGGGAGATCTCGCCGTGTCCTCGCTGCCACAGCACTGGCTGATCCGCTGCAGCTGGATCGTCGGAGACGGCAAGAACTTCGTGCGGACCATGGTTTCCTTGGCGGAGCGCGGGGTCGAGCCGTCCGTGGTCGACGATCAGTTGGGCCGCCCCACCTTCGCCATCGACATCGCCCGCGGCGTCCGCCACCTGGTGGAGACCGGCGCCTCTTCGGGAACCTACAATCTGTCGAACACCGGTGACCTCGTCAGTTGGGCGGAAGTCGCCAGAGCCGTTTTCTCCGAAGTGGGCGCCGACCCGTCACGAGTCCGTGACGTCCGCACCGACGAGTACGCCCGAGACCGGGGTCACGCGCCGCGTCCACGCCACTCCTCACTGGACCTGACGCGTGTTCTCGACACGGGGTTCGTACCGCGGGACTGGCGGACGGCACTCTCCGCATACCTCGCTGGCCCTGAAGGAGACTGACATGTCCGAGACACCGACACGGCGGAGGATCGTGGTCCTCACCGCGGACTCGATCGGGAAGAAGCTCGCCGGTCCCGGCATCCGCGCCTGGCACATGGCGCTGGCCCTCTCTGTGGTGGCCGACGTACGGCTCGTGTCCTGGTCCAAGGTCGAGAAGATGACGGCACCGTTCTCGGTCGAGCGCCTGAAGCTCGGCGACGGAGACGCCTTCGCCGAGCTCGAGGGCTGGGCCGACATGATCCTCTTTCAGGGCGTCGCTATGGCGATCTGGCCCGATCTCGCGTCGAGCGAGAAGATCCTCATCTGCGACTCCTACGTTCCGATGCAGCTCGAGAACCTGGAGTACGACGGGGAATACGACCTGCGGACTGCCGAGCGCCGCCACGCGCACCTTTCGTACTTCATGAATCAGACGCTCGAGCGCGCTGACTTCTTCCTCGCCGCGTCGGAGCGTCAGCGGATGTTCTGGCTAGGAGCTCTCACGGCACTGGGGCGAGTCAATCCCTACACATACCGCGCCGACCCATCGACGAACGACCTGATCGATGTCGTGCCCTTCGGGCTCGCTTCCGAGCCGCCCGTCCACGAGCGTCAGGTACTCAAGGGCGTCTACCCGGGGATCGAGGAGGACGACAAGGTGCTGCTCTGGAGCGGCGGCATATACAACTGGTTCGATCCCTTCACGCTCATCCGGGCGGTCGCCGCTCTCGCACCGCGGCGGCCGGATCTCAAGCTCTTCTTCCTCGGCACTAAGCACCCGAATCCCGACGTGGAGGAGATGGAGATCGTCAGCCGCGCCCGATCGCTCGCCAAGGAGCTCGGCGTCGCAGGTAGGAATGTGATCTTCAACGAATCCTGGGTGGACTACGCGGACAGGCAGAACTACCTGCTGGAAGCGGATCTCGGCGTCAGCACGCATCCGGTGCACATCGAGACCATGTTCTCTTTCCGCACGCGCATCCTCGATTACCTGTGGGCGGGTCTTCCCATGGTCGTGACGCGGGGGGACCACTTCGCCGACCTGGTGGCCAGAGAAGGTCTCGGTGTCGCGGTTCCCGAAGAGGACGTCGAGGCCCTGGCCGACGCGATCGAGCGTGTGGTCTATGATCGCGCGACGCACGACGCGGCCGCCGAGAATGTACGTCGCGTCGCTCACGGGTACGAATGGCCCATCGTCCTGGCACCCCTCGTCGAGTTCGTGAAGAACCCGCACCGCGCGGCAGACCGCCAGAAGCGGGACAGCACGATCGGTCGCCCCCGGCTCTGGAACAGGCTCGAAGGCGCGAAGGCGTTGCTCGCCGCCGAGGGATTCGGGGCCCTGGTCCGCCGTGCGACCAAGGGTCCGCGCAACAGGTCCGGCAAGTCCGGGGACTGAGAGCCCGCCATGGGTGGATCCAGGGAGATCCTGCTGGTCGGCGAATCGCGGATGCCGACGATCCGCCTGCTGGAGCAGATCCTCTCGCGTGTCGCGCAGGAGAAGGGCTGGACCCTGCGGACCCGAACGGTCGCAGAGCTCTCTTCGAGCGATATCCGCCGCCGCACCATCCCCGTCCTGGCTCGCGTGGACACGATCCCGATCTACTATCAGGCGGCCATGATGCACCGCCTGGGCATCCGGTACTGGTACTACCTCGACGACAACTTCTGGGAGCTCAGCCTCGACACCGAGGTCGGTCGGTACTACCGGCATCCGCACGTGCAGGCCCGCGTCGAAGAGCTGGTGAGGAACGCCGACCGGGTTCTGGCGTCGACCCCGGCGCTGAGCGACTACGTCAGCCGGTTCGGCGTGCCGACGATGCAGCTCGAGTCCTTCTTCGACTTCTCGTTGGTCCCCTCCCTTCCGGGGGCGCCGCCGGCTCGCTCCATCGTCCGCGGCGGTTTCGCGTCCAGCAGCGCCGACCGGGCGATCGACCTCATACCCGTGATCCCCGAGCTGATGCGGTCGCTCGAGACGCACCCGGAGTTGGAACTCGAACTGATCGGCCCCGAATACGCTTCGGTCCCCGACCACCCCCGTATTCGTCGCTTTCCGTTCCTCCCCGACTATGAGAGCTACATCCGATTTCAGATCGAGCGTCAGTGGGACTTCGCCCTGGCACCCCTGTCCGGATCGCCGTCCAACCTCTACAAGACCGACAACAAGTTCCGCGAGTACGCGGCGCTCGGCATCCCGGGCATCTACCAGTCATCGCTCCCCTACCTCACTGTGCGCGACGGCGTGACCGGGCTTCTGGTAGGTGATGACGGGCGTTCCTGGTCGGAGGCGGTCGACGCCTACCTCACCGATCCAGGACTGCGCGAGGCCGTCCGCACGGCTGCTCGGGCCGACATCGAGCGGCGGCGCTCGATCCAGGCGGTCGGCGCCGTCTGGTCCCGAGCGTTCGCGTCGGCACCGCGGATCGGATGGCGAGCAGCACGACTGCGCCGGCTCATGACCGGTCGGCCGGCCAGACCCCTGTTGCACGCCCTGAACAGGTCGGTCCCGGCCAGAGCAGTGCGTCGAGTGTTGGGACGCGGACCCGCCTCCTGACCGGAGCGTCAGCTCGCGCGAGTGAGGACTGCGCAGTTGCCGGACGCGCCGGGTCCGCCGTAGAGAAGACGCGAACTGGCCCCGCCAGCGTCATCCAACGCGACCACGCACACCGTGTGCGTCCCCGCCCCCAACGTCGCCGACAACGAATACCCGTGATCATCCCCGGCCGCGGGCAGCACCGCCGCCCCCAACCCGGGC
>NZ_JBQCHS010000023.1:0-66148 GCF_051954455.1 Pseudolysinimonas sp. | reverse complement strand
GGGCCGGCCAGTTCTTCACCGGGAACCCGTCCGCCCCCGGCCCGAAGATCGAGCACACCGTGCGGCGCGGCGCTGCCGGCAACCCGCCGGTCACGGTCGATCCCCGAGGGCCGCCCGTGACGGTCGACGGCCGCGCGCGGCCGGTGCCCTTAGAGCTCTAGGACGCCGTCGACCCGCCGGGGAACCCCCAGGGGATTGTCCTCGCGCAGCTCGGGGGGGAGCACACGCTCCGGGGCCGACTGAAAGACGATGGGTCGCTGGAACCGCCGCATCGAGGTCACGCCGACCGAGGTGAAGATCGAGGTGGTGGCCGGCCAGGGGCCGCCGTGATTCTGCGACCAGGTGACGGCGACACCCGTGGGCCACCCCTCGAAGAGCACGCGCCCGGCGCGCGCCGAGAGCGACTCCACGATGTCGTCGATCTCGTCGGCGGCCTCGGCATGGACGGTGGCCGTCAGACTGCCCTCGACCGCGTCGAGCGCCGCGAGCAGCTCGGCGTGATCGTCGTACTCGACCAGCAGGGTGGTCGGACCGAAACATTCGACGAGCAGCTCGTCCGGACGCGCCGCGACAGCGGTCGCCGTGGTGCGGAGCACGACGGGCTCCGCGTCGGCTCCCGCCCCGGGTTGCTCGATCGACCCGCTCAGGGCCGTCACGTCGGGATCCGACGCCAGTTCGCGGAGCCCCTGCGGATACGCGTCCGCAATCCGTTCGGTGAGCAGGCGGCCCCCGCCCCGGCCCGCCGTCGCCGTACGGAGCAGCTCCGCGAACCCGGAGTCCCGGGGCGCGAGCACCACGCCCGGCTTCGTGCAGAACTGTCCCACGCCCAGCGTGAACGACGCCGCCAGGCCCTCCGCGAGAGCCGTCCCGCGGGCCGCGACCGCGGCCCGCGTGATCACCGTCGGGTTGATGCTGCCGAGCTCGCCGTAGAACGGGATCGGATCCGGTCGCGCCGACGCCAGATCGAACAGGGCGCGCCCCCCTGCCACGGACCCGGTGAAGCTCCCGGCTTTGATCGCCGGATCCGTGATGAGCGCCGTCCCGACCTCACGACCCTCGACCATCGCGAAGGTCCCGGCCGGGGCGCCGAGCCGAGCGAGCGCGTCGGCGACGATCGACGCGGTCAGCTCCGAGAGCCGCGGGTGACCCGAGTGGGCCTTCACGATCACCGGGCAGCCGACCGCGAGCGCCGCCGCGGTGTCGCCGCCCGCGACGGAGAAGGCGAACGGGAAGTTGGAACCCGCGAACATCGCGACCGGGCCGAGCGGGACGAGGATCCGCCGCAGATCGGGTCGCGGCGGCGTCGCGGAGGGCTCGGCGTGGTCGATGACCGCCTCGCGATACGCGCCGTCCTCGATCGCCGAAGCGAAGAGACGGAGCTGACCGGTGGTGCGGGCGACCTCTCCGCGGAGCCGCTCGGCGTCCAGGTGGGTCTCCTCGACAGCGGTCGCGACGAGGCGGTCCCGGGCGTCATCCAGATCACTGGCCATCGCGCGAAGCCAGCCGGCGCGTTCGGCGGATCCGGTGCGTGCCAACGGGGCCGCCGCGTTCCGGGCGGCGGTCGTCAGACGGGCGAGCTCGTCGAGGGGGGTCGACATGGTTTCTCCTCAGTGTCGGAAGTCGAGGCCGATCCCGAGATGCGGGGTCGGGTGCAGCCGTCCGTGACGGACGGCGACGGGCGAGGGCCCGGTGAGGGCGCCGAGGTCGCCGAACCCGGCATCCTCGACATCCTCGACCCGGGTCGGGCGGGTCAGGGCGAGCGCGAGCTGACCGGATATCTCGGGCAGCAGGTGGGGCGCCAGGGTCGTCCCGGTGGCGTCGGCCAACCGCGAGATCTCGAGGAACGGCGTGATGCCCCCGACCCGGATGACGTTCGGCTGGATCACATCCACCGCCCCGGCCTCGATGAACTCGCGGAACCGGTACACGGTGTGGACGTTCTCCCCGAGCGCGATGGGGACGCCCGTCGCGGCGCGCAGGCGCACGTGCCCGGCGAGGTCGTCGGCGCGGAGAGGCTCCTCCAGCCAGTCGAGCGAGAACGGCGCGAGCGCGTCCACCGCACGCAGGGCGTGATCCAGGCTCCAGCGCTGGTTGGCATCGATCATGAGCCCCCGGTGCGGACCGAGGACCTCGCGGACGGCCCCGATGCGGTCGACGTCCTCCGCCAGATCGGGTTTGCCGACTTTGACCTTCACCGCGTCGTACCCGGCATCGACCCACCGCCGAACCTGGGCCACGAGCTCGGCCCGCGAGTAGTGCAGGTTGACGCCGCTGCCGTAGCAGGCCACCTCATCGTGTCGCTGCCCGAGCAGGCCGGAGATCGAGGTCCCCGATCGCCGCGCGGCCAGGTCCCACAGGGCCAGATCGAGCCCAGCCATCGCGATGGTCGTGATCCCGCCGGGACCCGCCTCATGCAGTCGCGCCCAGAGCTGCGGCCAGAGCTCCTCGGCATCGGCCGTGCGCCCGCTCGCGAAGTCCCGGATGTCGTCGCTCAGGAGGGCGAGGACGGCGGTGGGGCCGATCGTCGGCGTCCAGCTGAAGCCGTGACCGACCGCGCCCTCCGAATCGACGACGTCCACCGCGACCACATGGATCTCACGGACGTCCTCCCCCCACGGCCGGTGCAGGGGGATGCGGAGGAGCCGAGCCGAGAGCTCGTCGACGACCGGGCTCACAGCGCCGCGGCCCCCACCAGTTCGAGCCCGCGGTCGAGAATCGAGCGCAGTTCCCGCTCCTGCTCGGACGACGGGTCGACGAGAGGCGGTCGAACCGACCCCACTTCCAGCCCACGCTGCCGCAGTCCCGCCTTGATCAGCGACACCCCGAATCCCGGGGTCTGATCGCGCAGCCGCACGAGCGGCAGGTAGAACTCGGCGAGCAGCTCGTGCCGGCGCTGCTCATCGCCGGACGCGTAGGCGTCGTAGTAGGCGGTCGCGACCTCGGGAATCATCGCGAACGCCGCGGACGAGTACAGCGGGACGCCGAGGCCGCGATAGGCGCCCTGCGTCAGCTCGGCGGTCAGGAGGCCGTTGAAGAAGCTGAAATCGTCGCGGCCGGCGGCGCCGACCGCCGTGACGATCTCCTGCACCACTCCGACGTCGCCGGTGCCGTCTTTGAAGCCGACGACCCTCGGGTCGCGAGCGAGGCGCGCCATCACCTCCGGCGTGTACTGCGCCGTGCCTCGGTGGTACACGATGACCGGCAGCGAGGTGCCCTCCGCGATCGCCTCCACGTAGCGCTCGAGGCCCGCCGCCGGTCCGCCGACCAGGTAGGGCGGGAGCACCAGCAGTGCGTCCGCGCCCGCTGCCTCCGCGAGGCGCGCGCACTCGAGCGCGTGACCGAGCGGTCCGCCCGCGCCGGCGACGACCGGCACCGCGCCCGCGACGGCCGTCACCGCGCCCGCGACGACGGCGCCGACCTCGGCCGCGGCGAGGGCGTGGAACTCCCCGGTGCCGCAGGCGGGGAACACGGCGCCGGGGCCGTAGGGCAGACGGGATGCCACGTGCTCGGCGAGGACCGCCGCGTCGACGCGGCCGGCGGCGTCGAAGGGGGTGACGGGGAAGAACAGGACACCGGCGAAGTTCACGGGATCTCCAAGGGGGTGGCGGATGGGGCGGGCTCGCGCAGCTCGGAGCGCCAGTCGTGCTGCGGCGACCAGCCGAGCATGGTCTGCGCCTTGGCGATCGAGAACGCGGGAGCGGTGCCGACGAGATCGCGCGCCAGCTCGCCGACACCCCGCAGGTACCGGGGAAGCAGCTCGGCGAGCGGTTCACGCGCCAGAGCATCCGACGCGCCGACGAAGAACGTCTCGCCGTTGGGGACCTCGTCCATCCGCTCCAGCAGAAGAGCGAGGAAGCTCGCGACGTCGCGCGCGTCCACGTAGTTGAAGAGCGCCGGAGCCGACAGATCCGGGTCGGCGAGACGCTCGCGCACGGTGTGCCCCTGCTGCGTCGGCGCTCCTGCCCACTCCTCCGGCGCGATGACGTAACAGGGCCGGAACGAGGCGAACCGGGATCGCTCCCCGTATGCCGTCGCGAGCATCCGGGCGATCGATTCGGCGAAGAGCTTCGAGAGCGCGTACGCGTTCCAGGGGCGGGCCGGCTCGAGCTCGTCGAGCGGCAGGCGTTCCGGCATCCAGCCGGCAGGGTTGCCGTAGCCCATCACGGTGGGGCTGCTCGCGGTGATGATGCGCGGAACCCCCGCCTCGGCCGCCGAGGCCAGGACGTTGTAGGCGAGAGAGACGTTCGTCGTGAGGATGCGGTCCTCCGGTGCGCTGAAAGGCACCGCGATGGCGGCCAGGTGGATCACCGCGTCGGGCGCGTGGGCGGTGACGAGCGCCCTCGCGGCGTCGATGTCGCGCAGGTCGACGGTCTCCTGGACCGCCGGGAGCCCGTCCGCTCGCCGCGCATCGACCGACACGACGTCGTCGCCCCGGGCGGCGAAGTGGCGCACCACGCTCTGTCCGAGACGACCCGCTCCCCCGGTGATCAGTACGCGACTCATGAGACGACCCCCGGACCGCGGCCGATCGTGAGGTCGGCGCCGAGGTCGAGCGACGCGACGGCGACCGGCAGTCCGGTCGCGAGCGAGCGGTTGCCGGCGATCCCGACCGCGATCGAGCGCACGCCGTCGAGGTATCCCGACGGCCTCCCCAGCGGATCCGGTGCCGGCCCGAAGAAGACGTCGCGGAGCAGCAGGGCGTCGCCACCGCCGTGCGCCGACTCGCCCCGCGGGATCTCGATCTCGCGCGGTTCCTGCCAGTGCGTTTGGACCGTCAGGTGCTCCCCGCGGCGGCGCGGGGCCGTGGAGTCGGGGGATGCGCTCGGGTCGAGCACGCCGCTCTCGTCCGCCGTGACCGCCGCGCGCTCGACGACTTCGAGCTCCGCGCGACCCCGGGTGCCGTTGATCGCGACGCGGTACCCCTCCCACGGGCTGTGCGCGTTCAGGGAGTAGGACATGGTCGCGCCACGCTGGTAGTCGACGACGAGCGCGAGGTTGTCCTCGATGGTGATCCCTGGTCCGAAGACGTCCGCGTCGCGGACATAGCCGTCGATGCGGCCGGGTTCGAGGTAGAGGGCGGCCAGGCGCGGGTCGTCGCGCAGGTCGAGCTCGAACGGGTCGTGCGGTCCGTCGTGGGTGCCCCGGGCGGGGCGTTCGCCGAGCCCGCGGGCCCGCGCGTTCTCCTCGCCGTAGAACCGCAGCCCGCCCGACGCGAAGACGCGCACGGGGCTGTCGGCGATCCACCAGTTCACCAGGTCGAAGTGATGCGACGCCTTGTGGATGAGGAGGCCCCCCGACTTCGCCTTCTCACGGTGCCAGCGGCGGAAGTAGTCCGCGCCGTGCGAGGTGTCGAGCACCCATTCGAAGGCGATGGAGGTGACGTCGCCGATCTCGCCCGATTGCACGATCTGCTTGAGCATCGTGTTGCGGGGCGAGTAGCGGTAGTTGAAGGTCACCGTGACGTCGCGCCCGGACGCGCGCGCCGCGTCGACGATGCGTCGCGAGCTCGGCGCGTCGATGGTGAGCGGCTTCTCGACGACGACGTCGCGACCCGACGAGAGCACCCGCACGATGTAGTCGGCGTGGGTGAAGTCCGGCGACGTGATGATGACCCGTTCGACATCGAGGTCCTGCAGCCGGGTCTCGAGCGCGTCGGGCTCGAAGAAGGCGGGAGCCGGCGCCCCCCGAGAGGCGAGAAGCGCTTCGTAGTAGGCGGCGCGGCCCGCGTTGGTGTCGCACATCCCGACGAGCTGCGCGACGTCCGCGTGCGGACCCGTGATCGCGTCGACGTACATCTCGGCACGGTGGCCGGTGCCGACGATGACGTACCGCGTGCGGCCCATCTACTTGATCCCCGTCGTCGCGATGCCGCGGATCAGGAAGCGCTGCCCCACCACGAAGGCGAGGAACACCGGAAGGAGCGAGACGACCGACATCGCGAACATGCCTCCGAAGTTCGACGCGCCCTGTGCGTTCCTGAATTCGTTCAGCGCCAACGGAACGGTGAACAGGGTGGGGTCGGTGAGGTAGATCAGCGGCCCGAAGAAGTCGTTCCACACCCAGACGAACGTGAAGATCGCCGTCGTGGCCAATGCCGGCACCATCAGCGGCAGCATGATCTGGAAGAAGATGCGGAAGTGCCCTGCACCGTCGATGCGCGCCGCCTCGTCGAGCTCCCGCGGGATGGCGCGGATGAACTGGACCATCAGGAAGATGAAGAAGGCGTCCGTGCCGAGGAACTTCGGCAGCAGCAGGGGCCAAAACGAGTTCGTCATCCCCAGGTGATTGAAGAGGATGTACTGCGGCACGATGATCGCGTGAATCGGCAGCATCAGCGTCACGAGCATCGCACCGAACATGATCCGCCGTCCCGGGAACGACAGGCGTGCGAACGCGTACGCGGCGAGTGAGCACGAGACGAGATTGCCGAGGATCGACCCCGCCACCACGATCGTGGAGTTGAGCAGGTACTGGCCGAAGTCCGGATTGAGCGCGCTCCATCCCTTCGTGTAGTTGTCGATGTCGAAGGAGAGCGGCCACAGCCCCGGTTCGCGGAAGATCTGATCGTTGGGGCGCAGCGAGCTCACGATGAGCCACAGCAGCGGGTACAGCAGCAGGATCGTGAGGGCGACCAGGAGCACGTGCCGGGCCACGGCCCGCGCGGTCGCGCGGCGTGCGCGTGCACGCTGGGCGTGTTCCCGGGCCGCCGTCGGAGCCAGGCTCGGTCGGACGTCGATCGCGGTCTTAGTCGTCATAGAACACCCAGAATCGAGACGTGTAGAAGGCCACAGCGGTGAAGGCGCCGATGATGGCGACGAGCAGCCAGGCCATGGCGGACGCGTAACCCATGTTGAAGTTGGTGAAGCCCTGCTGGTACAGGTACAGCGAGAAGAACAGGGTGGAGTCGGACGGCGCCCCGGTTCCTCCCGAGACGATGTACGCCTGCGTGAAGGCCTGGAACGAGCCGATGATGCTCAGCACCAGGTTGAAGAAGATGATCGGGCTGATCATCGGCAGCGTGATGCTGCGGAAGCGCCGGACCGCTCCCGCGCCGTCCATCGAGGCGGCCTCGTAGTACATGACGGGCACCTGACGGAGGGCGGCGAGGAAGATCACCATCGGCGCGCCGAAGCCCCAGACCGCCAGGAGGATCAGCGTCCCGAGCGCCGTATCGGGATCGGAGATCCACCCGGGGCCCTGGATGCCGAACAGGGCCAGGAACTTGTTGAGCAGCCCGTCCTGCCCGAACATCTGGGTCCAGAGGATCGCGACGGCGACCGAGGAACCCAGCAAGGAGGGCAGGTAGAACATCGACCGGTAGAAGCCGAGACCGCGGATGCCCCGGTCGAGCAGGAGCGCCACGGCGAGGGCGGCGATCATGCACAGCGGCACACCGACGAGGACGTAGGTGAACGTGACGCCGAGCGAGTGCAGCAGACGCGGGTCCTGGAAGAGGGCGAGGTAATTGCTGCCGCCAACCCATCTCGGCGCCTGGAACAGGTTGTACTTCGTGAACGAGATGTAGAACGAGCTCACCACCGGAATGAGCGTGATCAAGACGAAGCCCACCATCCAGGGCAGGAGGAACACGTACGCGGCGCGCGCGTCACGCTTCTGCTGCACCGTCATCCGGCGGGAGCGGGACCTGGCCCGCCCGTCCCGGAGGCTCGCGAGCTCGGTGAAGATGCTCATCGATCGGTCTGCCTTCCCGCTCTCCCGCGCCGATGCGAGAAAGCGTTTTCTGGCACGGTAGCCTAATATCGTGGCGTCCGCACCACCGATTCCGGAACCGACCACGCGACAGGGGTCACGATGAGCCAGCCGGTTGCGCCTCGCGCTTTGACGATCGCCGACGTCGCGGCCCGGGCCGGGGTGTCGCTCTCGACGGTCTCCCGCGTGATGAACGGCAACGCGACGGTAGACCCCGAGCTGGCGGCCAAAGTACGCGCCGCCGCCGCATCGCTGAATTACTCGGCGAGCCCGTTGGCCCGAGGGCTGGTGCTCGGCAAGACCCAGACCGTGGCGGTCGTCGTGCCCGATCTGGCCAACCCGACCTTCATCGGCGCGCTGCGCGGGCTGAGCCTCGCCGCCGCGCAGAACGATTACCACGTGCTGATCGCGGACTCGTCGGAGAACGTCGCCGATGAGCGGCTCCTCGCGATGGAGGCGCGCCGCCGGTGCGACGCGATCGTGCTGGTCGCTCCCCGTATGCCGCTCGACGTCCTCGCCGAGCTGATCCCCCGGCTCGCGCCGGTCGTCGTGATCAACCGTGATCTGCCGGCCTCCCCTGCACCCATCGTCGCGGCCGACTACCGCGCCGGCCTGATCGAGCTCCTCGAGGCGCACCTCTCCCTCGGGCACCGGCATTTGGTGTTCATCACCGGCGTCGCGGAGAGCGCCTCGAACGCCAACCGGCTGAGCGCGATCGAGGATGTGCGGGCGTCGCACCCCGATGTGGTGGTCGACATCGTCGCCGGCGGAGTGGACTTCGAGAGCGGGTACGCGGTGGCGGACCGCGTGCTCGAGACCGGCGCCACGGCCGCGTTGGCCTACAACGATCTGGTGGCCATGGGTCTGTTGAGCGCGCTCCACGAGAAGGGCGTGCGGGTGCCGGACGACGTCTCGGTCGCCGGCTTCGACGACATCCCCTTCGCCCGCTACACCACGCCGCCGCTGACCACGGCATCGGTGCCGGTCGCGGAGCTTGGCGCCCACGCCTGGGCGCGGATGTGGGATCTCCTGAACCATCGGGCGCCGGGGCACAACGTGTTCCTGCGGCCGCGGGTCGAGCTCCGCGGGAGCGTGCGCCGCCTGGCCGCGCCGCCGGCCGCGTGAGCGGGCGACCGCCGGATCCGCTGGCGGGATACGAGGACTGGCCCGGATTCCTCGCCGGTTGTCCGATGCGGACGACCGGCCGCCGGGACGTCGACGAGCTCGCCGGGGTGCTCGGGGTCCGGACGCCCCCGCGGGCCCCGGAGGTGTCGGTCGACGACCGATGGGCCGTCGACGATGTGACCGTCTCCGCCCTCTCCTGGTCGGTGGGCTTCGGTCCGCAGACGCGGGCCTACCTCGTGACGCCGCGGGACGGCCGCGGCCGCCTGCCCGGAGTGCTGGGGCTGCACTGTCACGGCGGCACGCGATCCCTCGGTGCGGATCAGCTCGTCGATCTCGGTCTCGCGAATTCGACCCATAGCATCGAGCGGCAGCTCGCCTGGTACGGGCGACTCGGCGCGGCCAATCGGCTCGCCGCACGCGGCTTCGCGGTCCTCGTCCATGACGCCTTCTCCTGGGCGAGCCGTCGGTTCGACCTCACGCGGCCGGGCATCCGGCTGGAGGAGACGCTGACCGCATACGCCGCACTCTGGCGCGACCGGGGGATCACCCCGACGCCGGAGGACGTCTTCGACCTCGCCTCCTCGCTGCACGAGGACACTCTCGCCAAGGCGTGCGGGCTGCTCGACACGACCTTCGCCGGGGCGGTGGCGTTCGACGACCTCGTCGCGCTCGACGTCCTCGCCGGGCTCGACGTCGTCGACCCGACACGGGTCGCCTCGTTCGGTTTCTCGGGAGGCGGGGGGCGCTCCGTGCTGCTCTCCGCGCTCGACGAGCGCGTGCGTGCGTCCGTCGTGACCTGCATGATGGCCACGTTCGACTCTCTGTTCCCCCGCTATCTCGACGTGCACTCGTGGCTCCTGAACAGCCCTGGGCTTCCGGGCCTCACCGACTGGCCGGACGTCGTCCCGCGCGGTGCAGCGCGCCGGACCCTCGTGCAGTACGGGTGGCGCGATCCGCTCTTCCCCGAGGAGGGGATGCTCGAGGCGCACGAACGGCTCCGCGGCGTCGAGGGATACCGGGGTTCCTTCCACGACGTCGATCACGTCTTCGACCCGGCGATGCAGGACGAGGCGTGGAGGTTTCTCGAGGAGACGCTCGCGGGCTGACCTCCGCCGACCTGTTGACACCTCTCCCGTGCGTTGATACTTTCCGGGAAACGTTTTCTCGTCGAGGTTTGCCTCACGGGAGGCCCTCGGGCTCGACCGCAAAGGAGCGGAGCATGACGCGATTCCCCCCTCGACGGGATGCGCCCGCACTCTCGCGCGATGAGCCCGCCTCCCGCACCGTGCCGGCATCCCGGGCGGCGGCGCCCGCGGTCTTTTCGTGGGCGCAATGAGAAAGCGCTTTATCAGCACAGCGACGGAGTCCCCGTCCGCGATGCGTCGGCGTCACTGCCGCGATCGCGCCCATCCACCGAAACATCAAGCGCGAATGGAATCAGAATGAAAATGCCTCGTGGTGCGAAGAAGCTGGCGCTGGCAAGCGTGGCTCTGAGCGCGGTCCTCATCATCACCGGATGTTCCGCCGGCGGGTCCGGCGGGAGCAGCGACCAGAAGATCACCCTCCGCTTCGCATGGTGGGGCAGCGACCAGCTGAACGCCATCAAGGCGAAGCAGATCAAGCTGTTCGAGAAGAAGTACCCGAACGTCACGGTCAAGGGCGAGCCCTCGGACTACGCCCCCTACTACCCCAAGCTCGCGACCCAGGTGGCGGGCGGCAACGCCCCCGACGCGATCCAGATCACGTACGACTCGACCCCGTCGTACGCGCAGAAGGGCGCGCTCCTCGACCTCTCCAAGTACATCGACACGAAGAAGTACCCGGCCGGATCACTGGACGCCGGCAAGGTCGACGGCGCCCTCGACGCGATCCCGACCGGCATCGGCGCACGCGCGATCGTCATCAACACGGCGGTGTTCAAGGCAGCCGGCGTGCCCATCCCGGATGACAAGACCTGGACCTGGGACGACTACGTCAAGATCGCCGCGCAAATCACGAAGAACAGCCCGGCCGGCACGTACGGATCCGTGCAGCCGGTCAACGATCAGTTCCTGCAGGCCATCGCACGGCAGGAGGGCAGCGACCTCTTCACGGCGAAGGGCAAGCTCGCGGTCTCCGAGTCGATCGTCCAGAAGATGTTCGAGATCTCGAAGAACCTGCAGGACACGGGCGGCGCCCCGAGCGCGTCCGTGAGCACGCAGGACAACGGCGCCGCCCTCGAGCAGAGCCTGATGGGCACCGGGAAGGTCGCGATGGCCTACGTCCCGATCAACTTCATCGGGATCTACGCCCAGTCCTCGGGCGACGACATGCGCATCCTCCGCCTGCCCGGCGACACCTCGACCCGTGTCGGCGAGTACCTCCAGCCGACGGTGCAGTACGCCGTCTACGGCAAGACGAAGCACCCGAAGGAAGCGGCCGAGCTCATCGACTTCCTGCTCAACAGCTCGGCCGCCGGCCCGCTGAATCAGCTGACGCTGGGCATCCCGGCGGTGCCGTCGGTGCAGAAGGCCGTCACGAAGAACCTGACGCCGTCTGACCAGGCACAGGTCGACTTCGTCAACTCGCTGAGCGGCCACACCGGCAAGGCGCCCAACCCCTTGGCCCTGCCCGCCATCAACACGCAGAACGTGCTCAACCCGATCGCGAGCGACGTGCTGTTCGGCAAGCAGACCCCCGCCCAGGCGGCGGCAAGCTTCATCTCGCAGGAGAAGGCGGCGATCGCAGCGAACCAGTAGTGACGCGCGCGCGGTGCGGGTCGGCCTCACGGGGTCGGCCCGCACCACCGTGATGAGGGACGTCGCCACGGCGGCCCGGTCGGCTCCGGCGCCCTCGGGCGCCCCGCGCCCGGGCCCACACCGGCCAACCACGCATCAGTCGACTGTCACCAACCTGCTGACCGAGCGCAGCTGGGACCCCACCTCGAGGACCGCAACCACCGCCGCCAGAGTCGCGATGAGGAGAGCCGGAAGGACGATACGCAGGAAGTCGCCTTCGTCGGTGACGGTCAGGGCACCCCTTGAAGCTGAGGAACGGCGCCCGCAAGCCTCCCTTCACCTGCGTGATTCCGACGCCTCGGCCGACGCTGCCGGAATCGTGGACAGGTGCGAAGCCAATGGAAGTTGTTGCCACTGTCCCTTGTCGGATCACGGGGTCAAGCTCCCCGCGCGCCAGACTCCACGACGAACGCACGGAGAAGACCACTGATACTGCGGCGCGGCCCGACACGCGACGCTCCGCCAGCCCGTGAGAAGCGATGGGCCGCCGACCCGTGGATCGGCGATTCACTTTCGTCGACCGGAGTTATGACTTCGGGAGGCTCGGAGATACAAGGACCCTTCCCAGCCCCAGCCAGCCAGCAGCTCCGCCGCCAGGATTCGAACCTGGGCCTCACGGCTCCAAAGGCCGTCGTGCTGCCGTTACACCACGGCGGATCGCGGCCCCATCCTCTCAAATCCGCGGGCGCGCTCTGGGATGATGGCCGGATGGTGGAGCCCGGCGCCGACGAGGTCGACCGCATCGTGGCCGACTGGAGCCGGGAGCGACCCGACGTCGACTTCTCGCCGCTGCAGATCCTGTCGCGTGTCGGCCGGCTCTCCAAGCACCTCGACCGGTCGCGCAAGACCGCGTTCACCGCGTCCGGGCTGGAGGCGTGGGAGTTCGACGTGCTCGCCGCGCTCCGGCGTGCGGGCGCGCCCTACCAGCTGAGCCCGAAGTCGCTGCTCCAGCAGACGCTGGTCTCGAGCGGGACGATGACGAACCGCATCGACCGGCTCGTCGAGCGGCGACTGGTCGAGCGGCGGACCGATCCGCACGACGGGCGCGGCGTGCTCGTCGTGATGACCTCGGCGGGACGCGAGCGCGTGGATGCCGCCATCAGCGGGCTCGTGGAGGTGGAGGGCGAACTGCTCGAGGGACTGTCGCGCGCCGATCAGGAGCGGCTCGCGGCGCTGCTGCGCAAGCTCAGCCTCGACTTCGACGACCCCGCCGCGCTGTAGCGCTCAGTCCTTGAGGGGCTCGCCGTCCGGGTCGGGCCCGGCCGCCCGGTGGCCCCACACCCGGTCGACGACGATCGACACGGGCCAGTTCGCGATCCAGAAGAACATGGCGATCTCGGCGTTCCAGAACAGGGCGATCGGGATCGACGCGACGAAGACGACCGGGACCACGAGGTTGTTCACGGTCGTGAAGCGGGCGAGGTCGCGGTCGACGGCCGGGCTCAGGAAGCCCTTGCGGTGGGCGTACTGCCAGAGCACGGTCGCGAGGAGGCCGAGGATCGCCACGCTCGCGGCGTACAGCGACACCGCCGCGGGATCCGGGGCGTACTCGCTCAGCAGGCTGGTCGGGAAGGGTACGAGCGCGACGAAGAAGAGGAACGCCAGGTTGATCCAGATGAGCCGGGTGTCGTAGCGGATGATCGCGCGGAACTTGCGGTGGTGGAACACCCAGTTGATCGCGATGATCAGGAAGCTCAGCACATAGCCGAGGAACTGCGGCCAGAGGGCGACGATCGCCGCCCATACGGTCCGGCCGTGCAGCTCCGGCACCCGCAGATCGAGCACGAGCAGCGTCAGCGCGATCGCGAACACCCCGTCGGAGAACGCCTCGATGCGCCCGGTGTCGCGGCCGCCCCCGAACAGCCGGACCTGCTTCTGCGCAATGGTCTCGGGCCGGGCCTCCGGACGACGCGTCGGCTCCTCCACGTCGGCACCCTATCCTGAGGCCCGGGATCGGCGTGCTCATCAGGTCGTCGACCCGATCGGTCGTCCGCGAGGCCGGCAACGCCGGACGGACCGCCGAGCGCCGCTCGACGTCAGCCGTCGAGCTGCTCGCTCAGCTCGAGCCAGCGCTCCTCGAGCGTCGCCGTCTCGTCCTCGAGCGAGGCCAGCTGCGCCTGCAGCTCACCGAGGCCCACGTAGTCGGACTGGTCGTGCCCGGCGAAGGCGGCGTGCTGCGCCGTGATGCGCTCGCCGAGCTTCGCGAGCCGGCGGTCGAGCGAGGAGAGCTCCTTCTCGACGTCGCGCCGCGCCGCGCCGGTGAGCGCATGCCGGGCAGCCGGAGCAGCCGGCGCATCGAGGTCCTTATCCTCGGGGGCCGAGGTCGCGATGCGCCGCTGCGCGGCTGCTCGACCCGCATCGGCGGAGATCCGCAGGTACTCGTCGACGCCGCCCGGAAGATGCCGCAGACGCCCGTCGAGCACCGCGTACTGCTGGTCGGTGACGCGCTCCAGCAGGTACCGATCGTGCGAGACGACGAGGAGCGTGCCCGGCCAGGTGTCGAGCAGATCCTCCATGGCGGCGAGCATGTCGGTGTCGAGGTCGTTGGTGGGCTCGTCGAGGATGAGCACGTTCGGCTCGTCGAGCAGGATCAGCAGCAGCTGGAGCCGTCGCTTCTGCCCGCCCGACAGGTCCTTGACGGGGGTCGAGAGCTGCGCGTTCGTGAAGCCGAGCCGCTCGAGCAGCTGGCCGGGGGTGAGCTCCTGCCCGCCGCTCACGTACGAGCTGCGCTGCTGCGCGATGACCGCGCTCACACGCTCCTCGGCGATCTCGTCGAGGTCCGCGAGCCGCTGATCGAGCTGCGCGATGCGCACCGTCTTGCCGCGCTTGACCCGGCCGGAGGTCGGCTCCACTGTGCCGGCGACGAGCCCCAGCAGGGTCGACTTGCCCGCCCCGTTGACGCCGAGGATCCCGGTCCGCTCCCCCGGCGCGATGCGCCACTCCACGTCGCGCAGCACGACCGACTGCTCCCCCGAGGAGTCGCTTCGCGGGGCCTCCTCCCCCGCTGAGGCCCCCTGACGCGACTCCTCGCGAGATGGGAAGGAGACGGAGACGTCGAGTAGGTCGACGACGTCCTTGCCGAGCCGCGCCGTCGCTAGCTGCGCGAGCGAGACCCCGTCCCGCACGGGCGGCACGTCCTCGATGAGCTGGTTGGCCGCCTCGATGCGGAACTTCGGCTTCGAGGTGCGCGCCGGCGCCCCGCGCCGCAGCCACGCCAGCTCCTTGCGCGCGAGGTTCTGCCGCCGCTGTTCGGTCGCCGCGGCCATCCGGTCGCGTTCGACGCGCTGCAGGATGTACGCCGCGTAGCCGCCCTCGAACGGCTCGATGACGCGGTCGTGCACTTCCCAGGTGTCGGTCGACACCGCGTCGAGGAACCACCGGTCGTGCGTGACGACGACGAGGCCGCCGCGGTTCTTCGGCCAGCGGCCGTTCAGGTGCTCGGCGAGCCAGGCGACGCCCTCGACATCCAGATGGTTCGTGGGCTCGTCGAGCAGGAGCACGTCCCAGTCGCGCGAGAGCAGCGCGGCGAGCGCGACCCGGCGCCGCTGCCCGCCGCTCAGGCCCCCGATCGTCGCGGTCCACGGGATGTCGCGCACGAGACCCGCGAGCACGTCGCGCACCTTCGCGTCGCCGGCCCACTCGTGCTCGGCGCGGTCGCCGACGATCGCGTGCGCCACCGTCTCGTCGTCGGGCAGCACGTCGCCCTGGTCGAGCATGCCGAGCGTCACGCCGCCGCGTCGCGTCACCTTGCCCGAGTCGGGATCCTGGCGACCGGCGAGCAGGCGCAGCAGCGTCGACTTGCCGTCGCCGTTGCGGCCGACGACCCCGATCCGGTCGCCCTCCTCGAGGCCGACCGTGACGTCGTCGAGGACCACGCGGGTCGGATACTCGAGGGAGATGCGCTCGGCGCCGAGGAGGTGGGCCATCCCGTCGAGCCTAGGCGGGCGTCACCCGACGAGCGGTGCGAGCGCCGCGCCGAGCGTCGAGACGACCCCCGGCACGTGGCCGTTGCGCGGCGCGTTGACGATGACGCCGTCGAGCCCGGCGCCGAGCACCTCGTTCGCGATCCGGTCGGCGATCACGTCGGCCGTGCCGACGAACACGCCGGCGCGCCGGTCCTCCGGCACGCCGGCGAGCAGTTCGTCGGCCTCCGCCGGCGTCTCGACGAGGCCGACGCTCGTGAGATAGCTCGTCTTCAGGGTCGCCGGATCGCGGTCGATCTCCTCGCACCGCTGCCGGAGCACCTCGATCTTCCGCGGGAGGTCGGGCAGCGCGCAGATGATGTTCATGTGGTCCGCGTACCGGGCCGCGAGCCGGAAGGTCTTGCGCTCGCCCTGGCCGCCGAGCATGATCGGCACGCTCTCGCGGTAGCGCGGAACGTTCATCGCGCCGTGTGCCCGGTACCACCTGCCGGTGAACTCGGGGCGCTCGTCGCGCAGCATGGGGTGGATGATCTGCAGCGCCTCGTCGAGCTTCTCGAACCGCTCGGTGAAGGTGTCGAAGTCGAAGCCGAGCTGCTCGTGCTCCATCTCGAACCAGCCGGCCCCGAGCCCGAGGATCGCGCGGCCGTGGCTGATGACGTCGAGGGTCGAGACCGTCTTCGCCAGCAGGGTCGGGTTGCGGTAGGTGTTGCCGGTGACGAGCGCCGAGAGCTGGATGGAGCTCGTCGACGCCGCCAGCGCGGCGAGCGTCGAGTACGCCTCGAGCATCGGTTGATCGGGGGTTCCGAGGCCGGGCAGCTGGTAGAAGTGGTCCATCACGAGGACCGTGTCGAAGCCCGAGGCCTCCGCGTCGCGCGCCTGCGCGACGACCGTGTCGAACAGCGCCTCGACGCCGCCGGGGTAGCTGAAGTTGGGGATCTGGTAGCCGAGCGAGATGGTCACCCTCGTGACGCTACGCCGGTCAGATGACGCGCGCGCCGTGCACGGGACCCGTCGCACGGACGACCCGCAGCTGCGCCGCGGAGAGCGCGACCTGCAGCTCCAGGGCGGCATCGAGATCCGCGGTCAGGAAGGCGACGGTCGGACCGGATCCGGAGACGATGCCGGCCAGCGCCCCGTTGCGCTCCCCCAGCTCGAGCACGTCGCCGAGCTCCGGGGAGAGGTGCAGCGCGGCCGCCTGCAGGTCGTTGTGGAGCGCGACCGCGAGCATCTGCGGGTCACCGGCCCGGAGCGCCTGCAGCACGTCGGCGTCGACCGTCGGCGCCGTCTCGGCGGGCGAGATGTCGGCGCGGTGGCGGGCCCGGTGCGCATCGAGCTCGGCGTACACCTCCGGCGTCGAGAGACCGAAGTCGGCGAGCGCGAGCACCCAGTGGAAGGTGCCCTTGGCGAGCGCGGGCGAGAGCTCGTCGCCGCGACCGGTGCCGATCGCCGTGCCGCCGGTGAGCGCGAACGGGACATCGGCGCCGAGGCGCCGCGCCAGATCCAGCATCGCGTCGCGCGGCAGCTCGGTGCCCCAGAGCGTGTCGCAGGCGAGCAGCGTCGCGGCCGCGTCGGCGGAGCCCCCGCCCATGCCGCCCGTCACCGGCACGTGCTTCTCGATGTCGATGTGGACCCCGCCGCGATAGCCGGTGCGCTCGGCGAGCAGGCGCGCGGCGCGGATCGCGATGTTGCGGTCGTCGGTGGGCACACGGCCGAGCTCGACCGAGCCGCTCACCGCGACCGAGAACCCGTCGGCCGCGGTGACGCGCACGTCCTCGCAGAGCGAGACCGCCTGATAGGCGATGGCGACGTCGTGGTAGCCGTCGTCCTGCAAGGATCCGACTCCGAGGAAGACGTTGATCTTGCCCGGAGCCCGGACGTGGACCTCGCGGCCGGCGCTCGGGCTCCCCATGGGGAGAGCCTAGTCACCCGTTCGGGGCGTGACTCAGGCCGCCGCCTCGACCTGCGCGAGGTGCTCGAGCTGGTCGAGCAGCTCCGCGACGGCGCCGTTGCGCATGCCGAACACGGTCGGGGCGAGCGGCGCGGACGGCACGACCTCGACCGCGATCCGCTGCGGCGACGGCGGCAGCCCGGCGAGCGGGTAGCGCCAGCCGTAGGCCCGGTAGCGGGTGTCGATGACGATCGGCGCGAGGTCGTCGACGAGCACGTGCACGACGGCGGTGCGGCGCGCGACGAGGTCGCGGATCCGTCCGGCGGCCTCGCGCCAGAGCCCGGCGACGCGGAGACTCTCAGCGGCGTCCGGAGAGTCCCACCCACCCGTCTGTGCGGGGTCGGGCGCCGGGAGCCCGGCGCCATCGAAGGGCACGGGGTCGGGAGCCGCCGTCGCGTCGTCGGAGGTGTGACCGCTCCAGCCCTCGCCGGTCCACCAGCGCAGCACGGCGACGCGGAGGGGATCCGCGTACCACCCTGCTGTGACCGGCACCGCGTCCACGGCGTGCTTCTCTCGATCGGGCGCCGGGCCCGGTCCCGCGCGCTGGGCAGGACTCTAGTGCGGTCCCCCGAACGGCGGACACCCCTCGTCCCGGTGCCACCCCTCAGCGGGGCGCGCGAACGATCCTCAGGAAGTCGTCGACGTCGAGCACCTCGCCGCGCGCCGTGGGGTCCACGCCGGCCCGCTCGAGCCGCGCGCTCGTCGCCGCGGTGCCGCCGAGCACCTCGCCGAGCGACTGCCGCAGCATCTTGCGGCGCTGCCCGAACGCGGCGTCGACCAGCCGGAACACCTCGCGGCGCTCCTCCTCCGTGCCGGGCGCCGCACGCCGCGAGAACGCGACGAGGATCGAGTCGACGTTCGGGACCGGCCAGAACACCTGGCGGCTCACCATCCCGGCCGCCGACCACACCCCGTACCAGGCCGCCTTGACGCTCGGCGAGCCGTAGACCTTGGAGCCGGGGGCGGCCGCGAGACGCTGGCCGACCTCCGCCTGCACCATGACGAGCGCGCTCTCGAGCGAGTCCAGCCGCTCGAGCAGGTGCAGGAGCACCGGCACCGAGACGTTGTACGGCAGGTTGGCGACGAGCCGGCGCGGGGCGACCGGCAGCTCCTCGACGCGGAGCGCGTCCTCGGTGATCACGGTGAGCGGCGCGCCGGGCGCGAGCTCGTCGGCGGTCACCGGCAGCCGCCGCGCCAGCCGCGGGTCGATCTCGATCGCCGTGACCCGCGCCCCGGCCTCGAGCAGGCCGAGGGTCAGCGATCCGAGCCCGGGCCCCACCTCGAGCACCTCGTCGCCGGGCTCGACCCCGGCCGTGCGGACGATGCGACGCACCGTGTTCGCGTCGACGACGAAGTTCTGGCCGAGCTTCTTGGTGGGCTGGAGATCGAGCTCCTCGGCGAGCGCGCGGACCTCGACTGGGCCCAGCAGTGGGCTCAGCGCGCGTCCCCGGACGGCTCGTCGTGCGGCTCGAACGGACCGGGCGGCGGGTCGACCGGGTCGGAGTCCCACTGCCCGTAGACGAGCTCGGTGTTCGACGAGATGAGCGCCGCGAGCATCGACACATCGGTGTGGAGGACGTCCGCCATCGCCCGCAGCGTGAGCGGGATGAGGTAGGCGGAGTTCGGCCGACCGCGGAACGGGACCGGCGTCAGGTACGGCGCATCGGTCTCGACGAGGAGCGTCGACCGCGGCACGATCTCGAGCGCGTCCCGCAGCTGCTGCACGTTCTTGAAGGTGACGGTGCCGGCGAAGGAGAGGTACCAGCCGCGCTCCGCGACGAGCTGCGCGAACGCGGCGTCGCCCGAGAAGCAGTGGAACACCGTGCGCTCTGGCGCGCCGACGCGGTCGAGCACCTCGACGACCTCGCGGTGCGCGTCGCGATCGTGGATCTGCAGGGCGAGCCCGTGGCGCTTCGCGATCTCGATGTGCGCCTCGAAGGAGCGGATCTGCGCCTCGCGCCCGTCCTCTCCCGTGCGGTAGAAGTCGAGCCCCGTCTCACCGATCGCCCGCACCCGGGGACGGGAGGCGAGCTCCTCGATGCCGGCGAGGTGCTCGTCGAGGAGGCCCCGCCGTTCGAGCTCGGGGGCCTCGTTCGGGTGGATCGCGACGGCGGCGAGCACGCGCGGCTCGCGCGCCGCGACGTCCGCGCTCCAGCGCGAGGTCTCGAGGTCGGTGCCGACCTGGACGACGCCGCGGACCCCGACGCTCGAGGCGCGGTCGAGCTGCTCCCGGTAGTCGAGGCTCTCGAGACCGTCCTGGATCTCCAGATGGGTGTGGTTGTCGTAGACCGGGACGACGAGCGCCTCGGGCAGGGGCGGGTACTCAGCCGGCTGGTCGGCCGGCCGCTCGCGCGCTCGCAGGAATGCGTCGTCGCCCAGGTTGTTCACGCGGCTCCCGCCTCCGGCTCCTCGATGCGCGGGAAGAGGGCCTCGAGGGCCTGCACGCTCCCCGTCGTCTGCGCCTTCCACTCGGTGGCCTGGAGGAGCGGAACGTCCTGCACCGCGCCCTCACCGCCGAGCGCGGTCCACAGCCGCGCGGTCGCCTTCGGCATCACCGGGGAGAGCAGGACGGCGAGCGCTCCGAGCCCGTGCGCCGCGGTCGCGAGCACCTGGTCGAGCCGGCGCGCCCGGGCCGCGTCCTTCGCGAGCACCCACGGCTCCTGCTCGGTGATGTAGAGGTTCAGCCGGTCGACCAGTCGCCAGACGTGGGCGATGGCCTGGTGGATCTCCACCCGGCCGACCGCGTCGTCGGCGTCGGCCGTGACCCGCGCCGCGAGCTCGGCGATCTCGGCGTCGATCTCCGCCTCCGGGATCGCGCCGCCGCGGTAGCGCGCGATCATCGCGATCAGGCGCGAGGCGAGGTTGCCGAATCCGTTGGCGAGCTCGGCCTGGTAGCGGGCCGACAGGTCCTCCCACGAGAACGAGCCGTCCTGGCCGAAGGTGATCGCGCGGAGGAAGTAGTAGCGGAAGGCGTCCGAGCCGAACGCCTCCGTGATCTGCTGCGGCGCGATCCCGGTGAGCTTCGACTTCGACATCTTCTCGCCGCCGACGAGCAGCCAGCCGTGGCCGAACACGCGCTTCGGCACGGGGAGGCCGGCGGCCATGAGCATCGCGGGCCAGATGACCGCGTGGAAGCGGGCGATGTCCTTGCCGACCAGGTGGACGGCGGGCCAGCGCCGACGGAACTCCTCGACGCGCTGCGGGTCGCCGTACCCGATCGCGGTGACGTAGTTGAGCAGCGCGTCGAACCACACGTAGACGACGTGCGACTCGTCCCACGGCACCTTCACGCCCCAGTCGAAGCTGGAGCGCGAGATCGAGAGGTCCTCCAGGCCCTGCGACACGAACTGGATGATCTCGTTGCGCACGCTCTCCGGCTGGATGAAGTCGGGCTGCGAGCCGTAGAGGTCGAGCAGCTGCTGCTGGAAGTCGCTCATCCGGAAGAAGTAGTTCTTCTCCTTGAGGATCTCGACCGGCCGGGAGTGGATCGCGCACAGCAGCTCGCCGGCGTAGTCTCCGTCGGCGGTCTCCACGAGCTCGTCGCGCGTCTTGTACTCCTCGCAGCCGACGCAGTAGTACCCCTCGTAGACGCCCTCGTAGATGTGGCCGTCGTCGCGGAGCTGCTGGATGAAGGCCTGCACCCCCCGCTCGTGGGCTGGGTCGGTCGTGCGGATGTACTGGTCGTTGGCGATGTCGACGGTCTGGAGCAGCGGCTTCCACGCCGTCTCGACGAGCCGGTCGGCCCACTCCTGCGGCGCCATCCCGTTGGCGGTCGCGGTGCGCAGGATCTTCTGGCCGTGCTCGTCGGTGCCGGTCAGCGACCAGGTGTCGTCGCCGCGCTGGCGGTGCCAGCGGGCCAGGACGTCTGCGGCCACCTCGGTGTACGCGTGGCCGATGTGGGGCACGTCGTTGACGTAGAAGATCGGCGTCGTGACGAAGAACGACTCGCCGGAGGACATGCGCCCGAGTCTAACGAGGGGGTGTTTCCCGTGACGGCGGTTCAGCTCTGCGCGAGATCGCGCAGCTCCATCGCGATGCCGAACCGGTCGCGGAGCGCGAGCCGCGCGGCGAACCAGCCGTTCATCCCGTGCACCGCGGGCCCCGGCGCGGTGGCCGACGAGCAGAGGTAGAGGTCGGCGATCGGGGTGCGCCATGGCTCCGGCGAGAGGATCGGCCGCCGGATGAGCTGCGGCAGGGTCGCCGCTCCCCCGCTGATGTCGCCGCCCCGCTCGTTGGGGTTGTCGCGCTCGAGGTCGGGCGCGGTGCGCGGGACGGCCGCGAGGATCGTGTCGCGGAATCCCGGGGCGAAGCGCTCGATCTGGCGGACGATGTGCTCCGTCGGATCGAGCGGCGACCCGTTCGGCACGTGCAGGTAGGCCCAGAGCACGTGCCGACCCTCGGGCGCGCGGCTCGGGTCGGCGAGCGTCGGCTGCACCGCGAGGACGTAGGGCGCGTCCGCGACCCGGCCGCGGCTCACCTCGTTCTCGGAGAAGGCGATCTCGGCCCGTGTCCCGCCGAGGTGCACGGTCGGCGCCTGCGCGATCGCGGGATCGGCCCACGGCACCGGCGCGGAGAGCGCGAAGTCGACCTTCGCGACCCCGGCTCCGGACCGGAGCGCGCGGAGCGCCCGGCGGTACCCGGTCGGGAGCCGGTCGCCGCCGAACCGGTCGAGGAACGCCGCCGAGGTGTCGAGCAGGGTGACGGTCGAGGGCTCGAGGTCGGCGGGGCCGGTCACCTCGACGCCCGTGAGGATCTCGCCGCCGTGCGCGCGGACGTCGTCCGCCATCGCGTCCGCGATCCGCTGCGTGCCGCCGATGGGCAGACCCCAGCCGCGGCCGTGGGCCTGCGCGGCGAGCATGAGGCCGGCACCCGCCGCGGCGATCGACGGCAGGGGCACGTTGGCATGGGCGGTGACGCCGGTGAGGAGCGCGGGCGCGGCGTCCGCGCGGAAGCGGCCGTTCCATCCGGATCCGCCCTGGTCGAGGGCGCGGAGCCCGAACGCGACCGCCGCGAACGGGTCGCGCGGGACGCGGAGCAGCGGGCCGAGCGTGAACCCGGTGACCGCGTCGACCCGGCGCACGAGCGGCTCGAGCAGGCCACGCCAGGCGGCGCCGTCGCGACCCAGCCCGTCGATCGTGCGGGCCAGGTCGCGCCAGGCGATCGCGCCGCGGCCGCCGTCGAGGGGATGCGCGTACGACGCCTCGGGGACGACGAACGGAACGCGCGCGGTCAGGCCCCACGCCCGGAAGAACGGCGACGCCAGCCCCGCGGGGTGCACGGCCGAGCAGACGTCGTGCACGAATCCCGGCAGGGTGAGCTCCGCGGAACGCGCGCCGCCGCCGATGGTCGCGTTGCGCTCCAGCACCCGCACCCGCAGTCCCGCCCGCGCCAGGGTCAGGGCGGCGGCGAGGCCGTTCGGCCCGGAGCCGACGACGGTCGCGTCGATCACGGGACCGACGCTACAGCGGCGACGGTCAGGCGCCCGATCCGACCTGCAGCACGATCTTGCCGAGCCCCTGGCGCTCGGCAAGGGCGTCGTACGCCGTCGCGACCGCGTCGATCGGGTAGCGCGCCTTGATCGGGAGCGTCACCCCGCCGCGCGTGAGCAGGTCGGCCACGAGCGCGACCGCGGCCGCGGGGTCGGCGACCGCCGACATCCCGATGGTCTTCACGCCGCGCGAACCGGCGGCGAAGTCGATGATCGTCTCGATCCGCGCGGCGTCGACGCCCAGGTCGAACGCGAGGTCGACATTGCCGGAGCCGTAGGTGTCGATGAAGGCATCCACACCGCCCGGGGCGAGCTCACGGATGCGATCGGCGACGCCGTCGCCATAGGCGACCGGCTCGATGCCGAGATCTCGGAGAGCCGCGTGGTTCGCCTCGGAGGCGGTGCCGATCACGCGCGCGCCGGCACGGGCCGCGAGCTGCGCCGCGAGCACGCCGACGCCGCCGGCGGCGCCCGCCACCACGACCGTCTCGCCGGTCCTCGGCGCCACCGCGTCGACCGCGGCGACGGCGGTGGTGCCGACCACGTAGAGGGAGCCCGCCACGTCCCAGTGCAGCGCATCGGGCTTGGCGACCAGGCGATCGGCCGCGATCGTGACGTAGTCGGCCTGCGCGCTGCGCTCATCCGACATCCCGATGACCTCGTCACCCACGTGCCACGCCGTGACACCCGCGCCGACGCCGACCACGTCTCCCGCGAAATCGCTGCCCTGGCCGAACGGCGGCTCGCCGCCGAACCGTCCCTCGCGGATGGGGATCTCGCCGGGATTGATCCCCGCGAACCGTACGGCGACCATGACCTCGCCGGGACCCGGATCGCGCTCCGGGACCTGGACGAGCTCCAGGACGCTGCTGTCACCGAACCGGGGGATGCGGACCGCGTTCATCACGTATCCGGTCTACGCCCTCCGCGCGGCGGCATACAGGACAGCCGGGAAAAACCCAGAGCGGGTCGAGTAGCGCGACGCGCGTATCGAGACCGTCTCTCTGAGGAGAGGTCTCGATACGCCGCTCCGCGGCTACTCGACCCGCGTCAGGTCAGTGCCGACCCTGCGCGAGCAGATTCAGCAGGGTGAAGGAGACCTCGCCGATACCGGTCACGTCGTCGTAGCGGCGGGCCGTCTGGAGCGAGGTGTCCTGGTCGAACGTCACCAGGAACGACTTGCCCGTGCTCGGGCTCGTGGCGGCGACCGCCACGGGGCTCGACGGCGGGACGATGTCGCGGTAGGACCACGGCAGGATGCGGTCGATCGCGTACAGCGTCGGGTTCGCGAACCCGATCACCGAGCGCGTCTGCTGCTGCACCAGGGCGACCTGCGCCGCGAGGAGCGGCGAGGCGAGCGAGGTGCCGCCGTAGGTCGCGTTGGTGTAGTCGCCCGTGGCCAGGGTGTCGTCGTCGACGATCGGGCGGTAGCCGATCTGGTACCCGGTGTACGGGTCGGCGAGCGCCGCCACGTCGGGCACCACGCGCTTTCCCTTCGCGAGCGACGAGGGGACGATCCCGCGCTGATACGCCGGCTGCGGCGTGACGGTGCTGACCCCGCCGCCGGCGCCGGCCCAGAACGGACCCGGCAGCGGGTCGGTGTACTGGAGCGAGCCGTCGGACGCCTTCACGATCTGGTCGCGGGCCGAACCCCACCCGGTCTCCTGCGTGATCCGGCCGGCCTGGTCGATGAACATCGACGTGCCGCCGACCGCCGTCACCCAGGCGCTCGACGAGGGCCACGAGGGCTGCGCGACGCCGTTGTTGAGGGCCGCGTCGTCGCCGTCGTCACCGCTCGAGAAGTAGAGCCCGATGCCCTCGGCCGCCGCCTGCAGGTACAGGTTGTTCTGACCCGCCAGGACGTCGGCCGGCAGGGCCTCGGTGCCGTTGCCGTAGCTGTTGCTCACGATGTTCGCGAGCTTGCCGTCGAGGATCTTCGACATCGCGACGTCGAGGCCCCCGCCGCAGTTGTACCCGCCGACGTAGAGGATCTTCGCGGCCGGCGCGACACCGTGCACGGCCTGCACGTCGAGGGTCTGCTCGGTCTGCCATCCGCTCGGCTGCTGGCAGAGGTCCTTGTCGAGGAACTGCGCGGGCGTCGGGACGATCTGCGAGTACTGCCCCGGGGCGAGACCCGGCTCCCCCGCGGCCGCGGCCCAGGTGTTCACGTCCTGCTCGATGGTCGGCGAGGCGTAGGCGTCGATGATCGCGACCGTCTGGCCCGAGCCGTTGATGCCCTTCGACACCAGAGACTGCACCCCGTAGGCGCTCCGCACCTGCGACGGCTTGTAGCCGCAGAGGTTGGTCGGGAACACCGTCGTGCCGTACGCGGTCGGCACCGTCGCCGTGTGCTCGCCGGCGTAGTTCGAGCACGGGGCGTCGACGACCGGCGCCGGCGCGGCGAACCGCTTGACGGCGGACCCGCCGGGGACGGCGTCCGGATCTGCCGGCACGCTGTCCGGCCGGGTCAGCAGTTTCGCCTGGTCCAGGCCGATCGCGCTGATCTTGCCCGCGAGGGTCGCCGGCACCGACGGCGCCGACGAGGGGGCGAGCAGGCGCTGCCCGGCGAAGGAGTAGGAGTGGATGCTCGTTCCGAACACGGACCCGAGCTGGTCCGCCGTGCCGCGGAAGGTCACGAAGAGCCGCGACTGCGGGTAGGCCGTGATGGTGAGGTGGTTGTCGGTGAGGAACTTCAGGACCGCGTCGAAGTCCGCCTGGGTCGGCGAGAACCGCGCGATCCACTGCTGCGGGCTGACCCCGTGGCGGAAGTTCGCCACGCCGGGCGTGCCGACGAGGGTCGCCAGCTGCTCGGCCCCCTTCGGATCGCGCAGCGGCAGGTAGATCTCCGCCTCCTCCGTGTCGTCCGCGGCGGCCGCCCCCTGGTCGTTGGCCGCGGTCGCCCACCCGGGCACCGATCCGGCGAACGTCTGGCGGTCGGCGGCCGATGCCGTCCCCGCCCCGACGACGCCGAGACCGGTCGTCGCCGCAACGGCCGCGACCAGCGCGACCGCCTTCCTCGTCCATGCACGCACGTGCATCCCTCGCTTCCCCGATGAAGGTGATTCCGGTGCGGAAGCACCGTGAAGCAGAACGTAAGCGACGCGTGTTGCCCCCAGCAAGGGGGTCAACCGATCTGTCTACCTCGGTCCCGGGCCGGGACGACGCGCGTCAGCGCCCGCGGGAGGCCAGCGCGGCCTCGTAGAGCTCGCGGCGACCGAGCCCGGTCGCCGCCGCGACCTCGGCGCTCGCGTCCTTGAGCCGCGCGCCCGCGGCGACGAGCGCCAGGACCTCGGCGAGCGCGGCCTCCGGGTCCGCGGCGCGTTCGGGCGCTCCGGCGACGACGAGCACGATCTCGCCTTTCACCCCGTCGGCAGCCCACGCGGCGAGCTCCGCGGCGGTCCCCCGCCGCACCTCCTCGTGGAGCTTGGTGAGCTCCCGGCAGACCACGGCGCGCCGGTCGGCGCCGAACGTCGCGGCCAGGTCGGCGAGCGCCGCCGCGATCCGGTGCGGCGACTCGAAGAAGACGAGCGTGCGGCGCTCTGCGGCGAGGGCCGCGAGGTGGGCACGGCGACCCGTCCGCGGCAGGAATCCCTCGAAGGCGAAGCGGTCGGTCGGCAGGCCCGAGACGGCAAGCGCCGCGAGAACGGCGCTCGGGCCGGGCAGCACCGTGACGCGGACGCCGGCCGCGACCGCCGCCTCCACGAGCCGGTATCCCGGGTCGCTCACGGTCGGCATGCCCGCGTCCGTGAGCACGAGCACGTCCTCCTCGCGCGCCTGCTCCGCGAGCTCCGCTGCGCGCTCCGTCTCGTTGTGCTCGTGCAGGGCGACGAGGCGCGGGCGGTTCTCCACGCCGAGGGCGCGCATGAGCTGGATCGCGGTGCGGGTGTCCTCGGCGGCCACGACCGTCGCCGCGGACAGCGCGTCGACGAGCCGGCGGGAGGCGTCCCCGAGGTTGCCGATGGGCGTCGCGCCGAGGATGATCACATCCTCATTCTTCTAGAGTCGTGCCCGTGACCGTCCTCGTCGAGCCGACCGGGTCGCGGCTGGACGACTGGTGGCAGGACGTGTCCGCCCGCCCCGCCGTCCGGCGGCTCTGGGTGTGGGGCGGACCGCTCGTCGTGCTGATCGTCGCCGCGGTCGCCCGCCTCTGGGGGCTGAGCCACCCGCACGAACTCGTCTTCGACGAGACCTACTACGTCAAGGACGCGTGGACGATCTGGCACCTCGGCTACGAGGGCACGTGGGGCGCCGACCCGAACCCCGCGTTCCAGAACGGCGACCTGAGCGGCTTCACCTCGAGCCCGGAGTTCGTCGCGCACCCGCCGCTCGGCAAGTGGATGATCGGCGCCGGGATGATGCTGTTCGGCGGCGCGAGCAGCTGGGGCTGGCGGATCACGGTCGCTCTCGTCGGGATCGCGCTCGTCGCGCTCGTCATGGTCCTCGCGCACCTGCTCTTCCGCTCGACGCTGCTCACCGTCATCGCGGGCGGCCTGATGGCGATCGACGGCAACGCGATCGTCATGAGCCGCGTCGCGCTCCTCGACGGGATCGTCGCGTTCTGGGGGCTCGCCGGAGTGATCCTCGTGCTCCTCGACCGGCGCTGGACCCTGCCGCGGCTCGACGCGTGGGTCGCCCGCCGCGAACGCGCGGGGCGCACGACCGACTGGGGCCCGATCCTCTGGTGGCGGCCGTTCCTGCTGCTCGCCGCGGTCTCCTTCGGTCTCATGTCGGGCACCAAGTGGAGCGGGGCGTACTTCCTCGCCGTCTTCGGGGTCTACGTCGTCGTCTCGGAGCTGACGCTGCGTCGGCGCGCCGGCATCGGCTTCTGGGGCAGCAGCGCGTTCCTGCAGCAGTCGTGGGCGACGTTCCTGCTCATGGTGCCGCTCGGCGCGGCGACCTACCTCGCGACCTGGACGGGATGGTTCGCGACCTCCGGCGGCTACGACCGGCAGTGGATCCAGGCCGGCGGCCAGCGCTGGACCGGTCTTCTCGCCGGCGTGCCCGTCACGCTCCAGAACTGGTGGCACTACCAGACGGAGATCTGGGACTACGACATCAACGAGCGCACGCCGCACGCGTACCAGGCGAACCCGCTCACCTGGCTCTTCCTCGTGCGGCCGACCTCGATGTGGTTCAAGGACTACGGGGACGGCACCGCCGGCGAGATCCTCGAGCTGGCGAACCCGCTCATCTGGTGGGCCGCGACCGCCGCCGCCATCGCCCTGCTGGTCATCGTGATCGTACGGCTCGTGCGCCGACGGAGCGTCTGGCGCGAGGTGCTGGTGCTGACCGGCCTCGCCGCGGGCTACCTGCCGTGGATGCTGTACCTGCAGCGGACGGTGTTCCAGTTCTACTCGATCGCCTTCGAGCCCTACCTGCTGCTCTGCCTCGTCGCGGTGATCCGGCTGCTGATCGGCACGCGCGGCTCGCCCGAGTGGCGGCGGGTGCAGGGTCTGCGGCTGGTCGGCGTCTTCCTCGGGCTGTGCGTGCTGCTCAGCATCTTCTTCTTCCCGATGTGGACGGGGATGACGATCCCCCGCTGGTATCTGCAGCTGCACTTCTGGTTCCCGAGCTGGATCTAGGCACCCCTCCGCCCGACCCCGTCCCCGCTCGCTCCCCCTCCCGCCTGTGACGAATGACGGAGCCGAAGGACTCGGGCGGACCGAATTCGCGTGGATCCGGTCTTCGCCCATGACCGCACGCGGTGATCTCCGTCATTTGTCACAGCCGCCCCGACGGATCCGGGACGGGTGAAGGCGTGTTACCGCCGATTTCGACGGGCTCCATCCGCGGGGGCGGGCGCGGATAGCCTCGAGGGATGGCCGATTCCGCCCGCTCCGACCGTCCGCAGTCCGATCGGCGGTACGGCTTCCGCACCCGCGCGATCCACGCCGGCAACATCCCGGATGCCGTCTCCGGCGCGCGCGCGCTGCCGATCTACCAGTCGAGCGCGTTCGTCTTCGACGACACCGCGGATGCCGCCGCCCGCTTCGCGCTGCAGAAGTACGGCAACATCTACTCCCGCCTCGCGAACCCGACCGTGGCGAGCTTCGAGGAGCGCGTCGCGTCGCTCGAGGGCGGGCTCGGCGCCGTCGCCACCGCCTCCGGTCTCGGGGCGGAGTTCATCACCTTCGCCGCGCTCGCCGGGGCCGGTGACCACATCGTCGCGGCATCCCAGCTCTACGGCGGCACGGTGACGCAGCTCGACGTGACGCTCCGCCGCTTCGGCGTCGACACCACGTTCGTGGCGGGAACCGACCCGGCCGACTACGCCGCCGCGATCCGCGAGAACACGAAGCTCGTCTTCGCCGAGACGGTCGCGAACCCCTCCGGCGAGATCGCCGACATCGAGGGCCTCGCGGAGGTCGCGCACGCGGCGGGCGTGCCGCTCGTCATCGACGCGACCGTGGCGACCCCGTACCTCAACCGGCCGATCGAGTGGGGCGCCGACATCGTCGTCCACTCGGCCACCAAATTCCTCGGCGGCCACGGCACGACGCTCGGCGGCGTCGTCGTCGAGTCGGGCCGGTTCCCGTGGGGCAGCCACCGCTTCCCGCTCTTCGAGGCGCCGACCCCGAGCTACGGGGGCCTCAGCTGGGAGGGCAACTTCGGCGAGTACGGGTTCCTCACCCGGCTCCGCGCCGAGCAGCTGCGCGACATCGGCCCCGCGCTCGCGCCGCACTCCGCGTGGCTGCTCGCGCAGGGCGTCGAGACGCTGCCGTTCCGCATGCAGGCGCACGTCGACAACGCGCGCGCCGTGGCCGAGTGGCTGGATGCCGACGACCGCATCGAGTTCGTCAACTGGGCGGGGCTCCCGGGCCACCCGCACCACGACCGCGCGGCGAAGTACCTGCCGCTCGGGCCGGGTTCCGTGTTCAGCTTCGGCGTGACGGGCGGCCGGGCGGCGGGGCAGCGCTTCATCGAGAGCGTGCAGCTGGCCAGCCACCTCGCCAACATCGGCGATGCGAAGACGCTCGTCATCCATCCCGCCTCCACCACCCACGCGCAGCTCAGCGAGCAGCAACTGGTCGACGCGGGTGTGCTCCCGGGCCTCGTGCGCATCAGCGTCGGCATCGAGGATGTGGACGACATCATCGACGACCTCGACCGAGCGCTCACCGCGGCGCTGCAGGAGGATTGAGCCCATGAGCACGACCGCGCCCGACCTGGAGACCGTGGACCTGCAGAACGGTCTCACCTGCTCGATCCCGGCGAGCTCGCCGCTCGCCCAGCTGCTGAAGTCGCAGCGCACCTGGCACGGGCCGGACGCGATCCAGCGCCGGCGCATCCTCCGCGAGGCGAAGAGCGTCGCGATCGTCGGCGCCTCGCCGAACCCCGCGCGGTCGAGCTACTTCGTCTCGACCTACCTGCAGCAGTCGGGCGACTACGACCTGTACTTCGTCAACCCCAACGCCGACGAGATCCTCGGGCAGCCGGTCTACAGGAGCCTCGCCGACCTCCCGGTGGTGCCCGACATCGTCGACGTGTTCCGCAAGGCGAGCGACATCCCGCAGGTCGTCGACGACGCGCTCGCGATCGGCGCGAGGACCGTGTGGGTGCAGCTCGGAATCTGGAACCAGGAGGCCGCCGAGTACGGCGAGTCGAAAGGTCTGACCATCGTCATGGACCGCTGCATCAAGGTCGAGCACGCCCGGTTCCACGGCGGGCTGCACCTGCTCGGGTTCGACACCGGCGTCATCTCGTCGAAGAAGGGCGCCCAGCGCTAGGAGCTCCGCCTCGGAGCCGCACTCAGCCGATGCTGTTGCGGGCGCCCCCGTCGGTGATCGCGCCGACGCCGCCGCGCCCCTTCACGGTGTTGTCGTTGCCCGTCACGCTCCCGCTGCCGATCCGCCCCTGGGCGGTGACGCTGTTGCGGTCGCCGGCGATCGTCAGGCCGCCCACGTCGGCGCCGACGACGAGCGTGTTGTCCTGCCCCTCGATCCGGACCCCGGGCGCCGCGTCGGCGACCACCTGATCCTTGTTGCCCTGGATGCGGACGCTCCCCGCCGTGCCGGAGACGACCGTGATCCCGTCGCCCTGCACGAGCAGCAGCGCGCAGTCGCCGATCTGGTAGGCCCCGGGGGTGGTGAGCGTGCATCCCGCGGCGCCGACGGTCGGGCGCGCCGGCGTGACCGGGGTGCCGGAGGGCTGCGCCGGCTCGGACGTCTCCGTCGGGCGGGCCGCCGAGGTCGACGCGGTCGGCGTCCCCGATCCGCCCACGACCGAGCCGAGGGGCGTGCAGGCCGCGAGGGCCAGTCCGACTCCGGCCGCGGCGAGGACCGCGGCGGGCACGAGGGCGAGGCGGCGCATCATCCCGCCGAGCCTAGGGGGCGAGGGCGACGAGGGTCGAGAGCCCCTCGGGGGAGGTCGTCGGCAGCCGGCAGACGAAGTGCTCGCACCAGTACGCGGTCGCCGCTCCCCCACGGGAGGTCCGGCCGGCGAAGAGCTCGAAGCCGGCGTCGGCGAACGCCTCGGCCTGCTCCGGCGTCACGATCGCGAGCGCGTCCGCGGCGGCGGTGCGGGCGACCGCGGCGAGCGGGGACGCGGGGTCGCCCACGACGATGAGCTGCCGGTCCGGTCGTCCGAGCCGCGCCGCGATCTCGAGGGCCGCGCCGTAGGCGCTCGCGCGGCCGACCGACTCGGCGAGCGCCGGCGCGACGGTGCGCTCCGCGAGCGCGCGCGCCGCATCGTCGCCGGTCAGCGTCGCGAGGAGGAGCGCCGCCTCGGCGAGGAGGGCGGGGCCGGACGGCAGGGCGCCGTCCGCGAGGTCGGGGGCGAGAGCGAGGCCCTGCGCCGCGAGCACCGGGTCGGCGCCGTCGGGCGGGCCGTCGGCCGCCGCCCGGATCAGCTCCCGCGCGCGCACCGCGTGCCGCACGTCGCCGGTGGCGAGTGCGAGGCGGAGCAGTCCGCCCGCGACGCCCCCGTAGTCCTCGAGAGTCGCGACCGCGTCGGAGGCGCGCCCGTCGAGCGAGGAGCGCACGAGGCGGCCGTCCTCCCGCACCGGCAGCGCGCCGGCGGCGACGACCGCCGCGGCGATCCAGTCGGGCCGGGCGAAGCGCTGTCCGGCGGTCGCGAGCGCGCCGATCGCGAGACCGTTGAGCCCGGCGAGCACCTTGCGGTCGAGGGCGGGAGCGGGATACCGATTCCGCTCGGCGGCGTCGAGGCCGTACCAGCCGCCCTCGCTGCGCTGCCCGCGGAGCTCGCTCTCGGAGTCCTGCGCCGACGCGAAGGCGCCGCCCGGCAGCCGCAGGGTGTCGAGCAGGAAGCCCGCGACGCCCTCCGCGATGTCCCGCCGGTCGAGCCGGGCCGCTAGTGCGAGCAGCTGCGCGTTGTCGGAGAGCATCCGCTCGTAGTGCGGCTCGGACCAGTCGGGCCGGGTCGCGTAGCGGAAGAACCCGCCGTCGACGGCGTCACGCAGCGGCGATCGGGCCATGACGTCGAGCGAGCGCTCCGCGAACGCGCGCGGCCCGTGCTCAGCGAGGAACGCGAGCACGGGCGCGTTCGGGAACTTGGCGCCGCGACCGAGGCCGCCGTGCTCCGGATCCTCGAGCGCCACGATCGCCTCGGCCGCCGCGTCGAGATCGACCGCCGCGCCCCGGGTCGTCGGCGCCCGGGAGCCGAGGGCCTCGACGAGCGCGGCGCCGATCGCGCCGACCTCCGCCCGCCGCTCGGTCCATGCCTCGGTGATCGCGTCGAGCACCTCGCGGAACGCCGGCACCCGCTGCACCGCGCGCGGCGGGAAGTAGGTGCCCGCGTAGAACGCGGCCCCGTCCGGCGTCGTGAAGACGCTGAGCGGCCAGCCGAGATTCCGCGTGAACGCGCCGGCCTGCGCGAGCATCGCCGCGTCGACGTCGGGATGCTCCTCGCGGTCCACCTTGATGGCGACGAAGCGCTCGTCGAGCACGGCGGCGATCGCCGGATCCATGAAGCTCTCGCGCGCCATCACGTGACACCAGTGGCAGGTCGCGTACCCGATCGAGATGAAGACCGGCACGTCGCGCCGCCGCGCCTCGGCGAACGCCTCGGCGCCCCACGGCCACCCGTCGACCGGGTTGCGCGCATGCGCGAGCAGGTAGGGGCTGGTGGAGTCCGCCAGACGCGAGGCGCCCCGCCGGGAGGCCATCGCCCGGGTCAGTTGAGCGTGTCGGGGTCCGCGCCCGAACGCGTGCCGGTGTCGAGCCCGTCGATCCGGGCCATCTCGTCGTCCGTCAGCTCGAAGCCGAAGACGTCGAAGTTCTGCGCCATGCGGTCGCGGTTGTTCGACTTCGGGATCACGACGAGGCCGTGCTGCAGGTGCCAGCGGATGACGACCTGGGCCGGCCCGACGCCGTGCGCCTCCGCGATCTCGGCGAGCGGCCCGGAGCCGAGGACGTCGGCGACGGCGTGGCCGAGGGGTCCCCACGACTCGGTGAGGATCCCGTGCGCCGCGTCGTAGTCGCGGAGCCCCTGCTGGATGAAGAACGGGTGCAGCTCGATCTGGTTGATCGCGGGGACCGTGTCGGTCTCGGCCGCGAGCCGGTCGAGGTCCTGCGGGCGGAAGTTGGAGACGCCGATGGAGGTCGCCGTGCCGGCGTCGCGGAACTCCTCGAAGGTGCGCCAGGTCTCGACGAACAGGTCGCGCGCCGGGGCGGGCCAATGGATGAGGTACAGGTCGACGCGGTCGAGGCCGAGCTTCTCGAGGCTCGACGCGAACGCGGCGCGGGTCGCGTCGGCGCCCTGGTCGGTGTTCCACAGCTTGGTGGTGATGAAGAGCTCGTCTCGCGGGATGCCGGAGTTCGCGATGGCGCGGCCGACGCCCTCCTCGTTGCCGTAGAGCGCCGCCGTGTCGATGTGCCGATAGCCGACCTCGAGCGCGTCGGTGACGATGCGCTCGGTCTCGGCGGGGTCGACCCGGTAGACCCCGAACCCGAGCTGCGGGATCGCGTGGCCGTCGTTGAACTGGAGGCTCGGAACCGTCATGGATCCAGCCTGGCACGTATCCTGAAGGGCTCATGCCCTCGCCGACCGATGCGCAGCCGCTTCGCATCACCTACCCTCCCGAGCTGCCGGTCAGCGCCGCCCGGGACGAGCTCGCGCGCGCCATCGCGCAGCACCAGGTCGTCGTCGTGGCCGGCGCGACCGGGTCGGGCAAGACGACCCAGCTGCCGAAGATCTGTCTCGAGCTCGGCCGGGAGCGGATCGCGCACACCCAGCCGCGCCGCATCGCGGCCCGCTCGATCGCGGAGCGCATCGCCGAGGAGCTCGGGGTCGAGCTCGGCGGCGTGGTCGGCTACCAGGTCCGCTTCGACGACCGCTCCGCGCGCGACACCCGCGTCAAGCTCATGACCGACGGCGTGCTGCTCGCCGAGATCAACCGGGACCGGGAGCTGCGCCGCTACGACACGATCATCCTCGACGAGGCGCACGAGCGGTCGCTCACGATCGACTTCCTGCTCGGCTACCTGCGCGAGATGCTGCCCCGGCGACCCGACCTCAAGGTGATCGTCACGAGCGCGACGATCGACCCGGAGAGCTTCGCGGCGCACTTCGCCGACGCGAGCGGGGTTCCGGCCCCCATCGTCGAGGTGAGCGGGCGCACCTACCCGGTCGAGATCCGCTACCGTCCGCTCGTCGCCGAGGCGACCGAGGACGAGGAGGGCGAGGCCTCCGACGACCGCGACGTGCAGCAGGGCATCCTCGACGCCCTCGCGGAGCTGCAGCGCGAGACCCCGGGCGACGTGCTCGTCTTCCTCTCCGGCGAACAGGAGATCCGGGATGCCGCGGACGCCGTGTCGGGCCGCTTCCCCGAGCTGGAGGTGCTCCCCCTCTACGGGCGGTTGAGCGCGGCCGACCAGCACCGGGTCTTCTCGCGCTCGACGCGGCCGCGGGTGGTCCTCGCGACCAACGTCGCCGAGACCTCGCTCACCGTGCCCGGCATCCGCTACGTCGTCGACGCCGGCACCGCGCGCATCTCGCGCTACAGCCCGCGCGCGAAGGTGCAGCGGCTGCCGATCGAGGCGATCAGCCGGGCGAGCGCCGACCAGCGCGCCGGGCGCGCGGGCCGCACGGCGCCCGGCATCGCGATCCGGCTGTACGCGGAGGAGGACTTCGAGCGCCGACCCGAGTTCACGGATGCCGAGATCCTCCGCACCAACCTCGCCGCGGTGATCCTGCAGATGATCTCGCTCGGCCTCGGCGACATCGCGAGCTTCCCGTTCCTCACCCCGCCCGACCCGCGCGGCATCCAGGACGGCCTCGACCTCCTGCTCGAGCTCGGCGCCGTGAGCGGATCGTCGGCTGCGCCGACCACTCGACCCGCGGGACCCCGCATCACCGGGGTCGGGCGCGAGCTCGCGCGGCTGCCCGTCGACGTGCGCTTCGGGCGGATGCTCGTCGAGGCGAAGAAGGCGGGCGTGGCGCGCGAGGTCGCGGCGATCGTCGCCGGGCTGTCGATCCAGGACGTGCGGGAGCGGCCGCTCGAGAAGCGGGCGCAGGCCGACCAGGCGCACGCCCGGTTCGCCGACCCGACCTCCGACTTCCTCGGGCTGCTGAGGCTCTGGGACCACCTCGAGGAGCAGCGCCGGGCGCTGTCGGGCAGCGCGTTCCGGCGGATGTGCAAGAACGAGTTCCTCAACTACCTGCGGGTGCGGGAGTGGCAGGACCTGTATCGCCAGATCCTGTCGCAGGGCGGGCTCACGGCCGGTCCGCCGCGGGTGGATCCCGACGCGATCCACAGGGCCCTGCTCTCCGGCCTCCTCTCCCGTATCGGTCTCCGCGACGAGCGCGCGAAGGCGAAGGACCGCCGCACCGCGACCGAGTACCTCGGCTCCCGGCAGCAGCGCTTCGCCATCTTCCCCGGGTCGTCCCTCGCGAAGAAGCCGCCCGCCGCCGTCATGGCCGCCGAGCTCGTCGAGACGAGTCGGCTGTTCGCGCGCACGGTCGCCGCGATCGACCCGGCCTGGGCCGAGCCGCTCGCCGGCGAGCTCGTCAAGCGCTCGTACTCCGAGCCGCGCTGGGAGAAGCGGCAGGGCTCCGCGGTCGCCGACGAGCGGGTGACGCTCTTCGGCGTGCCGATCGTGCCGCGGCGCCGGATCCAGCTCGCCCGAATCGACCCCGAGCAGGCGCGCGAGCTGCTGATCCGACACGCGCTGGTCGGCGGCGAGTGGCCGTACGACGTCACCCGCAACGGGCTCTACGGGTTCGACCGCGAGAACCGGGCGTTGCGACGCGAGCTCGGCGAGCTCGAGGAGCGGGCCCGTCGCCGCGACATCCTCTCCGGCGACGAGGCGCTCGTCGGCTTCTACGACGCCCGGATCCCGGCCGACGTCACCGACGTGCGCCGCTTCGAGCGCTGGTGGAAGGACGCCCGCCGCGAGACGCCCGCTCTCCTCGCGATGACGCGCGCCGACCTGCTGGAGGACGAACCCGACGACGCCGAGGCCTTCCCCGACGAGCTGGGCGGATTCCGCCTCGACTACCGCTTCGAGCCGGGCGCGGTCGACGACGGCATCACGGTGGAGATCCCGCTCGCGCAGCTCCCGGCCGCCTCGCCCGCCGGGTACGACCGCCTCGTCCCCGCGCTGCGCGAGGAGCTCGTGTCGGCGCTGCTGCGCACGCTCCCGAAGGCGCTCCGCCGCGAGCTCGTGCCGGCCGGGGACTGGGCGCGACGGATGCTGCCGGAGCTGCCCGACGATCCGTCCGTTCCGCTCACCCGGGCGATCGCGGACGCCGCCCGCCGCCTCGCCCACGTGGTGATCCGCCCGGAGGACTTCGACGTCGAGCGCCTGCCCGCGCACCTGCGCATGGGGTTCGCCGCCGTCGACGAGCGCGGCCGACGCGTCGGCACCTCGAAGGACCTCGGCGAGCTGCAGGCGCGACTGGCGGAACGCACCCGCAGCTCCGTCGCCCGCGCCGTCGCCCCGCCGCGATCCGCGATCGAGCGCGACCGCGTCGACGCCTGGGACCTGGGCGACCTCCCGACGGAGCTGCAGAACGGCGCGGTCCGCGGCTATCCCGCGCTCGTGGACGAGGGCGACCACGTCGCGCTCCGGGTGCTCGCGAACGCGGGCGAGCAGCTCGTCGCCCACCGCCGCGGGGTGCGCCGGCTCATCGCCCTGACGCTGCCGAGCCCCGCCGCCTATATCCAGGACCACCTCACGACGACCGAGAAGCTGCAGCTCGCGACGAGCCCGTACCGCTCGGTGGCGGCGCTCATCGAGGATGCCGTCCTCGCCGTGGTCGACGACCTCGCGGGCGAGCGCGCACCCTTCGACGCGGCCGGCTTCGCCGCGCTCCGCCAGGAGGTGTCGGCCGCGCTCATCGACCGCTCCTTCGCCGTCGTGTCGCTCGCCGCGCGCGCCCTCGCCGCCGCGCGGGAGGCCGACAAGACGATCTCCGCGTCGTCGTCGCTCGCGCTGATGGGCCCGCTCGCCGACGCGCGCGCGCAGCTCGACGCGCTCATCCACCCCGGATTCCTCCGGATCACCGGCGCGGCGCAGCTGCCGCGCGTGCCCGTCTACCTCGCCGGCATCGTCCACCGCGTCGAACGGATGCCCGAGAACCTGGGCCGCGACCGCGCCTGGCAGACCGAGGTCGAGCAGGCCGTCGCGCTCTACCGCGACGCGGGAGGACCGCTCCCCCTGCGGTTCGACATCCCCGAGCGCCTGGTCGCGGTGCGGTGGATGCTCGAGGAGCTCCGGCTGTCGCTCTTCGCGCAGCCTCTCGGCGCCCGCGGTCCGGTCAGCGTCCAACGGGTGCGCAAGGCGCTCGCCGGCTGAGCGCCCCCTCATCGGGCGGCTTTTCGAGCCCGGCTCGACCACGTAACCTACGGAGGACCGACGACCCCGCGCCCGCACCCCACGGCGTCGGGCGCCCCCGAACCCCCAGGGAGAGCACGCCGTGACCGAGGAGCGCGCCCCGCGCATCGCCGATTCCGCCCAGGTCGAGGACGGCGCGATCGTCGGCGCCGGTGCGCAGATCTGGCACCGCGCGCACGTGCGCAGCGGCGCGGAGATCGGCGGCGGTACCGTGATCGGCAGCGGCGTCTACGTCGGACCGGGCGTGCGCATGGGGCGCAACTGCAAGGTCCAGAACCTCGCGCTCGTCTACGAGCCCGCCGTCCTGGAGGACGGGGTGTTCGTCGGCCCCGCGGTGGTCTTCACCAACGACCTGAATCCGCGTGCCGTCAACCCGGACATGAGCCTCAAGTCGGCGGACGACTGGCACGCGGTCGGCGTGACCGTGCGGGCCGGCGCTGCCATCGGCGCCCGCAGCGTCTGTGTGGCCCCCGTCGAGATCGGACCGTGGGCGCTCGTCGCGGCCGGGTCCACCGTCGTCCGCGACGTGCCGGCGTTCGCGCTGGTCGCGGGATCGCCGGCCCGCCGGATCGGCTGGGTCGGCCGCGTGGGCGTGCGGCTGGTGGACGAGGGGAACGGGCGCTGGCGCTGCCCCTCCAGCGGCGAGCTCTACGTCGAGGACAGCGACGGTCTGCGGATCGAGGCGCAGGCGTGAAGCTCAGCCCCCGGATCGCGATCGTCGTCGCGGCGATCCTCGTCGTCGTCGCCGCGGCCGCCGTGATCGCCTTCGTCTGGGCCGGCAACGGCCCGTCCGTCCCGTCCCCGTCCGTCACGGGCGGCCGCGAGGCGGGGCCGCCGACGGCCACGCCGACCCGACCCGCGTTGAATCCCGCCACTCCGCTGCTGACCTCCGCGCCGGAACCGGGAAGCGCCTCCGGACGCCTCGTGACCGGGTTCCCCGATGTCGCGGCGCCGCTCGAAGGATCGACGGTCCGGTCCAGCTCGGTCGCGGTCGACGGCGCACGGGTCCAGGTCGCGGCGACCGCCGAGGTGGCGGCGACCCCCGCGCAGGTGCAGGCCGCCTATGCGGAGCGGTACGCCGCCCTCCGCATGACGTCCGCACCCGGAACCGCGCAGCCCGGCACGACCGTCACCGAGTACTCGCGCTCCGCCGACCGGATCACCATCACGACGAGCGCCACCGCCGCCGGGACGGAGCTGTCGATCTTCGGCCTGTTCACGGTCGCGAGGCGCTGACGTGTACATCTCGCTCACGAATCGTCCGGAGCGCGGCGACCGGGACCGCCGCGTCCGCACCCGGAACAAGGTGTCCTCGGTCGTCATCTCGCTCGGCATCGTGAGCATGCTGACCGACATCTCGTCGGAGTCGGTCAGCGCGATCCTCCCCCTGTACATCACGTCGGTCCTCGGTCTCTCCACGATCGCGTACGGGATCCTCGACGGGCTGTACCAGGGCGTGTCCGCTTTCGTCCGACTCGGCGGCGGCTGGCTCTCCGACCGGAACGACATGCCGAAGTGGGTGGCCTTCACCGGCTACGGGCTCTCCATGGTGGCGAGGGTCGGGCTCCTCTTCGCGGGCGGCTTCGCGGCGATCACCGCCGTGCTCACCGCCGACCGCCTCGGCAAGGGCATCCGGACAGCGCCCCGCGACGCGCTCATCACCGCCGCCTCGCCGAAGGCGCAGCTGGCCACCGCCTTCGGCGTGCACCGCACCCTCGACAATCTGGGCGCCGCCGTCGGGCCCCTGCTGGCGTTCGTGATCCTGCTGCTCATCCCGAACGGATTCAGCACGGTCTTCGTCGTGTCGCTCGCGTTCGCGATCATCGGGGTGGCGGTGCTCGGCATCATCGTGCCGAACCGCCGGCCGCGCGCGGAGGCGGCCGAGGCCGTGACCCCGGCGGACACCGTGTCGGATCGCCCGCCCGCCCGACCCGCGTTGCGCTGGCGGGAACTGGCCCAGCCCGGGATCCGGATCCTCCTCGCAGCGTCCGGGATCCTCGGTCTGCTGACGATCGGCGACGGCTTCCTCTATCTCGTCCTGCAGACCCGCGACGACTTCGCCGCGCAGTGGTTCCCGTTGTTGTACGTGGGGACCAACGTCGCCTTCCTCGCGCTCGCGATCCCCCTCGGACGGGTCGCGGATCGCTTCGGCCGGGTGCGGGTGTTCATCATCGGCCATGTCCTCCTGCTGGCGGCCTACGTCTCCGCCGCGCTCCCGTTCACCGGAGCGGCGGCGACCGTCGTGACCATCGCCTGCCTGGGCGCCTACTACGCCGCGACCGACGGGGTGCTGCCGGCCCTCGCGACGCAGTTCGTGCCCGCGTCCTCCCGGGGAACCGGGATCGCCGCCGCGCAGACGGTGGTGGCGATCGCCCGCTTCGTGTCGGCGGCCGGCTTCGGTGTCCTGTGGTTCGCTGTAGGCCGTGTGGAGGCGATGGTGATCGTCTCGATCGCGCTCGGGATCGGGATCCCGGTCGTCGCCGCCATCCTCCTCCGCCTCCGGCGGCACCGGCTGCCGGCATGAGCGCCCGTGCCCGCTGGCTCCTGCTGGCCGCGATCTGCGTCGTCGCCCTCGTCGTCGCGGTCGTCTTCGGCGTCGGCGCGTTCCTCCGGGCGCGGCAGGCCGCGGACGCGCCGAGTGCCGTGCAGACCGATCACGCCGAGGCGGGGTTCTCCGGCCCGCGCGTCGTGTTCCGCAACACCGCGTCGGGGTCCGGGTACGGCCTGGTCGCGAGCGTGCCGCTCGCCGATCCGACAGGCCCGCGGTCCCTGTCCTCCGAGGCCTGCGACCGCGTCTACTCCACGGCGTCGCGCATCATGTGCCTCCGCACCGACGCCGGGATCACGACCACCTGGCGCGCGATCCAGTACAGCCCCCGCTTCGTGCAGCAGCAGACCTGGTCGCTGCCGGGCGTCCCCAGCCGGACGCGCATCTCGGCGGACTCGAAGCTCGTCGCCTCGACCGCGTTCGTGACCGGCGAGGCGTACTCCACCGTGGGGTTCTCGACGCAGACGGTCATCGCGACGGCCGCGGGGAAGAGCTACGGCAACCTGGAGGACTTCCGGCTCATCATCGACGGCAGGCGCAGCACGAGCGCCGACCGGAACATCTGGGGCGTGACGTTCGCGGCCGACGACAACACCTTCTACGCCACCGCCGCCACATCGGGCAGCACCTGGCTCGTCCGCGGCGACCTCCGCACGCGGACCATGACGTCGATCCACCAGACCGCCGAATGCCCCTCGCTGTCGCCGGACGGCACCCGCGTGGCCTTCAAGCAGAACTCCGGCAGCTTCACCGACCCCGTGTGGCAGATCGTCGTCTACGACCTCGCATCCGGCACCGTGACGCCGGTCGCGGAGCACCGCAGCGTCGACGATCAGGTGGACTGGCTCGACGACGGCACCCTGCTCTACGGGATGCCGCGTACGGGCGCCGTGGGCGACGACGACATCTGGAAGGTGCCGGCCGACGGCACCGGGACCGCCTCCGTGTACATCCCGCACGCATGGTCGCCGTCGGTGGTCCGATGAGCGGGGACACGAAGGGCGATCCTCCCCGACGGGTGGTGCTCGGGGGCGCCGAGGTGGATCTGATCGACGCGCCGGGGGCGGTGGAGCTGATCGCCCGCCGCCTCCGCGAGCCGGACGGTCGCCCGCTCGGGGTGGTGTCCGTCAACCTCGACCATCTCCATCACCTCGCCCACGACGACGAGTTCGCGGCGGCGCTCGACGGGCGCTCGGTCGACTGGCTCGCCCTCATCGACGGAGCCCCCGTCGCCGCCCGGGCCGGACGCCTCACGGGCCGGCCGTGGCCGCGCCTCGCCGGCAGCGATCTCATCGAGCCGCTCCTCGCCCGTGCCGAGGCGGACGGCGTCCGCTTCGGTGTGGTGGGCGGAAGCGTCGAGGCGCACGCCGAACTGCGGCGGCGCGTCGTGGAGCGGCATCCGGCGCTCATCGTCGCCGGCACCTGGGCGCCGGACCGCGAGGACCTCTCCGACCCGATCGCCGCCCGCCGGCTCGCGGCCGAGATCGCCGATGCGCGCGTCGACCTGCTCCTCATCGCCCTGGGCAAGCCGCGCCAGGAGATCTGGATCGACGCGTGGGGCCCCGCCTCGGGCGCCCGCGTGCTCCTGGCGTTCGGCGCGGTCGTGGACTTCCTCGCGGGCACGGTCACGCGCGCCCCCGCGATCGTCTCGCGGGCGGGGATGGAGTGGGCGTGGCGGTTGATGCTGGAGCCGCGCCGACTCGCTCGCCGGTATCTCGTGAACGGGCTGCCGGCGCTGCGGGCGCTCCGGCGCCACAGCAGCCTCGTTCCGCTGCTGGAGCTCACGGCGGCACATCCCGGGTCGACGCCGCCGCGCTTCCGCCCAGCCGAGGAGGCCGCCGATGTGGCGGTCGTCGTCGTCACCTATCGCAACGCCGACGACGTCGATCCGCTGGTGGCGACCCTCCGGCGGGAGGCCGTCGACCTCCGGCTCCGCGTCGTCGTCGTGGACAACTCGTCGACCGACGGAACGCTCGATCGAGTGCGAGCCCACGAGGATGTCATCGCCGTGCCCGCGGGCGGCAACGTGGGGTACGCGGGTGGCATCAACGTCGCCATGCGCCACGTGGGCGAGGCCGAGGCCGTGCTCGTCCTGAACCCCGACCTGACGGTCGTCCCAGGCGCGATCCGGATCATGCTGGAGCGCATGCGGCAATCGGCCGCCGCCGTCGTCGTCCCGCTCATGACCGATCCCGAGGGGAGGGTGTCGGTATCGCTGCGACGCGAGCCGAGCATCACGCGAGCGATCGGGGACGCCGTACTCGGCGGCCGCCTCCCGGGGCGCGCGGGCGCCTGGACGGAGATCGACGGCGACCGGTGGAGCTACCGCTACCCGCACCAGGTCGAGTGGGCGACCGGTGCGGCGCTGCTCGTCCGCACCGGGGTCGCGCGACTCGTCGGGGAGTGGGACGAGCGGTTCTTCCTGTACTCGGAGGAGACGGATTTCTTCCGCCGCGTCCGCGAGCGGGGCGGTTCCGTGTGGTTCGAGCCCCGCGCGGTCGTGCGTCATGAGCAGGGCGGCTCCGGCTCCTCCCCCGATCTCACGGCCCTTCTCGCCGTCAACAAGGTCCGGTACGTCGAGAAGCACCACGCGCCGGCCTACGCCGCCGCGTTCCGCGGCGCGTCGATCGTCCACGAACTGCTGCGACTGCCTCTCGGCTATCGCGCCGCGGCCCGTCGCGCGATGCTGCGACGGCGCCGGTGGCCGTCGCTGCCCGCTGCCACCCGCGATCGACCGGAGCGCACCGGATCGCCGATCGCGAGCATCGTCATCCCAGCTCACGACGAGGCGACCGTCATCGATCGCACTCTCGCGCCGTTCGCGCCGTGGGCGGCCGACGGCCTGCTGGAGGTGATCGTGAGCTGCAACGGCTGCCGGGACGACACCGCCGAGCGGGCACGACGCCACACCGGCGTCCGCGTCCTCGAGATCCCGGAGTCATCCAAGGCGGCCGCTCTCAACGCGGCCGACGCGGTCGCGACCGCCTGGCCGCGGATCTACCTCGATGCCGACATCGAGACGCGACCGGACACCCTGCTGCCGCTCATCGGCGCGCTCGACGACGGACAGCCCGCGGGACGCCCGCCGTTCCGCTACGACACCACCGGGGCCTCGGCGATCGTCCGGGCCTACTACCGGGCGAGATCCCGCGTACCGTCGCTCAATCGAGCGCTGTGGGGAGCCGGGATCTACGCCCTGAGCCGGGTCGGTCATGAGCGCCTGGGGAGCTTTCCGGATGCCGTGGGCGACGACCTGCACGTCGATCGCCTCTTCGCGCCCGACGAGAAGCGGATCATCGGCGGAGAGCCGGTGGTCGTGCGCACCCCCCGGACCCCTGCGGCGCTCCTCGCCGTCCTTCGCCGGGCTCGACGCGGAGCCGATCAGCAGGGCGTCGACACGGGCGCCTCGACGGGGCGGGATCTGCTCGCGAGCATCCGAGGCCCCCGTTCCGCCTGGGACGCGGTGGTCTACGTCGTGGTGACGCTTCGAGCACGGTCGGGGCGCCCCGACCCCGCCGCGACCTGGGAGCGCGACGACTCGAGCCGCTGACGGCGGCGGAGACGGCGGATGATCCATCCCGTCGCGATCGCCGCGAGCACCGCGAGCGCCGCGGAAGCGGCGACCGCCCGCGCCTTGCTGCCGTGTTCGAGGTCGACCTCGGGGCGAGCCGGGGAGGCAAGGAAGGTGATCTGGTTGTCGGGATCGACGCCCGCCTTCTCCTGCAGCGACGCGGCCCGATCGTCGAGCCCCGAGATCGCGTCCCCCAGGAGTCGGAGCGCACGCCGCCGATCGTGGCTGACGGACTCGACGATGATGGCGGGGCTGTTGAAGTTGTCCGCCCACTGGCCGCCGGCGTTGGCCAGGAAGACTCGGGATCCCTCGGTGACGCCGCTCCCGACGAGGGTGGCCGTATCGGAGGCGAACCGATCGGGCTGGGACGCACCGACGTACTGGCGCTCCACGAGTGCCGCGAAATCCACGAGGGTGGGACCGCCGGCCGTCAGTCCTCGTCCGGTGCCGCCGCCGGAGGGCGCGACGGCCGTGAGCACGACCCGGCCGGCCCACAGTCCCGTGTCCGCGCGCACCATGAAGAGGCCCCCGGCGAGGACCAGGATCGCGACGAGGAGGACGGGCCAGAACGGTCGAATGAGACGGATCAGGGGTCTGGCGCGCATCCGGTCCTCCCCGTCGTCGAGCGGAAGGACTCCTTGGACTCGACACCGCGTCCTGCTACCCTGCCCGCGGGGGGCATTATCGCCCATGCGGGCGACCAGACGCTGGGAGTAGCGCCATGAGCCGCACCAGGATCGCCTCCGGGTTGAGCCGCATCCGCCTCTCCGTGATCATCGCGGCGGTCGTCGCGGTCGCCGCCTTCGCGTGGATCGCCCTCGTCCCGACGGGGCAGGCGGCAGGCGCGACGCGGTCCGTCTTCACGGATTCGATCCGACCCACCACCCTGACCGACCCCGATCGGCGCCCGGTGGAGCTCGGGGTGCGCTTCTCGACGAAGAAGGAGGTCACCGTCACGGGAGTCCGCTTCTACAAGGGCCCCCGGAACACGGGCACGCACGTCGGCTCCCTCTGGAGCCCGGGCGGGATCCGCATCGCCACGACGACCTTCACTCACGAATCGAGGTCCGGATGGCAGTCCGCCTCGTTCTCCCGGCCGATCAGGGTGGAGGCGGGCAGAACCTACGTGCTGTCCTACAGTGCCCCGAAGGGACGCTATTCGTCGGATGCCGAGGGCTTCCGGAACCCGATCTCCGACGGCACGGTCACCTATCCGCGCGGCGCCGGCGTCTACTCCTACGTCGTCGGCGCCTACCCCCAGCGCTCGTATCGGAACTCGAACTACCTCGTGGACGTCGTCTACCGCGCGACCCGGCCGACGGATCCGTCGGCGTCGCCCGGGAGCCCGACGCCGACGCCGTCGGCCACCCCCACCGCCTCCGCTCCCCCGGTCACCGCGCCGGACGGCCCGGTCGCGGCTCCCGGCGGCGCGCTCGCCCTGAACCTCGGGCGGATCCCGTGGGAGGGCGGTCCGGCCTACTGGTCCAAGTTCCCCGCTGCCGCCGCTGCGGGCTGGACGGATCCCTCCTTCTTCCCGATCGGCATCTGGTACAACCAGATCGACACCGATGCGCAGGTCGCCTGGGACAAGCAGGCGGGGATCAACACCTACATCGGTCTGTGGGAGGGCACCCCCTCGTCGATCTTCGACCGCAACGGCGTCTACTGGGCCGGCGGGCCGCTGAACAGCACGTACACGAACACGACGCGCAACTGGGTCGGGAACTTCCTCGACGACGAGGTCGACGGCCGCTTCGACCTCAGCGACGATGGCCTCGCGTCCCTGCGGTCGGACCTCGACCGCGTCAAAGGCAACGGGCGTTTCAACTACGCCAACTTCACCCAGATGGTCATCAGCGGCGACTTCCCGCTCAGCCAGTCGCAGAAGTACGTGAACGACTTCACCGACGTGGTCTCGCTGGATCAGTACTTCTACACCAACGCCTACTGCGGCTACACCCCGTATCGCGACCCGTACCTCGTCTCGATCCAGAAGAACCAGTGCCGGTCGTCGTCCAGCTACGGCAACGCGGTGCGCGCTCTCCGCATCCAGGACGCCGCGGACGGGCGTCTTCAGCCGGTCTGGCAGTTCGTGGAGGACCTGAACGGCAGCGACGCCCGGTCCTTCCAGGCGTACATCACACCCGATCAGCTGAAGGGCGCGGTGATGTCCTCGCTCATCGCCGAGGCCCGCGGCGTCGTCTACTTCAACCAGAGCCTCTCGGGCCCCTGCCAGAGCGCGGCGGTCCTGCGCGATGCCCAGAACAGCGGTCCGGGCTTCTGCGGCGCCGCTCAGGTGGCCGCGATGACCCAGGTCGATGCGCAGATCCGTGCGCTCGCCCCCGTGCTGAACACCCAGTCATACGACTGGACGTTCGGCCCGGGGCTGCAGACGATGCTCAAGACCTACGGCGGCTCGGCCTACGTCTTCGCCATGACCGACGGATCCACGGGCTCCCGCACCTTCGCGCTGCCCCCGCAGTTGAAGAGGAGCACGGTCGAGGTGCTGTCGGAGGGCCGGAGCGTCGCGGTCAGCGCAGCGGGGACCTTCACCGACTCCTTCCCGACGGAGTCGACCTACCACGTCTACAAGGTGACCCCCCACAACTGAGGCGTTCACAGCAGGGTCGTCGACGAGCGATGATAACCTGACCCCTCATTTGCCCGACGGAGCAGACATGTACTTGCGCGACCTCGCCCGCGGCCTGGCCCGGCGCTGGTACATCCTCTTGATCGGCGTGCTGCTGACGATCCCGTCGGCGATCGCGGCCTTCGCGTCGACGCCCGTGACCTACACCGCGCAGGCCAGCATGGTGCTCCTGCCCCCGTCGGCGTCCGTCGACAAGACGGGCAACCCCTACCTGCAGCTCGACGGGCTGGCACAGGCGCTCGAGATCCTCGGTCAGCGGATGAGCTCGGAGAGCGAGCGCAGCGCCATCGCCGCGGAGCACCCGGGGGTCACCTACGTGGCGGGGCCGGACACGACCACGAGCGGTCCCATCCTCCTGCTGTCGACGGAGGCACCGCGGGCGAGCGGCGCCCTGCGGACCCTCACCGATCTGCGCGCCGCGGCGGCCGACACGTTGAACGGGTTGCAGGCGCAGCTGGACGTCCCCGAGTCCTCGCGGATCCGGATCACCGATGTCGCCGTCGACGACTCGCCGACCGTGAGCACCAAGAGCCGCACCCAGATCACCCTGATCGTCATCGCGGCCGGCGTGGTTCTGACGGTGCTCGTCGCGGGAGTGGTGGATCGAGCACTGGCGGCGCGACGCCGCCGCTTCACGGGTGAACCGTCCGACGAGGACGCGCCGCCCCCTCCCGTCATCGTGGCCGCCGGGGAACCGGAGTCGGCCGCGTCCGCCGCCTGGGCCGACGATCCGCAGGCGATGGCACGCCAGGACGACCCGGAGCCGGCGGACGACGATCCGACGGCGCCCGAGACCGCGGAGGCCGAGGCCGACACCACGGAGAGTGAGGCCGTGACGCCCGCGCGGTCCTCCGGATCCTCCGGCCCCCGTCTACCGGCTCGGCGCTCTCCCGGCCGCTCACGCGGCCGATGACGATCGCGGCGCCCCGGTCGACCTCCCGGCGCCCGCGCTCGGAGCGACGACCGGTCGCGCTCGACGCCGTCACCCTCTTGACGGTGTACGTCCTGCTCCTGCTCCTCGTGCCCTCCGATCGGTATCTGCCGGGGATCGGAGCCTCCGGATCGCCGGCGGTCCTCTGGGGACTCGCCGCCGCGCTCTGGTGGGTCTGGCACCGCATCCGACGCGTCCGGTCGGACGCGATGGAGATCGATCGCCCCCTTCGCGCGCTGGCGTTCGTCCTGTTCTGCACGGTCGCCATCAGCTATTTCGTGGCGATGACCCGCGCGATCGCGACCGTGGAGATCGGGCCCGCCGACAACGGCGTGCTGCGACTCATCTCCTACTCGGGCATCCTGCTCGTGGCGAGCGAGGGGATCCCGGACCTCGACCGTCTTCTCGTGCTGCTGCGCCGCCTCGTCGCGACGGGCGGCGTGGTGGCCGCCATCGGTCTGATCGAGTTCGCGACGCGCACACCGATCGTCTCCCGGATCCCGATCCCGGGCCTGACGGCGACCACCGACTACCAGGGCCTGGTCACCCGGGGTGACTTCGTGCGGAGCGCCTCCACCGCGACGCATCCGCTCGAATACACGACGCTGCTCGCGATGCTGCTGCCCCTGGCGGTCACGATGGCGATCTTCGACCGCGGCGGTCGACGGATCCTGCCGTGGCTGTGGGTCGCGCTCCTCGGCGCGGCACTGGCGAGCTCGGGCTCGCGGTCGGCGGTCATCGGCCTCGTCCTCGGGCTGCTCCCGCTCATCCCGGGATGGTCCGCGAAGGTCCGGTGGCGCGCGCTCGGTCTCGCGGTCGCGGGGGTGGCTGCGCTGGCGGTCGCCCTTCCTGGCCTCATCCAGGGCGTCATCCGGTTGTTCGTCGACGCCAGCTCCGACAGCAGCGCCCTCTCGCGCTCCAACAGCTTCGGCGTGTTCTTCCGCGAGTTCGCCATCAGCCCGATCGTGGGCCGCGGCTTCGGGACCTTCCTGCCCATGTACCGGATCTTCGACAACCAGTACCTCGGTCTGCTCCTCGAGATCGGGATCGTCGGCACCGCCGCCTTCCTGGCCGTGCTGCTGGTCCCGGCGATCCTGGCCGTCACCGCGGCACGCCGCGCGCCCGTGGTCCCGATCGCGATGCGCAAACTCGGCCCGGCGATCGCTGCGGCGCTGCTGGTCGGGGCCGCCGAGAGCGCGTTCTTCGACGCCCTGTCATTCCCCAAGGCCGCGGGGATGCTGTTCCTCACCGCGGGATTGGCCGGCGGCTACGTCTACGCCACGCGCTACGGGCGCGACGCCGTCACCCTCGAGCCGATCCCACTGGTGTGGGCCGCGTCGTCGCCACCGCGCCGATGAGACGGTCCATCGCGGCGGCGCGGTGCACCCAGGAGTGCGCCGTCGCGAGTCGGTGGGGCTCGTCGGCTCGTCCGACCGCCGCAGCACGATCGATCTGCGCCCGCGCCTTGTCCGCGAAGTCGACCGCATCGGTCGCGACCAAGACCTCGCAGCTGTCGATCCACCGTGACGCCGAGAGGTCGGTCGACACGACGGGGAGCCCTGCCGCCAGGTAGTCCCACGTCTTGAGGGGCGAGCTCGCCCGGTTGAACGGCGTGTCCGTGTACGGCGTGAGGCCGACGGCAGCGGTCGGGAGCTCCGCCGCCAGGACCTCGGGCGCGACGGCACCGCGCCACTCGACCCTCTCGTGGGCCAGGAGCGCCTCGAGACGCGATCGAACCGTCTCCTCGCGGGCGACGACCCGCCCGTAGACGCGGATCGCGACCCCCGCAGCCAGGACCGCCTCGAGCGCCGCGAGGTCCAGACGCTCGTTGAGCTGTCCGACGAGGACGGCCACCGGCTCCGAACCTGCGCCGACGGTGACCGCCGGGGCGCCGTTCGGCAGCACCAGGCGCGTCGCCTCCGGTCGTGCCACCCCGATTCCGTCGAGCAGGTCGAGGAGTGCGGGGCTCACCGCCACGACGGCGTCGGCGGCACGGAGCGCGGAGCGGAGGTCGCGCTCCACGGCGCGACGATCGAGGCCCATGAGAGCCGCCCCTGCGATCCAGTCGTCGGTCGCGAAGAGGATGCGGGCGCCCCCGACCCCCCGTGGGAATGTCGCGAGCGGGCGGGCCACGACGGTCGCCGCCACCGGCCCGTGCGCACGGGCCAGCGCCCGCGCCGCGGCGCCGGCCCGTGCGGAGGCGACGACGCGGGATCCGGGCCGGGTCATCCCGGGAAGGCTGATCGGGCGACGGCGCACCACGCCGGCGACCGGTCGCTCGTCCACCGGCCCCGCCCCGAACACCGACGCGGGGGGATCCACCCACAGCACGGGGCGGAGTGCGGCGAGCTCGGGCACGAGGCGTCGATCCGTGCCAGGAGGCCCGTCCCAGTCGACTCCGGCGAGCCACACGACGGCTCCGCCGGTCATGCGCCCCTCCGGCCCGGTGCCGCCGCGTTCCGCGCTGCCACCGGTCGCGCATTGAAGTCGTCCGCGCGTTCGCTTCCCTGCAACCGCCGCAGCCGCTTCCGGGCGTAGTAGGCCGAGTAACGGGCGAGGGAGGCGACGTCGCCCCGCCGCCGGACGGCCCGCGAGGGCGGCTCCTGCACCGCCGCAGCGTAGATCTCCGCCTGCCGCTGCGCGGCCTGCTCCAACGAGAACCCGGCCCGCACGACCTGGAGGCCGTAGGCGCCCAGGTCCGCCCGCCGGGCCGCATCGCCGAGCAGCGGTCCGAGGATCCCGCGCAGCCGCGACGCGCCGCTCTCGGGGCCCTCGCCGACGCCGTACCAGCCCGTCCAGAGGAAGGACTCCAGCGACTCCGGCGTGAGAAGGCGCCAGAACCCGCGCTCCCCCTGGACGACGAGGGGCGAGCCGAAGGCGAGGGCGCGGAGCGCCGATCCCCCCATGCCGAGCGAGATGTGGGCGGCCGCGTAGGCCGGCCGCGGGTCGGCCAGCGCCCCGGTCAGGACCACGGCGCGGCGTCCCGCGGCGGAGTTCGCACGGTCGGCTCGAGCAGCCACCTCGTCTCGGGCCGGTCCGTCTCCGACCAGGACGAGCTGCATGCGCGGCTCCTCCGCCGCCACGTCGATCGCCGTCAGGGTCCCCTCGAGCTTCAGCTCGTGGGCGAACCGGGCGACGGCCACGACCGTCACCCGGTCGTCGTCGAGGGCGTACCGCGCCCGGAATCCGGCGACGTCGAGGTCGAGGTCCGGACGGTTGTAGGAGAGGTCGACAGGCGGCTCGACCACGTGGACACGCCGGCGTCCCCGCCGTCGGACCTCGTGGTCGGCGATCTCGCGAGTCCCCACCACGAGGTCCGCGCCGCTCGGGATGAACGGCGGCACGGCCATCGACATGACGGTGGAGACCACGGCGACGCGCGGGCGCCCGACGGCGGCGAGTTCGGCCTCGAGGGTCGGCGGCCACTCGTAGCCGTGCAGGAGATCGAGCGAGCGGGCGTCGATGAGGTCGCGGAGCGCCCGCGCGACCGTCGGGGACGGGCGCTTCCCGGGCCGCGGCAGCTCGACGAAATCGAGGCCGAGCTCGGAGATCCGTGCGTTCAACGCCCCCGGCCGCCCGGCGACGACCACGTCGTGCCCCAGATCGCGCACCCCGGCGGCGAGCTCGACCGCGTTCAGCTGGCTCCCGCCCATCCCGAGATCGTGCGGGTACACCAGGATCCTCATGCCGCACTCGCCTCGAGAGCCCTGCTCGCCGCCCAGGTGGCGCGCAGTTCGGCGATCGACGAGCGCTCGAGCAGGAGCAGGCCGCCGATCAGGAGGACCGCGAGCAAGCCGGACAGGACGGCCGGGACGACCGGCGGCGCCAGCACCGCGGCGAGCAGGAGCGACGAGACGAGCACGACGATGGCCGCGAGCAGCGGCACGGCCGCCCGGAGCAGCATGGGCCCGATCCGGACGCCCGAGCGCGCGAGCATCCCGAGGTAGAGAGGAAGCACCACCACCGATCCGACGATCAGCTGCGCGATCGCCGCGCCCCGCATCCCGTCGAGCAGCGTCCCGCCGATCAGCGCGCCGACCAGCACCAGCGCCCAGATCGCCTGGATCGTGAGCAACCAGCCCGAACGCCGGAGGACGACCAGGAAGTCGTAGCTCAACTCGAACAGGATCCGTAACGCGCCGAAGAGCCCGAGCCAGCCGAGCACGTGGGCGGCGGGCGCCCACTGCTCACCGTAGACGAAGCGGACGATCGGCTCGGCGGCTCCGGCCAGGAAGAAGCATACCGGCAGGGCGGCGATGGCGACCAGACGGAATGCGGAGCGGAAGGCGCGGTCCATCTGGACGGGGTCGTCCTGGAGCCGGGAGAAGGCGGCGGGGGCGACGGCGCGCAGCGGGGAGGAGAAGACGCTGACGGGCCAGCTCGAGAGGTTGAAGGCGAGGACGTAGAAGCCGAGGGACACCGGCCCGAGGACGGCCCCGACGACCACCTGATCGGCGTACCCGATGGCGAAGGCGATCAGACTCGTCCCGGCGAGCGGGAGACCGAATCCGAGCAGCTCGCGCAGCACCGCCCGGTCGAGGCCGAACCGCAGGGGATGCGGCGAGACGATGAAGAAGATGATGCCGGAGACCCCGCTCCCCACCACCCGACCGATGGCCAGGCTCATCGCCCCCATGCCCAGGATCGCGAGCGCCACCGAGACCGCCGCACCGAGCCAGACGTTGAGCTGGTCGATGCCCGCGCGCGTCCCCTGCCGGAACTCGCGCTGCAGGAGGGCGGCGGGGACGGCGACGAGTCCGTCGATCAGGATGCCGATGAGAAGGACCCGGACCACGCCCGTCGCTTCCGGCGAACCCATCGCCGCCGCGTAGAACGGCGCGACGAAGAACCCGGCGGAGAAGATCACGACGCTCGCGATCAGGGAGACCGTCGCGACGGTCGGGGCGATCTCGCGCGGATCGCGCTGCCAGCGGACGATGGCCAGGCTGACTCCGACGTCGTTGAAGCTGAGGACGGCGGTCAGAGCGACGAACGCGACGGCGTAGGTGCCGAACGCCTCGGGGCCGAGGATGCGCGAGAGCAGGATCCCGATCGCCAGCGTGCCGAGACGGGACACGATGTTGCTGCCGAAGCTCCACACGAGCGCGCGCGAGGCCCCGCCCGGAGGCCGATTCCTCCTCCGCGTCATCCGCTCCCCCTCGTGCCGCCCGGCCAGCGCCCGCTCCGCCTCAGCCCGCCTCGACCGCGCGGCGCAGCCCCGCAGCGACCAGCTCCTGCTGGTCGGCGGTGAGATGCGGGAACATCGGCAGCGAGAGGATCCGGTCGGCCGCGGCCTCCGCCACGGGGAAGGCGCCGCGCGCGATCCCGAGACCGGCGTAGGCCGGGCTCAGGTGCACCGGGGTCGGATAGTGGATGGCGGCGCCGATGCCCTCCTCGCCGAGCGCGGTCAGCACGCGGTCCCGCCGGTCCACCTGCACGACGTAGAGATGCCAGACGTCGATGTTGCCCTCCCGCGATCGGGGCGCCGCGACTGCGTCGATGTCGGCGAGGAGCTCGGCGTAGCGGTCGGCGGCGGAACGACGCGCCGCGTTCCAGCTCTCCAGCCGGCGCAGCTTCGCGCTCAAGGCGACGGCCTGGACGGCGTCGAGCCGGCTGTTCATACCGATGCGCTCATGGACGTACTTGACGGAGCTCCCGTGGGCGGAGAGCTCGCGCACGGCATGGGCGAGCTCTGCGTCGCCGGTCGTCACCGCACCGGCATCGCCCATCGCCCCGAGGTTCTTACCCGGGTAGAAGCTCGTCGCCGCGATCCTGCCCACCGCACCCGCACGCCCCGCCGGCGAGCTCGCCCCCTGCGCCTGCGCGTTGTCCTCGACGACGGGAAGGCCGTGCCGCTCGGCGACGGCCAGGATCTCGGTCATGGGCGCCATCTGGCCGTACAGGTGGACGGGCACGATCGCGGCGGTGCGCGACGTGACCGCCGCATTCGTCGCGTCCGGGTCCATGAGCAGATGGTCGGGATCGACGTCGACGAGCACCGGCACTGCTCCGATGCGGGACACCGCCTCCCCGGTCGCGATGAAGGTGTTCGCCGGGAGGACGACCTCGTCGCCTGGCCCGACGCCGAGCGCGCGCAGGGCCAGCTCGATCGCATCGGTCCCGTTGGCGACCCCGACCGTGTGCGTCGATCCGATGTAGGCGCCGAACTCGCGCTCGAAGGCCGACACGGGCTCCCCGCCGATGAAGGCCGACGTGGCCAGCAGCTGCTGCCAGCCGGCCAGCACCTCGTCGGCGATCTCGGCCTGCTGCGACACGAGGTCCAGGAACGGCACCTTCACGAACGGTCCCCCATCTTCTCGGCCGGTACGCCGACCCAGGTCTCTCCCGGCGGTACATCCCGAAGGACGACCGCTCCCATTCCGATCAGCGCATCCGCACCGATCCGCAGATTCTGCCGCACCGCGCCGCTCATGCCGAGGTAGGCGGCCTCGCCGACATGGACACCCCCGCCGAGTCGCACCCCGGCGGCGAGAGTCGCGTAGTCGGCGATGACGTCGTCGTGCGTCAGGACGACGTCCGGCATGGCGACGACGTGCCGCCCTACCGTGACGTCGGCGGTCAGCACGGTCCCCGCCAGCAGGATCGATCCGGCGCCGACCGTGCACCCCGCGGGGATGCGCACCGAGGCGTCGATCGCCGTCGCGAAGCGCTCGTCACCCGCGCCGATCCGCTCGACGATGCGCCGGCGGGCCGCGCCCGATCCGGCGCACACGAGGAGCTGCTCGGGTCGCTCGCGGGCCAGGTCGATGCCCCCCAGCACGGGTCGGCCGCCGATCTCGGCGCCGACGCGCGCGGGGTCGTCGTCGAGCAGGCCGATGACGTCGATCCCGGGCAGGTCGGCGCCGAGGACCTCGCGCGCGAGACCGCCCGCGGCGAGCAGCAGGACGTCCATGTCAACCGGCGGCGACGGCGACCGGCGCCCGCACCGCGTCGATCACGCGCTGGAGCTCCTCATCGGTCATCTGGTGGAAGACCGGCAGGATCAGGGTGTCGTCGGTGAGGTGCTCCGTGACGGGCAGCGGCACGCCGCCGGTGTCGCGGTCGGCATAGGCGGGCTGGCGGTGCGCGGCCATGATGCCGCGACGAGCCGAGATGTCGGCCTCGGCGAGGTGCACCATGAGAGCCTCGCGGTCGAGCGGATACGGGGGGCCGACCTCGACCCAGAGCGACTGGAAGTTCGCGGTGCCGTGCTCCGGGTCCGCGACGACGCGCAGACCCGGGATGCTCCCGAGCGCCGCGCGATACGCCGCGGCGATCCCGCGCCGGCGCGCCACGATCGCGTCGAGCCGACCGAGCTGCACGAGCCCCACGGCCGCCTGCATGTCGGTCATGCGGTAGTTGAAGCCGATCTCCCCGTACTCCTCCGGGGGCGCGATCACGGCGGCGGCACGATCGGCGGCCGACACGCTCATCGCGTGCTCGCGCAGACGACGCGCGCGCGCGGCCCATTCGGCGTTCGGGGTCGTCAGCATGCCCCCCTCGCCGGTCGTGAGCAGCTTGCGAGGGTGGAACGACCAGGCGGTGAGCTCGGCGCCGGCACCGACGGGCCGACCCTTGTAGGTCGACCCGGCGCCGCAGGCGGCGTCCTCGACGACGAGGATGCCGCGCGGGTCGCAGAGGGCCCGGATCGCATCCAGGTCGACGGGCACGCCGCCCTGATCGACGACGATCACGGCGCGGGTGCGCGGGGTGATCGCCGCCTCGACGGTCTCGGCCGTGACGTTGCCGGTCATCGGGTCCACGTCGGCGAACACCGGACGGGCGCCGACGTAGGTCGGCGCATTCGACGTCGCGATGAACGAGAACGACGGCACGACGACGTCGTCACCGGCCTCGACACCGCCGACGACGAGGGCGAGGTGCAGCGCGGTCGTGCAGTTGGAGAGCGCGACCGCGTGCTCCGCCTGCATGCGCTCGGCGAAGGCCGCCTCGAACGCGGCCACACGCGGGCCCTGCGCAACCCAGCCGGAGGCGATCGCCTCGGCGACGGCCTCGGCCTCCTCCGGTCCGAGCCACGGTTTCATGACGTTGATGCGGCTCACGCCGGCACCTCCGCGCGACCGGCCGCGATCTCCTCGCGGAGCGGCTCCCACCAGGCGACGAGCTGGCGGAGCCCGTCCTCGAGGCCCGTGGTGGCCTCGAATCCGAGATCGCTACGCGCGGCCTGCGTGTCGGCGAGCCGACGGACCACGCCGTTCACGGCGCGCTCGGGGCCGTGCTCGACGGAGAGGTCCGATCCCATGACCCGCAGGAGGGCCTCGGCGAGGCCGAGCAGGCTCGTCTCCTCGCCGCGCGCGATGTTGTAGACGCCTTCGACGACATCGCTCTGCGCCGCGAGCACGTTGGCTCGGGCGATGTCGGTCGTGAAGACGAAGTCCATCGTCTGCTGGCCGTCGCCGAAGATGAGCGGGGGCTTGCCGTCGGCGATGCGCTCCATCCATCGGACGAGGACCTCGGTGTACAGGCCGTGGACATCCATGCGCGGGCCGTACACGTTGAAGTAGCGCAGCAGCACGTAATCCAGGCCCTGCATCGCGCGGAAGCTGCGGATGAGCCCCTCGTTGAACGACTTCGCGGCGCCGTAGAGGGTGTCGTTGGTGTGGTGGTGGTGACGCTCCGTCGTCGGGAACTCCTCCGCCATCCCGTAGACCGAGGCGCTGGAGGCCGCGACGAGCTTGCCGACGCCGAGCTCTGCCGCGGCCTCGACGACGTTGAACGTTCCGTCGACGAGCACTTCAAGCGCGAGACGCGGCTCCTCGGCGCACTGCGTGATGCGGATCGCGGCCTGGTGGAAGACGGTGTCCTTGCCGTCGACGAGCCGTCGCACGACCGCGCGGTCGCGGATGTCCCCCTCGTGGAGCTCGACCCGACCGGTGGCGAGCGCGTCGTCGAGATTGGCGCGGCGGCCTCGGACGAGATTGTCGAGGACGTCGACGTGCGCGACACCCGCATCGAGCAGCTGGTCGACGAGCGTCGAGCCGATCGTGCCGGCGCCGCCGGTGACGAGGACGTTCTGGCCGCTGAGATCGGTCATGGGAAGGGACTCCTAGTTGGGGGATGCGGTGACGGCGAAGGGGGCGCCGTTCTGGGCGAGGCTGCCGCGGGCGGCCTCGAGAGCGGACAGCACGCGCAATCCGGCCCGACCATCCGTACGGGCCGGACGACCCTCCGTGATGCTCGCGGCGAACTCCGCCGCCATCGCCGAGAGGGCCTCGCGCTCCGGGAGCGCCGGCGACCAGGTGTCGCCGAGACGGTAGGAGACGGTGGCGGCGGTGCGGTCGGTGGCCGATTGCTGCGCGAGGTCCACGCCCCGGTCGTAGACGCTGAGGCGCTGCTGCGGGTTCAGATCGTCCCAGACGAGGGTGCGTCGGGATCCGCCGATGACGACCTGGCGGATCTTGGTCGGGCTGAGCCAGTTGACGTGCACGTGGGCGACGCCGCCGTTCGCGAGCGGCATGCTCAGGTAGCCGATGCAGGCCTTCCCGGCTCCGAGCGGATCGGCGCCCTGGGCAGCGACCGACGCGGTCTGCAGGCCCCCCGGAAGGACGAAGTCCATGATCGAGAGGTCGTGGGGCGCCAGATCCCAGAAGACGTCGACGTCCGGTTGGATCAGCCCGAGGTTGATACGCACCGAGTCGATGAAGAGGATGTCGCCCAGCTCGCCCGCCTCGACGAGCTCGCGGATGCGGAGGGCGGCCGGGGTGTAGCAGTAGGTGTGGTCGGCCATGAGGACCAGACCGCGCTCGTCGGCCTCGCGGACCATCGCCTCGCCGAGCTCCCGGCTGTCGGCGAGCGGCTTCTCGACGACGACGTGCTTGCCCGCCCGCAACGCGGCCATCGCGATGGGGTGATGGGTGCGCGCCGGCGTCGCGATGGCGACCGCGTCGATCGAGGAATCGGCGAGGACGTCGGCGAGATCGGTCACGACCGGGATCCCCCCGAGCGACGTGGCGAGCTTCTCGGCACGCGCTCGATCGAGATCGCAGATGGCGGCGAGATCCCAGTGCTCGCTGGAACGGAAGTTCCGGGCGAGGTTGGGACCCCAGTATCCGGCGCCGATCACGGCGATGCTCAGGGTGGAGGTCATGATCTTCCGGCTCAGTGCGGTGTGCTTCGATTCTGCGTTCGGGGACCGGCGATGGCCAGTCCCCGAACGGAGGTCAGCTTCCCGGGGTCTGCGGCGCGAACAGCAGGTCGACCCAGTAGTTGTGGTTCGACAGGGCGTCCGGGTAGGCGCTGCCGCTCGAGTACGCGGCTCCCTGGGCCGGCACCGTGATGTGGCCGCTCGTCAGTCCGTTCGCGAGACCGTTGAGGTCGACGGCGTAATTGCCCGTCGTGCTCCGCAGACCCACGCGGTACTCCTGCCCCGGCAGGATCGACACCGGCTGACTGAACTGTGCCACCTGCCAGCCGCTCGCCGTCTCGTTCGTGAAGGAGACGGTCGCGAGGAGCCCCTTGTCGGGGCCCCACAGGTAGCCGGTGTGCGTGCCGGTGTTCGTGTCGCCCTTGTAGAAGCGCACCGCGGTCACCGTCCCGGCGACGTCCGTGCTGAAGCGCACGGCGACCTGCACGTCGGTCGGGTCGTTCCACGCGGCGTTCTGCGGCGTCGCGTCGAGGGCGAAGATCGAGTCGCCCGTGACCTGGGTGGGTGCGGCGGTCGTCGTGAACGACCAGGTGCCCCCCGCGACCGCCGCGCCGCCCGCCATCACGGTCGCCGTGTAGGCGGTCGACCATCCGAACGGGGTGGTGGGCGTGAAGCTCACGGTCCCGTCGGTCGCGGAATACGTCGAGGCTCCGTCGACCGTCGCTCCGCCCGGGGCGGTCACCACCAGGCTGGTGCCCGACGCGCCCGAACCGGTGACCGCCGCCGTCACGGTGAGCGTCGGGGCGACATCCGTCGTGCCCTGCGCCGGGTTGGTCGTGCCGACGGTCACCGACGGGGTCGCGGGCGGCGTGCTCGGCGTCGTGGGCGGCGTACTCGGCGTCGACGACGTCGACGGCACGAACGTCACGTCGACGCCGTAGTCGGTCGCCCCCCACGAGCCATCCGGCAGGGCGGGCGTCGAGCCGTAGTTGTACCGGCCGTTGACGGCGTCGGCGGTCAACGGCCCACTGGTGCGCGTCGTGCCGAAGTAGCCGCTCGTCGAGGCGTAGTGCCCGTTCGGCGCGTGGTACGACACGATGTACGTCTGCCCGGGGACCACCACATAGGGGGTCGCGAGGGTGGCCGTCTGCCATCCGCCCGCGGTCTCGCCCGTGAAGGTCACCTGCGCGACGCGCGTGCCGTCGGGCAGCCAGAGCGAGCCGGTGTGCGTGCCGGTGTTGCCGGACCCCTTGTAGAAACGGATCGCGGTCACACTGCCCGCGGCCGAGGACGAGAACGCCATGCCCAGCTCCACCGACCCCGTGTCGTCCTCGGCGGCGACCGCGGGTGTCGGCGCGGCGAGGTGGAAGCCGGCGTCAGGGGCGCTCGCGGCCGCCGTCGTGAACGACCAGGAACCACCCGTCACCGTGCCGCCCGCGATGGAGACCGTCGCCGTGTACGTCGTGCTCGTCGCGAGCGGTGCCGTCGGGGCGAAGGTGACGGTGTGGCCGACCGGGTCGTTCGTGACGGAGCCCGCCACGGCGCCCGACGGACCGGTGACGGCGATCGTCGGCTGTCCCGCAGAGCTCTCCGCGGACATCGTCGCCGTGACCGTCGCGGACGTCGGCACCGCGGTGGCGTCCGCGGCAGGCGAGGTCGAGGCGACCGTCACCGGTGCGGCCGAGCCGGCTGTCGTGAACAGGACGTCGACGAAGTAGTTCGACGCGTTCCAGCTGCCGGTCGGCATCTGACCGCCCGCCCCGTAGAGATAGCGGCCGTTCTGCACCGTGTCCGCGCTGAGCGGGCCCGACGAGTGCATCGCCGAGAAGTACCCGCTCGTCGAGGCGTAGTGGCCGTTCGGCGCGTAGTACGACACCACGTAGTGCTGGCCGGGGGTCAGCGCGACCGGGGTCGCGAACGTGGCGGTCTGCCAGCCGGTGGCCGTCTCATTGGCGAACGTGACCGTTGCGAGCCGCTGCCCGGTCGACGACCACAGAGAGCCGGTGTGGGTGCCCGTGTTGCCGGTGCCCTTGTAGAACCGGACTCCGGTGACGCTGCCGGCCTGCGAGGCCGTGAACGACATGCCGAGCTCCACCGCGCCGCTGTCGCTGTTCGACGCGGTCGCCGGGGTGTCGTCGATGAGGTGGTAGCTCGCACCCGGCGGCGCCTGCGCGGCCGTCGTGAACGACCAGGTGCCGCCGCCGAGCGCAGTCGACCCGGAGGACACGGTGACCGAGTACTGCGTCGACCACGCGAGCGGAGCGCCCGGCGTGAACGTGATCGTCCGCGACGCGGCGTCGTACGAGCTCGTGCCCGCGACCGCCGAGCCGCTGGAGGCGACCGACAGCGTCGGGATCGTCGAGCCGGGGTCGGCCGAGAGGGTGGCGGTGATCGGTGCCGTCGGCGCCACGGCTGCGGCATCCGAGCCGGGGGCGTGCGACGTCACCGTGAGCGGCACCACGGGCGCGGCGGTGCTGCGCATGAAGACGACGTCGACCGAGTAATCGGTGGACGTGGTCGAGGTCGGCATGCCGGATCCGTACGTGAAGACCCCGCCCTGCGCGGGAACGGTGAGCGCCCCCGAGACGTAGTCGTTCGTGAAGCGGCCCGGGGTGACGGAGTAGTTGCCGGTCGTCGACACGTACGAGACGACGTACGTCGTGCCCGCCGTCAGCGCCACGGCCGAGGTGAAGTAGGCGGTCTGCCACCCGCTCGCGCTCTCGTTCGAGAAGGTGACCTGGGCGAGCTTCGTGCCGCTCGCGTTCCACAGGGTGGCGATGTGCTGGCCGACGTTGCCCGGGCCCTTGTAGAAGCGCAGGCCGACGATCGATCCGCTCACGCTCGGGATGAACTTCGAGCCCAGCGTGACGCCCGTGCCATCGCTCACCTGCAGCGTGGTCGGCAGCGTGCTGTCGGGGAAGATCGTGCACGGGCAACCGGTCTCGGTGCCCGCGGCCGCGACCGTGAAGGTCCACGTGCCGCCGGTCGACAGGGGCGTGCCCGTCTGGCCCTGGGCGGTGACCGTCGCCGTGTACGAGGCGCCGGCCGCGAGGGCCGCCGCCGGCGTGAAGGTGATCACATGGCGGGTCGAGTCGTACGCCGACGTCCCCGCGACGAGCGAGCCCTGCACGGACTTGACCGTCAGCCCGACCGTGGCGTCGTTGATGCCGCCGGTGAGCGCGGCGCTGATGGTGGTCGCGGCGGCGACGCCGGTGGAGCCGGGCAGCGGCCACTGCGACGCGACCGATGGCGGAGTGCTGTCCACCGTGTCGAACACGGGGTCGACCCAGTAGTTGGTGCGCTGGTAGTCCTTGGCCGGGTAGGTGCCCGGATCTCCGTAGACGCCCGGCGACGGCGCGGCGTACGAACCGTCGACCGTCAGCGGCGGCGAGGCCTGGGCGGAGTACGCCCAGTAGTACGAGTCGCCGGCGTAGTGGCCCGACGGCGCCGTGTAGGACACCGTGTACTGCTGTCCGGCGACCACCGGGACAGGCGAGCTGAACGTGGCCTTCTGCCAGCCGCTCGCGGTCTCCCCCGTGAAGGTGACGCTCGCCAGACGCGCCCCGGTGGCGTCCCACAGCGATCCGGTGTGGACACCGGTGTTGCCCGCGCTCTTGTAGAAGCGCACGCCCTGGACGTACCCGTTGGCGGCCGGAGTGAACCGCAGACCGAGCTCGACGCTCGAGGGGTCGCCGGCGTCGGGCGTCGTGGGGACGGTCGCGCCGAACACGGTCGCGGCTCCCGTGGACTGCACGGTCACCGTGGTCGGCGTCGAAGGATAGTTGCCGCTGTCGTCGATGCCCCGGACCAGGATGCGCTGGGCGCCTTGGCCGTGCTGCACGTACGTGTACGTCCAGTTGGTGGTCCCCCGAGCGGGATGCCAGGTCGTGCCGCCGTCGGTCGAGACCTCGACGCCTGCGACGACGCCGCCGACATCGCTCGCCGTGCCCGTGACGGTCACGCTGGCGCCGTTGGCGATCGAGGCGTTGGCAGCCGGGGTGGTCACCGTGACGGTCGGGGCGGTCGTGTCGGTGCTCGCCGTCGTCTTGACGAGACCGCTCATGATCGTGAGCGGCTGCGCGCCCATGTCGGCGAGCAGGTTGACCTGCGCCTGCTGCATCCGCGGATCGGCGGCCGCGCCGTTGCCGTCGTGGTCCTGGTCGAGTCCCCAGGTCCACTGGATGCTGCCCGCCGAGAAGACCCGCGCACCGCTCGGCGCGCGATACAGCGTGATGTGGTGCGTCGTGGTGCCCGGCGTGACGACGCTGCCGAAGTCGCGGAGGTACTGCGGCGTCGAGCCGACCGTGGTCGACATGTCGATGAGCCCGGCGGGTCGCATCCCGTTGTCGACGTCCTCGTCCGACTCGTACCCGATCGTGTGGGGCGCCAGGGCCTGACTGGTCCCCGCCGCCATGGTCGCCAGGCTGGTGTTGCGCCAGATCCGGAGCTTGCCCTCGGTCGAGGAGACCGTCACCGGCAGGTCGTCGGAGTTCGACATGTACATGGTGCCGGTGAGGGTGTTCTCGGGTCGGCCGGCACCGGCGGACGGCGGGGCGAAACGCGGGTCGCGCCAGGTCCCGGTCCAGGTCGTCGAGGGGTCGATCTTCGCGTTCGACCAGGTCTCCTTGTACGAGACCAGCGTGCGGTACCCGCCGCCGGAGGGATCGACGGAGGAGGACTCGTACCGGGTGTGCCAGTAGACCTCATTCCCGGAGAGGAATTGGAGGTTCAGGCCCTTGTCGCGGGCCGCCTCCACGTTCGCGCGCTGTCCCGTCGACCAGTACTCGTCGTGACCGACCGACAGGAACACGTTGTGGTTGGTGAGGAGCGAGCCGTAGCGGTCCGTGTCGACTCCGGCGATGTAGCTGACGTCGTAGCCGTTCTGCTCGAGGAATCGGACGGCGGGGTACTCCGCGCTGAAGTAGTTGTCGTGGTTGGTCGAGCCGTCCCGCGTCATCAGCGGCCGGTTGTAGCTGATCTTGTAGGCGCGGCCCACCGCGGCGCCCTGGTAGAAGTCGGCGCCGCCGTAGGAGTTGTAGGCCTCCCAGGTCGGATCGGAGGTCTGGAAGACGACCTGCGAGTGGCTCGCATCGTTGCGCACGATGAACAGGATCTGGCTGGTGCCGCCGGTATCGGTCCGGGTGAGGTCGGCGACGTAGACACCGGAGACCGCGGTGGCCGGGACGGCCCAGCTGGCCGAGAGCGCCCAGTTGCCGCAGTCGTACAACTGGGTCGAGACGTCGCTCACACATTGCGGCTGGGTCTGCGGCAGCGCGGCGGAGGGCGCGATGGTGGCGATCAGGCGCGCGCCGTTGCCCTGGTAGTACCCGGTGCGGAAGATGCGGATCGAGTACTTGCTCGCGTCGGTCTTGACCTTGAAGCCGATCGTCGACCCGGCGTTGACGCTGATGTCGGTGGCGAATCCCTGGATCGTCGCGTCGCCGGCCCCGTCGATGTCCCACTGCGACTCCGGAGTCCCCGGCTTGCTGTTCTCGCAGACGATGGCGTTCGAGCCGGTGCCGCACGGATCCGTGACGGCCGCGCGCGCGGGGGCGGCGGCGGCCACACCGACGATCATCGAGGCCGCGATCGCCGCGACCATCGCCACACCGAGGGCGCGCAGTCGCCGACGGGACGCCGGAAGGCCGGCGACGCCTTCGCGCGTCGCCGGCCGGAGCTGAGAGAGATGGACCATGTTCAGTAAGCCCCCGCGGGATCGATGACGACCTTGACGGTCCGGAAGAGGATCTTGAGGTCTCCCCAGATGGACCAGTTCTCGACGTACAGCAGATCGAGACGCACGCTCTCGTCCCAACTGAGGTCGGACCGACCGCTGACCTGCCAGGCACCGGTGAGGCCCGGTTTGATGGTCAAGCGACGGTGGACGTGCGCCTCGTACTCGGCGACCTCGCGCGCCAGCGGAGGACGCGGCCCGACGAGGCTCATGTCGCCGACGAAGATGTTCCAGAGCTGGGGCAGCTCGTCGAGCGAGTACTTGCGCATGATCGCGCCGACCCGCGTGACGCGCGGGTCGCGCTTCAGCTTGAACAGGACGCCCGAGCCCTCGTTCTGCGCGACGAGCGCGGCGAGGTCCTGTTCGGCCGTGACAACCATCGAACGGAACTTGAACATCGTGAACGTCGAGCCGTCGACCCCGATCCGCTCCTGACGGAACAGGGCCGGCCCCTTGCTGTCCAGTCGGACCAGAACGGCGAGGATCCCGAGCACGGGGGCTGCCGCCAGGAGAGCCGCTCCCGACACCGCGACGTCCATCGCCCGCTTCACCACGTGCTTGGCGCCGGAGAACGTCGGCGACGCGACACGCAGGAGCGGGAGCCCGGCCGAGGTGTCGAAGAAGATCCGGCCCTGGCGGACGCTGTCGAGCGTCGAGGCCAGCACGAGCTCCGTCGGCGTCCGCTCCAGCTGCCAGGCGAGCGACTGGAGGAACTCGGCGGAGTCGTGCGGCGTCCCCGCGACGATGACGGCGTCGGCGCGCGTGATCGTCGCGGCCTCGTGGACGGCGTCCGCACCGCGGAACGCCATGATGTCGCTCTCCGGGAGCTCGGCGCCGCTGGAGATGTCGCCGATGCGGACGATCCCGCCGACGACGTACGACGCGATGGGGGTCCGGCCGAGTTGCCGGAGCACGAAGTCCACCTGAGGACCGGTGCCCACGATGACGGCGCGGGGCAGGTGACGGCCGGCGGCACGCGCCTTGGCGAGACGCACGCGCCAGACGCCGCGGCCGGCGAGCAGCAGGGCGAGGCCGAGGGGCAACGTGACGAGCAGATCGGCGCGGACGTCGAGGCCGGGCGCGAAGGCCGCCGCCGCGGCGAGCAGACCGAACGCGGCGGCCGATCCGGCGACCACCGCGCGCGCATCGAGGCGAGCCGCGACGACGCGACGGAGCTCGTGCGGCGCAGCGGCCCGGAGCGCCGCGAACCAGACGATGCCGAGAAGGATCAGCATCCCGGCGCGGAGCGACGCGTCGGGCGCGATGCCGAGGACGACGTCGACCCCGAGCCCCGCTGCGATGGCGACGAGGATCGCGGCGAGGTCGACGAGGCGCCGTTCGAGGAGACGCTGGCGGGACCAGATCGATCGCTCGATCGGTCGCGCTGCGGTGACGGCCGACCGCAGGTCCGCCCTGGTGGGCGTGGCCGCGGTCATCGCTCCGCTCCGTGCGGGCGCGTGGCGCAGGGGTGCTGCGAGGTGCTGAGAGAGGGCGCGTCGATGTCGTGGGGGACGACGGACACGCTGGGGGGCGCGTGCATTGAAGACCTGTCGGGGGGTACAGGTGGACGTCGAGCTTGTGATGCTGAGAGTGCTGCGGGTTGCGCTCGACGCTTCGTCGGGGGGGCGAAGCGTCGTCAGGTTATCGAGGCATTCCCGAGAACGTCAAGCGCCAAATGTGAAGAGATCTTCATAACTGCCCACGAATAGGGGGACTGCGCGGAAATGCCCCCCTTTTTGGGGAGGTTCTCAACCTTGTCCGGTATTGTGTGGCGCTCCGCGATCGATCTCTCGCAAGGGGGATGATGCGGGTGCATGCGCGTAGTCGGGGGGTTATCCGATCGCGTCAGAGCACGCCGGTGGTTGGCCCGCCGGGGGGCGTCGCCGACCACCGGCACCTCATCGAACCCCGGGCCCGCAGACTCCGGAGCGCGTAGCGTCGAGCCGTGACCGATCCTCTCGTGACGGCCGCCGAGCTGCGGGCGATCCTCGACCCGGGGCTCCCGACCGGACGGCGACCACGGCTCCTCGACGTGCGCTGGCGCTTGGACCGGCCGGACGGGCGCGGCGACTTCCGCGCCGGGCACATCCCCGGCGCCGTCTACGTGGAACTCGACCGCGAGCTGGCCGCGGACGGGGCGCCGACCGACGGCCGCCATCCGCTGCCGTCCCGCGAGGCGCTGCAGTCGTCCGCCCGGGCGTGGGGCGTGAACACGGGCGACACGGTGGTCGTCTACGACGATCTCGGCGGGATGTCGGCGGCGCGCGCCTGGTGGATGCTCCGCGATGCGGGGCTCGCCGACGTGCGAGTGCTCGACGGCGCCCTCCGCGCGTGGCGCGAGGCCGGCTTCGAGCTCGAGACCGGGGACCCCGCCCCGCCGGAGCCGGGCGACGTCGTGCTCCGCGCCGGCGCCCTGCCGAGGGTCGGCATGGACGACGTGGAGGACCTCGCACTGACCGGCGTGCTGCTCGACGCCCGCGCCGCCGAGCGCTACCGCGGCGATGTCGAGCCGATCGACCCGCGCGCCGGCCACATCCCCGGGGCGGTGAGCGCCCCGACCACCGCGAACCTCGGCGCCGACGGCCGCTTCCTCGATCCCGACGCCCTGCGTGCGCGGTTCGCGACGCTCGGCGTCCGACGCGATGCGCCGGTCGGCGTGTACTGCGGCTCCGGTGTCACCGCTGCGCATGAGGCACTCGCGCTGGCCGTCGCGGGATTCGATGCCGTGCTCTACCCCGGCTCCTGGAGCCAGTGGGCGAACCACCCGGACCGCCCGGGCGCGACCGGGCCCCCCCCCGCGGAGAAGAGTCGCCCCCCCGGCGCGGGGGGGGGGCGCGCGGGCG
>NZ_JBQCHS010000022.1:0-98870 GCF_051954455.1 Pseudolysinimonas sp. | reverse complement strand
CGCGGGGGGGGGGGCGCGCGGGGGGGGGGGGGCGGGGCGCGGCTCCGCGGGGCCGGGGGCCCCCCCGCCCCCCCCCCCCCCCCCCCCCCCCGCCGTTCCCCGACTCCGGCCGCCCAGATCAATCACCCAGTTCGTCGAGCGACGCGACGAAGCGGATATCGCGGCCCCGGTTCGCCTCGCGCACCCAGTCGCGGAAGGCGTCGCTCGCGGCGACGTGGGCGGTGATGTCGCCGAGGACGACGAGGCGGCGGCGGTAGTTGACGAACTTCTGCGCGATCTCGCCGGCGACACCGGTCGAAAGGCGGAAGAAGTCAGGATCGAGACGCTCCACGGGTACGACGACGGTGTCCGCTCCCCCGGCGCCGAACGTCGTGGCGATGAGGTCCATCGCGTCCTGCCCGCTCCGGAGGCGGGGTCCGACCGCGTCGAGGGAGAGGATCGTGGCCATGGGACCACGCTAGGGCTTGCCAGACGCTGTTACGCGAAGATGCGGCGCATGTACTCGGCGCTCTCGTGGAAGCCGAGCCGGTCGTAGAAGCCGCCCGCGCGCCGGCTGGCGACGGTGAGCTGTGTGACGCCGCGGCGCTCGCACTCCTCCTCGACGGCGCGCACAAGGGCGGTGCCGAGATCGCGGCCGCGGGCCTGCTGGTCGACGACGATCTCCTGCAGCTGCGCGGAGGGACCGTTGGTGGAGAGCAGTGGCACGACCGTCATGAGGGCGTACCCGAGCAGTCCTTCCGGCTCCTCGGCGACGAACAGCACGACCGTCGGCTGCTCCCCCGCGAGGTAGGACGCGAGGGTGGCGTCGAACGCCGCGCGCTCCGGGGCGAAAGCGTGCCCGAGCTGCTGGACCAGAGCGAAGACGCCGTCCTCGTCGCCGGCCTGTGCGAGCCGGATCATCAGCGCGCGAAGTTGTTGCGGTAGTACTCGTAGTTCCAGCCGACGATCGCGATCAGCGCAATCGGGCCGCCGAAGAACGAGATCCACGGTCCGATGGCGAGTCCGAGGAATACCAGCATGATCCCGACGGCCAGGGCGAAGGGCCACCAACTCCAGGGGCTGAACTGGCCCATCTCCGGGTCGCCGTCGTCGACGTTCGCATCGGCCCGGTCCTGCGGGAGCTCCCCGCCCTGCGACGCGTGCGTGCGGCCGACGTAGAAGGCGACGAAGAACGCCAGGATGCCGCTCAACGCCATCGCGACGGTCCCGACCCACTCCACCCGGCCGGTGTCGATGAGCGACCAGACGATGTAGACCAGGTCGGCGAGCCAGAAGAACGCGCCGAGGATCCAGAAGAGGTTCGAGTTGGTACGCATGCGCTACTTGACCTCGCCCTTCGCGACGTCGACGACCGGAGCCTCGGGCGCGTCGGCCGGGCCGGGGCCGATGCCCACGGGCACGCCCGCCTCGGGGTGGTGGAGGTCGAACGCCGGCGACTCGGAACGGATCCGCGGGATCGAGGAGAAGTTGTGCCGTGGCGGCGGGCACGAGGTGGCCCACTCGAGCGAGCGCGCGTTGCCCCACGGGTCGTCCACGGTCACCTTCGGCGCCCGGCGGGCGGTGATCCACACGTTGAGGAGGAACGGCAGGATCGAGACGCCCAGGATGACGGCACCGATGGTCGACAGCTGGTTCATCCAGGTGAACCCGTCGGACGGCAGGTAGTTCGCGTAACGACGCGGCATCCCGATGACGCCCAGCCAGTGCTGGATGAGGAACGTCGTGTGGAATCCGATGAACAGCAGCCAGAAGTGGATCTTGCCGAGCCGCTCGTCGAGCATCTTTCCCGTCCACTTGGGCCACCAGAAGTAGAAGCCCGAGAACATCGCGAACACGACCGTGCCGAACACGACGTAGTGGAAGTGCGCAACGACGAAGTACGAGTCCGAGAGCGCGAAGTCGAGCGGCGGCGACGCGAGGATGACGCCCGTGAGACCACCGAAGGTGAACGTCACGAGGAAGCCGATCGCCCAGATCATCGGGGTCTCGAACGTGACCGAGCCGCGCCACATCGTGCCGATCCAGTTGAAGATCTTCACCCCGGTCGGCACCGCGATGAGCATCGTCATCAGGGAGAAGAACGGCAGCAGCACGGAGCCGGTGACGTACATGTGGTGCGCCCACACCGTGACCGAGAGGGCCGCGATCGCGATCGTCGCGTAGATCAGGGTCTTGTAGCCGAAGATCGGCTTGCGGCTGAAGACCGGGAAGACCTCGCTGACGATGCCGAAGAACGGCAGCGCGATGATGTAGACCTCGGGGTGCCCGAAGAACCAGAACAGGTGCTGCCAGAGGATCGCTCCCCCGTTGGCCGGGTCGAGCAGGTGGGCGTCGAAGACACGATCGGCGCCGAGCGCGAACAGCGCGGCCGCGAGCACCGGGAACGCGATGAGCACGAGGATCGACGTGATCAGGATGTTCCAGGTGAAGATCGGCATCCGGAACATGGTCATGCCGGGCGCGCGCATCGTGATGATCGTCGTGATGAAGTTGACGCCGCCGAGGATGGTGCCGAATCCGCTCATCGCGAGGCCGAACACCCACAGGTTGCCGCCGAGCCCCGGCGTGAACGTCGTGTCGCTGAGCGGCGTATAGGCGGTCCAGCCGAAGGCCGCCGCGCCCTGCGGGGTGAAGAAGCCGCCGACCGCGACGAGCGAGCCGAAGAAGTAGAGCCAGTACGCGAGCGCGTTGAGCCGCGGGAACGCGACGTCGGGCGCGCCGATCTGCAGCGGCATGGCGACGTTGGCGAAGCCGGCGAACAGCGGCGTCGCGAACATCAGCAGCATGATCGTGCCGTGCATCGTGAAGAGCTGGTTGTACTGCTCGTTCGACTGCAGCACGTCGAGCCCGGGCGTGAACAGCTCCGCGCGGATCACGAGGGCCAGGACGCCGCCGACGCAGAAGTAGAGGAACGAGGTGATCAGATAGAGGTACCCGATCGTCTTGTGGTCCGTCGTGGTGATCCACTTGACGAACACGTTGCCCTTGCGCTCGACCCGCGATCCCGCCGCCGTGCCGGTGGTGCTGTTCGGCGTGAACTTCGCCGTTCCGGTTGCCGTGGTCATCAGTTTCCTTCGGTGGAGGCGCGGCCCGTGGTGCCGGGAAGGTTGGTGTCGGTGTTGTAGCCGGGGCCGAGTCGACCGGTCTGACCGGCATCGCGCAGCTTCTGCATCTGCGCGTCGAAGTCGGACTGGCTGACCACCTTCACCTGGAAGAGCATGTCGGCGTGGTACTCGCCGCAGAGCTCCGCGCACTTGCCCTGGTAGGTGCCGGTCTTAGTGGGGATGAAGTACATGTGATTGGTCTGACCGGGGATCAGATCCTTCTTGTACAGGAAGTCGATCACCCAGAACGAGTGCGCCACGTCGCGCGACTGCTCGTCGATCTGGATCTTCTTGTTGACCGGCAGGTACAGGGTCGGGAGCTTCGACTGGTCGACGGAGCCGTCCTTGTTGAGCCGGTCGGTGACCTGCACGCCCGGCGAGTAGACGTTCTCGTCGAGGTAGTTGAAGTCCCACGACCAGCGCTTGCCGAAGACCTCGATCTTCTGATCGGGGTTGCCCGGGTTCGCCTCGATCGTCGACTGGTCGCGCGCGGTGAAGGCGAAGAAGCCGATGACCAGGATGAGCGGCACGATCGTGTAGAAGATCTCGATCGGCAGGTTGTAGCGCAGCTGCACCGGGAGGCCGGTCTGCCCCTTGCGGCGGCGGTAGACGACGGCGGCCCAGATGATGAGGCCCCAGGTGATGATGCCGACGCCGAGCAGCACGATCCACGAGTTGACCCAGAGGCTGGTCATCAACTCGGTGTGGTTGGTGACGCCCGGGCCGCCGGGCAGGAAGCCCGCTTGCTGCTGCTGCGTGCAGCCCGCGAGGGCGATGGCTCCGGCCCCGAGCAGGGGCACGACAGCCCACCGGGCAAGGCGCGAACGCCGGATCGGACGACGGCGACTGGTGCGCACTCGGGACCTCTCGGACGGCGGGGTGATACGTCGGCCAGTCTATAACGCAGCGGGGCCCCGACCTTCCCGGTCGGGGCCCCGTGTCAGTGCGCCGTGGCGCACCGGTCAACTCAGTGGAACGAGTCGCCGCAGGCGCAACTGCCGGTCGCGTTGGGGTTGTCGATCGTGAAGCCCTGCTTCTGGATGCTGTCCTCGAAGTCGATCGAGGCGCCGTCGAGGTACGGGGCGCTCATCGGGTCGACGACCACCTCGACGCCGTCGAAGTCACGGGTCGCGTCGCCGTCGAGGAGGCGCTCGTCGAAGTAGAGCTGGTAGATGAGGCCCGAGCAGCCGCCGGGCTGGACGGCGACGCGCAGACGCAGGTCGTCGCGGCCCTCCTGCTCGAGGAGGCGGCGCACCTTGTCGGCGGCGCCGTCGGTGAGCGCGACACCGTGGGTCGGCTCCGTCGTCGACGAGCTCAGGGCGGTCTCGGGGCTCAGTGCGGTGTCGGTCATGACTCGATGGTACGCGCGTCGAGCTTCGCGAGCATGAAGGCCTCGGCCAGGATCGCGCGCTTGAGGCTCGGCAGGTGCACCGACTCGTTGGGGCTGTGGGCGCGGCTGTCGGGATCCTCGACTCCCGTGATCAGGATCTGCGCGTCGGGGAAGTGCCGGACGAGGTCGGCGGTGAAGGGGATCGAGCCGCCCGATCCCATGAGCACCGGCTCGACGCCGTCCCACGCCTCGCGGAGCGCCGCCTGCTCGGCCTCGACCGCCCAGCCGTCGACCGGGGCGAGGAAGGCCTGCCCGAGGTCGATGTCGGGGTCGAAGTCGAGCTTCGCGCCGAACGGCGCGTTCGCGACGAGGTGCTCGCGCAGGATCCGCTCGAACTCGTGGGCGTCCTGCCCGGGAGCGACGCGCGCGGCGATGCGCACCCGGACGCTCGGGATGAGCGTGTTCGAGGCGTTCAGCACGCTGGGCGCGTCGATGCCGGTCACCGTGATCGAGGGCTGGAACCACTCGCGACTGAGGATCTCGCCCCGCCCGATCGGCGACGTGTGGTCCGGCAGGCCCGACTCCTCGCGGAGCTTCGCCTCGTCGTAGTCGGGCGTGGGCGCGTCGTGGCTGCGGAGGCCCTCCACCGCGACGGAGCCGTCCTCGTCCCAGAGCGTCGCGAGGAGCTTCGTGGCGGCGAGCATCGCGTCGGGGATCGCCCCGCCGAACATGCCCGAGTGCACGGCGTGGCCGAGCGTCGTGATGCGGAGGTTGAAGGCCACCATCCCGCGGAGCGCGACGTTGATGGCGGGGGTGTCGATGTCCCAGTTGCCGCCGTCGGCGACGACGATCACGTCGGCCGCGATCCGGTCGTGGAAGCGCTCGAGGAAGGTCGGGAGGGAGCGGGAGCCGAACTCCTCCTCCCCCTCGGCGTAGAGGACGATGCCGACCTGCGGGTCGATGCCGGCGGCGACGAGCGCGCGGATCGCGGCGATGTGCGCGGTGACGCCGGCCTTGTCGTCGGCGGCACCGCGGCCCGCGATGCGGTCCTCGCCCTTCAGGGTCGGCTCGTAGGGCTTCGTCTCCCAGTCGGCGTCGTCGCCGGGGGGCTGCACGTCGTGGTGCGCGTAGAGGAGGACCGTGGGCCGGCCGCCGCGGGCGGCGCGGGTGGCGAGCACGGCGGGCTGGCCGTCCTCGTCCTTGCCGGGGATCCGTGTGCGCACGATCTCGACCGACTCGAAGACCCCGGTGTCGCGGGCGAGCTCCGCCACCGCCTCGGCGCTGCGCTGCACGTGCGAGTGGTCGAAGCCGTCCCAGGAGACGGAGGGGATGCGCACGAGTCGCGTGAGGTCGGCGACGGCGGCCGGGAATCCGGCCTCCACCGCCTCGCGCAGCTCGGCCGATCGGGTGGTGTCGTCGGTCATGCGGGTATCCTAGGTTCCTCAGAATCAGAGGACTTCCCGTGGCCAAGACCCCGACGACACCCCCGCAGAGCGACGACACCGAGGTCGCCGCCGGCAAGGGGCGTGCGACCCCCACCCGCAAGGAGCGCGAGGCGGCGAACAAGCGACCGCTCGTGCCGACCGACCGCAAACAGGCCTCCAAGCTCTCGAAGGAGCAGCTGGCCGCGCAGCGCGACCGCGCCCGCGTCGGCATGGCCGCCGGCGAGGAGCGCTACCTGCCCCTGCGCGACAAGGGCCCGCAGAAGCGCTACACCCGCGACTTCGTGGACGCGCGCTGGAACGTGGGCGAGGTCCTGCTGCCGCTGCTCGTCCTCGTGATCCTCAGCTACTTCTTCCAGGGCTCGCTCGCCTGGATCGCCGAGGCGGCGCTCATCGGCGTGTGGATCGTCATCGCGATCGTCGCGGTCGACGGGATCGTCATGACGTTCCAACTGCGCAAGCGGCTCGTCGCGAAGTTCGGCTCGATGGAGCGCGGGGTGCGCTGGTACGCGTTCATGCGCGCGATCCAGCTCCGTCCGATGCGGATGCCGAAGGTGCAGGTCAAGCGCGGGCAGTACCCGAGCTGAGACCGCGGTTGATCGCACGGGCCCAGAACGGGCCCTCGTAGAGGAACGCCGTGTAGCCCTGCACGAGCGTCGCCCCCGCGTCGAGCCGCTCGCGCACGTCGGCCGCGGTCTCCACTCCCCCGACGGAGATGATGCAGAGCTGCGCCGGGACCGCGGCGCGCAGCAGGCGCAGCAGCTCGAGCGACCGGGCGGCGACGGGCGGACCGGAGAGGCCCCCGGCTCCGGCACGGTCGACGACCTCCGGATCCGTGACGAGACCCTCGCGCGACAGTGTCGTGTTGGTCGCCACGATCCCGGCGAGCCCGAGGCGCACCACGAGGGCGGCGATCCGCTCGGCCTGCTCGTCGCTGACGTCGGGCGCGATCTTGACGAGCACCGGCACTCTCCCGGCCTCGGCCTGGACCGCCTCGAGGAGCGGCGCGAGCCGGTCCAGCTCCTGCAGCCCGCGCAGCCCGGGCGTGTTCGGCGAGCTGACGTTGACGACGAGGTAGTCGGCGTGCGGCGCCAGGAGCCGCGTGCTCGCCCGATAGTCGTCGATCGCGTCGTCGACCTCGACGACGCGGCTCTTACCGATGTTGACGCCGATGATCGGGCGGCGGCGGCGTCCGCGCTCCCGCGCGACGCGGGGGGCGACCTCCTCGGCGCCGTCGTTGTTGAAGCCCATCCGGTTGATGAGCGCCCGATCCGGGATCAGGCGGAAGAGCCGAGGGCGCGGGTTGCCGGGCTGTGGTCGCGCGGTCACGGTGCCGATCTCGACGTGGCCGAAGCCGAGGACGCCGAGCCCGCGGATCGCGCGCGCCTCCTTGTCGAACCCGGCCGCGACGCCGAAGGGCGACGCGAACTCGAGGCCGAGCGCGCGGACGGCGAGCGACGGGGCGGGCCGCGTCATCGCCCGGAGAACGGGAGCGAGGATCGGCAGGATCCGGATGACGAGGTATCCGAGGCGGTGGGCGTCCTCCGCGTCGAGATGCGCGAGGACGAGCCGGAACAGGACGCGGTACATGCCGCGCCCAGCGTAGCGGGCGGTGCGACCTACTCGGCCTCGGTCGCGGCCGGCGACGCGACCCCGTGCTCCGAGCGCAGCACCGTGATCGCCGATTCGAAGTCGTCGAGCGACTCGAACGCCTGGTAGACGCTCGCGAACCGCAGGTACGCCACCTCGTCGAGCTCGCGCAGCGGCGGCAGGATCGCGAGCCCGATGTCGTTGGCGTCGATCTGCGAGACGCCCGTGGAGCGGATCGCCTCCTCCACCTTCTGCGCGAGGAGCGCCAGGTCGGCGTCGCTCACCGGTCGCCCCTGGCAGGCCTTGCGGACGCCGGAGACGATCTTCTCCCGGCTGAACGGCTCCACGATGCCGCTCCGCTTGATGACCGTGAGGCTCGCTGTCTCGGTGGTCGAGAAACGGCGGCCGCACTCCGGGCACTGGCGGCGGCGGCGGATGGCGAGGCCGTCGTCCGAGGTCCGCGAGTCGATCACGCGGCTGTCGGGGTAGCGGCAGAAGGGGCAGAACATGGCGCGACCAGGATAATTCGCGGATCAGCCGTTGGCTGGGAAGCGGGCGTCGACCGCGTCGCCGTGGGCCGGCAGCTGCTCGGCGTTGCTCAGGGCGCGCACGTGGGCCCGGACCGCCGCGAGGCCGGCGCGGTCGTACCGCACCACCTGCTGCGGGCGGAGGAACGTGGAGGCGGAGAGCCCGGAGGAGAAACGCGACTGCCCCGCGGTGGGGAGCACGTGGTTCGACCCGGCGAGGTAGTCGCCGAGGCTGACGGGCGCGTTCGCGCCGAGGAAGACGGCCCCGGCGTTGCTCACGAGCGCGAGCGTCGCCTCCGGGTCGGCGGTCTGGATCTCGAGGTGCTCCGGCCCGTAGGCGTCGCTGAACGCGGCGGCGGTGGCGATGTCGTCGACGAGCACGATCGCCGACTGCCGCCCGTCGAGGGCGGTCGTGGCGCGTGCGCGGTGCTGCGTGGCGGCGAGACGGCGGTCGAGCTCCGCGACGACGGCGCGGGCGAGGTCGGGCGCGTCGGTCACGAGGACAGCGGCGGCGATCTCGTCGTGCTCCGCCTGGCTGATGAGGTCGGCGGCGACGAGTCGCGCATCGGCGCTCCCGTCGGCAATGACGAGGATCTCGGTGGGGCCCGCCTCCGCGTCGATGCCGACCACCCCGCGGACCAGGCGCTTGGCGGCGGCCACGAAGATGTTGCCGGGCCCGGTCACGAGGTCCACGGGCTCGAGGTCGATCCCGGGGACGCCGTAGGCGAAGGCGCCGATCGCACCGGCGCCGCCCATCGCGTACACCTCGTCGACGCCGAGCAGGGCGGCGGCGGCGAGGATCGCGGGGTTCGGCAGCCCGCCGCTGTCGGCCTGTGCGGGCGAGGCGAGGGCGATCCCGCGGACACCGGCGATCTGGGCGGGGACGACGTTCATGACGACGCTCGACGGGTAGACCGCCTTGCCGCCCGGCACGTAGAGGCCGACGCGGTTCATCGGCTGCCAGCGCTGCACGACCTCGGCGCCGTCGCCGAGGGTGGTGGTGCGGTCGGGCGGCACCTGTGCGGCGCTCGCCTCGCGGACCCGTCGGATCGACTCCTCGAGCGCCGTACGGACGGCCGGATCGAGGGTCTCGAGCGCGGCGGCGATCGCGTCGGGAGCGACGCGGACCGACGTCGGGCGCACCCGGTCGAAGCGCTCCGACTGCTCCAGGAGGGCGTCCTCCCCGCGCTCCCGGACCGCCGCGATCAGCTCTGCGGCCGCCTCCGACGCCACGGCGACGTCGACCTGCGCGCGCGGCACGAGATGCGCGAACTCCGATCGGGTCGGCCGGGTGCCGCGGAGGTCGAGCGTCTGGATCACGCGCTCCAGGCTATCGGCGGTCGGCGGAGCGGCGCCGCGCGCGCGAGGATGGAGGCATGCAGGACCAGGAGGCCTTCCGTCTCGCCTTCCGTCGTCTCGCGGCCGGCGTCTCCGTCGTCACCGCGCTCACCCCGGACGGCGAGCCCGTGGGATTCACCGCGACGTCGCTCGCATCGCTCGCGGCCGTTCCGCCGATGGCGACCTTCAACATGGCGCGGTCGTCGAGCTCGTGGCGCGCGGTCGAGCAGACCGAGCACGTCCTCGTACACATCCTCGGCGCCCGCAATCGGGCGGCCGCCCATCAGATGTCGCTCGACGCCCAGCTGCGCTTCCGCGGCGACCACTGGGTGCCGGGGCCGCTCGGACTCCCCCAGCTGCGCGACGTACCGGCCTGGATGCTCGGCCGCATCGTCGGCCGCTACCCGGTCGAGGACAGCGCGCTGGTCGTCGTGCGCATCGAAGACGGCGGCTTCGGCGAGCCGGACGAGCCGCTCCTCTACCACCAGCGGCAGTACTGGCGGCCCGGCCCGGCGATCGAGTAGCCGAGCGGGGCTCAGACCACGCAGTTCGGGCCGAGCAGGCGCTTCAGCTCGCCGTAGAGGTCGGCGGTCACCGAGACCGGGAACGGGATCTCGAACATCCGCGCCGTCTCGCCGCGCACGAGCCGCAGCCGCACCTCGTTGTCGCCGGAATGCCGGATCAGCACGTCGTTGAGCGCCGAGACGACGTCGGTCGTGGCCTTCAGCTCCGGCACCGAGATGACGAGCGGCCCCGACCCCAGCGACTGCCCGGTGTCGGGCACGAAGAGGCTCTGCGCGTGCAGGTTGAACCCGTCGTCGCGCGAGCTGACACGCCCCTTGATGACGACGATCGCGTCGGCGGCGAGCGACGGCGCGAACTCCTGATAGGTCTTGCCCAGGAACATGACGGAGACCTCGCCGCTGAAGTCCTCGAGCTCGACGATGCCGTACGGGTTGCCCGACTGACGGGCGGTGCGGTGCTGCACGCTCGTCAGGAGGCCCGCCACCGTGACGACGTCGCCGTCCTGCGGCTCCGACTCGATGAGCTCGCCGATCGAGATGCTGGCGTGCTTCGCGAGCGTCATCTCGAGCCCGGCGAGCGGGTGGTCGCTCACGTAGAGCCCGAGCATGTCGCGCTCGAACGCCAGCTTCTCCCGCTTGCCCCATTCGGGCCGCTCCGGCACCTTGTCGACGGCGTGCTCGGGCTCGTCCCACAGCGAGTCGAAGTCGAATCCGACCTGCCCGTTGGCCTCGGCCCGCTTGTCGCTGACCGCGCTCTCGATCGCGCCCTCGTGGATCTCGATGAGCGCCCGGCGGGTGTCGCCGAGCGAGTCGAAGGCGCCTGCCTTGATGAGCGACTCGATGGTGCGCTTGTTGAGCGCCCCGAGCGGCACCTTGCGGAGGAAGTCGTGGAAGCTCGTGAACGCCCCCTTCTCCTCGCGCGCGGCCGTGATGAGGTCGACGACACCGAAGCCGACGTTGCGCACGGCGCCCATGCCGAAGCGGATGTCGGATCCCACCGCCGAGAAGTAGCCGATCGACTCGTTGACGTCGGGCGAGAGCACCTTGATGCCCATCCTGCGGCACTCGTTGAGGTACATGGCGAGCTTGTCGCGCGCGTCGCCGACGCTCGTGAGGAGGGCCGCCATGTACTCGGCCGGGTAGTGCGCCTTGAGGTAGGCGGTCCAGTAGCTGAGCACGCCGTACGCGGCCGAGTGCGCCTTGTTGAAGGCGTAGTCGGAGAACGGCAGCAGGATCTCCCACAGGGTCTTGATCGCCGTGTCGCTGTAGCCGTTGGCCTTCATGCCGGCCTCGAAGCCCTCGTACTGCTTGTCGAGCTCCGACTTCTTCTTCTTGCCCATCGCGCGGCGCAGGATGTCGGCCTGTCCGAGCGAGAAGCCGGCGACGCGCTGGGCGATCGCCATGACCTGCTCCTGGTAGATGATCAGGCCGTAGCTCGTGTCGAGGATGTCGGCGAGCGACTCCTGGAACTCCGGGTGGATCGGCGTGATCTCCTGCTGCCCGTTCTTGCGCAGCGCGTAGTTGATGTGCGAGTTCGCGCCCATGGGCCCCGGGCGGTACAGCGCGATGAGGGCGGAGATGTCCTCGAAGTTGTCGGGCTTCATGAGCCGCAGCAGCGACCGCATGGCGCCGCCGTCGAGCTGGAACACCCCGAGCGTGTCGCCGCGCGACAGCAGCGCGTAGGCCTCGGGATCGTCGAGGGCCAGGTCCTCCAGCACCGGCCGGAATCCCCGGTTGGCCTGGATGTTGTCGAGCGCGTCGTCGATGATCGTGAGGTTCCGCAGCCCGAGGAAGTCCATCTTGATGAGGCCGAGGGCCTCCGCCGCGGGGTAGTCGAACTGCGTGACGATCTGGCCGTCCTGCTCCCGCTTCATGATCGGGATGATGTCGATGAGCGGCTCGCTCGACATGATGACCCCGGCGGCGTGCACGCCCCACTGGCGCTTCAGCCCCTCCAGGCCGCGGGCGGCGTCGAAGACGGTCTTGGCCTCGGGGTCGGACTCGAGGATCGCGCGGAGGTCGCCCGCCTCCTTGTAGCGGTCGTGGGTCGGGTCGACGACACCGGCGAGCGGGATGTCCTTGCCCATGATGGGCGGGGGCATCGCCTTGGTGAGCTTCTCCCCCATGCCGAACGGGAACCCGAGGACGCGGCCGGCGTCCTTGAGCGCCTGCTTCGCCTTGATCGTGCCGTAGGTGACGATCTGCGCGACGCGCTCCTCGCCGTACTTCTCGGTCACGTACTTGATGACCTCGCCGCGGCGGCGCTCGTCGAAGTCCACGTCGAAGTCGGGCATCGAGACGCGGTCGGGGTTGAGGAACCGCTCGAAGATCAGGCCGTGCTGGAGCGGGTCGAGGTCGGTGATCCTCATCGCGTAGGCGGCCATCGACCCGGCGCCGGAGCCGCGGCCCGGACCGACCCGGATGCCGTGGTCCTTCGACCAGTTGATGAAGTCGGCGACGACGAGGAAGTAGCCGGGGAACCCCATCTTGGTGATGACGTCGATCTCGTACTCGGCCTGTGTCCGGACCTCGGCCGGGATCCCGTCCGGGTAGCGCACGTGGAGGCCCTTCTCGACCTCCTGGACGAACCAGCTCTCCTCGGTTTCGTTCTCGGGGACCGGGAAGCGCGGCATGTAGTTCGCGCTGGTGTTGAACTCGACCTCGCACCGCTCGGCGATCGCGACGGTGTTGTCGCACGCCTCCGGGTGGTCGCGGAAGATCTGCCGCATCTCCTGCGGCGACTTGATGTAGTAGCCGGAGCCGTCGAGCTTGAAGCGGTTGGGATCCGCCATGGTCGAGCCCGACTGCACGCACAGGAGCATCTCGTGCGCGGCCGCATCGGCGGCCTTCGTGTAGTGGGAGTCGTTGGTCGCGACGAGCGGTAGCTTCAGCTGCTGCGAGATGCGGATGAGGTCGTCGGCGACCCGCTTCTCGAGGCCCAGGCCGTGGTCCATGATCTCGACGAAGAAGTTGCCCTCGCCGAAGATGTCGCGGTAGTCGGCCGCGGCCTGCAGCGCGAGGTCGAACTGGCCGAGCCGGAGGCGGGTCTGGACCTCGCCCGACGGGCAGCCGGTCGTCGCGATGAGACCCTTCGCGTAGGTCTGAAGGAGCTCGCGGTCCATGCGGGCCTTGAAGTACTGCCCCTCGATCGACGCGAGCGACGAGAGCCGGAACAGGTTGTGCATGCCCTCGGTCGTCTCGGCCCACATCGTCATGTGGGTGTACGCGCCGCCGCCGGAGACGTCGTCCTCGCCGCCGTTGCCCCACTTCACGCGCACCTTGTCGCGACGCGACGCCGTGCCCGGGGCCAGGTACGCCTCCGTGCCGATGATCGGCTTGAGGCCGGCGTTGCGGGCCTGGTTCCAGAAGTCGAACGCGCCGAAGTTGTTGCCGTGGTCGGTGATCGCGACCGCGCTCATCCCGAGCTCGTTCACGGCTCCCATGAGGTCGCCGACACGGGCCGCGCCGTCCAGCATCGAGTACTCGGTGTGCACGTGCAGGTGCACGAAGTCCTCGGATCGGGTCGCCACCACCCGAGACTAATCCGCGCGGAGGACGTCGAGGGCGTGTCGCAGGTCGTCCGGATAGCGTGTCTCGAATTCGACCGGCTCCCCCGTCGCGGGGTGCCGGAATCCGAGCCGGACGGCGTGCAGCCACTGCCGCTCGAGGCCGACGCGTGCGGCCAGCGTCGGGTCGGCCCCGTAGAGCAGGTCACCGACGCAGGGGTGCCGCTGTGCCGCCATGTGGACCCGGATCTGGTGGGTGCGCCCGGTCTCCAGGTGGATCTCGAGGAGGGTCGCCGAGCGCATCGCCTCGAGCGTCTCGTAGTGCGTCACGCTCGGCTTGCCGTCGGCCGTGACCGCGAACTTCCAGCTCGCGGAGGGGTGGCGCCCGATGGGCGCGTCGATCGTGCCGCTGAAGGGATCGGGGTGACCCTGGACGACCGCGTGGTAGATCTTGTCGACCGTCCGGTCGTGGAAGGCGCGCTTCAGCTCCGTGTAGGCGCGCTCGCTCTTGGCGACGACCATAAGACCGCTCGTGCCGACGTCGAGCCGGTGCACGATCCCGGCGCGCTCCGCGGCCCCCGAGGTGCTGATGCGGAAGCCGGCGGCGGCCAGCGCGCCGAGCACCGTCGGCCCGTCCCAACCCACCGCGGGGTGCGCGGCGACGCCGACCGGCTTGTCGATCACGACGATGTCGTCGTCGTCGTGGACGACCGTGAAGTCGGGGACGAGCTGCGGCACCACGGCGGGTTCCTCCCGCGGGGTCCACTCCACCTCGAGCCAGCCGTCGTGCAGCCGATCGGACTTGCCGAGCGGGCGTCCGTCGAGGGTCGCTCCCCCGGCGTCGATCACCTGCACCGCGAAGCTGCGCGAGAAGCCGAGGATGCGGGAGAGCGCGGCGTCGGCGCGCTCCCCGAACAGACCGTCGGGGACGGGCAGGCTGCGGCGCTCCACGTCAGCCCCGCGGGCCGCCGGGGCCGTCCTGCGTCGGCTCGTCCTCGGCAGCCGCCGCCGGGACGGGCTTGCGGATGACCGCCTTCGACCCGTCGAGGCCGGTGCCGCGGAGCGACAGCAGGATGAACAGCGCCATCGAGAAGGTGATCGCCATGTCGGCGACGTTGAAGATCGCGGGGAACAGGCCGATCGAGATGAAGTCGACGACGTGGCCGACGCCGAATCCCGGCGGCCGGAAGAGCCGGTCGGTGAGGTTGCCGAGCGCGCCACCGAGCACGAGCCCGAACATCGTCGCCCAGGCGAGCGACCGGATCCGGCGCGCGAACCAGATGATCGCGACGATCACCCCCGCGGCGACGATCGAGAACGCCCAGGTGTATCCGTTGGCGAAGGAGAACGCGGCGCCCGAGTTCGTGACGTAGTGGAGCTGGAGTACAGGGCCGAGGAGCGGGATCTTCTGCTCCTCCTGCATCCCCGCGACGACGAGCGTCTTCGTCAGCTGGTCGAGGCCGTAGACGACCGCGCCGACCACGGCGAGCAGGAGCAGCGCCCGGACGCTGACGCGGCGCCGCGCACCCTCCGACGGGGTGCGGACCGGCGCCGCATCGTCGTCCGGCTCAGTTGCCGGCAAAACCCTGGAACTCGGACGGCTGACCGTACGCGCCGAATCCGCCGGACGGCTGGGCGCCCGGGAACGCCGGAGCGCTCTGCTGCGACGTCCCGCTCTGCTGTCCGGAGTCACCGGACTGACCGTCCGAGCCCGCCTGCTGGGCCGACGGACCAGCCTGCTCGGCGGCCGGCGGCGCGCCGACCTGGACCGGCTGCGACGTCTGCTGGCCGCCGGGCACGGGGCTCGACTCGGGCGCGCCGGCGGGCAGCTCGGGCGTGCGGTCGAGGTCGCGCAGCTGACCCTCGATGTAGCTGCGGAGCTTCTGGCGGTACTCGCGCTCGAAGGTGCGGAGCTGATCGACCTGCTGCTCGAGACCCGCCTTCTCCTGCTGCAGCGCGTCGCGCTGCTGCTCGAGCGCGGCCTTCTGCTGCTCGATGTCGCCGAGAGCCGCGCGGGCGCCCTCCTGAGCCTCGGACACGACGCGGGCGGCGGTGGCGTGCCCCTCCGCGATGAGCGCGTCGCGCTTCTCCATGCCCTCGCGCACGTGCTCCTCGTGGAGGCGGCGGGCGAGCTGGAGCAGGTTGTTGGTGTTGCCGGGGTCCATCGCGTCGGCGCTGACGGCCGGGGCGGCGGGAGCCGGGGCCGGCACAGGCGCGAAGGCGGGTTCCGGAGCCGGCACGACGGCCGGCGCGGGAGCTGCGGCGGGAGCGGACGCGGCGGATGCCGGACCGGATTGCGCCTGACGCTGCAGCTCCTGGATCCGCTGCTCGCCCTGCACGAGGCGCTGGCGCAGCTCCTCGTTCTCCTGGTTCAGACGACGCAGTTCCACGACGACCTCGTCGAGGAAGTCGTCGACCTCATCCTGGTCGTAGCCCTCGCGGAATTTGGTCGGATTGAACCTCTTGTTGACCACGTCCTCCGGCGTCAACGCCATGTTCTGCACCTTCCGATTCCGTCGATCCGGGACGCCTCCCGGAATGTCACGCTGCGATAACGCTAGCAAGATTTCCATCGCACCCCGAGGGTGGATGCCCCAGCGTAACCCACCCCGTCGGGGCGCCGGGTGAGCCCGATCGAGCGGCGCCGGAGCGCGCTCGAGCGCCCTACGCGAAGAACGCCGCGTCGACGTCCGACTCCGCCTCGGCCTGCTCGCCGCTCGTCGCGACGTGCTCGGGCGAGAGCAGGAACACCTTGGCGGTGACGCGCTCGATCTTGCCGTAGAGCCCCTGCGACAGACCGCTCGCGAAGTCGATCAGGCGACGTGCGTCGGGCTCGCTCATCTGGCTCAGGTTGATGATGACCGGCACGCCCTCGCGGAACGTCTCGGCGATCAGCTGGGCGTCCTTGTACTGGCGCGGGTGCACGGTGAGGATCTCGCTCATCGCAGGCTGGTGGTGCCGGCTCTGCACGGGGCGGCGCAGCGGCGTCACGGGGGCGCGGGTCGGCGCGGGCGCGGCGCTCGCGACCGGAGCAACGGGTGCGACCGGGGCCTCGTCCTCGTAGTCCTCGTCGGCCAGGCCGAGGTACACCATCGTCTTGCGCAGCGGATTCGCCATCTCGTCCTCCCGATGAGCTCGCGTTCGGTCCGACCTTAACCAGCGCTTGAACGTTTTCCGGTGATTGCGGTCCCGATGCGAAGGTGTGTCGCGCCCTCGAGCACGGCCTCCCGGAAGTCCCCCGACATCCCGGCGGAGATCGCGACCGCGTCGGGCGCGATCCCCCGGATGCGCTCGGAGACCGCTCGCACGCGGGCGAAGGCGGCGCGGGCGTCGGCCCCGAGCGGGGCGACGGCCATGACGCCGCGGAGCACGAGGGTCGGCAGACCGAGGACGTGCTCGGCGAGGGCCTCGGCCCGGTCCGGGTCGACGCCGCCGCGCCCGGGGTCGCCGGTGAGGTCGAGCTCCAGGAAGACGTCGAGCGGCGGGCGGTCCTCGCCCGCCCGATCGAGCGCAGCGGCGAGCTCCGGGCGGTCGACGGAGTGCACCGAGGCGGCGTACGCGCGGACCGCGCGCGCCTTGTTGCGCTGGAGCTGCCCCACGAAGTGCCAGCGCAGATCGAGGTCGGCGAGCTCCGCCGCCTTGGCCGCCGCCTCCTGGTGCCGGCTCTCCCCCATGTCGCGCACGCCGAGCGTCGCGAGTTCGCGCACGAGCGAGATCGGCTGGAACTTGGTGACGACGATGCGGGTCAGCTCCGCGGGATCGCGTCCGGCCTCGCGCGCCGCGTCGGCGACGGCCGCGTCGACCGCCGCCAACCGGCCGGCGAGCCCGCTCACCACTACTTCAGGAAGTCGGGGATGTCGAGGTCGTCGTCGTCGTCGAAGTCGCGGTCCGCGGGGGCGACGGGCGCCTCGGGCTCGACGCCCCACCCGGACGACGGAGACGGCATCGGCTGAGTCTCCTGCAGGTGCGACCCCGAGCCCGCCGCGACCCCCGCCGCCGCGACGCCGGCTCCGGCCGCCGGCACCCCCGCATCGACGAAGTTGCTGCGTCGCTCGGCCACCGGCTTCGGCTGCGGCTCGCCGCCGTCGAAGCCGGCCGCGATCACGGTGACGCGCACCTCGTCGCCCAGGGTGTCGTCGATGACGGCGCCGAAGATGATGTTGGCCTCCGGGTGCACCGCCTCCTGCACGAGCCGGGCCGCGTCGTTGATCTCGAAGATGCCGAGGTTGGATCCGCCCTGGATGGAGAGCAGCACGCCGTGGGCGCCGTCGATCGACGCCTCGAGCAGCGGGCTCGCGACCGCCAGCTCCGCGGCCTTGATCGCGCGATCGGCCCCCCTGCTGGCGCCGATGCCCATGAGCGCGGAACCCGCGCCCTGCATGACGCTCTTCACGTCGGCGAAGTCGAGGTTGATGAGACCCGGGGTCGTGATGAGGTCGGTGATGCCCTGCACACCGGCGAGGAGCACCTGGTCGGCCGTCGTGAACGCCTCGAGCATCGAGATGCCCCGGTCGCTGATCTCGAGCAGCCGGTCGTTCGGCACGACGATGAGGGTGTCGACCTCGTTCTTGAGCGCGGCGACCCCGGTCTCCGCCTGCGCCTGGCGGCGCTTGCCCTCGAACGAGAAGGGCTTCGTGACGACACCGATCGTGAGCGCGCCGATCGACTTCGCGATGCGGGCCACCACCGGCGCGCCGCCCGTGCCCGTGCCGCCGCCTTCGCCGGCGGTGACGAAGACCATGTCGGCGCCGGTGAGCGCCTCCTCGATCTCCTCCGCGTGATCCTCCGCCGCGCGCCGCCCGACCTCGGGGTCGGCGCCGGCGCCGAGACCGCGGGTCAGCTCGCGGCCGACGTCGAGCTTGACGTCCGCGTCGCTCATGAGCAGTGCCTGGGCGTCGGTGTTGATCGCGATGAACTCGACGCCGCGCAGGCCGAGCTCGATCATGCGGTTCACGGCGTTCACACCGCCGCCGCCGATGCCGACGACCTTGATCACCGCGAGATAGTTCTGGTTCGTGGTCACGTCCCGGCCTTCCGTGTTACGTCGTAGCCGGGGTTCAACCTTCAAGTTCTACTTGAACTCGAGTGATGTTCCGGTTACGCTGGTCTGCCCTCACGGTACGGACCGCCCCCGCCAGGCCCGGGAGGCAGGGCGCGTGTCGCGGCGATTGCCGTGCGATCAGCGCTGCACGCCGCCCTGATCGGTGCCGCCGTCGGCAGGCGGAGCGGGCGTGGCGCTCGTGTTCGGGGACGGGATCGCGGTCCCGCCGTCGCCCGCGGGGGCCTCCGCGCCGCCGACGCTCCCCGCATCGGCCGGGTTGAAGACCGCGAACTGCGGCGCGGAGACGGTGTAGGTGCCGGTCCCGCTCTGACCGTGCAGGGCGACGAGCCGCCCGAGGACCTGGGCCTTGAGGCTCGACTGATCCGCGCTTCCCCAGATGACCCGCTGCCCGGAGCCGCGGAGCGTCAGCGTGACGTCGTCGTGGGTCAGCGCCGCGATCGTGTCGACCTGGGCGAGCAGATCGGTGGGCAGCGCCAGCAGCACCTGCGCCATCGAGGCGAACCCCGGTCCGTCGAGGGGGGCGGAGCCGAGCTCGATCAGCGGGACGCCGTCCGGACGGGTCGCGGAGCGGGCCACGACGACGCCCGCGGGATCCACGAGCGCGAAATCGTCGGCGCCCTGGATGACGCCGACCGGCGTCCGTTCCGTGACGTGCACGACGAGGGTGCTCGGCGGCTGCAGTTCGGTGACGTAGCTGCGGATGAGGCGGTAGCGCCCCAGCTCGCTCTTGATCCGCGCATCGTCGAGCAGCGCGAGCGGCGTACCGAGGTTGGGCGCGAGCGCCTTCTCCAATGTCGCCGCACTCAGCCGGTTCGTGCCGTCGACGGTGATCGTCCGCAGGGCGAGGAGCGGCGAGTAGACGGCGCCGACGATCAGCAGGATGAAGACCACGACGAGTCCGATGCCCGCCAGCCAGCCGATGCGGCGGCGGCGCGAGCGGCGCGTGAAGCGGCGGACCTCCTGACGCTCCTCGCGACGGCGCGCCCGGGCGGCGGCGCGGATGTCGGCGCGCGGGGTGCGGTCTCCGGCGGGTCGTCGCAGCGGCGCAGGTCGCTCGCGCGGGGTCCGCTCGCGCGTCGTGCGCTCGCGCGGGGGTCGCGGACCGGCCGGCGCCTGCGGGCCGGGCGGGGTCGGCGGAGCGGAAGCGGCGGGCGGCCGTGCCGACTCGGTGCGCGGCGGCCGGGCGGACGCGCGGACCGCGCGTTCCGGCGCGGTCGGCGCGGGGCGCGCCGCCGCACCTCGCGCTTCGGGCCGCTTCACCCGTCGAGCATCTCCGACGGGACCCCGCGCCGCCGTCCCGACACGCGACTCCGGCGCTACTCCGCGGTCGGGTTCTTCTCGAGCGCGTCGAGCAGCTGCGGCACGAGCTGCGAGACGGTGCCGCAGCTGAGGGTCATGACGATGTCGCCCGGCCGGGCGACGCGCGCGACCTCGGCGGCGGCGTCCGGCCACTCGGGCAAGTACGCGACGCGCGACGGATCGTGGAAGGCGTCCGCCACGAGCGCACCTGTGACGCCCGGGATCGGATCCTCGCGGGCCCCGTCCACGGCCACGACGATCGTGTAGTCGGCCAGCCGCTCGTACACCTCGGCGAACTCGCCGGAACGGTCGCGGGTGCGCGAGTAGAGGTGCGGCTGGTGCACCGCGATGACCCGCCCCTCGCCGACCACCGAGCGGGCGCCGGCGACGGCGGCGGCCGCCTCCACCGGGTTGTGCGCGTAGTCGTCGTAGACGCGCACGCCGCCCGCCGCGCCCTTGAACTCGAACCGGCGCTTGGTGCCGCCGAAGGCGCGGAGGGCGGCGACGGCCGGCTCGATCGCGTAGCCGAGGCCCAGCAGCACGCCGAGCACGCCGGTCGCGTTGACGGCGTGGTGGCGCCCCGGCACGGCGATGCGGGCCTCGTGCACGGCGCCGTGCCAGTGCACCCGGAAGGCCACCTGCTCCCCCGCCTCGATGTCGGTCACCCGGAGGTCGACGCCCTCGGACTCCCCGAAGGTCAGCACCCGTCGGGACGGGTCGAGGCACTCGAGCACACGGCGCAGGTCGGCGCCGTCCGGGTTCGCGACGACGAGCTCGGACGCCCCGTTCGCGAAGGCGACGAACGCGTCCTCGAACGCGCTCTGCGTGCCGTACTGGTCGAGGTGGTCGGCGTCGACGTTCGTGATCAGCGCGATCGCGGTGTCGTAGAGCAGGAAGGAGCGATCGGATTCGTCCCCCTCGAGCACGAAGAGGTCGTCGGTTCCGGTCGCCGAGCTGACGCCGAGGTCGCTGATGACGCCGCCGTTCACGAACCCGGGATCGGCGCCCAGCTCGCGCAGTGCCGTCACGAGCATCCCGGTCGACGTGGTCTTGCCGTGGGCGCCCGCGACGACGACGGAGCGGTGCCCGCGCTGGATCCAGTGCAGCGCCTGCGAGCGGTGCAGCAGGGTGAGCCCGCGCTGCTTCGCCGCCAGGTACTCGGGGTTGTCGGGCCAGAGCGCGCTCGTATAGACGAGGGTGTCGCCGTCGCCGAGGCCCAGCCGCTCGATCGTGGCGGCGTCGTGGCCGACGTGGATCTCGGCACCGCGCTCGCGCAGCCGGTCGAGGTAGGCGCTCTCGGCGCGGTCCGAGCCGGAGACGCGCAGACCCGCATCGAGCATCATGTGCGCGATGCCGTTCATGCCCGACCCGCCGATACCGACGAAGTGCACCCGGCCGAGGTCGGCGGGCACGTCGATGCTGAAGTCCGGGCCGATCACCGGGACAGCCTATTCAGCGCGGACCGGCTCCGCTGCGCGTGACGCCAGCGCCTCGGCGACCAGGTCGGCCATCCGCTCGGCGCCGTCGCGCCGACCGATCGAGGCCATCGACGCGGCCATGTGGGCGAGGCCGGCTCGGTCGGCGAGGAGCGGCGGCAGCTCGGTGCGGACCCAGTCCTGGTCGAAGGCCGCATCGGCGACGACGATCGCACCGCCCGCCTCCACGGCGTCGCGGGCGTTGACCGCCTGCTCGCCGTTCCCGACGGCGTAGGGCACGAAGACGGCTGGGACCCCGAGCGCCTGGAGCTCCGCGACGGTGGAGGCGCCGGCGCGCGAGACGGCCAGGTCGGCGACGGCGAGGGCGAGCTCCATGCGGTCGCAGTACTCGAGGATCCGATAGCCGTCGAGGTGCGGATCGACGACCGGCGACCGCGACCCGGTGAGGTGCAGCACCTGCCACCCGCTCCCGAGGAGCGCCGCGACCTCCGCCGCGACGGCGTCGTTCAGCCGCTTGGCGCCGATCGATCCGCCGGTCACGAGGAGCACGGGTCGGCGATCGTCGAGGCCGAAGAGCGCCTGCGCCTCGGTGCGCGCCGCGGCGAGGTCGAGCCCGGCGATCTCGCGCCGGAGCGGCATGCCCACGACACGCGCGTGCGGCAGCCGGGTCGAGGCGAAGGTGACCCCGACGAAGGGCGTGAGCGCGGCCCCCATGCGGTTCGCGAAGCCCGGCTTGGCGTTCTGCTCGTGGATCGCGATCGGGATGCCCTCGGCGCGCGCGGCCCGGTAGGCCGGCGCCGAGGCGTAGCCGCCGAAGCCGACCACGACGTCCACCCGGTGCTCACGGAGCAGCTCGCGGGTGCGTGCCACGCTCGCCCGCCAGCGCCCGGGGAAGCGCAGCGCGTCGACGTTCGGACGCCGCGGGAAGGGGAGGCGCGGGATGGTCACAAGCTGGTAGCCCCGGGCCGGGACGAGGCGCGCCTCGATGCCCTCCGCGGTGCCCAGCACGAGCACCGTCGCATCCGGATCGCGGTCGCGCAGCGCGTCGGCGGTCGCCAGCAGCGGGTTCACGTGGCCGGCGGTGCCGCCGCCCGCGAGGAGGTACGTGGTCACCGGGGCAGGCTACCGGGCCGCGGGACGGCCGGATCGCGCCGGGCGGAGCGGGGCGACCGGCAGGGGCTCCGGTCGGTGCCGGGCGAATGACAGCGCGACGCCGATGGCCGCCATGGTCGACAGGAGCGACGACCCTCCGGCGGAGATCAGGGGCAGCGGGACGCCGAAGACGGGCAGGAGGCCGAGCACGACCGCGATGTTCACGAAGGCCTGACCGACGATCCAGAACGAGATCGCGCCGACGACGATCCGGGCGAAGGGGTCCGTGCTCATCCGGACGATGCGCACGAAGGCGATCGCCAACGCCACGAACAGCACCAGGACGAGGACCGCGCCGACGAGGCCGAGCTCCTCGCCGATGACGGCGAAGATGAAGTCGTTCGCCGCCTCCGGGAGCCAGTTCCACTTGGCCGTCGAGTTGCCCAGTCCGACCCCCACGATACCCCCGTGGGCGAGAGCCTGCCAGCCCCCGACGGTCTGATAGCAGTAGGTGAGGCTGAGCGCCTGGTCCTGGCATCCGCTCAACCAGGCGTGGATGCGGTCCGAGCGCGACGAGCCCACGTTGATGACGACGAAGCTCGCCACCGCGGCGAACGCGACCACGGCCCCGAGGTAGCGCAGGCGCACGCCGGCGTAGAAGAGGGCGGCCAGGACGACGCCGATCATGATCATCGCGGTGCCGAGGTCGCGCCCGAGGAGGACGAGACCGATCGCGATGCCCGCCACCGGCACGAGGGGGACGATCAGGCGGCGCCAGTCGTCGAGGCGCTCCGGGTGGGAGGCCAGGATCGACGCGATCCAGATCGCGAGCGCGAGCTTGATCAGCTCCGACGGCTGCGCCGTGAACGAGCCGAGGTGGATCCAGTTGCGGTTGCCGCCGACGTCGTACCCGAGCGGGGTGAACACGAGCAGCTGCAGGCCGGTCGCTCCGAGGATCGCGACCCACGCCCACCGACGCCAGAAGGCCGTCGGCATGCGGGCCGCGACGAGCATGAGCGGCAGCCCGATGAGCGCGTACAGGCCCTGGCGGGTGGCGGTGGCGAAGAAGTCCTTGTCATGCGTCGTGTACGAGTCGATCGACGACGAGGAGAGCACCATGACGAGACCGAACACCACGAGGAACAGGGTCGTGCCGAGCAGCATGAAGTACTCGGGGGTCTCGGCGGAGAACAGCCGCTGCACCGCGACGACCGCGGCCGGCGGCCGGGAATCCTGGTCGGGGCGCTGCTCCCGGGGGGAACGGCGCGGTGCCGTCGTGGTCATCGGCGCCTCCCCCTTCCCTGATCGGCCCTAGGGCTCCAGCAGCTCCCGCACCGCTCGGGCGAATCGGTCGCCCCGGTCGGCGTAGTCGTCGAACTGGTCGAACGACGCCGCCGCCGGCGCCAGCAGCACCGCGTCCCCCGCCTGGGCGAGCGACGCCGCGGCACGGACGGCCGACGGCATGACCTGCTCAGTGTCCGTCGGGTCGACCTCCACGACCGCGACCCCCGGCGCGTGTCGCGCGAAAGCCTCGCGCAGCACCGCGCGGTCCGCGCCGATCAGCACCGCGGCGCGGAGCCGTTCGGCGTGCCGTCGCACGAGCGGCTCGGGGTCGACGCCCTTCAGGAGCCCGCCGACGATCCACACCACGGAGGGATAGGCCGCGAGGGATGCCTGTGCCGCGTGCGCATTGGTCGCCTTGGAGTCGTCGACCCACACGATCCCGTCGCCCTCGCCCACCCGTTGGTTGCGATGCGCCGCGACCTCGAAGCCGCGGATCGCCCCGCGGATGTCGACGGGTGCGACGCCCGCCGCTCGTGCGAGAGCGGCCGCGGCGAGCACGTTGGCGGTCATGTGCGGCGAGTCGAGTCCTGCGGCACGGAGGTCGTCCATCGTGGCGAGCTCGAGTGCCGAATGGTGCCGCTCGTCGAGGAACGCGCGGTCGACGAGGATCCCCTCGACGAGGCCGAGGTCGCTCGGCCCGGGGATGCCCAGCCCGAAACCGATGGCGCGGGCGCCCTCCTGGACCTCCGCCTCCTCGACCATCTCGCGGGTCGCCTCGTCGGCGAGGTTGTAGACGCACGCGAGCTGGACGCCGTCGTAGACCTTCGCCTTGGCGTCGCGGTAGGCCCGCCGCGAACCGTGCCACTCGAGGTGGTCGTCGGCGAGATTCAGGCACACCGCGGCGAGCGGGGCGATGGCGCCGCCGCCCGGCATCCAGTGCAGCTGGTGGCTCGACAGCTCGATGACGAGCGCGTCGAAGCCCGCCGGGTCGCGGATCGCGTCCAGCACGGGGACCCCGATGTTGCCGGCCGGCGCCGCGCGGAGCCCGCCCGCGACGAGCATCGTGGCGGCCAGCTGCGTGGTCGTCGTCTTGCCGTTCGTGCCGGTGACGAGGATCCACGCGGCCGGCTCGCCCGACTCCGACACGACCTTGTCGCGCAGCCGCCACGCCAGCTCGATGTCGCCCCACACGGGCAGCCCCGCCTCGCGGGCCCAGGCGTGCAGCGCGTGGTGCGGCGGATATCCGGGCGAGGCGACCACGAGGTCCGCCCCGAACGCGTCGAGCTCCGGGGGCGCCACGGCCTGGTCGGTCTGCTCGACGAACTCCGCGCCGATCACGCGGAGCAGCTGCCGACGCTCGTCGTCACCGCCGCCGCCGACCACGAGCACGTCCGTGCCGAGCTCGACGAGGGTGTCGGCCACGGAGAACCCGGTGACCCCGAGACCGAACACGACGACCCGCAGGCCACGCCAGTCGGCGCGCCAGCTCGTGAGGGACTCCAGCCGCTCGCTCAGCGCAGAGTCCACTCGAGGTAGAACAACCCGACGCCGACCGCCACGAACATCGCGGCGATGAGCCAGAACCGGACGACGACCGTGACCTCCGCCCAGCCTTTCAGCTCGAAGTGGTGGTGCAGCGGACTCATGAGGAAGATCCGTCGCCCCTGGCCGTATCGGAGCTTGGTGATCTTGAACCAGACCCGCTGCAGGATCACGGAGCCGGTCGTGATGAAGAAGAGGCCGCCGATGAAGACGAGGAGCAGCTCCGTGCGGGTCAGGATCGCGAGCGCCGCGAGCCCGCCGCCGAGGCCGAGGGAGCCGGTGTCGCCCATGAAGATCTGCGCGGGCGTCGTGTTCCACCAGAGGAACCCGACGAGACCGCCGGCGATGCAGGCCGCCACGATGGCGAGATCGACCGGCTGCGCCACCTGATAGCACTTGCCGATGGCCTGGGGATCGAGCCGCTCGGGCGTGAGGCACCACTGCTTGCTCTGCCAGAAGCCGATGAAGATGTAGCCCGCGAACGCGAAGATCGACGCCCCGGTCGCGAGGCCGTCGAGGCCGTCCGTGACGTTGACGCCGTTCGAGGCGCTGACCGTGATGATGTTCGTCCAGAGCACGAACAGGATCACGCCGACGACCGGGCCGAGGAAGAACAGGTTCAACCACGGCACGTCGCGCACCGCCGAGATGAAGGGCGACGCCGGCTCCAGCCCGTACGCGTCGGGCAGCAGGATCGCGATGAGCGCGAAGATCGTGCCGACGATCACCTGGCCGAGGATCTTCGACCAGCCGCCGAGGCCGAGGCTCTGCTGCTTGCGGGTCTTCAGGAAGTCGTCGACGAATCCGACGAACCCGAGGCCGACCATGAGCGCGAGCGCCAGGACCCCGCCGCGCGAGACCGGGTAGCCGATCGCGAGGTGGCCGACGAAGTAGCCGAGTACCGAACCCGTGATGAAGACGACGCCGCCCATCGTGGCGGTGCCTCGCTTCGCGTGGTGGGTCTGCGGGCCGTCGTCGCGGATGAACTGGCCCCAGCCGATCCGGCGGAACGCGCGCGCGAACAACGGGGTCAGGAACAACGAGAAGACGAGCGAGAACCCGCCGCCGATGAGGAGCGCGATCACGCGATCGCCGCCAGGCGGTCGCCGAGGTGACGGAGCCCCGCCGACTTCGACGACTTCACGAGGACGACATCGCCCGGCCGCAGTTCGTCACGCAGAAGATCGTAGGCCGCGTCCGCATCGGCGACGAACACCGACTCCCCGTCCCACGAGCCCTCCAGCGACGCCGCCTGATGGATCGCCTTCGCCTCCTCGCCGACGACGACGAGCTGCCCGATGCCCAGTCGCACGACCAGCCGGCCGAGGCGGTCGTGCTCCTCTCCGGCCAACTCGCCGAGCTCCGCCATGTGTCCGAGGACGGCGACGGTGCGTTGCCCGGGCTCGGCGATCTGGGCGAGGGTCTTGAGCGCCGCCGCGGTGGAGTCCGGCGACGCGTTGTAGGCGTCGTTGACGATCGTCAGGCGCTCGGCGATCGCGGGGTCGCCGGTCAGCAGCTCCATCCGCCAGCGCTCGGCGCGCGGAACGGTCTCGATCGCGGCGACGGCGCGGTCGAGCGGGATGCCGAACTCGCGCGCCGTGGCCAGGGCGGCCAGCGCGTTCCACACGTGGTGCTCGCCGAGGATGCGCAGGGTGACCGGCAGGGACGCGCCGTCGGCGTGGACGGTGAACGAGGTTCCGGCGGCCGTCGCGCGGATGTCGCTCGCGCGCACGTCGGCGTGGACCGCGATCCCGAACCGCACGACGCGCGCCCGCGTCATGCCCGACATCGCCTCGACCCGCGGGTCGTCGGTGTTGAGAAGTGCGACCGCGTCGGCGGGGAGCTCGGTGACCATCTCGGCCTTCGCGCGCTGGGTCTGCTCGATGCCGCCGAAGCCGCCCGCGTGGGCGAGGCCGACCTTGAGCACGATGCCCACGTCGGGGGTGACGATGCGGATGAGCCGGGCGATGTCACCCACGGCGCTCGCCCCCATCTCGGCGACGAGGTACTCGGTGGCCTCGTCGACGCGGAGCATCGAGATCGGCGCGCCGACGTGGTTGTTGAACGACCCCTCCGGGGCGACGGTGGGCCCCTCGGCGGCGAGGATCGCCCGCAGCAGGTTCTTGGTGGTGGTCTTGCCGTTGGAGCCGGTGACGGCCGCCACCTTCAGCCGGCCGAGCGCCCGCACCCGCGCGACGACGAGATGCGCGAGCGCGGCCAGGGCGGCCACGCCGTCGGGCACGACGAGGACCGGCACCGTGACGTCGAGGGGACGTTGGGCGACGACCAGCGCTGCGCCGGCGGCGACCGCGGCGGGGGCGAAGAGATGCCCGTCCGTCTCCTCGCCGGGCAGCGCGAAGAAGACGCTGCCGGGCTGGACCTCACGGGAGTCGGTCTGCACGCTCCCCGACACGATCGCGTCGGGATCCGCGCCCTCCGAGAGCCGGCCGCCGAGCGCGTCGCGCACCTCGGCGAGAGTCAGCGCGATCATGCCCAGCCCGCTTCGTGAAGGGCCGCGCGGGCGAGCTCGCGCGCCGAGTACGGCGTTCGCACCCCGCGGATGTCGCGGTAGTCCTGGTGCCCCGGGCCGGCCCAGAGGATCGAGTCGCCCTCCTTCGCGAGCGAGACCGCCTTCTTGATGGCCTCCTCGGGCGGACTCACCTCGTAGATCTCCTCCGGCTGGTGCTCGGCGAGCCGCGCGCCCTCGAGGAGGGTGGCGCGGATCGAGGCCGGGTCCTCGAAGCGCGGGTGGTGGTCGGTGATGACGAGGATGTCGCTCAGCTCCGCGGCGACGCGCCCCATCTCGTGGCGCTTGCTCGCATCACGGTCGCCGTCCGCGCCGAACAGCATGATCGTGCGTCCCGGGGTGAAGCGGCGGACCGCGCCCAGGGTGTTCTCGAACGCGTCGGGGCTGTGCCCGAAGTCGACGTAGACGCTCGGCCCGTGCTCACCCGACACCCGCTCGGTGCGGCCCGGCAGGTAGGCGACGATGCCGCCGTCGGTGTCGAGCGCGGCGCCGATCGCCTCCAGCTCGAAGCCCGCCTCGACCAGCATCACGATCGCGAGTGCCGCGTTCGCGGCCATGTGCCACCCGATGAGCGGCTCCCGCGTGACGAGCGAGCGGCCATCCGGCCCGGTGAGCCGGAACTCGGTGTACGCCGCCGCCTCCTCGAGGATCTCGACCTTCCACTCGGCCGCCGCCAGATCCTGCGCGGCGGCGACGCCCGCGGTCGCGATGGTCGTCACCGGGATCCGCGAGGCGTCGACGACCCGCTGGCCCCACGACGTGTCGAGCGAGACGACGCCCCGCTTGCCGTGCTCCGGCTCGAAGAGGGGGAGCTTCGCGCGGAAGTACTCCTCCATGTCGTAGTGGAACTCGTCGAGGTGGTCGTGGCTGAGGTTCGTGAACCCCACGACGTCGAACACGATCCCGTCGACGCGGTGCCAGATGAGCGCCTGCGCGCTCACCTCGACGGCGACGGCGCGGACGCCCGCCTCCCGCATCCGGGCGAGGAGCGCGTGCATCTCGCTCGCCTCGGGGGTCGTGAGGCGGCTGACGACCGTGAGGTCGCCCACGTGGCGCTCCGACGTCGACGACAGCCCGGTCACGAGTCCGAGCTGGCGCAGGACTCCCTCCAGCAGATAGGAGGTCGACGTCTTGCCGTTGGTGCCGGTGGTGCCGAAGAGCAGGGGCAGGTTCTCGTCGGTGCGGTACACCCACGCCGAGACCTCGCCGAGCGCGTGCCGGGGATCGTCGACGAGAAGGATCGGCAGGCCGCTGTCCGCGGCGAGCGCTGCGCCCTCCGCGTCGGTCAGCACCGCGACGGCGCCTCCCTCCGCGGCCCGCGGTGCGTAGCGGGCACCGTGGCTGTTCGCACCGGGGACTCCGACGTAGAGGTCGCCCGGATGCAGATCCTGTGTGCTGAGGGTGACGCCGGTCAGTTCGACCCCGTCGAGCGAACCGGTGTGCTCGAGGCCGAACTCCTGCGCGAGGAGGGCGAGCGGCCGGGGGGACGGGTGCTCGGGCCGGAGCACCGGCGGGATGCGGGAATCCACTCCCTCGGGCCTCCTGATCATGGCGTCCGCGGACGCGGACTGGCTCTCCAGGTTACCGGCACGGCCGACCGCCGGTCCTACCAGGTGACGGGCGGCAGCGACGGCGCACCGGTGGCGGCGGGCACGCGGTAGGCCTTGATCACCTGGCTGGTGAGGGCCTTCCAGCCCGGCGCCGCGGCCACCGACGACGTCACGGTCTGCGGTTTCGCGAGGGTGAAGATGACGGCGTACTGCGGCTTGTCCGCGGGAACGAGGCCGGCCACGGACACGATGTACCGGCCCTTGATGTACTTGCCGGTCGCCGGGTCGGCGACCTGCGCGGTCCCGGTCTTGGCGGCGATGTTGTAGCCCGGGATCTGCAGGTACTTCGACGACGGGCCCTCCTGGTAGACGGTCTGCATCATCGAGCGCACCTCCTGCGCCGTGGCGGCCGACACGACCCGGGTGGCCTGTGTCGACGCCTTGTCGACGACCGTGCCGTCCTGCTTGGTGCAGCCCTCGACCAGGGTGAGCGGCATCCGCACGCCGTCGTTGCCGAGCGTCTGGTAGAGCTGCCCGATCTGGGCCGTGGTCGCCGTCATGCCCTGGCCGAACTGCTGGGTGACGCGGGTGACCGGGTCGGCCTGCGCCGGCGTCCGCAGGGTGCCGTGGTCCTCCCCGTAGAAGCCGGACGCTGTCTTCTGACCGAAGCCGAACTTGACGAGGTTCTGGTAGCGGTCCTCTTCGCTCTGCAGCTTGGTCAGCTGCGCGATCCCGATGTTCGACGACTGCTCGATGACACCGGCGACCGTCAGGTGCAGGTCGCCGTGCGGGTTCACGTCGGTGATGGTCGCCCCGTCGACCACGAACTTGCTCGGCACGTCGACCGGCGTGGAGGCCGTGACCTTCCCGGCCTCCACGAGCCCCGCGACGGTGGCCGGCTTCATGATCGACCCGGGCTCGAACGGTGAGACGAAGGTGTTCGCCGTGAAGGACCCCGCGTTGGCGGTCGACAGGTCGTTCGGATCGCCCGTGTCGTAGTCGGCCGCCGCCATGATGTGGCCGTCGGCGACCCGCACGACGATCGCGCTTCCCGTGTCGGCGCCCGTGGCCTGCACCTGCTGGATCACCGTCTGCTGGGCGAACCACTGCAGGTCGTGGTCGATGGTCAGCTTGACGGTGCCGCCAGCCACGGCCGGCTTCGTGGTGACCGTGCTGCCCGGCAGCGCGACGCCGTTGGCGCTCGCGCGGTACTCCTGGTACCCGTCGGTGCCGGCGAGGCAGGAGTTCTCGGAGAGCTCGACGCCCGCGAGGGGGCCGTCCGTCCCCATCAGGCCGACGAGGTTCGCCCCCACGGCGCCGTTGGGATAGGTGCGCGCCGGGTCGAGCTGCGGGTAGATCCACGGGATCCCGAGCGCCATGACCTTCTTGTACTCGGCGAGCGGCACCTGCTTGACGAGCATCGCGTAGTTCGAGTTCGGGTCGCGGATGATCGCCTGGTACATCTTCTGCGGGTCGGCTCCCGTGATGTCCGCGATCTCCTGCACCGAGGTCTGCAGGTCGATCGTCTGCTTGTCGCCGTTCGCGTTCTTGCGGGTGAACTGGTAGTCCGCGCCCTTGGCGATGCTCGGCGCGGTGGTGATGTCGAAGCGGTCGACGCTCGACGCGAGCACCGTGCCGTCGGTGTCGACGATCGAGCCGCGGCTGCCGTACACCTTGACCTGGAAGGTCTGGCGCGCGTCGGCCGCCTTGGTCAGCGACTCCGCCTGGACGACCTGGATGTCGACGAGGCGCCCGACGAAGACCGCGAGCAGGGCGAACACCCCGATCACGGTCACGGCGAGGCGGCGTCCGGTGCGGCGGCGGATCGACATCTGGGACTCCGGTCAGTGGGTGGTCGGCGACGCGATCACGTTGTCATCGGGCGAGGTGGTCGTGGACGACGGCGCGCCGCCGGCCGGCGTGCTCCCGGTCCCCCCCACTTGGGGGTTCATCGCGGCGCCGCTCCCGGCCACGAGCGCGTTCGGGACGAGGTCCCCGCTGCCGGCGATCACGCCGGTCTCGCCGGCGGAGGGCGTCCCCGACACGGCGCCGCTGGCGAGGTCGAGGTAGGCCGGATTGCCGCTCGAGACCATGCCGAGCTGTTCGGCGCGCGCGGCGACCGACTGGGGGGATCCGAGCTGGTCCAGCTGCTCGTTGAGCGCGCGCTGGCTGCGCTGCAGCTGCGTCTGCTCCGACTGCAGCGAGTGCACCTGGTAGGCGCCGTCAGCGATCCAGATGCTCAGCAGCAGCTGTCCGAGGAGGATGACGCCGATCCCCCCGAGCGTGACGAGCACGTGGGCGAGCCGCGGCCGGGCGCGGCGCTGGGCGCGGCTCGGCGCGATCTCGAGGTGACGGGTGGTCTCCGGGGCGGTGGACGGTTGGCGGCGGGGAGCCGCGGCGGTCGCGAGGCTCACGCGGCCACCTCCCTCAACTTCTCGGCGGCGCGGAGCCGGACGGGTGCGGAACGGGGGTTGCGCTCGCGCTCCTCCTCGGAGGCGAGTTCGGCCCCGCGGACGAGCAGCTTCAGCTCGGGCCGGTGCTCGGGCAGCTCGACGGGGAGCCCGCGCGGGGCCGTGGAGACGGACCGCGCCTGCAGCTCCCGCTTGACGATGCGGTCCTCGAGCGACTGGTACGCGAGGACGACGATGCGACCGCCGACCTCGAGCGCGTCGATCGCGGCGGGGATCGCCCGCTCGAGCACGACGAGCTCCTGGTTGACCTCGATGCGCAACGCCTGGAAGACCCGCTTGGCCGGGTGCCCGCTCCGCTCGCGCTGGACGGCGGCCGGGGTCGCGTCGATCAGGAGGGCGACGAGCTGCGCGGAGCTGGTGAGCGGCTCCTCGACGCGGCGCTCGACGATCCGGCGCGCGTAGCGGGCGGCGAGCTTCTCCTCGCCGTAGCGCTCGAAGATGCGGCGGAGCGCGGCCTCGTCGTAGTCGGCGAGGACCCGCTCGGCGGTGAGCGGCGATCCCGGATCCATGCGCATGTCGAGCGGGGCGTCGCGGGCGTAGGCGAAGCCGCGGTCGGTCTCGTCGAGCTGCATCGACGAGACGCCGAGGTCGAAGAGGACGCCCGCGACGCGCTCGATCCCGAGGGAGGCGAGCGCGTCGCGGATGCCGTCGTAGACCGTGTGCACGAGGTGCACGCGGTCGCCGAAGCGGGTGAGCCGCTCCCCCGCGAGGCGCAGGGCCTCCGGGTCGCGGTCGAGGCCGACGAGGACCAGCTGGGGGAAGCGGTCCAGGAAGGCCTCCGCGTGCCCGCCGAGGCCGAGGGTGGCATCGACGAGGACGCTCCCGGGACGGTCGAGCGCCGGGGTGAGCAGCTCGACCGTCCTCTCGAGCATGACGGGGATGTGGCGGGGGGCGCCGGAGGTGGTCTCGGTCATCGGTACGGTCGGGGTCCCATCCCCTCGGGCCTGATCCCCATCCGCCGCGACCTGCCACCGGGGAAGGTGCGGCAGGGCGTGCGGCTGAGGGTCCGGCCCGAGGGTCTAGAAGATGCCCGGGATCACCTCCTCATCCACGTCGGCGAAGTCGTTGGCGGTCTCCTCGGAGTACGCGTTCCACGCGGCCGTGTCCCAGATCTCGGCGTGCGTCCCGACGCCGACCACGGTGAGCTCGCGGTCGAGACCCGCCCACTCGCGCAGCATCGGGGGGATCGTGACGCGGCGCTGCGAGTCGGGCGCCTCCTGGGCGGCGCCGCTCAGGAGCTGGCGGAAGAAGTCGCGGGCGCGCTTGCCGGTCATCGACGCCTGGCGGGCCCGCTCGTAGACGGACTCGAACTCCTTCTGGCTGAAGACGTAGACGCAGCGCTCCTGACCCTTGGTCATGACGATGCCGGTCGCGAACTCATCCCAGAACTTGGCGGGCAGGATGATCCGCCCCTTGTCGTCGAGCTTGGGCGCGAAGGTGCCGAGCAGCATCCCGGCCCCCTCTCGCTCACCCCGACTTGAGGAATGCCGCCACTTTACTCCACTCTCCTCCACGTAGGAAGCACAAGCCTCCGAGATCGGCCCCGTATTGGGGGTAGGCACTCAGATAAGCCCCGAAATCACGGGCCTCTCCTTCGTGGAGTGAAGTGGAGGCGATTGCGCACAGAGCGGCGACCGCAGACATGAAAAAAAGGCCGCCCCGAGGGGCGGCCGAGTCGATGCGGCGGGCTAGCGGTCGCTGTCCTCGCCGCGGCGCTCCCAGCGCTCGCCGAGCGAGTCCATGAAAGAGGCGCGCTGCGGGCGCGGGCCGGCAGCGCGGTCGTGGCGTGAAGTGGAGGAGAGTCGACGCGGCGGTGCGATGAGCAGCAGGGCCCCCGCGAACATCGCGGCGAACCCGACCACGCCCACGATCGGCACACGGACCATGACGCCGACCACGAGCAGGGCGAGGCCTCCGAAGAGCCCGACGATGCTGAGAAGAATGGCGGTCCCGCTCGCGCGACCGCGTCGTCCGCCGACGGTCGTCACGTCGTCGGCGTCGTTGTGATAGAGGCTGCGCTCCATCTCGTCGAGAAGGCGCTGCTCCTGCTCCGAAAGCGGCATCTCGGTCTCCAGTCCCGGGTCGGGTCCATCACGGGTGGGGAGAAGTCCCGACTCGGTGATGGCTCACCAGTCTAGGCGCGGCCGCCTGGATAGGCTAGGTAGGTGCCTGGGAGTCCGCGGTTAGTGGATCTGGTGCAGGCCTCGATCGACGAGCTGCTCGATCGGGAGGCCTCCACCCTCGCCCGCATCTCCCCCGATCTCGGCGAGATGCACGCGGTCGCGCGATCCTTCCTGGCCGGCGGCAAGCGGTTCCGCGCCCTCTTCGCCTACTGGGGCTGGCAGTCGGTCGCGGGTCTGACCGACCGATCCGACCCCCTCGGCGCCGAGACGCCCGACCTCCGGCCGATCGTGGCGATCGCGGCGGCGCTCGAGGTGTTCCACGCGGCGGCCCTGGTGCACGACGACATCATGGACAACTCCGACCTGCGCCGCGGGCGTCCGAGCGCTCATCGCCAGTTCGAGGAGCAGCACCGCCGCGCCGGATGGGACGGCGCGCCCGAGCGCCACGGCGAGGCCGCGGCCCTCCTGCTCGGCGACCTGCTGCTCGGCTGGAGCGACGAGCTCTTCGAACAGGGCGTGCGCGGAACCGCCGATGCGGCGGCGGCGCGTGCGGCCCGTGACGAGTTCGCGCGGATGCGCACCGAGGTCACAGTGGGGCAGTACCTCGACATGCTCGAGGAGGACTCGTGGCGCCGGCGCGACGAGGCGGATCTCCTCACCCGGGCACAGCGCGTCGTCGTCTACAAGTCGGCGAAGTACAGCGTGGAGGCGCCGCTCGCCATCGGTGCGGCGCTCGCCGGCGGCGACCCCGAGCAGCTGGCCGCCTTGCGCGCCTTCGGGCTCCCGCTCGGGGTCGCGTTCCAACTGCGCGACGACGTCCTCGGCGTGTTCGGCGATCCCGCGATCACCGGCAAGCCCGCGGGCGACGACCTCCGCGAGGGCAAGCGCACCGTGCTGGTCACCCTCGCACGCCAGAAGCTGCCGGCGTCGGCGCGCCGGCTCGTCGACGAGCTCCTCGGCGATCGCGGTCTCGACCCGACCCAGATCAGCGTGCTGCAGTCCGCCGTGCGCGACAGCGGCGCCCTCGACGACGTCGAGCGGATCATCGAGCGCGAGGTCGCCACGGCCCTCGGCGCGCTCGGCGAGGCGCCGCTCACCCGCAGCTCACGGGAGCGTCTGGCTGAGCTCGCCGCGGTCGTGACCGCGCGCTCCGCCTGAGCGCGGACCTAGAACCCGAGCGCCTGCGCGACCCGGCGCACCTCGGCCTTGCGCCCGGAGCGAAGCGCCTCCACAGGACTCGTCCCGAGGCTGTCCTGCTCGCTCAGCAGCCAGGTGATGGCCTCGTCGTCACTGAAGCCGGCGTCGCCGAGCACCACGACGGTGCCGCGGAGGTCGTGGAGCGGCTCCCCGTCGAGGAGGAACGCGGCGGGGACCTTGAGCACGCCGTCGACGCGGGTGCCGAGGAGGATGCGCTCCTCGAGCAGGCGGCGCACCTTGCCCTGCGGCAGGTTCAGCACCTCCACGAGGTCGGGGATCGTCAGCCAATCGGCAGTGCTCGCACTCACCCGACCAGCGTGTCACGCCCGCGACGGGGTCCGCAGCCGCCCGGGACGCGGTCGATTTCCACATGATTCACATGAGCCACATCAGTTGACTCCTTATATCTTCTGTGACAGCGTGAATCGGACGTCCGCGCTCGGCGACGGATGTCGCGGTTCCTCGGGGGATGGGCCAGAGAGGCGGGGTCGGCATGGACGCGAACGGAGCGCGCGCATCGCGCGACGAGGAGCGCGCCGAAGCGGTGCGCCGGATCCGGCGCGGCGTGCACCTGACCGTGCCGGTCGTACTCGCCGGCGCGATGACCGTCACCATGAACCTCACGGGCGCCCTCCCGGCAGCCGACGCGGCGCCGAAGAAGCCCGAGGCGAAGCCCCGCGCCCTCGTCCGGTCGACCCCGGTGGCGGCACCGGGAGCGGCATCGACGCCGGCCGCCCTCGCCCCGGCCCAGGCGGCCCCCTCGCGCTATGTCGTCGCGAGCGGCGACACCGTGTCGCGGATCGCGGCGCGGTTCGGCTTGCGGACCGCCGACGTCCTCGCACGCAACGGCCTCGGCTGGTCGTCGCTGATCTACCCCGGACAGGTACTGGTCCTCGGGGGCGGCAGCGCCGCCCCGGTCGCCGCGCCTCCGGCGTCCTCGCCCGCGCGCGGCTACACGATCCAGCGCGGCGACACCATCTCGGGCATCGCCGGGCGCCTCGGCGTGACGACCCAGGCGATCCTCGATGCCAACGGCCTCAGCCGCACGAGCATCATCTACCCTGGGCAGTCGCTCCGGATCCCAGCCGGCCCGGCCTCCACGGGCGGCGCCCTCGACATCCAGACCGTCTCGTCCGTCACCCCGGTCGCCCCCGCCGACGGGCCGACCACCCCGGTCGTGAACTCCCCGGCCCCGGTCGTCGACGACGCCTACACGGTGCGCGCGGGCGACACGCTCTCCGGCATCGCCGGCCGGTTCGGGATCGGCGCGAGCGCGATCATGCGCGCCAACGGGCTCGGCGCGACGAGCCTCATCTACCCCGGCAGCCGTCTCGTGCTCCCCGGTGTCACCGCCGTGCAGGACGGCACCACCGTGACCCCGCTCACTCCGGAGATGGCCGCGAACGCGCGGATCGTCATCCAGGTCGGGCGGCAGCTCGGCGTGCCCGATCGCGGGATCGTCATCGCGCTCGCCACGGCGATGCAGGAGTCGAGCCTGCGCAACCTCGGCCACGGCGACCGCGACTCGGTGGGGCTCTTCCAGCAGCGGCCGAGTACCGGATGGGGCACCGCCTCCCAGCTCACCGACGTCTCGTACGCCGCGCGCCTCTTCTACGGCGGCCCGAAGAACCCGAACGCCGGGCGTACGAAGGGCCTGCTCGACATCCCGGGCTGGTCGGGTCTGAGCCTCACCCAGGCGGCGCAGCGGGTGCAGATCTCGGCCTACCCGAACGCGTACGCCAAGTGGGAGAAGAGCGCGCAGACCTGGCTCGCGCAGCTCCGCTGATCCCTCGCCGATCCGGGCGCGACCGGGTGTTGCGGCCGGGCCCTCAGGCGCCCGTCCGTACACTCTCAGCGTGAGCGTCAACACGTCGGACCCGGTCATCGGCCGGCTCATCGACGGGCGCTACCAGGTGCGCTCACGCATCGCGCGCGGCGGCATGGCCACCGTCTACCTCGCCACCGACCTCCGGCTCGAGCGCCGGGTCGCCGTCAAGGTCATGCACGGGCACCTGGCCGACGACAGCCAGTTCAAGCAGCGCTTCATCCAGGAGGCGCGCTCGGCGGCGCGTCTGGCGCACCCGAACGTCGTCAACGTCTTCGACCAGGGGCAGGACGACGACAGCGCCTACCTGGTGATGGAGTACCTGCCCGGCATCACCCTCCGCGATCTGCTGCGCGAGTACGGGTCGCTCACCCCCCAGCAGGCGATCGACATCGCCGAGGCCGTGCTCTCCGGGCTGGCCGCGGCGCACAAGGCCGGGATCGTCCACCGCGACCTGAAGCCCGAGAACGTGCTGCTGGCCGACGACGGCCGCATCAAGATCGGCGACTTCGGGCTGGCACGCGCCGCCTCCGCCAACACCGCGACCGGGGCGGCCCTGCTCGGCACGATCGCCTACCTCTCCCCCGAACTCGTCACGCGCGGGGTCGCCGACACCCGCTCCGACATCTACGCGGTCGGCATCATGATGTACGAGATGCTCACCGGCGAGCAGCCGTTCACGGGCGAGCAGCCGATGCAGATCGCCTACCAGCACGCGAACGAGTCGGTGCCGGCTCCGTCGAGCCGCAATCCCAAGGTGCCGCGCCCGCTCGACGAGCTCGTGCTCTGGGCGACCGAGCGCGACCCGGAGCGCCGGCCGCGCGACGCGCGGGAGATGCTCGAGCAGTTGAAGGCGGTGGCCGGCGAGATCGACGGCACCGGCCCGGCGCCGACCGTCGCCCAGCGCACCATGGTGCTGCCGTCGCCGCCGGGCGCGGCGCGGCCGTTCGCCGACGACGAGACCCAGGTGCTCGGCGCCCGCGGCGCGATGCCGACGGCGCGCACCGCGACGACTGATCAGGTCCCCGTGCGTCAGGCGGTGGAGGCGGGAGCGCCCCGGAAGCGCCGCCCGCGCCGCTGGATCCCCCTGCTCGTCATCCTCGTCCTGCTCGCCCTGATCGGCGGCGGCGCCGGGTGGTGGTTCCTCGCCGGTCCGGGCTCGCAGGTCGCGATTCCGCAGGATCTGCAGGGCAAGACGCCGGAGGCCGCCACCGCGGAGCTGCGGGCGCTCGGTCTCGAGCTCGGCACGCCCGGTCAGGCGTACTCGACCTCGGTCGCCGCCGGCCGCGTGGCCGACACCAAGCCGGGCCTCGGCTCCTTCGTCGGCAAGGGCAGCACGGTGCGGCTGCTCGTCTCGGCGGGTCGGAAGCCCATCCCGTTCTCGATCAAGGCTGGCACCCCGGTCGCGGACGCCGAGGCCGCCATCAAGGCCAACTGGTCGTCCGGGGGCGACCCGAAGAAGCAGTTCAGCGACTCCATCGCCGCCGACCAGGTGATCGACGCGCTCGGCGCCGACGGCAAGAGCCTCCTCGGGCAGGCCACCTATGGCCAGGGGCTCCCGGTCACGCTCGTCGAATCGGTCGGGAAGCTGCCGGACGTCACCGGTCAGACCTTCGCGCAGGCGCAGGACGCCCTGAATGCCGTCCATGTGACCGCGACGCAGGGCGAACAGAGCTTCAGCCACACCGTGCCGGAGGGGTCGGTCATCAAGATCGAGACCGCCGGCCCCTACGCTCCCGGGCAGACGATCGCGCTCACGATCTCGAAGGGACCGGAGCCCGTCGTCGTGCCCAGCGTGGTCGGGCAGACCTGGGCGAAGGCGAAGCAGCAGCTTCTCGACGCCGGCTTCCAGCTCGACTACAACCCCAAGGCTGCGGCCGACGCGTTTCCGTCCATATTCGTCGTCACAAAGACCGATCCTGATGGCGGAAGTACCGCACCCTGGGGTTCGACGATCAAAGTCAACTTGAGGGCCGGCGGTTAGAGCGAACGCCCGCTGAGCTCCTCCGCGACGAGGAACGCGAGCTCCAGCGACTGCATGTGGTTCAGCCGCGGGTCGCAGAGCGACTCGTACTTCGTGGCGAGGATCGCCTCGTCGATGTGCTCCGACCCGCCGAGGCACTCGGTCACGTCGTCGCCGGTGAGCTCCACGTGGATGCCGCCCGGGTGCGTGCCGGCCGCGCGGTGCGACTCGAAGAAGCCCTTCACCTCGTCGACGATGTCGTCGAAGCGGCGGGTCTTGTAGCCGGTCGAGGTGGTGAGGCCGTTGCCGTGCATCGGGTCCGTGACCCAGAGCGGCGTCGCCTCCATCCCCTGGATCGCCTCGAGGAGCGGCGGCAGCGCGTCGCGCACCTTGCCGGCGCCCATGCGCGTGATGAAGGTGAGGCGACCCGGCTCGCGATCGGGGTCGAGCTTGTCGATGAGCCGCTCCATGACGTCCGGCGTCGTGGTCGGGCCGAGCTTCACGCCGATGGGATTGCGGATGCGGCTGAAGTAGTCGACGTGCGCCCCGTCGAGGTCGCGGGTGCGCTCCCCGATCCAGAGGAAGTGCGCGCTCGTGTTGACGGGCGTGCCGTTGCGCGAGTCGATGCGCGTCATCGGGCGCTCGTAGTCCATGAGGAGGCCCTCGTGGCTCGTGTAGAACTCCACGCGCTTCAGCTCGTCGAAGTCGGCGCCCGCCGCCTCCATGAACTTGATCGCGCGGTCGATCTCGGCGGCGAGGCCCTCGTAACGGTGGTTCGCCGGGTTGGCGGCGAAGCCCTTGTTCCAGCTGTGCACCTCGCGGAGATCCGCGAACCCGCCCTGCGTGAACGCGCGGATGAGGTTCAGGGTCGAGGCGGCCGTGTGGTAGCCCTGCACGAGGCGGCGGGGATCGGCGCGACGCGACCCCGGCGTGAAGTCGTAGCCGTTGACGATGTCTCCGCGGTAGGCCGGGAGCGTCACGTCGCCGCGCGTCTCGTCGTCGTTGGAGCGGGGCTTGGCGAACTGGCCCGCCATGCGGCCCATCTTCACGACCGGCATCGAGGCGCCGTAGGTGAGGACGACCGCCATCTGCAGCAGCGTGCGGACGCGCGCCCGGATCCGGTCGGCGGTCGCGCCCGCGAACGTCTCGGCGCAGTCGCCGCCCTGGAGCAGGAACGACTCGCCGCGGGCGGCGCGCGCGAGGCGGTCGCGCAGCATGTCGATCTCACCGGCGAAGACCAGCGGGGGGAACGAGGCGATCTCGGCGGACGCGGCCGCCGCCTCCGCGAGATCCGGCCACGCCGGCTGCTGCTTGATGGGCAGGTCGCGCCAATAGTCGAGACCGGCGATCACCTTCGGATCGGCGGGGACGACGGTCTCGGTCGGGTCTGCCACGGCAAGGTCCTTGTGCTGGAGGGAGCCTCCAGGCTATCCGCTCGGCCCCGCGGTCGCTGACCGGGGCGGCCCCGTCAGTCGCTGATGACCGACGCGGAGGGCGCCGTCTCGTGGGCCTTCGGGCGGCCCGCCGCCGCCGCGCGGTCGGCCTTCGTCGGATTCGCCGCGCGCACCGACGACGCGTACACGTCGACGTACTCCTGCCCGCTCACCCGGTCGATCTCGTACATGATCTCGTCGGTGATGGAGCGGAGCACGAAGCGGTCGCCCTCCATCCCGTGGAAGCGGCTGAAGTCGAGCGGCTCGCCGAAGACCACGCCGACCCGGCGCACCCTCGGGATCCGCACGCCGAGCGGCATGATCTTCTCCGTGTCGACCATGGCGACGGGGATGACCGGAACGCCCGATTCGAGCACCATGCGCGCCACGCCCGTGCGGCCGCGGTAGAGCCGGCCGTCGGGGCTTCGGGTGCCCTCGGGGTAGATGCCGAGCTGGCGCCCCTCGGCGAGGACGCTCAGGCCGGAGTTGAGCGATGCCTCCGACGCCTTGCCGCCCGACCGGTCGATCGGCACCTGCCCGAGGCCGAGGAAGATCTCCTTCTGCAGCCAGCCGCGAAGGCCGCGTCCCGTGAAGTAGTCGCTCTTCGCGAGGAAGGTGATGTGGCGGTGGACGAGGAGCGGGAGGAACACCGAGTCGGCGAACGAGAGGTGGTTGCTCGCGAAGATCACGCCGCCGCGCTCGGGCACGTTCTCGCTCCCCCGGGTCCACGGCCGGAACACCGAGACCAGGAACGGGCCCGCGATCACCTTGATGATCCAGAACAGCCACGGACGTGAGCGTCGCATCGTGTCGACTCTAGGGCCGGGCTCGCTCAGACCTCCAGCACCCTCGCCAGGTCGGCGGCGCCCACGACGCCCGCGTCGTTGACGAGCTGCGCGATCACGAACTCGGGCTCGGGGTGGAAGCCGCGCGCGGGCAGGTGCGCCCGGAACGACTCGCGCACCGGCTCGAGCAGCAGCTCGCCGGCCGCGGCCACGCCGCCGCCGAACGCGAAGACCCGCGGATCGAGGATCGCCCCGATCGACGCGCACGCCTCGCCAAGCCGCTCGCCGAGGCGTCGCACGGCGGCGATCGCCCCCGGGTCGCCCTCGGCGATGAGGAGCCCGACGTTGGCCGCGTCGAGGGCTCCGTCGGTCTCCCGCGCGTGGGCGAGGGCCACGCCGATGCCGCCCGCGTCGGCGATCTCGCCCGCGTACCGCAGCAGCGCCCGGCCCGAGCCGTACTGCTCCAGGCAGCCGCGCTGGCCGCATCCGCACGGCAGCCCGTCCGGCACCAGGCGCATGTGGCCGATCTCGCCGGCCACGCCGAAGCCGCCGCGCAGCAGCCGGTCGTCGACGACGACCGCGCCGCCGACCCCCGTGCCGATCGTGAGCAGCACCATATCGCCGGCCCCGCGGCCCACGCCGTGCCGGTGCTCGGCCCAGCCGGCGGCGTTGGCGTCGTTGTCGATCACGATCGACGCTCCCGGCAGGCGCTCGGCGAGCAGCGCCCGGAGCGGCACCTCGCGGAAGCTGATGTTCGGGGCGTAGTAGACCTGCTCGCGGTCGGCGTCGAGGAAGCCGGGCACGACGACGCCCAGCGGCGGGATCGGGCCCTCCCCCGCCAGCGACCGCACGATGGTGACGACGTCGTCCACAATCGCGATCGCGTCGCCCGCGGGCGTCGGGCGCCGCTCGCCGCGGAGGATGCGCCCCGCGTCGTCGACGACGGCTCCCGCGATCTTCGTCCCGCCGATGTCGATCCCGATCGCGTGCACGAGCCACGAGTCTAGGGGCGCGGCGACTCCCCCTCCCGCCGCGGCTCACGGGCGGCGCCCGGCGCGCACGGGTACGATCTGTCGACGGACGTCACGTCACCGAAGGAGATGCCGTGAACGAATACACGACCCCGCCCGCCGTCGAGCCCGACGCCGACGCCAACATCACGCACCTGCTGCTCGACCGGCTGACGGCGAGCCCCGACCGCGCCATCTTCGCGCTCCCGACCGCCGAGGGCGGCTGGGAGGACCTGACGGTCACCGAGTTCCACCGCCAGGTGATCGCCCTCGCGAAGGGTCTCGTCGCCGCCGGCGTGCAGCCCGGCGACAAGATCGGCCTCATGTGCGGCACCCGCTACGAGTGGTCGCTCATCGACTTCGCCACGGCGTTCGCCGGCGCGATCGTCGTGCCGATCTACGAGACCTCCGCGCCCTTCCAGGTGCGGTTCAACCTCGAGGACTCGGGCGCGAACGCCGTGATCCTCGAGACGGACGATCACCGCGCCCGCTTCGAGGAGGTGCGGGCGGAGCTGCCGGCCGTCACGAAGGTCTGGCAGCTGAGCGACCTCGACGGGCTCGCCGCGGCGGGCACCGACGTCTCGGACGCCGAGATCGAGCGCCGCCGCACGATCGCGAAGTCAGCCGACATCGCCACCATCATCTACACCTCCGGGTCGACCGGCACGCCCAAGGGGTGCGCGCTGACGCACGGCAACTTCGTCGAGCTGGCGCGCAACTCGGCTGTCGCCATGAAGGAGGTCGTGGCCGATGGCGCCTCGAGCCTCCTCTTCATCACGATGGCGCACGTGTTCGCCCGTTTCATCTCGATCCTCGGCGTCCACGCGGGCGTGCGGGTCGGGCACCAGGCCGACACCAGCCGGCTCATCGACTCGCTCGGCAGCTTCAAACCGACGTTCCTGCTCGCCGTGCCGCGGGTGTTCGAGAAGGTCTTCAACTCGGCGGAGCAGAAGGCCGAGACCGGCGGCAAGGGAAGGATCTTCCGCGCCGCCGCCGAGGTCGCGATCGAGCACTCGAAGGCCCTCGATGCGGGCCGGGTCCCGCTCGGGCTGCGGGTGAAGTTCGCGCTGTTCGACCGGCTCGTCTACAGCAAGCTCAAGGAGGCGATGGGCGGCCGCGTGAAGTACGCGGTCTCGGGCTCGGCGCCCCTCGGCCTGCGGCTCGGGCACTTCTTCCGCAGCCTCGACGTGCGGATCCTCGAGGGCTACGGCCTCACCGAGACCACGGCGCCCGCGACGGTGAACCTGGTCTCCAAGTTCAAGATCGGCACCGTCGGCCCCGCCCTGCCCGGTGTCGGGATCCGCATCGCGGAGGACGGCGAGATCCTCGTCAAGGGCATCGACGTGTTCGCCGGGTACTGGAAGAACGAGTCCGCGACGGCGGAGGCGTTCGACGGTGAGTGGTTCAAGACCGGCGACATCGGCAGCCTCGACGAGGACGGCTATCTGACGATCACCGGGCGCAAGAAGGAGATCCTCGTCACCGCGGGCGGCAAGAACGTCTCGCCGGCCGCGCTCGAGGATCCGATCCGCGCCAACCCGCTCGTCGGGCAGGTCGTGGTCGTGGGCGACCAGAAGCCGTTCATCGCCGCCCTCGTGACGCTCGACCCCGAGATGCTGCCGGTGTGGCTGAACAACAACGGCGAGGACGCGACGATGTCGCTCGACGAGGCGGCGCGCAATCCGAAGGTGATCGCGGAGGTGCAGCGCGCCGTCGACAGGGCGAACACCCACGTGTCGCGGGCCGAGTCGATCCGCAAGTTCGTGATCCTGCCGACGGAGTTCACGGAGGCCTCCGGCCACCTGACGCCGAAGATGTCGATCAAGCGCGGGCCGATCCTCAAGGACTTCGCCGACATCATCGAGGGCATGTACGAGAAGACGCCGGCCGCGGCCGCGCCGGAGACGGCGTCGATCCCCGCCGGGTGACGGGGCGCGTCAGCTGATCGAGGTCACGCCCGCGCGGAACCAGTCCGCATTGCGGATCGCGCGCATGGCCTCGCGCTTGGCCTCGGGCTCGAGCCCCTCGACGTAGAGCCGTCCGTCGAGGTGGTCGGTCTCGTGCTGGAGCGCCTGCGCGAGCACGCCGTCCCCCTCGACCACGACGGTACGCCCGTGCGCGTCGACGCCGGTCACCCTGGCGTGCGGGTGCCGCAGGCGGGGGAAGTAGAACCCCGGAACCGAGAGGCAGCCCTCGTCGATGAGCTCCGGCTCCCCCGACACCTCGAGCACCGGGTTGAAGACGTAGCCGACGTCCCCGTCGACGTTCCAGCTGAACGCGCGGAGCCCGACGCCGATCTGGCACCCGGCCACGCCCGCACGTCCCGGCAGCAGCACGGTGTCGACGAGGTCCTCGGCGAGGGCCTGCAGGCGCGCGTCGTCCGGCCGGACCACGACCGGGTCGGAGGGCGAGCGCAGCACGGGGTCGCCGAACAGGCGGATCTGCCGTTCGGTCACGGGACGATCACCCGGGCGCCGCGCTCGGCGGGGAGCCCGTCCATGACGGAGGCGGCGAGATCGCGCGCGGCCTGACGGGTGAACGGCTTGAGCGCCGCATAGCGCACCACCGACCCGGCGGCGAGCTCCCGGTCGTAGGGGATCCGGACGACCTCCCGCACCCGCGAGCGGAAGTGTGCCTCGATCTCGGTGAGCTTCACCAGGTCCGTCCCCTGCGTCGCGGTGTTGAGCGCGACGATCCCGTTGCGGACGAGGTGCGCGTAGCCGTTGGCCTCGAGCCAGGTCAAGGTCTCGGACGCGAGGCGCGCCTCGTCGACGCTGCCGCCGGACACGACGACGACCTCGTCGGCGCGCTGGAGCGTGGCCCGCATCACCGAGTGGACGATGCCGGTGCCGCAGTCGGTGAGCACGATGCCGGTGCTCTGCTGCGTCAGCACGTCGGCGATGACGTTGTAGTCGTTCTCGTCGAACGCCTCGGAGATGAGCGGGTCGGTGTCGGAGGCGAGCACGTCGAGCCCGGTCGCATCGCGGGAGAGGTGGCGCTGGAGCGACGCCTCGTCGCGGATCTCGGGCGCGTGCACCACGACGTCGCGGACGGTGGACCGGGTCTGCCGGTTGACCCGCTCGGCGAGCGTGCCGCGATCCGGGTTCGCGTCGATCGCCACGACGCGGTCGTCGCGCAGGTCGGCGAGAGCCATGCCGAGGAGGGTGGTGATCGTGGTCTTGCCGACGCCGCCCTTGCGGGTCAGAACAGGGACGAACCGCGTGCCGCCGACGAGCGTCTTCGTGATCCGGGCGTCCGTCGCCTTGCGCTCGCGCGCCCGGGCCGAATCCCCGGGGTTGACGAGGTGGAAGGTGCCCTCGTAGACACCCCGCTGCCAGAAGCCCTCCGGTGCCGCGTGGCGGCCGGGTTTCGTGCGCGGGGCGGCGTCGGTGTCGTCGATGGGGACGGCGGGGCGCGCCGTCGCGTTCTCGAGCCGCACGCGCTCACGTCGGCTGAGCGGCGGCGCGGCCGCTTCGGGGAGCGGCGGAACGTCGGCCGGGTCGACCGGCGCGCCCTCTTCCGCCGGCTCGGGGACGAGCTCCGCCGTCACGATCTCGATCGACGTCGTCGACGGGGCGACGACGTCGGCGACGACCGGTGAGACCGCGACCTCGTCGAGGGCGACCGCCTGTTCGTCCTCCGGCGCCTCGTGCACCGGCACGGGCAGCGCGATGCTCACCGTGAGGCTCTCCGGGACCGCGGCCGTGAGATCGTCGTGCGTCGGCAGCACGGCGTGCTCGTCCACCGGTCCGGCGGCGCGCCGGCCCGGACGACGCGCGTCACGGTCGAGGGTCACAACCCGCGAGTCTACCGATCGGCCGCCGGACGGGCCCGGTCCGGGGCCTACTCGACCACCACCAGGAGGTCGCCCGCGTCGACCTGCTGGGTCGTCGGGATCGCGAGCCGGACGACGCGGCCGGCGACCGGCGTCGTGATCGCGGCCTCCATCTTCATCGCCTCGATCGTCGCGACGGCCTGGCCCGCCTCCACCTGATCGCCGTCGGCCACCTTGAGGGTGACGACGCCCGAGAACGGTGCCGGCACCTGGCCGGGCTTCGCGGGGTCGGCCTTCTCGGCGCTCTTGGTCTCGACCGTGATGGAGCGGTCGCGGATGCTGATCGGACGCAGCTGGCCGTTGATCGTCGTCATGACGGTCCGCTCGCCCTTCTCGTCGGGCTCGCCGATCGCCTCGAGCGACAGCAGGAGGCTCACGCCGCGGCTGATCTCGACCACGGTCTCCGCGTTCGACTGCAGACCGTAGAGGTATGCGCGCGTATCGACGACCGACAGATCGCCGAACAGCTCCCGCACCTGCTCGAACTGGCGGGTCGGCGCGGGGAAGAGCAGCCGGTTGAGCGTGTGCCGTCGGGTCGCGGCGTCGCCGCCCTCGTCGTCGGCGCGGAGCCCCGCCTCATCCTCCGCTGTCAGTTCCTCGACGCCGATCCGCACGTCGCGGCCCTCGAGCACCTTGCTGCGGAACGGCTCGGGCCAGCCGCCCGGCAGGTCGCCGAGCTCGCCGGCCATGAAGCCGATCACCGAGTCCGGGATGTCGTACTTCTGCGGGTTCTGCTCGAAGTCGGCCGGGTCGGCGTCCACCGCGACGAGCGCGAGGGCGAGGTCGCCCACGACCTTCGACGAGGGCGTCACCTTCGGCGGGCGGCCGAGCATCCGGTTCGCGGCCGCGTAGGCGTCCTCCACCTTCTCGAACTGGTCGCCGAGGCCGAGTGCGATGGCCTGCTGACGGAGGTTCGAGAGCTGGCCGCCCGGGATCTCGTGGTGGTACACGCGCCCCGTCGGACCCGGCAGACCGGACTCGAACGGTCGGTAGGCGCGGCGCACGGCCTCCCAGTACGGCTCGAGCGCGTCGACCGCGTCGAGCGAGATGCCGGTGTCGCGCTCGGTGTGCACCGTCGCGGCGACGAGCGCGGAGAGCGACGGCTGGCTCGTCGTGCCGGCCATCGGGGCGCTCGCCGCGTCGACCGCATCGGCGCCGGCACGGCTCGCGGCCAGCAGCGTCGCGAGCTGACCGCCCGCGGTGTCGTGGGTGTGCACGTGGACGGGCTGGTCGAAGCGCTCGCGCAGCGCCGTCACCAGCTTCTCGGCCGCCTCCGCGCGCAGGAGTCCGGCCATGTCCTTGATCGCGAGGATGTGGGCGCCCGACTCGACGATCTGCTCCGCGAGACGCAGGTAGTAGTCGAGCGTGTAGAGGTCCTCGGCCGGGTTGAGCAGGTCCCCGGTGTAGCACATGCCGACCTCGGCGACGGCGGTGCCGGTCGCGAGCACCGCGTCCACCGCCGGGCGCAGCTGCGCGACGTCGTTGAGCGCGTCGAAGATGCGGAAGATGTCGACGCCCGTGGACGCCGCCTCCGCGACGAACGCGTCGGTCACGCGGGTCGGGTACGGGGTGTAGCCGACCGTGTTGCGCCCGCGCAGCAGCATCTGGATCGCGATGTTCGGCAGAGCCTCCCGCATGGCGGCGAGCCGCTCCCACGGATCCTCGCCGAGGAAGCGGAGCGCGACGTCGTAGGTCGCCCCGCCCCAGGCCTCGACGCTCAGCAGCTGCGGCGTGAGGCGCGCGACGTGCGGCATCACCGCGACGAGGTCCTTGGTGCGCACGCGGGTCGCGAGGAGCGACTGGTGCGCGTCGCGGAACGTGGTCTCGGTGACCGCGAGGGCCTTCTGCTCGCGGAGCGCGGCCGCGAACCCGGCGGGGCCGAGCTCGAGGAGCCGCTGGCGGGATCCGGCCGGTGCCGGGGCGTCGACATCCACGACCGGCAGCTTGATCGCCGGGTCGTAGGCGCCCGCGCCGTCGCCGTTCGGCTGGTTGACCGTCACATCGGCGAGCCAGTTGAGGATCTTGGTGCCGCGGTCGCGCGACTCGCGCGCGTGGAACAGCTCCGGCCGCTCCTCGATGAACTTCGTCGACAGGTCGCCGGCCTGGAACGCCGGGTCGGCGAGCACGGCCTGCACGTAGGAGATGTTGGTGGTCACGCCGCGGATGCGGAACTCGGCGAGCCCGCGCTCGGCGCGGCGCACCGCGGTCGGGTAGTCGCGCCCGCGGGCGATCATCTTCGCCAGCATCGAGTCGAAGTGCGGGCTGACCTGCGCGCCGGTCTGCACCGTGCCGCCGTCGAGCCGGATGCCCGCGCCGCCCGGCGACCGGTAGGAGGTGATCTTGCCGGTGTCGGGGCGGAACCCGGCCGACGGGTCCTCGGTCGTGATCCGGACCTGGATCGCGGTGCCGCGGAGGTGGATGTCGCCCTGGTGCAGCCCCAGGTCGTCGAGGGTCTCCCCCGCGGCGATCCGCATCTGCGACTGGACGAGGTCGACGTCGGTGACCTCCTCGGTCACGGTGTGCTCGACCTGGATGCGCGGGTTCATCTCGATGAACACGTGCTGGCCGGCGCGGTCGCCCTCGGTGTCGAGCAGGAACTCGACGGTGCCGGCGTTGACGTAGCCGATCGACTTCGCGAACGCGATCGCGTCGCGGTAGAGCGCCTCGCGGATCGACGGGTCGAGGTTCGGTGCCGGCGCGATCTCGACGACCTTCTGGTTGCGCCGCTGCACCGAGCAGTCGCGCTCGAAGAGGTGGATCGTCTCCCCCGCGCCGTCGGCGAGGATCTGCACCTCGATGTGCCGCGGACGGATGACCGCCTGCTCGAGGAACATCGTCGGGTCGCCGAACGCCGAGTCGGCCTCGCGCATCGCGGCCTCGAGGGCCGGGCGCAGCTCGTCCTTCGTCTCGACGCGGCGCATCCCGCGTCCGCCGCCGCCCGCGACGGCCTTGGCGAAGATCGGGAAGCCGATCTCGTCGGCGCCGGCCAGCAGCTCCCCGATGTCGCGGCTCGCGGGGGTCGACTTCAGCACCGGCACGCCGGCGGCGATCGCGTGCTCCTTGGCGGTCACCTTGTTGCCGGCCATCTCGAGCACGTGGCTGCCGGGGCCGATGAAGGTGATGCCGTTGTCGGCGGCGGCCTGGGCCAGGTCCGGATTCTCGGAGAGGAAGCCGTAGCCCGGGTAGATCGCGTCGGCGCCCGACTCCTTCGCGACGCGGACGATCTCGTTCACGTCGAGATACGCGCGGACCGGGTGGCCCTCCTCGCCGATCAGGTAGGCCTCGTCGGCCTTCAGCCGGTGCAGCGAGTTGCGGTCTTCGAACGGGTAGACCGCGACCGTCTTGGCGCCCAGTTCGTACGCCGCACGGAATGCCCGGATCGCGATCTCGCCGCGGTTGGCCACCAGGATCTTCTTGAACACACAGGTCCTCTCGTCGGGTGGCGTGGGGAAGGGGTCCTCCCAGCGTAGTGACGCTAGGCTCGGTGCTCGTGCATGTGCTGAGCGTGAGCTCCCTCAAGGGGGGCGTGGGAAAGACCACCGTCACGCTCGGACTGGCCTCGGCGGCCTTCGCGAAGGGCATCTCGACCCTCGTCGTCGACCTCGATCCGCAGTCCGACGTGTCGACCGGCATGGACATCGCGGTCGCCGGCCATCTCAACGTGGCCGACGTGCTCGCCTCCCCCAAGGAGAAGATCGTCCGCTCGGCCATCGCGCCGTCGGGCTGGACCCGCGGGCGCCCCGGAACGGTGGACGTGCTGATCGGCTCCCCCTCGGCCATCAACTTCGACGGGCCGCACCCCTCGATCCGCGACATCTGGAAGCTCGAGGAGGCTCTCGCCCATGTCGAGCGCGACTACGAGCTCGTGCTCATCGACTGCGCGCCCTCGCTCAACGCCCTGACCCGCACCGCGTGGGCGGCCTCGGACCGCGTCGCCGTCGTCACCGAGCCGGGTCTGTTCTCGGTGGCCGCGGCCGACCGCGCGCTCCGGGCGATCGAGGAGATCCGCCGGGGGTTGTCGCCGCGCCTGCAGCCGCTCGGCATCATCGTGAACCGCGCACGGGTGCAGTCGCTCGAGCACCAGTTCCGCATCAAGGAGCTGCGCGACATGTTCGGGCCGCTCGTGCTCGCCCCACAGCTGCCCGAGCGCACCTCGCTGCAGCAGGCGCAGGGGGCGGCGAAGCCGCTCCACGTCTGGCCGGGCGAGAGCTCGCAGGAGATGGCGCGGCACTTCGACCAGCTGCTCGACCGCGTCATGCGCACGGCGTCGATCGCCGGTCAGCCCGCGTCCACCACGGCATAGCGCCGGTCGAGTAGCCGCGCAGCGGCGTATCGCGACCCCGCGTCTCGATACGAAGGGTCTCGATAGGATCCGCTGCGCGGCGCTACTCGACCCGCTCGGCCCGACTCAGGAGGCGCGGGCCGCCCGGCGCGCCGCGAGCTCGTCCATCGGGTCGCCGGCGGCCACGGTGTCCATGTCGACGAGGTCCGACTCCACCTCGCGCAGCACTTTGCCGACGGCGATGCCGAAGACGCCCTGGCCGCGGCTCACGAGGTCGATGACCTCGTCGTTCGAGGTGCAGAGGTAGACGCTCGCGCCGTCGCTCATGAGCGTCGTCTGCGCGAGGTCGTAGATGCCGGCCTCGCGGAGCTGGTCGACGGCGACCCGGATCTGCTGCAGAGAGATGCCGGTGTCGAGCAGGCGCTTGAAGAGCTTGAGCACGAGGATGTCGCGGAACCCGTAGAGGCGCTGCGATCCGGAGCCTGCCGCGCCGCGGATGGTCGGCTCGACGAGCTGCGTGCGGGCCCAGTAGTCGAGCTGGCGGTAGCTGATGCCGGCGGCGCGCGCCGCGACGGTGCCGCGGTACCCCGCGCCCTCCTCGAGCTCGGGCAGCCCGTCGGTGAAGAGCAGCCCGTCGGCGAAGCGAGCCTCGTCGTGGCGGTTGACTTCGCTCATGCGCGCGCTCCTCGGTTCGGGCATCGGACGGCTGACACTAACCCTCAGGTTGAAGTTGAGGTTCAACGTCCTGTGCTCCCTCACGCTACCGGTGGGCCGCGAGCGGGACAACGAGGCGCCGGGCGTGTCGCGCGGACGGCGCCCCGGGCGGTCGGCTCAGAGCCGTGACAGCGCCGAGCGGATGAGGCTCGAGCGGACGAGCTCGAGCTGTCCGGCGATCTCGCGGGCGAGCTCGAGGGCCTTGGCCCGGCTGGAGGCGTCACCGCGACGCGCCGTCGGGATCAGGGCGCTCTCGATGAGGCCGAGCTCCCGCTCCGCCGCGGCCCGGAAGCCGCGCAGATGCCGAGGCTCGATGCCGGAGCGCTGAAGCTCGACGAGCGCCTTCAGCACGACGAGCGCCTCGTCGGTGAACGTGTCGCCCGCCGCGATGAGGGACGCGGTGATCGCGTCGTTCAGCAGCATCGGGGTCGCACCCGACTCCCGCACGAGCTCCTCGCGGGTCAGCTTGCGCGTCGCGGGGAGCATCGATGGCGCCGCCGACACCTGCACGCCGCCGGGGAGCACGGGCTCCCGGCCCGCGTCGAGGTCGTCGAGGTAGCCGCGGATGACCTTGAGTGGGAGGTAGTAGTCGCGCTGCATGGTCAGCACGAGGCGCAGCCGCTCGAGGTCGGTCGGCGAGAACTTGCGGTAGCCCGACTCCGTCCGCGACGGCGTGACCAGCTGCCGCTCCTCCAAAAAGCGGAGCTTCGACGGCGACAGGTCGGGGAACTCGGGGCTGAGCCGCTGCAGCACCTGACCGATGCTGAGCAGATTCGGCCCCGAGGCCGTGGGCTTCGGGGCGGCGGCGCCGGCCCTCACCGGCTGAGCTGGGCGAGATCGAGACGCGATGCGTAGAACGTGAGGCGGAACTTACCGACCTGCACCTCGGCGCCGTCGCTGAGGAGCGCCGACTCGATCCGCACGCCGTCGAAGTAGGTCCCGTTCAGCGACCCGAGGTCCTTCACCTGGAACACGTTGCCGACCCGGGTGAACTCCGCGTGACGGCGCGACACGGTCACGTCGTCGAGGAAGATGTCGGCATCGGGGTGACGTCCCGCGATCGTCGAGTCCGAGTCGAGCAGGAACCGCGCGCCCACGTTCGGACCGCGACGGACGATGAGGAGCGCCGAGCCGGACGGCAGGGCGGCGATCGCCTCCTGCTCCTCGGGGGAGATCCCGGCCTCCATCGCCTTCAACTGCTGCGCGAAGTCGTCGGCGAAGTGGACGGTGGTGTCGTTCCCGGCATTGCCCGGGGTCGCGGGGGTCACCTCCGACGCAGTGGTCGGCGTCGACTCGGGAGCGTGCTCCTCGTGCGGGTCGTCGGCCATGTCATCCCCTCCTTTAGCGCTCAACCCTAGCCGATGCCCCGTCGCCGTCGTCCTCCCCGATTCGGATGATCCGACCGGTCTGCACGGCGTAGACGATGCCCGCCCACCAGTACAGGAAGACCCCCCACAGGGCCGCCGCCCAGCCCACCGGCGCGGCCCAGGTGTCGAGGGCGGGGAACGCCGCCCCCAGCACCAGCACCGGCATGGCGACGAGGAGGAGGAAGGTGCCCATCTTGCCGAGGTGGTGCACCGGGAGCGGGCCGAACCGGTGCTGCGCCAGGATCACGCCGAGCACGAGCAGCAGCACGTCGCGCGCGACGATGACGCCCACCAGCCACCACGGCAGGAATCCGCGGATCGCGAGCCCCACGAGCGTCGAGAAGATGAAGAGACGGTCGGCGGCGGGATCCAGCAGCTGCCCCACCCGGCTGATCTGGTTGAAGTGCCGCGCGATGTAGCCGTCGACGAAGTCGGTGACGCTCGAGACGACGAGGGTGACGAGGGCCCAGAGGTACTGCTCGGTGACCAGCAGGACGAGGAAGACCGGGATGAGCAGCAGCCGCAGGCAGCTGAGCGCGTTCGGGACCGTCACGACGCGCGAGCTGACGGCCGGGGGCACGGCCCCAGGCTAGCCTGACCGCATGTCGCCCCTCCTCGTCGCGCTCGTGGTCGCGGCGGTCGTCTGCCTGGTCTGCTGGATCGCGTCGATCGTCTCGAAGGACACCTCGTGGGTCGACCGCATCTGGTCGATCGTGCCGGTCGTCTACGTCGGGATCTTCGCGATCGCCGCGGGCTTCCGCGACCCGAGGCTCGACGTCATGGCCGTGCTCGTGCTGCTCTGGGGCGCGCGCCTCACCTTCAACTTCGCGCGCAAGGGCGGCTACTCGGGCGTCGGAGGCGATCACGAGGACTACCGCTGGGCCGTGCTCCGCGACCGCATGAGCCCCGCGCTGTTCCAGGTGTTCAATCTCCTCTTCATCGTGCTGTTCCAGAACGCGGTGCTGTTCCTCATCGCGTCGCCGGCGTGGACCGCGTTCCAGCACCGCACGCCGTTCGGCGTGCTCGACGTCGTGCTCGCGATCCTCTTCGTCGGGTTCCTCGTCGGCGAGACGGTCGCCGACCAGCAGCAGTGGAGCTTCCAGCGGTGGAAGGCCGCGGAGCGCGCCGCCGGACGGGAGCCGTCGCCCCGGTTCCGGCAGTCCGGCCTGTTCCGCGTGTCACGCCACCCCAACTTCTTCTTCGAGAACGCGCAGTGGTGGGTCGTCGCGGCGTTCGGGGTCGTCGCGGCGCGCGGGCTGGACTGGACCCTGACCGGCATCCTGCTTCTCCTGGCCGTCTTCATCGGGTCGACGCAGTTCACCGAGACGATCACGAAGAGCAGGTACCCCGAGTACGCCGAGTACCAGAAGCGGACCTCGCCGGTCATCCCCTGGTTCCCGCGGCGTGTACGCGATGAGACCGCGGGAGCCGCGGGTTAGCCTGACCGCCATGTCGTGCATCCGGTTCAACACGCCCGCCCAGCGCGCGCAGCTGGCGCGGATGGCCCCGGCCATGAAGACCGCCGAGGAGATCGCGGCGCAGCATCCTGCTCCCCCGGTCACGGAGAGCAAGATCCGCCGGATCCGTCTGCTCGCCGCCGATGCGAATCCCCGCATCCGGGCCAGTGCCGCGTCGAGCTACCACCTGCCGGACGACGTCGCCGAGGCCCTGGCCGCCGACCCCGACGCCGAGGTGCGGCGCTGGCTGGCCCGCAACGAGACGGTCTCCTGCGACCTGCTCCGACGACTCGCGCACGACGACGAGGAGACGGTGCGTGCCTTCGTCGCGGTGAACTTCTCCGCGCCCGCGGACGCGATGGCCGAGCTGGCCGAGGACGACTCGGAGACGGTGCGCGGTCTCGTCGCCTGGAAGGCGTCGCTGCGCGAGCCGGCCGGGGCCTCCGTCTAGATCCCTCCCGGCGCCCTCACCGCCAGACGGCGGCGTCGGGATCGATGCCGCGCGAGCGTGCGGCCTCATCGATGATGAGGCGCAGCCACGAGGCCAGCCCGGGGCGCAGGCGCTCGTAGTGCGCGGCGAACCCCGGATCCCGTTCGTACCGGCGGCCGAGGAGGACCTGCATCTCGCGGGTGAGCGGGAAGTAGGCCGAGAACACCTCCCGATGCCGGTCGACGAGACGGTCCGCCTCCGCGCTTCCCGGCTCGACGCCCGCCGCCATCGCGTCCGCCAGCGCGGTGTCGAACTCCTGCGCGGTCCGCGCGATGGACCGCCACTCCTCCGCCGAGCGACCGGCGGAGCGCTCGGCGTACTGCCGCCACTGGTCCGTCGCGCCGTAGCGCTGCCGGGCTTCGGCGGCCCAGGCGGGATCCCACCCCGGTCCGAAGCTCGTCCGCTGCTCGGCGTCGCTGAGCAGGACGCCGCGCTCGTGGGCGTCCGCCATCCGCTCCAGGTCGTCGCTCAGCGACGCCAGCCGATCGATGCGCTCCGCGAGCCGGGCCCGCTGGGCGCGCAACTCCGTCGCGATGTCGACGGTCGGATCGTCGAGGACCGCCCGGACGGCACCGAGATCGAGGCCCAGCTCGCGATAGGCCACCACCCGACGCAGCCGTTCGACATCGGCGACGGTGTACATCCGGTACCCCGCCGCCGTTCGCGACGACGGCCGCGCCAGGCCGATCTCGTCCCAGTGATGCAGCGTCCGGACGGTCAGGCCGAGCCGGGCGGCGGCGCGCCCGACCGTCAGACCGTCGGCGTCGCTCTCATCGGTCACGCTCACCATTCTTCTCGGGGTCCGACGACGTGATGCCGATCGCGGCGAGGTTCCGGGCCGCCTCGCTCGACGGGTCGAGGGCCTTGGCGGCCGTGAAGACGACGCGGACGCGCTCGGGGGTGACGACGTGGACGTCCCGCGTGTTCCACGCCGTGTCCACCGGCTCGTCGACCGACGACGCGTCGATCGCCCGGCAGGCCGCCACGAGCGGGTCGATCTGATCGAGCACGCAGGCGAAGCTGACGGTCATCGCGGGGACGCTCTCCGACGCCCTGTCGGCCGGGACCAGCAGAACGTCCTGGAAGGCCCACCGGCGCAGGTGCACGAGCCGACCCGGGACGCTGAACAGGTCGAAGAACCCGAGGGCGTCGGTCCAGAAGGCCAGTGAGGCGGACATGTCGGCGGTCGGGATCGTCACGAAGGACGGCATCCCGTAGATCCCGTGGAACGGCTCGGGTGCGACCGCGTCGGGCCCCGGTACCGGGACCGGGCTCATCTCGAAGGCATTGACGTAGGTGCTCATGCCGTCGACGATCCCCCCTCCCGCAGCGTGAGGGTCAAGCGCGACCGGCAGCTAGTCGGCCGCCTCGAGGCGCGGGCGCAATTCCGTCCAACTGGCGGCGAAGCCGGGGTGCAGGGGGAGGTCGGGGACCTCGTCGAACGCGGTCCAGCGCAGCTCGACGCTCTCCGCGTCGCCGACGAACGGCTCGAACGGCTCGCGGGTGCGGGCCAGGACGGTCGTGTACGACCAGTAGCCGAGGTCGAAGACCGATGTCCCGATGACGTCCACGAGCGCCGGCGGCACCCCGGCCTCCTCGTCGGCCTCGCGGATCGCCGCCTGCTCCGGGGTCTCGTCGCCCTTCCGAGCGCCTCCCGGGATGCCCCAGGTGCCGCCGAGATGGCTCCAGACCGCGCGGAGCTGGAGCAGCACGCGGTCGCCGTCCGCGATCAGCAGCCCGGCCGCGCCGTTCGCGCCCCAGAACCGCCCGTGCGGACCGTCGACCCAGACGTCCTCGGGCCCGTGCGGCCGGCGCTGCGTCGGGTCGTGCTGCGCGCGGGCCATGCCGTCAGCCTAGGCCGGTCCGGGCGTCCACCCGCTTGTCGGACGACCTGTCTACCCTCGGCTGCATGGCATCCGGCATCGTCCCCCCGTATCTTCTCGCCCGGCTCGCGCAGGCCGACCAGTCGCACCTCCACGACGCCGCGCTCGCGGCCCGGCGCACCCTCAGCCATGACGACGACCGCCGCGCCGCCCGCCTGACGCTGAGCGTCGAGGGCGGCAGCCTCGTCGCCGAGATGCGCGACGCCCCGAACCGCACGATCTCCGACGCGAAGCACACGGACACCCTGCCGGGCACGACGGTGCGCCGCGAGGGCGACGCCCCGGTCGCGGACGTCGCCGTGAACGAGGCCTACGACGGCCTCGGCGCCACCTTCGCCCTCTACTCCGAGGTCTACGGCCGCAACTCGATCGACGGGCAGGGTCTGCCGCTCGACGGCACCGTGCACTACGAGAAGGGCTACGACAACGCGTTCTGGAACGGCGAGCGGATGGTGTTCGGCGACGGCGACGGCCAGGTGTTCCAGCGCTTCACGATCTCGGTCGACGTGATCGGGCACGAGCTCACCCACGGGGTCACGCAGTACACCGCGGGCCTCCTCTACAAGGACCAGTCGGGCGCCCTCAACGAGTCGATCTCGGACGTATTCGGCTCGCTCGTCCTCCAGTACGAGAAGAAGCAGACCGCCGACGAGGCGAGCTGGCTGATCGGGCAGGGCCTGTTCACGACGCAGGTGAAGGGCGTCGCCCTCCGCTCGATGAAGGCCCCGGGCACCGCCTACGACGACCCGGTGCTCGGCAAGGACCCCCAGCCGGCGACCATGGCCGACTACGTCGACACCTCGGACGACGACGACGGCGTGCACACCAACTCCGGCATCCCCAATCACGCCTTCTACCTCGTCGCGACGACGATCGGCGGTCACGCGTGGGAGAAGGCGGGGCGGATCTGGTACGACACGCTGCTCGCCGGCATGAAGCCGACGACCGACTTCTCGGCCTTCGCGGCCCTGACGCTCGCCGCCGCCGCCACGCGCTACGGTGAGGATTCGGCCGAGGCCGACGCGGTCCGCGCCGGCTGGTCGGGAGCGGGAGTGACGATCGATGGCGGCGCGCGGTGAGCTGACCGTCGTCGTCGTGCGCTCCGGCGGATTCGCCGGGATCACGCGGCGCTGGAGCGTCGACCGCCCCGATCCTGACGACGACTGGGTCGCCCTCGTCGAGGCGTGCCCGTGGGACGACGTCGGCGAGGATCCGGCCGGCCGGGACCGCTTCGTGTGGCGGATCGAGGCGCGCCTGCCGCAGCGGCATCACGAGGCCTCGGTGCCCGACAGCCGACTCACCGGGCCCTGGCGGGAGCTCGTCGATCGCGTGCAGCGCGAGGGCACGGGCGCGGCGGGGCCGGCGTGAGCGCGGCGCGCGTCGACTCCTGGCTGTGGGCGGTGCGGCTCGTGAAGACCCGGTCCGCCGCGACCGCGCTCTGCAAGGCCGGGCACGTGCGGGTGAACGGCGACCGCGCGAAGCCCGCGCAGCACGTCGCGGCGGGCGATGAGATCCGGTTCTCGGTCGAGGGCGGGTCGCCGCGGATCGTGATCGTCCGCGACCCCGGCCTCGTCAAGCGGGTGTCGGCGCCGCTCGCGCAGGCGGCCTACGAGGATCAGAGCCCGCCGCCCCCGCCGCCGGAGGAGCGGTACTTCACCGGGGTGCGCGACCGCGGCGCCGGGCGTCCGACGAAGCGCGATCGCCGCGACATCGAGCGGTGGCTGAGCGGGGGCGGCGGTTGAGGTCGTCGGGATCGCCGCGCTGGGCGGGTTCCGACGGGCTCAACCAGCGTCGGTCGGGACCTCGTCGAGGCCCTTCTCGATCGCCGCGATCACCGCGGGGTCGTCGGGCTTCGTCGTCGGGCGGAAGCGCGACACCTCGCCGCCCGGGGTGATGACGAACTTCTCGAAGTTCCACTGGATGCGCCCGCCCTTGCCGTCAGCGGTCTTCACCTGGTGCAGCTCCGAGTAGAGCGGGTGCTTGTTCCGGCCGTTGACCTTGATCTTGTCCATGAGCGGGAAGGTGACGCCGTAGGTCGTGGAGCAGAACTCCTTGATCTCCTCGGTCGATCCCGGCTCCTGCCCCATGAACTGGTTGCACGGAAAGCCGAGCACCGTGAAGCCGCGGCCCTCGTACTGCTTCTGCAGCTGCTCGAGCTGCTCGTACTGCGGGGTCAGCCCGCAGCGGGAGGCGACGTTGACGACGAGCACGACCTTGTCGGCGTAGTCGCCGAGGGTGGCCGTGCCCCCGTCGATGGTGGTGATCTCGATGTCGCGGAGGCTGTCGGCGGTGGGCATGAAGCCGAATGTATCTCCGGCGCACGTCGAGGCGCTGGACGTAGCCTGAACCCATGGCGACCGAGTTCCTGCACGACGAGGCGGCGCACCGCTACACGATGCTGGTGGGCGGCGAGCCGGTCAGCTTCCTCGAGTATCGCGACCACGGGCCGTCCATCGTCTTCCACCACACGGTGACCGTCCCGCAGCATCGCGGCCGCGGATTCGCGGCGAAGCTCGTCGAGCACGCGGTCGACGACGTCGAGCGCTCCGGTCGGGGCCCGATCACGCCGACGTGCTGGTTCGTCGCCGAGTGGTTCGACCGCCACCCCGAGCGCGCCGGGCTCCTCGCCGCGGGCTGACGCGATGGCCACGGCGATGTTCCCGCTCGGGATGGTGCTGCTGCCGCACATGCCGCTGCCGCTGCGCCTGTTCGAGCGGCGCTACCTGATCATGCTCGGGCGCCTGCTCGAGGAGGACGAGCCGGAGTTCGGCGTCGTGCTCATCGAGCGCGGCGCCGAGTCGGGCGATCACGACGCGCAGGCCCGCTTCGGCATCGGCACGATGGCGCGGATCACGCACGTCGCGGCCGGCGAGGACGACGTGCAGCTGCTCGCCCGCGGCACCCGCCGCGTCGAGGTCGTGGAGTGGCTGCCCGACGACCCGTACCCGCAGGCGGTCGTGCGCGAGCTCCCGGAGCTGGAGTGGGACGACGACCTGGCCGAGCTGCGCGCCCGCGCCGAGGACGTGGTGCGCCGGTTCCGGCTGCGCGTCTCGGAGTTCGCGGAGCTCGGCGCCGACGCCGATGTCGAGCTCGACGACGATCCGGTCGCGTCGTCCTGGCAGCTCGCCGGGATCGCGCCGCTCGGCCCGCTCGACCTGCAGCGCCTGCTGCGCGCGACGAGCCTGCGCGAGCTGCTCTCCCGGCTGATCGAGGCCGCGGAGGAGGCGTCGCAGACGCTCGGTGCGACCGCGGTCGATGCGGTGGACGAGGAGCTCGCCGCGATGCTCGGGCGGGACGAGCCCGACGACGACGACGAAGCGGAGTCGCGTTAGCCGAGGTCGGCGGCCAGCGCCCGCGCCCGCTCGAGCGCCGCGTCGAGCGAGGCGCGCCCCTCGGCCCGGCGATCCGCCAGCGCCTCGACGTCGTCGGCGAGGGTGAGCTGCGCCACGATCCGCTGCGTCACCATGCCCATCGACGCGCCCAGGACGACCTCGAGCGCGGCGGTGCCGTGGTCCCAGTCGAGGGGGCTGCCGCTCCCGCCGTAGGCGGCACCGCGGCTCGACACGAGCACGACGGGGCGCCCGCGGAGCGGCAGCTCCTCCGGCGGGAAGCCCGCCGTCACGCCGGGGACGTGCACGTGGTCCACCCACGCCTTCAGGGTCGACGGCATCGAGTAGTTGTAGAGCGGGACGGCGACGAGCACGACGTCGGCGGCGAGCAGCTCCGCGATGTACGTCCGCTGCCCGGCCTCCCACGCGGCGGGCCGCTCCCCCGGCATCTCGCCCGCGGGCCAGTGCAGGGCCGAGGACGGCAGGTGCGGCGGCGGGTCGGCGTGCAGGTCGCGCGCGACCACCGCGTGGTCCGGCCCGAGAGCCGTCCAGGCGTCGGTGAACGCGGACGTGACGGCGCGCGAGCGGGAGCGCTCGCCGGACGCGGAGGAGTCGATCCGGAGCAGGGTGGGCATCGCGTCCACGGTAGTGCTGAGGTGGAGGCATGGACGAGAACCGCGCCTACCGCGCCGCCGACATCCGCGCGGCGGAGCGACCGCTGCTCGACGCGGGCGTGCCGCTCATGGCGCGCGCCGCCGCGGGGCTGGCGCGCGAGCTGCGCGCGTTCGACGGGCCGCTCCTCGTGCTCGTCGGATCCGGCAACAACGGCGGGGACGCGCTGTTCGCGGCCGCGGAGCTCGCGGCGGAGGGCCGCGAGGTGCGGATCGTGCCGGTCTCGGACCGGGTGCACGCCGAGGCCCTCGCCGCCGCGACGGCGGCCGGCGCGTCGACGCACGACCCCGCGGACGCGGTCGACCTCGCCCGCGGCTCCCTCGTCGTGGACGGGATCCTCGGGATCGGCAGCGCGGGGCGTGCGGCGCTCCGCGGGAGGGCGCGCGAGGTCGTCGAGGCGCTGCGACCGCTCGCCCCGACGACGGTCGCCGTGGACCTGCCGAGCGGCGTCGACCCCGACACCGGGGAGGTGCCGGATCCGGCGGTGCTGCGCGCGGACGTCACCGTGACCTTCGGGGCGATGAAGGCGGGGCTGCGGCGGGAGCCCGGCGCGTCCTACGCGGGACGGGTCGTGCTCGTCGACATCGGCCTCGACCTGTCGCCGTTCACCCCCGTGCCGCCGGCGTGAGCCGGAAGATCCGCAGCACCCGGCCCGAGGCGCGCTCGTAACCGCGGTATCCCGGCCAGTTCTCCTCGAGCCGGCGCCACACCGCCTCGCGCTCGTCGTCGCCCACGAGCTCGGCGTGCACCGGGATCCGCTCGCCGTGGACGCTGACCGCGGCGTCCGGGTGCTTCAGCAGATTGCCCGTCCAGGCCGGGTGGGCGTCGCGGGCGAAGTTGCTGCCGGTCACGAGCATCCGCCCGCAGGGCTCGGGGCAGTACATGAGCGTGACGCTCCGCTCCACCCCCGACGATGCCCCGATGGTGTGCAGCACGAGCGACGGCAGCAGCAGCCCGCTCAGCTGCACCCGGCCTCCCGTCAGCCGCGCCATCAGCCGCTCCAGCGGCGGCATGATCGTCGGCCCGATGCGCCGGAACAGGACGGTGCGCGAGAACCAGGCGACGGGACGGCGGAATGCGCGGGGCAGCACGCGACGATTCTGCCCGGCGCGTCGGGTCCATGCGCGTGCATCTAATCGGTGACATGTCACATACTGGAGTCATGAAGAAGATCGGCTTCCTCTCGTTCGGGCACTGGTCGGCCTCGCCCGGCTCCCAGACCCGCAGCGCGTCGGATGTGCTCCTGCAGTCCATCGACCTCGCGGTCGCCGCCGAGGAGGTCGGAGCCGACGGCGCCTACTTCCGGGTGCACCACTTCGCGAACCAGCTCGGCAGTCCGTTCCCGCTCCTCGCCGCGGCGGGGGCGAAGACGAGTCGCATCGAGCTCGGCACGGGCGTCATCGACATGCGCTACGAGAACCCGATGTACATGGCGGAGGACGCGGGCGCCGCCGACCTCATCGCCGGCGGCCGGCTGCAGCTCGGCGTGAGCCGCGGGTCACCGGAGTCGGTGATCGACGGCTACCGCTACTTCGGCTACGACGCGCCTGAGGGCATGACCATGGCCGACGTCGCGCGCAACAACACCGAGGTCTTCCTCAAGGTGATCGACGGGGCCCGCTTCGCGGAGCCGAATCCCCGCCCGATGTTCCCCAACGCGCACCCGGGACCGCTCGAGATCACGCCGCAGTCGCCGGGCCTGCGGGACCGCATCTGGTGGGGCGCCGGCTCCGACGCCACGGCGGTCTGGGCGGCCGAGCAGGGCATGAACCTCATGAGCTCGACGCTCAAGCAGGACGAGTCGGGCGAGCCGCTCCACGTGCAGCAGCGCAAGCAGATCGAGAAGTTCCACGAGGCCTGGACGGCGGCCGGTCACGAGCGCACCCCGCGGACCTCGGTCAGCCGCTCGATCTTCGCCCTCGTCTCCGACCAGGACCGCGCGTACTTCGGCCCGGGCGGCGGCGAGCGGGAGGACACGGTCGGCGTCATCGACGACTACCGCGCCGTCTTCGGGCGCAGCTACATCGGCGAGCCCGACGAGCTCGTAGAGGAGCTCCGCCGCGACGAGGCGATCGAGGCGGCCGACACCCTCCTGCTGACGGTGCCCAACCAGCTCGGCGTCGACTACGTCGCGTCGCAGCTCGAGGCGATCATCACGCACGTGGCGCCGGCGCTCGGCTGGCGCTGACGCCGATCAGGCGCTCGGCGTGCCGAGACGCTCGACCGGGCTCCAGAACTCGCTCTTGATGGAGGCCACGATCTTGTCGGGCGTCTCGGTCGCGGCCCGCGCTGCGACCCAGGCGGTGTCGGCCTGGAAGGCGCCCCACTTCTGCTCGCGCTCCGCCATCGACCTCCACTGCAGCAGGTAGTGCAGCACCTGGTTCGACTCGCCGATGTCGGTCGTCCAGAACCCGGCGTGCCGGATGCCGTAGGTCTCCCAGAAGGCGAAGGTCACCTTCTCGAAGCGCTCGATCAGCGCCGGGAGGCGACCGGGGAGGCAGGTGTACGCGCGGTACTCGTAGATCACCGGTCCATCCTGACGGAGAGTCCGGCCGCGCGTGCGACCTCGCCGTAGGCGCGGGCGAGACTCGCGACATCCTCGTGCGCGTTGAGGCCGCTCGGGTTGGGCACCACCCAGAGCTCGGCGCCCGCGAGCGGCTCCGGCTGACGCCCGACGGCGGCCTTCCGGGCGCCGAACGCGACGCGGTAGGCCGTGACCCCGAGCATCGCGACGACGCGCGGGCGCCAGGCGGCGACGTTCTCGACGAGCCGCTCGGCCCCGGCCCGCAGCTCGGCGGTGCTCAGCTCGTCGGCGCGCGCCGTGGCCCGGGCGACGAGGTTCGTGATCCCGATGCCGGCGCCCGTGATCTCGGCGCGCTCGGCGTCGGTGAGCCCGCGGGCGTAGCCCGGGAGTCGCGGGATGACGCCCGCCTCGAGCAGGGCCGGCCAGAACCGGTTGCCGGGGCGGGCGAACGGCGTGCGGGTGGCCGCGGTCCAGAGTCCGGGGTTGATGCCGACGAAGAGGAGGCGGACGTCGGGGCCCACGAGGTCCGGGATCGTGGCGTCGCGGTAGGACTCGAGCTCGGCCCGGGTGAAGCTCACGCGCGCGGACCACCGAGGTGCTCGGCGAAGAACGCCTCGATCCGCTTCCAGGCGTCCGCCGCGGCCTCGGGCTCCGGGCCGGCGCCGAGGATCGGGCGGGTGATCATGCGCACGAGGGGCGGGCCGGTCTCCTCGTCGTTGAGGAACGAGTGGCCGGCGGTCGGGTACTCCTTCACGTCGTGCGGCACGTCATGCTCGGCGAGCACCCGCTCGAGCGTCGCGGCCGCGCCCCGGAGGGAGCGATCGCGGGCGCCGTACGATCCGACGACCGGGCAGGCGCCGGCCAGGGCGTCGAGATCCTTGGGCAGCATCCCGTAGTTCGCCGACGCCGCGGAGAACCCGCCGTTGATCGCGGCCGCGAGGGCGAAGCCGCCGCCCATGCAGAACCCGAGGACGCCGATCGCGCCCGTGCAGTCGGCGCGCGCGGCGAGCTCCGCGCGGGCCGTCTCGATGTCGACGAAGGCCCGCCCCTCCCCCGCCCGCAGCGCGCGGAACGTCGCACCGAGGCAGCGCCGCGCGCCGCCCTCGGCGAAGAGGTCGGGCATGAGCGCGAGGTAGCCCGCGTCGGCGAGACGCGCGACCTGGCGCCGCATGACGTCGTTGAGACCATAGGCCTCGAACACGAGGACGACGCCCGGCCAGGGCCCGGGCCCGTCGGGGACCGCGAGGGCGCCGGTCAGCCCGCGCGAGCCGCCCGCGACCTCGGGGAGGTCGATGTCGACGACGGGGCGCGGCACGTCAGTTCTTCGTCGCGGCGGCCGCGGCGGTCGCGGCGGCCGCCTCCGGGGCCGACGCCTCGCCGAGGTCGATGGCGAGGGTCGACGCGAGCGCGCCGCCGCCGAGCGCCAGCAGCGCCGCCCACAGCCCCCACCGCCGCCTGCCGACGAAGGCGTCCGCCGAGGCCGCGCCCGGTCCGTCGGCGACGATCGCGAGCAGGGCCCCGATGAGCGTCAGGTTGAACTCGTAGCCGCCCTTGCCGGCGAAGAACCCGTTGCGGCCGTGCACCTTGCGGATCGCCGTGATCATCGTCGCGATGAGACCGCCGGCCGCGACGGGCGTCGCCGCGCCGAGCGCGATCGCCGCGCCGCCGAGGGTCTCGGTGCCGGCGACGAGGAGGGCGTTCGCCTTCACCGGGTGCATGTTCGACCCGGCCATCGACCTCTCGGTGCTGTCGAGTCCGCCGCCGCCCCAGGCTCCCGCGAGCTTCTGCAACCCGTGGGCGGCGAAGACCCCGCCGACGATGAGACGGAGGGCGAGCTTGGCGATCATGCGATCCTTCCGGTCGGTGATGCGTCCATCATCCCCCGGTGACCGGGGCGGCGGGACCGCGACGACCGAGCTCCGATGCGGAGATCAGGATCCCGATGTCGCCTCCGGCCGCTACGGTCGCGGCATGAGCGACGAGGCCCTGCGGATCGTGTCGGCCGATGAGGCGAGCGCTGGCGACCTGGACGCGGTGTTCGGCGTCCGCGGCGAGGCAGCGCGCTGCTCGTGCCAGTGGTTCAAGGTCCCGAGCCGTGAATGGTCGGAGGGGTCCGCGGAGCCGCGTCGCGAGCGGCTGTACGAGCAGACCGCATGCGGCCACCCCGGCGCCGCGTCGACGAGCGGGCTCGTGGCCTACCTCGGCGACGAGCCCGTCGGCTGGTGCGCCGTCGAGCCGCGCATCGCCTACGTGCGCCTGCGCTCCCAGCGGATCCCCTGGGCCGGCCGCGACGAGGATCCGGAGGACGAGGGCGTCTGGTCGGTCACGTGCTTCGTGACGCGCAGGGGATTCCGCGGGCGCGGGATCATGGCGGCGCTCGCCGCCGCGACCGTCGAGTTCGCCCGGGCGCGCGGGGCGCGGGCGCTGGAGGCCTACCCCATCGACGTGGCGCCGGGGCAGCGGTTCGGCTGGGGCGAGCTCTACGTCGGCTCGCGCTCGGTGTTCGCCGACGCCGGCTTCAGCGAGGTGTCGCATCCCACGCCCCGGCGCGTCGTCATGCGCCGGGAGCTACGTCGATGAGCACCTTGCCGACGGCTCCCGCCTCGACGGCGTCGTGTGCGGCGGCCGTCTCCTCGAGTGGGAAGCGGTGGAGCGGCAGACCGGCGGCTTCGCCGACCGGCAGCGCATCGAGGGCCTCGGTCACGTCCTCGACGGCGGTCGCGATGGCCGCCTCCGGCACGGTGTAGAGCAGCACGAACTGCAGCCGCGCGTTGAGGCTCATGAGCGCGCGGATGTCGACCTGATACTCGTCGCCCGGGTTCGCCGCATAGATGGCGACGGTGCCTCCCGGCTTCAGCACGGCCGCGTCGAGGTCCGCGTTCTGGGCGATCGCGACCTCCACGATCGTGTCGACGCCGTCGGGGGCGATCCCGCGGATGCGTTCGGCGGCGCCGTCCTCGCGGTAGTTGACGATGTGGTGAGCGCCCGCGGCGGTCGCGAGCCGCGCCTTCTCGTCGCCGCTCACCGTGGCGATGACGGTGGCGCCGGCCCAGCGGGCGAGCTGGATCGCGGCGTGTCCGACGGCTCCCGCGCCGCCCGCGACGAGCACGGTGGCGCCGGCGAGCGAGCCGGGCGCGAGGCGCTCCGGCCATCCCTCCGACACGGTCAGGGCGCGGTGCGCCGTGATGGCCGGCACACCGAGGCTCGCCCCGACGTCGAAGCCGACGCCCTCGGGCAGCGGGTGCACGCGCGCGGCACGCAGCACCGTCAACTCCTGCGCGGAGCCGCCCATCGGAGCGGCGAACGCGGCCATCGAGAGCCAGACGCGGTCGCCGACCGCGAGCCCGGACACGTCCGGGCCGACGGCGTCGACGACGCCCGCGCCGTCCTGGTTCGGCACCGACGGGCCGGAGCTCGTCCGGGTCGATCCGGCGCGCGACTTCCAGTCGGTGGGGTTCACGCCGGAGACGACGACCCGCACCCGCACCTCGCCCGGGCCGGGTTCGTCCGGCTCCCGCTCGACGAGTCGGAGCACCGACGCCGGACCGTTCTCCTCGTACACGATCGACCGCATGCCCTCATCCTGCCCATGCGGTGGCTCGGCGCGCCGGATGCGGAGGTCGCGCTCGGCTTCGAGCGGTCAGAGCTCGTCGTCGTCCTCGTCGTCGCTCGGGGTCTGCGGCTGCGTCTCCGCGCGCACGCCGCCCGGGCGCTCGCCGACGGCCGTGCCCGGGATGCGGCCCGACCCCGGGGCGTGCATCTCGCGCTCGGTGATCAGCCACTCCGGCCGGTCGTCGAGCAGCGCGTGGATCTCGGCGGTCGTCATCGCGTCGCTGACCCCGGCGCGGGCGAGCGCCGAGTTGGAGACGCCGAGACGGCGGGCGGTCTCGCTCCGGGGATGCGGCCCCTCGCGGCGCAGGGTGACGAGCCAGGCGGGCGGGTCGGCCTGCAGGGCCTGCAGCGCGTCGCGCGAGGTGGGCGTCGAGCGGAAGTCCTCGGGCGTCGCCGGCAGGAACACGCCGAGCTTCTCGGCGGCGGTGGCGGGCTTCAGGAGCTGCTGCTGACGCGGCTTCGGCTGCTGGCGGCGGTCCTCGCGGGGCTCCTCGGTCATCCCTCGAGCGTAGGGGGCCGCCGGCCCGGCCGCGGATAGCCTGGGCGGATGGAGCCGCTGGTCGTCGCGTTCGTGCTCGGCGTGACGCCCGGCAAGTGGGAGCGCATCTGGCGCGAGCGACGCCCCGGCGGCCGGCTCGAGCTGCGGCCGCTCCCGCAGGAGGCGGCGCTCGCCGCACTCGCCGACGGGACGGCGCACATGGCCCTGGCGCGCGACGTCGCCGCCGACGACGACCGCCATGCGATCCCGCTGTACCGTGAGCGACCCGTGGTGGTGGCGCCACGCGGATCCCTCGTCGCCAGCCTCGACGAGCTCGACCTCGTCGACCTGGAGGACGAGAACATCGTCGACGCGGACCTTGAACACGGCGACGGGGCGGAGGCGATCGAGCTCGTGGCCGCGAACGTCGCCGTGACGGTGCTGCCGCAGTCGGTGGCGCGCGCGCTCTCCCGCCGCGACGTCGTCGCCCGGCCGCTGCGCGACGCGCCCGACACCGGGATCGCGCTCGTCTGGCCGACCGCCTCGCCGCATCCGCTGGTCGACGCGTTCATCGGGATCGTGCGCGGGCGCACGGCGAACAGCTCGCGTTAGCCACGCCGCCGAGCGACCACCGCGGCACCGATCGCGCCGGTGAGCGCCGCGACGAAACCGGCGATCAGCAGAACCGTCGCGACGGGGATCGCCGGGAACGCCCCCAGGCCATCGGAATACCCGACGAAGGCGAATCCATCCGGACCGATCGGGAACCGAGGCAGCATGAGAAGCACGACGCCGCCGGCGAGCATCAGGGCCGCTCCTCCGATGGTGACCAGCATCCACGTGATCGCAGCCCACATGCGTCCCAGGCTAGCTCCGAGCGCCACTCACCTCCGGGTGTCGCCCACGCACTGCGAGGGGGACGGGCAGGATGGCCGCATGCCTCCCCGGGGACGTCGCGGCGTCTACGTCCGCATCGTGATCCGCGCACCGCTGTCGCGGCTGTGGGAGCTCACCCAGGATCCGTCCGCCCACGCGCGCTGGGATCTCCGCTTCAGCCGCATCGTGCCGGTGGAGCGCCTGCCGACCGGCGCCGAGCGCTTCGGCTACGAGCGGCGGCTCCCGTTCCACACCATCCGCGGCACGGGCACCTCCCTCGGCGAGCGCCGCGGCGTCGACGGCACCGCGACCTCGGCGCTCCGCTTCGACACCCACGACCGCCTCTCGCCGCTCGGCGACGGCCGCGGGTTCTGGCGCTACCGGCCCACGGACGACGGATCGGCAATCGTCTTCACGACCGGCTTCGACTACGCGCCGGGCTGGGGGCGGCTCCTCGATCGACTGCTGCTCCGCCGGCTGATCGGGTGGATGACCGCCTGGAGCTTCGACCGGCTCCGGATCTGGGCGGAGGACGATGTGCCGCCCGAGCGCTGGCCGCTGCGGTCGGCGCTCGCGCTGTGGCGCCGTGACCGCCCACGGGCCGCCCGGTGCGAGCGCACCCCGCCGCACGCGCACGCGCTGGCGGATGCGCCCGCCTCCCTCAGCACCTTGGAGGCACCGTGACGTCGATGTTCGAGCGCGCGATGGGCGACGAGTTCGCGCGACTGCACCCGATGCTCCGGCGCCGTTCAGCGTCGGCCCACCGACGTCGTTCGTGCTCGTCGAAACGTCGCTAAGTGTCTTCTGGAGACCCCATGGGGACGCCTGGCGACGCTTCGGCGACGAATCGCAGACAGATTCCTCGATTCGCCGGGGCGCGCCGGATGCTGGAATCCGCGCTTGGCGTGTCGCGGGATTCGAACGTATGTTCGACGGCATGATCGAACCCGAGCACCCGGTGCATGACGACTTCGGTCGTCAGATCGGCACGGTGCAGCGGGTCGGCGCCGCCCCGTCGGGCATGTCGCTCTGGCGCGCCCGCAGCCTCGACGGCGTCGACCTCGGCACCTTCCCCGATCGCGACGACGCCCACATCGCGGTCCGGCTGGACTGGACCCTCGGCCGCCCCCGCACCTCCGACACCCACGAGCGGTACCACCGCGCGCCCGGTGTCGGCGTGCCCGTCTTCCTCGGGCACTGAGCTCCGGACAGCACAAGGGAGCGGGGTCGTCGACCCGACGGCCGACGACCCCGCTCTCCCCCGCACTCAGCTGCAGGTGACCGTCAGATCCGCCCAGTCGGCGCGGTCGTTGTAGCCGCCGTCGCCTGCGTCGCCCACGACGAGCTGCAGGTCGACGACTCCCGTCACGTCGGCGGTGAAGCTCGTCGCGGCGCCGCGCGTGATGGTGGGGCTCGCGTACTTCGACGCGCCGTCCCCCACCACACTGAAGGTCGAGGTCCCGCCCTCCGGTCCGACGTTGATCACCGCGTCGTCGATGCCGACCGTTCCGGTGAGCGTCGTGCACGCCCCGCCGAGGTAGTACCGCACCACCGACGGCGACGCGACGCCGATGCCGGTCGGATGGACGACGCCGCCCATCGTGATGGGGCCGCCGCCGACCGTCTGGTCGACGCGCGGCTCCATCCATCCGCTCGTGGCGCTCACCCAGGGGTGGGCCGAGAGCGACGACGCACCGGCCAGCGGCACGGGCGGCGCCACGGTCACCATGACGGGCGCCCCGGTGGAGGACCCCGATCCGAGCGGCGACCGGAACCGCAGCGTCGGTGCCACCGTCGCGTCGCCGACCGCGGCGGCCGCCGGCACCGTCACCGTCGTGACGACCGTCGCGGATCTGCCGGGCGGCAGGATGGCGGGCGGCTTGGTCGCATCCGTCACGACCCAGCCGCTCGGCGCGGTCGCCGAGACCTGGATGCCGGTGGCCGGCACGACGCCGTCGTTCGTGAGCGTCGCCGTCAGCTTCACCGTCTCGCCGGGCGCGACGAGCGTCGACGAGGTCGAGGCGGCGCCGAGCACCACGCGGGGCGCGGCGACACCCGGCGCATTCGAGACGACGAGCACCGCGGTCCCCTGCGCCGGGACGGCCGCCCGGACCGTGCCGCGCGTCTGGCTGACGGCGCCGGTCCAGGCGTCGGTGACCCGCGCGAGGCCGCCGCGGAGCCTGAGGGCGGATGCCGTGGTCTGCACGGTGGCGGGTGTCGTTCCGCGGTTCAGCAGCACGACCGCCCGCGACCCGTCGGCGAGCGGCTTGACCCAGGTCTCCGTCGTGCCGGCCGGGCCGACGCGGGTGCCCTGCTTGCCGAGCCGGTCCTGGTCGACGGCGACGAGGCGCGGGTTGGTGAGGGCTGCAAGGGTCGTCGGGGTGAGCTTCGTGAGGTCGTTGCCGATCACGAGCGGCGCCGCCGAGATCGCCCACAGCGCGACCTGGGTGCGGAACTGCTCGTCGGTCATGCCGAGCTGCGGCCCGAGGTAGTCGGGGTCGCTGAAGTGACCGGGGCCGGCCGACTCCGGGTGCGCGGCGTTCGCGTCGAAGTTGCGCAGCACGTCGGCGAACTTGATGGAGCCCTGGAATCCGACATCCGTGTAGGTGCGCCATGACTGGGCGATCGCCGGGGCGTACGTCCACGTGTTGGTCGACTGCTGACTCTCGGGGTAGTCGCCCCAGTCGGGCGAGGTCACCGGGTTGCAGATGTTGAGGATCATCGGTCGGTGGCTGGCGTTGTTCCGCAGGGCCTTCGCGAACTCCATGTAGACCGTCTTCGGGTCGAGGTTCGCGGCGATCCCGCACAGGAAGTCGACCTTCACCGCGTCGAAGCCCCACGCAGCGAACGTGTCGGCGTCCGTCTGGTAGTGGCCGTAGCTGCCCAGGCCGCAGTTGGCCGGGAGGTAGGGACCGGCATCCGTGTAGATGCCCGCCTTGAGACCCATGGCGTGCAGCTTCGCGGTGAGCGACGCCATCCCGTCGGGGAATCGCGCGCGGTCGGCCTGCAGCTGCCCGTCGCTCCCGCGCGGGGTCGAGTTCTGCCAGCCCCCGTCGAGCCACACGATGTCGTAGCCGGCGCGCGCGAGGCCCGTGGATTTCAGCGCCCGCGCCTGGGCGAGCACCTGGTCCTGGGTCACGCTGCCGCCGAGGCCGTAGTAGGTGTTCCAGCCCATGTAGGGCGTGGGCGAGAGGACCGACGGGGTCGATCCTCCTGCCCTGTGGGCGGGGTCCGCGCCGGTCGCCGCCGTGGCCGGGAGGGCCGCGGTGATCGCGAGAGCGACCCCGATGACCGCGGCGAGCGCCGCGGTCCGCCAGGTCCGTGCTGTCATGCTCCGTCTCCAGTTCTCTTCATCGAGCTGGACCGCGCTCAGGGATGCGCGGGTCCGGGGGATTCGGGTTCTCCTCGACGGTAAGCAGGCTCGCGGGCGGTGCCCTAGCAGGATCCGGCGGAAAACCTGGACGATCCGACGAATCGACGAGCGCACCTCGGCGTTCCGGCGTGCTAGAGATGCCGCTGTGGAGTGGTGGGCGATCCCGGTGGCCGTCGTCGGGGGGCTGCTCCTCCTGTGGGTCGCGCTGGTGGCCGCGCTGCTCATCGCCTCACGACGCTCGGGCGACCGCACCACGCTTCGGGATGCCCTTCGACTGGTCCCGGACGTGGTGCGGCTCCTCCGCCGGCTGGTGGCCGATCGGGCGGTGCCCCGCCGCGTCCGGGTCGGGCTGACGCTCCTGCTGATCTACCTCGTACTGCCGATCGACCTGATCCCCGACTTCATCCCGGTGGTCGGCTATCTGGACGACGCGATCATCGTGGCGATCGTCCTGCGCTACGTGACGCGGGCCGCGGGAGCCGACGCGCTCGATCGGCTTTGGCCGGGGACGCCCGAGGGGTTGGCGGCGCTGCGGAGGATCTGCGGGGTCGCGCCGGGGTGATCCGCGGTCGGACTACGCACGGACGCGTCAGCGCGACTGCCTCAGGCCAACGGCTCGGAACTCGGCCGGCCGTGTATCAGCCCGTTACGACGTCCTACGATCTGTCGAAGAGGGAGCGGTGCATCAGGTGGCTTTCGCGGCCGGGTCGTCATCGGTGATGGCCCGTCGACGCCGATGAGCACGGCGGCTCTCAGCTGCGCGGGCGTATCGGGCAATTGCGCCCAAACGCTCCGTCCGGTCAAATGCCCCTCTGCGGCGCGATGGGTTCACTTGACCTAGTCTGACGACCAGCGCGGTGCTCGCGTCGGTCGGGCGGCTCACGTGGAAAGCGCAGTCGCGCCGGTGAGCGTGCTCCGCGAGTCCTCGCGTTAGGGTCGTCCTCACCAGGAGGACCGATGCTCATCAAGCTTCAGCGCGCCGACCGTGACCTGCCCGCTGGTGGAACTGTCGAAGAAGGCCGCCGTCAGGAAGCCCGGCGAGGAGCGCCCTGAGATCGCGGATTCGGACGTGCCTGAGTTCCTCGACTCGATCTGTGCCCAGCACGCCATCACGCTCGACGCGGACGTGAACCTTCGCTACGCACAAGCACACGAGTACGGCAGCCCTGAGTGGGAAGCGTTCCATTCAGCCGCTCGCCAGTCAATCGAGTCGGTCAACAACGGACTCAAAGACGACCATCTCGACAGCCTCAAGACGCCCGGACGGCGACGCGTCCGCGGGTTCGTTGCGGGCGCCTTCTTCGCAACGATCCTCATCGTCAACTACAACCTGGGAGCCTGCCCCGGTTTCCCGGACGGTTTTGTTTTGTTGATCATGCCGCGGTTGCGGCGGTGGTGTGAAGCCTCTCGAACTCGACGGGGCTGCGGTTGTCGAGGGCGGTGTGCCGGCGGGTCGGGTTGTAGAACCCTTCGATCCACTCGAACATCGCCGATGACAGCTCGGCCTTGGAGGTCCAGCTCGATCGATCCAGGAGCTCGCGTTGCATCGTTGACCAGAACGACTCGATCAGCGCGTTGTCGACGCTCGACGCGACCCGGCCCATCGAGCCGAGGAGCCCGGCCTGCCGGAGCCGGTGCCCGAAGAGCCATGAGGTGTATTGCGCTCCCCTGTCGGCGTGGACCACCGTCCCGGGCTCGGGCCGGCGTCGCCAGCGGGCCATCTCGAGCGCGTCGACGACGATCTCCGCGGTGATCCGGTCCGAGATCGACCAGCCCACGATCCGGCGGCTGAACGCGTCGATCACCGCGGCGCAGTAGACCCATCCGTCCCTCGCGCGGTGCTAGGTGATGTCGCAGAACCAGAGCCGGTTCGGCTCGTCCGCCCGGAACTGGCGCTTCACGAGATCCTCATGCGTCGCAGTGTCCGGCTTCCAACCCCGTCGCTTGCGGCGGTGAGACACCCCGGTCAGGCCTTCCCGGCGCATCAGCCGCGCAACGCGTTTCTTGCCGACACGGACGCCGAGCCCGAGCCGCAGCTCGGCAAGCACCCGCGGCGCGCCATAGGTGCCGCGCGAATCCCGGTGAACCCGACGGATCGTGCTCGCGAGCTGCGCGTCCGCGACCGCTCGCGGCGACGGCGGACGCGACACCCACTCGTAGTAGCCAGACTTTGAGACCTTCAGGAACCGGCAGGCCACCGCGACGGGAACACCATCCGCGGCGAGCTCCTGGACCAACCGGAACCCTATTTTGGGAGCACGTTCTCCCTCGCGAAATAGGCGCTGGCGCGCTTCAAGATCTCGTTCTCCATCTCCAACACCCGCAACCGGCGACGCAACTCGACAAGCTCCCGATGCTCATCGGTGGTGACCCCGGCCTTGCGGCCCGAGTCGACCGCGTCGCGATTCATCCAGTTCCGCAGACACGACTCGCTGATCCCGAGATCACGAGCCGTCTGAGCAACCGGGTTGCCCTGCGCAACAAGATCCAGAGCACGACGCCGGAACTCCGGCGGATGAGCAGCAGGCATAACGCGGACTCCTTCCGAGACGATCATCGCCTCACTCAAGATGTCCGAAGAACCGGGTCAGGCTCCGTCTCCGCTCCGATTGCGCGCCGCTCGCTGCACGCTGCCGAAGAATCAATTCCCATTTGAGGCTGGCCTCGAATGGTCAATATCGGGGGCGACCTCAGCAAATCGATGATCATTCTGTCGTCGAGTCGCGCGAATATCCATTGAGGCTTAGCTCCGCGCGCTTCAATGGATATATAGCTACTCCACAGAAATGGACATCCGGCATAGACAATTCCGAATTGTCAGACCTGGCCCAATGGGATGAAGCCCTCGGGGACGTGCTGAAGCATGCAACCGGCACGCCGGCCGCCCGAGTGCTGGCAGTGCTGATCCGTGGTCTCGATGAGGGCATCCCGGCTGAGGCCATGCGCCTGTGGATCAGGTCACGCTCCGTCGAGGGCTCGGTCCAGCCGGCGCACCGCGCTGCGGATCGGGATCGGCACGGAACCGGAGCGGAGTGGACCCACTCCGCAGAGGACACCCGGCAGATGGACGCCCGGATGAGGAACATCGTTGAGGGCCGCAGGTGGCGCGGGCTCCTGGACGCAGCTCGGGTGCGGGCCTCCAGCTCTTCGGATGATGGCGCGCGGCGTCGCGATCGACTCGAGCGGACCACGGCGCTGATGGCTGGCCTGCTGCTGGAACTGCCGGGTGAGCGCGGTGGGCTCCCGAGGAATGCGATGCTGCGCGCGGCACTGGCGGTCGTCGGCGCCCGGTGGCTCCAGGATGAGCGCGGCTTCGACTCGGTGCTGCTCTCCCATGAGCTGCTCTCGTTGGAGCTCGGCTGCTCGGCGCGCACGGCAGACCGGACGCTGGAGGCACTCCTCGACGCCGGGATTCTGACTCGCTCACGTGGCGGGCAAGGCGTCACCGGTCGGTACCGGATCGTGCGACTGCGCGACGGGGAACGGCGGTCGGCAGCGGGCGCATGGAAGGAAGACATCAGGGCGCTGGTCGACGGTGACCGGTCGGCAATCGCGGCGGTGATCCTGTCGGTCACGCATCCGGCGTGGGCCTACTCGTCGCAGCTGTCGCACCGGCACTGGCTGATGCTGCTCGCGGACGTGGCGGGCATTGATCCGGAGCGGTTCGGCATCCGAGCGCGGATGGCACCGCGGTTGCGAGCAGAACTGACCGAACGGTACGCCTTGACCCAGGCGATCGTGCGGCCGCTCCTCACGGAGATCCTGGATCGTTTGGCCGATGACCCGGAGTGCGGAGCGGGAGGGCTGACTGCTCGCGCGCGTCGGGAACGGGCGGAAGCAAAGTACAAGACCGCCATCGCCGAACGGCGAGCGGAGCGGGAGGCGGCGAGGGATGTCAAGCGACAGACCTGGAGCGTGATCGCCCAGCTACTGGAGGCGCATCCGATCCCGAAGGCGCCGTCTTTCGCTGACGTGGACAGCTCGACGAAGATGGCACGGCGCGAGGCGGCGTTCATGGCCTGGGTAGAGGTACTTCATGCTGAGGTGATCGCCGGGGACCCGCCCGAGGAGTTTCGGTCAAGCATCGGCGCTGCGCTCACCCGAAAGCTGGTCACGTCAGGATACGGCGAGACATTTGCGGACGGCACGGCCCGCTTCATATTGCGAGCCAGCCCGGAGACGACACTCGCGGAGTGGCTGGCCGCTTAACGGAGGAAGAACTCAGACTCGCTCGGGGGCGTCGTAATCCACGTGTCGAGGTTCTGGAGACCGTCACAGTCCTCGCATCGGAATGTTGAACGCCCAGGATCACCCTCGACAACGGAGACGAAGCGGTGGCTCGTTGAGGCGTTCCTGCAAGTGGACGATGGGCAGGGAACCATCCGAGCGTCGCGGATCACTTTTCCGTAGCCATCAGTCCTCTGCGCCATTGCCCCCACCTCTCTCTGACTACGTGACCGGCTGGGTTACCGCGAGCATGGTTCCAACGTTTCCCATCAAATGGTTCGAGGGCCCCGTTCAAGGTACTCGATCCCTCGTTGGCTGAGGCGGGGCGCAGGAACACACATACCGGGGCCTCCAGTCTGAAGAGGAAGCCCCGGTACCTGTTTGGTCAGTGTGTTCGTGCGGACGAGTTCCGTACGGCGACGTACAGGATTCCGATGACCGCTGCGCCGATGCACAGAGCCACGCCGAGGGGGTTCCCGACACCGCGGAAGGCGAACACCAGGATGCCCGCGAGAAGAAGCCCCGCGGCGACGCCGAGTGACACGGCGAACATGATCGTCTTGCCTCTCATCGGTGATCCTCCTCGAGCTTCGGTCACTGCGCTGCGCACCAGGGTACGCCCGCCCACGAAAGGTCGATGATTACGCCCGTGCCGTTCGCAGCACACCACCCGAGGGCACCCGCGCCAATCGCCAGCACTCCTGCGATGACGCCGCCAGCAATGCCGCCGACACCGGTTTCGGATGTGATGATGGCGGCCAAGCCTGCAACACCCGCACCAGCGCTCATCGCCGCGATGACCCGGTTTGCATCACACGAGTTGAGTTTCAGCTGATGACCGAACCATTGCGTGCTGTAGTTCGTCTGCCCGGCACAGTTTGCCCGAGAAGCTGCGCGGACGGCCGCGAGCTGGTTGGCGGTTCTCGCAATCGATGCCGCATCGACCGCCACTCCCGAAACGGAGCCGCCCCCCGCGACCACCCCGACCGCCACCTGCTGAACTGTCGATGGGTCAGCGCCGAGCGCAAGCGCCCTCGAGGCGTCGAAGTGCAACGAGCCGTTTTGAGTGGTGATCGCGGTACGCAAGTCCGCGACCTTTGCGACCGCCTCATCGCCAGCAGAGATCTCGGCTGAAGATAGTTGGTGCCCGTAATACGACCCCGCGGTGTCCGCGGTTTCGGCCATCGCGGGGCTTGCGACCACCATTCCGGCGACAACCGCCACCGAGGTAGCAGCTGCGAATAGCCAGCGCGTGTGCTTCATTCCTGATCCTTCCCAGCCAAAAATCGCTCAGGTTTGAGCGACAGGGCAACACTGCGACTGACCAGAGCTTCTGTCAAGAGAACATCCCTGCGACGACATCCAGACCGCCTCAATCGCGGATGCGCGTGTTGCGGCAGTAGAACGAACGCTTGGCAGCGCAGGAGAGACCCAGCCGAGCCCCTCGGCGGGTTGCGCGTGCTGGTGGGGCGATGGACCGGCGCCGACAGCTGAACGCGAGGGCGGCCTGCTGACCGGCGAGTCTCCGACTGAATCGCCCTGGGTTTGGTTCCGTCTTCTATTGGAGGATGGATCATGCCCCGTCAGTGCCCGCCGGAGTTCCGGCAGCGCGCGTTGCGGATGCTCGATGAAGCTCTGCCCGGCTATGAGTCGGAGTTCGAGGCGATCCGGCAGGTTGCGTCGAAGCTCGGTGTCTCGACGGAGGCGTTGCGGAAGTGGCGTCGTGCTGCAGAGATCGATTCGGGTTCTCGCCCGGGGATGACCTCGGTCGAGCATGCCGAGCTGAAGCGGCTGAAGAAGGAGAACGCCGAGCTGCGACGCGCGAACGAGATCTTGAAGGCTGCGTCGGCGTTTTTCGCCGCGGAACTCGACCGCCCCACGACGAGATGATCGCGTTCATCGATCAGATGAAGGCGCGTTTCGGGGTCGAGGCCATCTGCCGCGTGCTCAGTGCGACAGACAGTGGGTTCATCACGGCTCGTGGATATCGGGCTGCGAAAACGCGGCCGCTGTCGGCGCGGCGGCTCTCGGACGAGCTCCTCGGGGCCGAGATTGCGCGGCTGCACGAAGCGAACTACGGGGTCTACGGAGTCCGGAAGATGCACCGCGCGATGCTGCGGCAGGGATGGGCGATTGGGCGTGATCGGACCGGTCGACTCATGGGTGGGCTCGGCCTTGCTGGAGCTCGGCAGTCGAAGAAGGTCTTCACCACCCGCCCCGATCCGGCAGGGCAGCGTCCGACTGACTTGGTCGAGCGGCGATTCACTGCAATCGCGCCGCGACAGCTCTGGGTGGCGGACGTCACCTATGTCCGCACGTGGTCCGGGTTCGCCTACGTCGCGTTCATCACCGATGTGTTCTCCCGTCGGATCGTCGGGTTCAATGTCGCCTCGACATTGAAAGCAGACATCCTGCCGCTGCGGGCGTTGGATATGGCCGCGTTCGCCGCCGGCGGTGATCTGACGGGACTGACCCATCACTCGGATCACGGATCGAACTACATGGCGATGGTCTACACCGACCGGATCGTCGAACTCGGAGCGAAACCCTCGACCGGGACCGTTGGCGACTCCTACGACAACGCCCTCGCGGAAGCCGTGAACGGCCGCTACAAGACCGAACTGATCCGCCGGCGAGGACCCTGGCGGACCGTCGAGCAGGTCGAGCTCGCAACCTTGGAATGGGTGTGGTGGTGGAACAACGCCCGCCTCCACGGCGAGCTCGACCACCGCACCCCCGCCGAGGTCGAGGCCCAGCACTACGCTGACCTCGAATCACCCCGCCTGGCACCCGCCAGCCACGGAAACCCCTAGGAACCAAACCCAGGGCGATTCAAGACGAGCGTTCCCGTTGATCTGGCTCACCCGCGTGAGCCCATCGGGGTGGCCTATTGGGTATCCGTGGGCCCGAACGAGTTCACCCTCGGGGACGTGCAAGCGGCCCTGCTGAACTTGCAGGGGGTCCTTCAATACATTCAGGATGGCCACTGGCCCGCAGGCGAGTAGTCCTTGTGCCCAGACAAAGTGCACGTCATCGAAGCCCGGGGCCAGAACTCTTCGGCTCGACCGGCGACGGTCGGCCGAACAGCCTCGACGATGGAGCGCAGCATTGGCCGCCCAGGTCCTCGGACGGAAATGGAAAGTCGGTCGGCGGATGCGCGTGAAACTAGGGCGCGTCCTGGCAGCGACCCGCTGAATCTTGAACGTCACTCAGGCAGAGGGCGGCGAGCCCGATGTCTGCGCCACCCTGACTGTCTGATCCGGCAACTGCGACGCGAGACATAGATCTGGCGGAGGGTCACGTCACAGCCCTCAGAGCGAGGCTGCACGGATTGAGCCGGACCGAAGGCACTCCACAACCCGGCAGCGGGCGAATATGTGCGCCAGTAAGTGCGACTGGAACACCTCATTTGTTCCTGAACTGCCTTGTTCTAAGGCCTCAATGGTCGGGCTGACAGGATTTGAACCTGCGACCCCCTGACCCCCAGTCAGGTGCGCTACCAAGCTGCGCCACAGCCCGTGGCTTCGCGCCGGTGACCCGGCACGATCGCCTAGCCTACCGTGCCGCGGGGGCGACCTCCGCACCGGTGTAGAGCCAGACTCCCCCGATGCGATCGAAGCGGCTGCGCTCCTCGACGAGGCCGGCCGCGCCCGACGCGTCGCGGTACGCCGCGCGGAACTCCACGACGCCCGTCACATCGCCCTCTCCCCCGCGCACCGTGTCGACGATCTGCAGGCGGCGCCACACGGTCCCGTCGTCGACGTCCACGTGCTCGGGACGGGTCATCGGATGCCAGGTGCGCAGCAGGTAGGCGCCGTTGCCGCGGGCGAAGGCGGTGTAGCGGGATCGCATGAGCGCCTCCGCCGTCGGAGCCGCCACGTCGCCGAGGTGGTACGGCTCGCAGCACTCGGCGTAGGTGCGGCCGGAGCCGCAGGCGCATGGCTCGCCGCTCATGCGGTCCGCCGCAGGAGGACGACGGAGTCGGTCAGGGTCGCCGTCTCGCCGCCCGGCCCGGTCGCCGCGCGATCGCGCAGCTCCGCGATCTCGACGGACCACGCCGCCGGGTCGAGGTCGAGATCGGCCAGCTCGGTCTCGGGGGTGATGCCCGAGTCGCCCGCGTGCGGCGACCACGGCGGCATCGCCGCGTGCGCGACCGTGAGGAGGTGACCGCCGACCGCGACGTGCGCGGCCGCTCGGCGGAGGATCCCGATCCGATCGAGTTCGACGGTCGACTGGAGGAAGCAGGCCGACACGAGCGCGAGGCCGTCGGGCGCCTCCCACTCCGCGAGGTCGGCGACGACCCAGTCGATCGCGTCGCCGAGCCCGCGCTCCGCGGCCGCCGCCCGACCGCGGTCGACGGCGGTCGCCGAGATGTCGACCGCGACCACGCGCCAGCCCTGCTCCGCCAGCCACACCGCGTCGCCGCCCTCGCCGCACGCGAGGTCGACCGCGATGCCCGCGGCCGGCGGCGCGACCGCGACGAGCGCCGCGTTCGGACGACCCGACCAGACGGGGCCCGCATCGCGATAGCGGCGCTCCCAGTACTCGGCGACCGTGGTGCCGTCGGCGAGCCCGTCGTGCCGATGCCCGCCGTGCCGATGCTCGTCGCCCGTAGGCTCTGCGGTCACGCCCACTCCGCCCGGTAGACGTGGGTGATGTACGGCAGTTCCACTGCCCCGCGCTCGCCGAGCACGCGCTCCCCCAGCTCGCGCACGCGGCCGAGCAGCTCGGCGCGCTCCTCCTCCGGCAGGGCGATCGTCGCGCTGCGCGACGCCACGAGATCGACGAGCCCGTCGACGGTGAGCGGGTTCTCCCACGCGAACGTCGCCGTGCGGGTCGCGCCGAACGGCGCCCCGATGGTCGGGCCGCCGCCGGCGACGAACTCCTCCGCGTCGCTCGGGTCGATGATCTGTGCGAGCTCCGACGCCCAGCCCGAGCGGGTGTCACGGATGTTCCAGATGAGGCCCAGCGTGCCGCCCGGCCGGAGCACGCGCGCCGCCTCCGCGGCCGCGCGCTCCGGGTCGACCCAGTGCCACGCCTGCCCGAATGTCACGGCGTCGACGGACGCGTCGGGCAGCGGCAGCGCCTCGGCGGTGCCGACCTCGGTGCGCACGTCGGGCAGCTCCTCGCGGAGCTTCACGAGCATCCCGGCGTCCGGATCGACGGCGACGACCCGCCTGCCCGTCGCGGCGATCGCCGCGGAGAGCTTGCCGGTGCCGGCGCCCACGGCGGCGACGTCGACGGATCCGTCCGGAAGCAGCCAGGCGACCGCCTCGGCGGGATACGACGGCCGGGCGCGCGCATACGCGTCGGCGGCGAGGTGGAACGAGGTGCCACGGGAGCTCGACATCGCCCGCCAGCCTACGCGCGGGCTACCCGGCGGACCGGGCCTCCTCGGCCTCCCGATAGGCCGCGACGAGCGCAGGCACGCCCCGGGTCCACGGGGCGCCGTGGCCAGGGATGATCCAGTCCACGTCGAGGTTCTCGATCCGGGCGAGCGACGCCGACGATCCGGCCTGGTCGTCGGTGAACGGCGCCGGCTGCGGCCCCACGACACCGGTGAGCACGTTGCGGGTCGTGAGCTCGTCGCCCACGAACAGGGCGCGCACCGCCGGGACGTGGATCGCGACGCTGCCCGGCGAGTGGCCCGGCATCCCGATGATCTCGGGAGCCCCGGGCAGCGGCAGCACGTCGCCGTCGTGCACCGGCACGACCTCCTTCACCGCCGGCATCCGCAGGCCGCCCTTGCGCATCGCGTACGCGAAGAAGCGCAGCACCGGTCCAAGCCGGCGGCGGTCCTTGGGCGTCGCCGGCGGCTTCTCGCCCATCGCGCGCCCCGCGTCGCCCGCGCCGACGTAGACCGGGATGCCGAGCTCGGCGCGCAGCCGCTCCGCGAAGCCGGTGTGGTCGGTGTCGCCGTGGGTCAGCACGATGCCGCGGATGTCGGAGACCGGCCGCCCCATCGCCGCGAGCTCGCGGCGCAGGTCGGCGTAGTGGCCGGCGAGGCCGGCGTCGACGAGGGTGAGTCCCTCGTCGGTCACGATGAGGTGGACCGCGATGATGTCGTTGCCGATGCGATGCAGGCCGGGGGCGAGTTCCATGAAGGCTACGATAGTTAGCCATCAGCTCTCCGGTCAAGAAGGGGGACCCATGCCCGCACCCGAGAAGACGACGCTCGACGCGATCGTCGCGGTCGGACGCGACCTCGTCGAGCGCGGCGGCGCCGAGCGGCTGACCATGCAGGCGGTCGCCGACCGCGTCGGGGTGCGGCCGCCCTCCCTCTACAAGCGCGTGCGCGACCGGCAGGAGCTGCTCGGCCTCGTCGTCGGCGCGACCGTCGACGACCTGACGTCGCGGCTCGTCGCGACGACCGACGACCCCGATCCGCGCCGCCGCATCGTCGCGCAGGCCGACGCGCTCCGCGCCTTCGCCCACGAGCGACCCGTCGGCTTCTCGCTCGTGTTCGGCGCCCACGGCGCACCCCGGCCGGAGCTCGCCACCGCGACCCGCAGCGTCGCGCCGCTCCTCGACGCGGTCGCCGAGCTCACGGGGCCCGCGCACGCGCTCGACGGCGCCCGCCTCGTCACCGCGTGGGCCAACGGCTTCATCACCATGGAGCTCGGCGACTCGCTCCGCATGGGCGGCGACGTCGACGCCGCCTGGGCGTGGGGGCTCGAGCGGATCGTGGCCGCCCTCGGCTGAGACCTCGGCCGGTCAGCGGCCCTTCCGCACGAACTCGAGGTGGGTGACGCCCGATCCGGTCGTGGTCGAGCGCACGTCGAAGCGCTTCTCGAGCCCCTCCTGGCCGTCCCAGATCCGCTCCCCGCGGCCGAGCACGATCGGCACGAGCACGAGATGCATCGCGTCGACGAGGTCGGCGGTCAGGAACTCGCGGATCGTCGTCGGACCGCCCCCAAGGCGCACGTCGAGATCACCGGCCGCCTCCTCGGCCCGCCGCAGCGCATCCTCCGGCGTCGCGTCGAGGAAGTGGAACGTCGTCGACCCCACCGCGAGCGTCGGCCGCGGCCGATGGGTCAGCACGAAGACCGGGGTGCCGAACGGCGGATCCTCACCCCACCAGCCCCGCCAGTCGGGGTCGTCCTGCCACCCGGGCGGCCCGAACTTGCCGGCGCCCATGATCTCGGCGCCGAACCCCTCGAAGGCGCGGCGGGCGAAGATGTCGTCCTCGGCGGCTCCGGGCGCGAGCGTCTGCTCCTCGCCCGGGCTGCGGCCCGGCCAGGTCGGCGTCGCGAAGAACCACTGCATGAGCCGGGTGCCGGCATGCCCGAACGGCACCTCGAGCGACGGCCCCTCGCCCGTGGCGAAGCCGTCGAGGGAGACCGCGATGTTGTGCGCGCGCAGGCTCATCGGCTCCGCCTCATCGCTTGCGCTTCTCCCGGACCCGCATGTTGACGATGATCGGTGTGCCCTCGAAGCCGTACACCTCGCGCAGGCGGCGCGTGATGAAGCGGCGGTAGCCGGGATCCAGGAACCCGGTCGTGAAGAGCACGAACGTCGGCGGCCGGGTCGACGCCTGCGTGCCGAAGAGGATCCGCGGCTGTCGCCCACCGCGCACCGGGTGCGGGTGCTCGGCGACCAGCTCCGCGAGTAGGGCGTTGAACTTGCCGGTCGGGATCCGGGTGTCCCAGCTCTCGAGCGCGAGCTCCAGCGCGGGCACGAGCTTCTCAAGGTGCCGGCCGGTGCGGGCCGAGATGTTGACCCGAGGGGCCCACGAGACGTGCGCGAGGTCCTGCTCGATCTCGCGCTCCAGGTAGCGGCGGCGGTCGTCGTCGAGCAGGTCCCACTTGTTGTAGGCGAGAACCAGAGCGCGGCCCGACTCGAGCACCAGGTCGATGATCCGCACGTCCTGCTCGCTGATCGGCGCGGTCACGTCGAGCAGCACGACCGCGACCTCCGCCTTCTCGAGCGCCGCGCTCGTGCGCAGGGACGCGTAGAAGTCGGCGCCCTGCTGCAGGTGCACGCGGCGCCGGATGCCGGCGGTGTCGACGAAGCGCCAGGTCCTGCCGCCGATGTCGACGAGCTGGTCGACGGGATCCCGGGTCGTGCCCGCCAGCTCGTTGACGACCACGCGCTCCTCGCCCGCGGCCTTGTTGAGCAGCGAGCTCTTGCCGACGTTCGGCCGGCCGAGCAGGGCGACGCGGCGGGGCCCGCCGACCTCCTCCTTGGCGTAGGCGGAGACCTCGGGCAGCACCGACATCACGTGGTCGAGCAGGTCGGCGACGCCGCGGCCGTGCAGGGCACTGACCGGCATCGGCTCGCCGAGGCCCAGGCTCCACAGGGCGGCGGCCTCGGGATCGCGGATCGCGTCGTCGGCCTTGTTGGCGACGAGGATGACGGGCTTGTTCGACGCGCGGAGGAGCGGCACCACGCGCTCGTCGGTCGCGGTCGCGCCGACGTTCACGTCGACGACGAACAACACGGCGTCGGCGAGATCGATCGCGACCTCCGACTGCGCGGCCACGCTCGCGTCGATGCCCTTCGCATCGGGCTCCCACCCGCCGGTGTCGACGAGCGTGAACCGCCGGCCCATCCACTCGGCCTGGTACGAGACGCGGTCGCGCGTGACGCCGGGCACGTCCTCGACGACCGCCTCGCGGCGCCCGAGGATGCGGTTGACGAGCGCCGACTTGCCGACGTTCGGCCGCCCGACGATCGCGAGGACGGGCAGCGCGGGGAGGTAGTAGATGCCGCCGACGCCCTCCGCGGAGGCGTCGAGGATCTCGATGTCCTCCTCGTCGAGGTCGTAGTCGGCGAGGCCCGCGCGGAGCGAGGCGGCGCGCTGCTCGGCCTCGGCGTCGTCGATCGCGTCGAGGCGCTCACCGAGCTCGGGGTCGGCCTCCCACGCGTCCTCGGGCGCGAGGCCGGGGCCGTCGGGTGCGGTGGCGTCGGTGGGGTCGGGCGTGCCGGGGGCGTCGCTCATGATGCGGTCCTCTCGCGGACGAGGTCGACCACGGCGTCCACCGTCTGGTCGAAGTCGAGGTCGGTGGAGTCGAGGGTCGTGACGCCGGGGGCGGCGGTGAGGAAGTCGACGACCCGGCTGTCGCGGCGGTCGCGCTCCACGAGCTGGCCGGCCGTGCCGGCCTCCGCCGGCGGCAGGTCCTTCCTGCGGCGGGCGATGCGCACCTCCTCGGAGGCGGTGAGCAGGATGCGCACGGGCGCGTCCGGCGCGACGACCGTGGTGATGTCGCGGCCCTCCACCACGATCCCGGGCGCCTCGGTGGCGACGATCAGGCGGCGGAAGGTCTCGTTGAGCGCGAGCCGCACGTCCGGGATCCGCGCGACGTCGCTGACCACGGCGGAGACCCGCGGTTCGCGGATCGCCTCGGTCACGTCCTCCTCGCCGACCCGCACGACGGTGCCGCGCTCCCCCGCCACCGTCTCGTAGTGGAACTGGGCGAGCAGCCGGACGACGGCCACCCCGTCGGCCGGGTCGACGCCCCGCTCCAGGGCGAGCCAGGTCAGCGCGCGGTAGGCGGCCCCGGTGTCGAGGAAGGCGTAGCCGAGCTTCTGGGCCGCGGCGATCGACACGCTCGACTTGCCGCTCCCGGCGGGACCGTCCACGGCGACGACGATGGGGTTCATGCGTTCCTTCCCGGTTCGCTGAGCGACCAGCCGCGCGACTCGAGGGCGGCGGCGAGGCGGTGGGCGGCCTCCGGGAGCACGGCGATCTCGGCGAAGCCGACCTGCGCCCCGGGCGAGTGCTCGAGCCGGAGATCCTCCATGTTGACGCCCTCCTCGCCGATCTCGGTGAGGAGTCGGCCCAGCTCGCCCGGCTCGTCCGGCACCGTGACGAGGAGCGTCGCGAAGCGGCGGTCCTGGCCGTGCTTGCCCGGGATCCGGGCGACGCCCTCGTTGCCCGCGACGAGCGCCTCGGCGACCGTGCGCGGGGCGCCGACCCTCTCGGGGTCGTGGAGCGCGTGGATCACGCGGTCGAGGTCGGCGCGGTACGCGGTGAGGATCTCGGCGACCGCCGCGGCGTTCGCGCCGAGGATCTGCACCCAGAGCTCGGGATTGCTGCCGGCGATGCGGGTCGTGTCGCGGAGCCCCTGCCCGGCCAGCCCGACCTCGGCATCCGGCGCGTCGACGAGCCGGGCCGCGAGCAGCGACGCGACGAGCTGCGGCACGTGCGAGACGAGCGCGACGCCGTGGTCGTGCCGGGCGGCATCCATGCGGAGCGGACGGGCGCCGACGTCGAGCGCCAGGTCCTCGATCGCGTGGAGGTGCGCCTCGGCGACGCCGTCGTGCGGGGCGAGCACCCACGGGCGCCCGAGGAACAGGTCCGCGCGCGCCGAGACCGCGCCGCCGCGCTCCCGGCCGGCCATCGGATGCGAGCCGACGTAGCGCGCGAGGTCGGCGCCCGCGGCCGTCAGCTCCGCGAGGATGCCGGACTTGACGCTCGCGACGTCGGTCACGAGCGCGTCCGGGAAGGCCTCGAGCTCGCGCGCCACGATCTCGGCCACCGCCTCCGGCGGCACGGCGACGACGACGAGCGCCGGTGCGTCGCCGTCCGCGGCGGGGCGCCCGGCGCCGTAGTCGGCGGCGAGCCGCACGGCGGCCCTCGACGCGTCGGCGAGCTGGACCTCGACGCCCTTCTCCTGCAGCGCGAGGCCGATGCTCGCGCCGAGGAGACCGGCGCCGACGATGCGGACCGGTCCGCGCGTGCGAGCAGAGGTCATGGTGAGGACTGGCCGTTCCGGGCCAGCGTGAGCAGCCGGCCGACCTCCACTGTATCGAGGTCGCGGATGCGGCCGACGGCGAGCGATCCGAGGTGCAGCGGGCCGAACTGACGGCGCACGAGCTCCTGCACGGGGTGCCCGACGGCGTCGAGCATCCGGCGGACGATGCGGTTGCGGCCCGAGTGCAGGGTCAGCTCGACGATCGCCCGGCCGCGGGCGGGGTCCCCCACGAGACGGATCCGGTCGGCGCGGATCGGGCCGTCGTCGAGCTCGATCCCCTCGCGGAGCCGCCGCAGCGTCGCCGCGGTCGGGGCGCCGCGCACGGTCGCGATGTAGGTCTTCTCGACGCCGAACGACGGGTGCGCGAGCACGTGGGCCAGCTCGCCGTCGTTGGTGAGCAGCAGCAGCCCGCTGGTGTCGGCATCCAGGCGGCCGACGTTGTAGACCCGCTCCTCGAGGGCGTCGGTCCACTCGCGCAGATCACGACGGCCGTGCTCGTCGCGCATCGTGCTGACGACGCCGGTCGGCTTGTTGAGCATCAGGTAGCGCTTGCCGGGGTCGAGCTGCACCGCCTGCCCGTCGACCTCGACGTGGTCGACGGCCGGGTCGATCCGGCGACCCAGCTCGGTGACCACCTCGCCGTTCACCCGCACGCGCCCGGCGACCATGTACTGCTCGACGACGCGGCGTGATGCCACGCCCGCGGCCGCGAGCACCTTCTGCAGGCGCTCCCCCTCGGCAGCGCCCTCGCGAGGACCCGGGCTCATCGGAGGTCGTCGAACCCGTCGGCGCCGTCCGGCAGCAGCGGCGAGATGGGCGGCAGCTCGTCGAGCGAGTTGATGCCGAGCTGGGTGAGGAGGAGGTCGGTCGTCTCGTAGTGGATGGCGCCGGTCTCCGGGTCGGTGAACGCCTCGGTGATGAGCCCGCGGCCGACGAGCGTGCGGACCACGGAGTCGACGTTGACCGCGCGGATCGAGGCGATCGAGCCGCGGCTGATCGGCTGCTTGTAGGCGATGACGGCGAGCGTCTCGAGCGCCGCCTGGGAGAGCCGGGTCGGGTTCTGGGTGAGCACGAAGTCCGCGACGACCGCGTCGTGCTCGGGGCGCACGTAGAGCCGCCAGCCGCCGCCGACCTCGCGGAGCTCGAAGCCGCGGCGCGGTCCGCCGTGCTCGCCGTCGTAGTCGGCGACGAGCCGCTCGATCGACTGCCGCACCGCGGGCACGGGGGCGCCGACGGCGGTCGCGAGGGCGACGAGCGACAGGGGCTCGTCGGCGATCATGAGGATCGCCTCGAGGGCGCGCTCGATATCGGTCACCGCGGGTCGCGGAGCCGCCTCCGCAGCGGCGTCGCCGCCCCTCGACCCGCTCGTGCTCATGACCTCAGGCATCGTAGTCGGCCCCCAGCGCGGCGAGGTTCTCGTCGCTCCACTGCGCCGCGGTCCACTTGAGGGTCAGGTCGCCGAGCGGCTCCAGCTGCTCGAACGAGATCGCCGCGTGCCGCAGCAGCTCCAGCACCGCGAGGAACCGGGCGACGACGACGCCCTTCTGGTCGATCCCGGCGATCAGCTGCCGGAACGTCACCGGCTCGCCCCGCCGCAGCAGCGTCACGACCTGCGCCGCCTGCTCGCGGATGCTGACGAGCGGCGCGTGCAGGTGGTCGAGCCCGACGGTCGGGATCTCCCGCGGCGCGAACGCGAGCGCGGCGAGCGCCGCGAAGTCGTCGACGGTGAGCGTCCAGACGAGCTCCGGGGTCCGCTCGCGGAAGCGGTCCTCGAGCCGCACGACGCGCGCGTGCCGCGTCGACTCGCGCTCGAGACCCTCCGAGAACCAGGAGGCCGCCTCCTTGAACGCGCGGTACTGCAGCAGCCGCGCGAACAGCAGATCGCGCGCCTCGAGCAGCGCGACGTCGCCCTCGTCGACGAGCTCGCCCTGCGGCAGCAGCCCGGCGACCTTGAGGTCGAGGAGGGTGGCCGCGACGACGAGGAACTCGCTCGCCCGGTCGAGCTCCTCCGCGGAGTCGAGCCCGCGCAGGTAGGAGAGGAACTCGTCGGTGACCGCGCTCAGCGCCACCTCGGTGATGTCCATCTCTCGCTTCGCGATGAGCGAGAGGAGGAGGTCGAAGGGTCCCGTGAAGTTGTCGAGCGCGAGCGAGAAGCCGGGGGCGGTGTCGTCCGCGTCGAGCAGGGCTCCGGAGCTCCGGGGGGCCACGGCGCTACGCGACGGCGCCGCGTGCGACCAGCTCGCGGGCGAGCTGGCGGTAGTTCTGGGCCGCCGGGTGCTCGGGCGCGAAGCTCGTGACGGGTGAGGCGGCGACCGAGGCGTCCGGGAACTTCACGGTGCGCGAGATCACGGTCTCGAGCACGTCGTCGCCGAACGCGTCGACCACGCGCTCCAGCACCTCGCGCGAGTGCAGGGTGCGCGAGTCGTACATCGTCGCGAGGATCCCGTCGAGCTTGATCGCCGGGTTCAGCCGGTCGCGCACCTTCTCGATCGTCTCGACGAGCAGCGCGACGCCGCGGAGCGCGAAGTACTCGCACTCGAGCGGGATGAGCACGCCGTGCGCGGCGGTGAGCGCGTTGACGGTGAGGAGGCCGAGCGACGGCTGGCAGTCGATGAGGATCACGTCGTAGCGGTCCGACACCTGGCGCAGCACGCGCGCCAGGATCTGCTCGCGCGCGACCTCGTTGACGAGGTGGACTTCGGCCGCCGAGAGGTCGATGTTGGCCGGGATGACGTCGAGCCCCGGCGTCTTCGTCTCGACGATCGCCTCGGACACGTCCTTCGCGGAGCCGATCAGCAGGTCGTAGATCGTGGTCCGGTCGTGCGACGGCACGCCCAGACCCGCGCTGAGCGCACCCTGCGGATCGAAGTCGATCGCGAGGACCTTGCGGCCGTACTCGGCGAGGCTCGCCCCGAGGTTGATGGTGGTCGTCGTCTTGCCGACGCCGCCCTTCTGATTGCAGAGGGTGATGATCCGCGCCGGACCGTGGGACTTCAGCACCGGCGGGAGCGGGAACTCCCGCTTGGGGCGTCCCGTGGGGCCGAGCCCCGGGGTCGCGAGGCCCGGCAGCTCGGTGATGTTCTCCTGCTGCACCGACATGGCCCCGAGTCTAAATCGGGCCCTTTATCCGGCCCGGACGGCGCGCGTCAAGTACAGGTTGAAGGTTGGGTGGACCGCCGCCCGGGACGGGCGTCGGCGCTGGGGCCGCGAGGAGGCCAGAAATGGCCTCCTCTTCATGCGGAGCCCGCGCGGGCGCGGGGATGCGCCGTGACGTACACGTCGCGGAGCGCATCGGCGGTGACCCTCGTGTAGATCTGGGTCGTCGCGACGCTCGCGTGCCCGAGCAGCTCCTGGACGACGCGCACGTCGGCGCCGCCCTGCAGCAGGTGGGTCGCGAACGAGTGCCGCATGCTGTGCGGCGACAGCTCCACGCCGAGGTGGGCCCGCTCCCCCGCCGCCCGGATGATCAGCCACGCGTTCTGCCGCGAGAGCCGCGCGCCGCGGACCCCGAGGAAGAGGGCCGGCGTCGCGCGCCCCCGCGCCGACAGCAGCGGCCGGCCGCGCACCAGGTAGGCGTCGAGCGCCGCACGCGCGTAGGAGCCGACCGGCACGATCCGCTGCTTGCCGCCCTTGCCGAACAGGCGCACCACGTCGACGGTGCCGTCCTCGCCGAGCAGGTCGTCGACATTGAGCGCGACGGCCTCCGACACGCGCGCGCCCGTCGCGTAGAGCAGCTCGAGCAGCGCGCGGTCCCGGAGCCGGGCCGGCTCGTCGCCCTCGGTCGCGTCGAGGAGCGCCTGCACCTGCTCGATGGTGAGCGCCTTCGGCAGGCGGGACGGGAGCTTCGGCGCCGCCACCTCGGCGGCCGGATCCGACTCGAGGACGCCCTCCTCGAGCAGGAACCGCGTGAACCCGCGGATCGACGACAGGGCGCGCGCCACCGACGACGCCGCCTGCGGGCGTTCGCCCGAGCGCAGCGACCGGGCGTGCTCCTGGACGAGCTCCGACGTCAGCCCGGCCGGCCCCGTGACGCCCGCGCGCTCGGCCGTCGCGAGGAAGGCGGTCAGATCCCGGCGGTAGGCCGCGACCGTGTGCGTCGAGCGCCCGCGCTCGATGGCGACGTGCCGGAGGTAGCGCTCCAGCTCACGCCGCAGCTCGGCCACGCCGCGCCGCCGCGGAGAGCACCGCGACCATCATGGTGCCGTTGTGGAGCCGCCCCTCGAGCACACCGGCGACGACCTCGTCGAGCGGAGCCCAGCGGAGCACGATCTCGGCCTCCTCGTCGGTGCGGTCGAAGGCGGGCGTGGCACGCAGCCCGCGCGCCTCGTACACGTACAGCACCTCGTCGCTGCCGCCCGGCGAGGTGTGGAAGCTGATCGGCTCGCTCCACTCGTCCGCCTCGAGGTCGGCCTCCTCGGCGAGCTCGCGCTTCGCGGCGACGAGCGGCTCCTCGCCCTCCACGTCGAGGAGACCGGCCGGGATCTCCCACTCGCGGATCCCGATCGGCTGCCGGTACTGGTTGATGAGCAGCACGCGGTCGTCGTCGTCGATCGCGAGGATCGCGACGGCGCCGGTGTGCTGCATGTACTCGCGCACGATCTCGCCGTCGCCGAAGCGCACCCGATCGCGGACGATGTCCCAGACCTTTCCCTCGAAGACCGTCTCGTGCTCGAGCACCGGCGCCGGATCGCGCAGGTCGGCGAGGGGGCCGCTCTCGAGCGCGCGACGGGCGTCGTCGGTCACGCTCACGCCTCCACGGACCCGACGACGGCGATCGCCTCGGTGGCGGGGGCCATCTCGGCGGGGCGCTCGCCCGGCTCCTGCACCTCGAACAGGCGGGTCGCGTTCTGCCGGTCGAGGGCCGCGGCGACCAGCCCCTGGAACAGCGGATGCGCGCGATTCGGGCGGGAGCGGAGCTCCGGGTGCGCCTGCGTGCCGACGTAGTACGGGTGCACCTCGCGCGGCAGCTCGACGTACTCGACGAGCGAGCGGTCGGGCGAGACGCCGGAGAAGACGAGCCCCGCGTCGGCGATGCGGTCGCGGTAGTGGTTGTTGACCTCGTAGCGGTGGCGGTGGCGCTCGGCCACCTCGGTCGAGCCGTACACCTCCGCGACGATCGACCCGTCCTGGAGCTTCGCGGGGTACAGCCCGAGGCGCATGGTGCCGCCCAGGTCGCCGCCCGCGATGATGTCCACCTGCTCCGCCATCGTCGCGATCACCGGGAACTCTGTGTCGGGGTCGAACTCGGAGCTGGACGCCCCCGCGAGCCCGACCACGTCGCGCGAGTACTCGATGACCATGCACTGCAGGCCGAGGCAGAGCCCGAGGGTCGGGATCCCGTTCTCGCGGGCGAACCGCAGCGCGCCGAGCTTGCCCTCGATGCCGCGCACGCCGAACCCGCCCGGCACGCAGATCGCGTCGACCTCGCCGAGCTGCTTCTGCGCCCCCTCGGGCGTCTCGCACGAGTCGGAGGGCACCCAGCGGATGGCGACCTTCGTCTCCTGCGCGAAGCCGCCGGCCTTCAGGGCCTCGGTGACGGAGAGGTAGGCGTCCGGCAGGTCGATGTACTTGCCGACGAGCGCGATCGTGACCTCGTGCTTCGGCTCGTGCACCGCGGTGAGGAGGTCGCGCCAGCCGTCCCACGCGACCTCGCCGGCCTTCTCGTCCAGCCGCAGCTGCTCGATGATGTAGGCGTCGAGGCCCTGGTCGTTGAGCATCGTGGGGATGTCGTAGATCGACGGCACGTCGACCGCGTTGACGACGGCGCGCTCGTCGACGTCGCACATGAGCGCGATCTTGCGCTTGTTGCCCTCGCTGACCGGCCGGTCGGAGCGCAGCACGAGCGCGTCCGGCTGGATGCCGATGGACCGCAGGGCCGCCACGGAGTGCTGCGTCGGCTTGGTCTTCTGCTCCCCCGACGCGCCCATGTAGGGCACGAGCGACACGTGCACGAAGAAGACGTTGTTGCGACCGAGCTCGTGCCGCACCTGGCGCGCCGACTCGATGAACGGCTGCGACTCGATGTCGCCGACCGTGCCGCCGATCTCGGTGATGATGACGTCCGGAACCGGACCGCCGTCGGCCGGCGGCTCCGCCTGGAGGCGCATCCGGCGCTTGATCTCGTCCGTGATGTGCGGGATCACCTGCACGGTGTCGCCGAGGTACTCGCCGCGGCGCTCGCGCTGGATGACGCGGGAGTAGATCTGCCCGGTTGTGACGTTGGCGGCCTGGTCGAGGTCGATGTCGAGGAAGCGCTCGTAGTGGCCGATGTCGAGGTCGGTCTCGGCGCCGTCGTCGGTGACGAACACCTCGCCGTGCTGGAACGGGTTCATCGTCCCCGGGTCGACGTTGAGGTACGGGTCGAGCTTCTGCATGACCACGTGCAGACCGCGGGCGGTGAGGAGGTTGCCGAGACTCGCGGCGGTGAGCCCCTTGCCGAGCGACGAGACGACACCTCCGGTGACGAAGATGTGCTTGGTAAGGACCGGACCCGTATTGACCACCACGGGGTTTCAGCCTATCTCGATGATCGGGGTCCGCACCGGGACACGCGCGTGCGCGTCGCGCGCGGGAGTCGGCCGCTTACTCCCAGCGCCCGTGCGCCTGCTCCAGCAGCTCGCGGGCGTGCGCGAGGGCGTGCGCCGAGTCGGGCGATCCGGAGAGCAGCCGCGCCATCTCGAGCGCGCGGTCGTCGGCGTGCACGAGCCGGATGCTCGACGCCGTCACGGCGCCGTCGCTGCCCTTCTCGACGACGAGGTGGTTGTTCGAGAACGCGGCCACCTGGGCCAGGTGGGTGACCACGATGACCTGCGAGGTCTCGGCCAGCTTCGCCAGTCGCCGCCCGATCTCGGTCGCCGAGGCGCCGCCGACGCCGGCGTCGACCTCGTCGAAGACGAACGTCGGCACGGGGTCGCTGCTCGCGAGCACGACCTCGATCGCGAGCATGACCCGGGAGAGCTCGCCGCCGGAGGCGCCGCGCGCGACCGGTCGCGGTTCGGCGCCCGTGTGCGGCTGCAGCAGGATCGCGACCTGGTCGCGGCCGGTGAGGGTCAGCTCCCGCTCCTCCACCTCGATGACGAGGCGGGCGTCGGGCATGGCGAGCGAGCCGAGCTCGGTGGTGACGGCGGCGCCCAGGCGCTCGGCCGCGTCTCGCCGGATCGACGTGAGCCGCTGCGCGAGCTCGTCGACCCGGGCGGCGTCCGCCTCGACCTCGACCTCGAGCTCGGCGATGCGGTCCGCGTCGCCGTCGAGCTCGAGCAGTCGGCTGCTGCCGGTCGCGAGATAGGCGATGACGTCATCGAGGGTCGGCCCGTAGCGGCGCACGAGGGAGGCCAGCGCCGCCCGCCGCTCCTGGATCGCCTCGAGCTCGCGGCCGCCGTCGGCGTCGAGTCCGCCGAGGTAGTGCGACAGCTGCGCCGACGCCTCGCTCAGGGCGATCGACGCCGACGCGAGCGCTTCGACGACCGGCGCGAGCGCGGTGTCGTGCCCCGCGACGCGATCGATGGCGTGCCGCGCGCCCTCCACCATGCCGAGCGCATCGGGAGCGCCCTCGAGCTGCTGGGACGAGATCCGCTCCTGCGCCTCCGTCGCCGCGAGTCGGAGGTCCTCGAGGTTGGTCAGGCGCTCGGCCCGTTCGGCGAGCTCGTCGTCCTCGCCGGGCTGGGGCGCTGCCTGCTCGATCTCCTCCATCGCGACGCGCAGCTCCTCCGCCTCGCGCGCACGGCGGTCGCGCTCCGCGACGAGCACGTCGAGCTCGGACTGCGCCGTCTGCCAGCGCTGGAACACGTCGCGGTAGTCGCCGAGCACCGTCGCGAGCTCCGCACCCGCGAACCGGTCGAGCGCCTCGCGCTGAGCGGTCGCGGACTTCAGCCGCAGCTGCTCGGACTGGCCGTGGACGACGACGAGGTGCTCCCCCAGTTCGCCGAGCACCCCGACGGGAGCGGAGCGGCCGCCGACCGTCGCACGACTGCGCCCCTCGGACGACACCTCGCGGGTGAGGATGAGCTCGGCGCGCCCAGCGCCGCCGTCGTCGACGTCGCCGCCCGCGTCGCGCACGCGCTCGGCGACCGGGCCGTGCGCGTCGACCACCCAGTGCCCCTCGACCACGGCGCGGTCACTGCCGGTGCGGACGATCCCGGAGTCCGACCGCTCGCCGAGCAGGAGGCCGAGGGCGGTCACGACCATCGTCTTGCCGGCACCGGTCTCCCCGGTCAGCGCCGTGAAGCCCGGCCCGAGCGGCAGGCGGGCGCCGCCGATGACGCCGAGATCGCGAATGACGATCTCCTCGATCACCGCGGCGCCTCCGTGCCAGGACCCGGCTGCGGCATGAGCGGGATCGCGCCGGTCGCGAGCGTCTCGCCGCCGGGACCGCGCCAGCCGGTCACCGGCAGCGCGAACTTGTTGACGAGCCGGTCGGTGAACGGCCCATGCGCCAGCCGCGCGAGGCGGACGGGCACCGGCGACCGGCGGACCACGACCCGCGCCGCGGACGGCAGCTCGAAGGTGCGGCGGCCGTCGGCCCAGAGGACCCCCGAGGCCGAGGACCGCGGCAGCAGCTCGACCGCGAGCGACGACTCCGGCCCCACGACGAGCGGGCGCGCGAACAGCGCATGCGCCGAGAGCGGCACCATGAGCAGGGCGTCGACGCTCGGCCACACGATGGGGCCGCCGCCGGAGAACGAATACGCCGTCGACCCGGTCGGGGTCGACATCACGACCCCGTCGCAGCCGAAGCTCGACAGGGGTCGGCCGTCGACCTCGACGACGACCTCGAGCGAGCGCTCACGGTTCGCCTTCTCGACCGAGGCCTCGTTGAGCGCCCACGTCTCGTAGACCACCTCGCCGCGGAGCTTCACGCGGACCGAGAGCGTCATCCGCTCCTCGACCTCGTAGTCGCGGGCCAGCGCGCGCTCGACGGTCTGCTCCAGCTCGCCGCGCTCGGCCTCCGCGAGGAAGCCGACGTGTCCGAGGTTGACGCCGAGAAGCGGTGCCGAGGCGCCGCGCGCGAGCTCGGCCGCCCGCAGGATCGTGCCGTCGCCGCCGAGGACGATCACCAGCTCCAGGTCCGCCGTCGGCACGTCGTCGCCGAGCACCGCGAGCGGAGCCAGGTCGGGTGCCGCGCGGAGCAGATCGTCGTACTCGTCGGCCGAGACCACCGGCACGAGACCCGCCGCGATGAGCTGGCGGCAGACGGCCAGGCCCGCCTGCAGCGAGTCGTCGCGACCGGTGTGGGCGACCACCAGCAGGTGACGCGCATCGGTCATCCGGGGTCTCCTCCTGGGTTCGGCGGCGTCAGGCGAGGGCCGATACCGTGCTCCTCCATTCTGACGGATCGGCTCCCACCGCCGCGCTGAATCGGACCAGGTACTCGTGATTACCGGCGCCGCCCAGGATTGGGGAGGGGACGAGGCCCGCCGTGCGGAGGCCGAGATCGTGCGCCGCCCACAGCACCGCGGTCACCGCATCCCGTCGCAGGGCGCGATCCCGCACGATCCCCTCCCGCACGCCGCCGCGGCCGACCTCGAACTGCGGCTTGATGAGCAGCACGAAGTCCGCGTCCGCCGATGCCGAGGCGACGAGCGCCGGCAGCACCGTCGCGAGCGGGATGAACGAGAGGTCGGCGACGACCAGGTCGGCCGGCTCCGGCTCATCGCTCCAGTCCGCGACCGCCGCCGCGGTCAGCGTCCGGGCGTTCTCGCCCTCGACGACCACGACCCGCGGGTCGGAGCGCACCGGCTCGGCCAGCTGACCGTGGCCGACGTCGAGCGCGAGCACCCGTCGCGCCCCGCGCTCCAGCAGCACCTGCGTGAACCCGCCCGTGCTCGCGCCGATGTCGAGCGCGAAGCGGCCGGCCGGATCGACGTCGAACGCGTCGAGCGCGGCGATCAGCTTGTGCGCGGCGCGGCCCACGTAGCCGTCGTCGCCCGTCAGCGCGAGATCCGCGTCGGGCGCAACCCGCGACGACGGCTTGACGACCTGCACGCCGTCGACCGTGACACGCCCCTCGGCGATCGCCTGCGACGCCTGCGTCCGTGACCGGGCGATCCCTCGGCGGACCAGCTCCGCGTCGAGGCGCGACCCCTCCGCCGGCACGTCAGCCGCGCGGGGCGTCGCCGGACTCGAGCCGGGCGCGGAGCTCGTCGTGCAGGTGCGCGAGCGCCTCGGCGCGGGTCTCGAGCGGCTGGTCCTCGATCACCTGCAGCCGGGGCAGCAGGCCGTCGCGCGCTCCGTCGACGGAGTCGGAGGTCGGGAAGTCGCTCACGACGAGGAATATAGCTCGGGCGCGACGTCGAGCGCGTAGATCGGCGTGCCGGTCCGCCAGATCGCGGCGGACGCGGCGCGCAGGATCTCGATCGGCTTCCCCGAGCGCTCCAGCCGGACCGCGCCGTCCGTCACCGTCACGACCGCGCGCCCGGAGATGACGCGCGTGACGCCGCGACGCTCCTCCGACACCGGCTCGGGGTAGGGCGCGAACAGGTCGCGGAGGTCGGCGAGCAGGAAGCGCGGACGCGAATCGGCGTCGGCGGCGAGCACCTGCTTCGCGCCGTCGATCCCGGTGAGCACGAGCGCCGACGCCTGTCCGGCTCGGTTGGCGCCGACGATGTCGGTGTCGAGCCGATCGCCGACGAACAGCGGACGGGAACCGCCGAACCGCGCGACCGCCGCGTCGAAGATCGCGCGCTCGGGCTTGCCGGCGACCACGGGAAGTCGGCCCACGGCGGTGTGCACCGCCGACACGAGCGTGCCGTTGCCCGGGGCGATGCCGCGGGCCTGCGGGATCGTCCAGTCGGTGTTGGTGGCGATCCACGGGAGCTCCGGATGCGGCCGCAACGCGAAGCTCGCCTCCGCGAGCTCGGTCCACCCGACCGACGGATGGAACCCCTGGATCACGGCGGCCGGCGCGTCCTCGGCGGACCGCGTGACCGTGAAGCCCGCTTTCTCGACCTCGCTCGTGAGCCCCTCGCCGCCGACGACCAGCACGGTCGCGCCGGCGGGAACCCGCTCCGCGAGGAGCACGACCGCCGCCTGCGGCGACGTGACGATGTCGTCGGGGCGGACGCGCAGACCGAACCCGTTCAGCTGCTCGGCGACCGCGGCATCGGTCCGCGACGCGTTGTTGGTGAGGTACGCGACCCGGACCGATTCCTGGGCGTGGTTGATGCTGTCGACGGCGTGCGGGATCGGATCCGCACCGGCGTAGACCACGCCGTCCAGGTCGAAGAGCAGCAGGTCGACGCCGTCGAGCGGCGTCGCGGCCTCAGCCCTCCGCGCCCGGAGCGCCATCGGCGTCCTCGCTCGGAGTCCCGGTCTCGTCCGGCTCCTCCTCGATCACCTCGACCACGTCGTCGTCCTCGGGATTCGCGGCGCGCTCGAGCGCGGCCGTCGCGCGGTCGGACCGTTCCCACCATTCCTCGGCCTCGGCCTCGCGACCGAGGTCCGAGAGCACGGTCGCGTACGCGTCGAAGAGTGCGGGGCTCCATGCGTATGCGCGCTCGGGATCGAGCTGCGGGATGTGCAGTTCTTCGAGAGCGGCCTGCGGCTGCCCGAGGTCGAGGCGGGCCCCGGACATCGCGATCGCGAGCGCGACCTGCACCGCCGGCTCCAGGGAGTCGCGCGGCACGCTGCGCCCCAGCTCCAGCGCCTTGTCAGGGCGGCCGACTCCGCGCTCGCTGTCGACCATGAGCGGGAGCTCGTCGTCACGCCCGGAGATCCGGCGGTAGGTGCGCAGCTCCCGCAGCGCGAGAGCGAAGTCCTCGGTCGCATAGGCCGTGATCCCGACGGTCTCGCGGACCACGGCGATCCGGCCGCCGCGCCGCGCGGCCGCCAGCGCGTGGAGGTGCGCGGTCGCGGGGTCGGAGTCGATCAGCCGACCTGCCATGACGAGGTGGCGCGCCACGAAGTCGGCGTTCTCCTTGGTGAGCGACTTCAGTTCGGCGCGCGCCGCGCGGTCGAGCTGCGCCGGGACGACGTCCTCCGGGATCGCCGGGTCGTCGTGCCGCGGACGGTCGGAACCGGTATCGCGATCGTCGCGCGGCCGGTCCGAGCGCGGCCGATCATCGGCGCGCCGAGCGAACGGCCTGTCACCGGACGGTCGACCGCCCGCGCCTCCGCGCCCCGCGCGGTCCCCGCCGCGGAAGGGCCGGTCGCCCTCACGGGGACTGCGTCCGCCGCCGGTGGAACCACGTCCGCCGACGCCGGCGGTGCCGCCGGACCTGTCCCCCCCGGAGCCGGCGCCGTCACCGGACCGCGCACCGCCGCTCGATCGAGGGCCCCCGCCGGATCGACCGCCACCGGACCCGGAACGCGATGGACCACCGCGGCCACCGCTTCCACGATCCGATCTACCCGATCCGTCGCCGCGTCGCGGCCGCTCGTCTGCCATCGCACTGCCTTTCGAATGGTTAAACAGAAAAGGCCACCCAGCGATGGGTGGCCTCCTCTGAAAGAAGTCCGGCGGTGTCCTACTCTCCCACAGGGTCACCCCTGCAGTACCATCGGCGCAGAAGGTCTTAGCTTCCGGGTTCGGAATGTAACCGGGCGTTTCCCCTTCGCTATGGCCGCCGAAACACTATTGATATGTGTTGGTCCTCCTCGCCCTCTCGGGCGACGAGTCTTCTGGCTTCTCTCGAAGCGCAGTTCCCGACCGTATATCGGGAACCACAAAGTGGACGCGAGCACCAGGATAACTGGTGTTATCAAGTTGTCGGCTTATTAGTACCGGTCAGCTGCGTGGGTCGTTAGTCCCCACTTCCACATCCGGCCTATCAACCCAGTCGTCTGGCTGGGAGCCTCTCCCCCGAAGGGATGGAAATCTCATCTTGAAGCCGGCTTCCCGCTTAGATGCTTTCAGCGGTTATCCGTTCCGAACGTAGCTAATCAGCGGTGCTCCTGGCGGAACAACTGACACACCAGAGGTTCGTCCGTCCCGGTCCTCTCGTACTAAGGACAGATCTTCTCAAATTTCCTACGCGCGCAGCGGATAGGGACCGAACTGTCTCACGACGTTCTAAACCCAGCTCGCGTACCGCTTTAATGGGCGAACAGCCCAACCCTTGGGACCTACTCCAGCCCCAGGATGCGACGAGCCGACATCG
>NZ_JBQCHS010000021.1:0-37724 GCF_051954455.1 Pseudolysinimonas sp. | reverse complement strand
GGTCGGCCCCGACGGCATCAGGGGCCTGGTCCCGGAGAGCCCGCTGGCCGAGGTCCCCAACACCCCGTCCCACCACCACACGGAGACCCCCCGGTCGCGCGCCGCCCGCCGGGGACCCGCCCGGGCGGCCTCCTCCATGACGTCAGCCCTTCCAGACGGTCTTGACGTTCATGAACTCGCGGATGCCCTCCTTGGCGAGCTCGCGGCCGAATCCGGAGTTCTTGATGCCGCCGAAGGGGAGCTCGGGGTAGGAGACGGTCATGCCGTTGATGAACACCGCACCGGCCTGGAGCTCGCGGATGAAGTAGGCCTCGTCGTCGGCGTCGGTGGTCCAGACCGCGGAGGAGAGCCCGAAGGTGGTCTGGTTGGCGATCCTCACCGCCTCATCCCGCGTCGCGAACCGGTAGAGCGAGGCGACGGGGCCGAAGGTCTCCTCCATGACGATGCGCATGTCGTCGGTGAGGTCGGTCAGCACGGTGGGCTCGTAGAACCAGCCGGGGCCGTCGACGGCCTTGCCGCCGGCGAGCACGGTCGCGCCCTTGGCGACCGCGTCGTCGACCAGCTCGACGAGGTCGTCGCGGCCGGAGGACGTCGCGACCGGGCCGACGTCGACGGTCTCGTCGAACGGGTCGCCGACCTTCAGCGCCCGGGTCTTCTCGGCGAACAGCTGTGCGAACGCGTCGTACACGTCAGCGTGCACGAGGAATCGCTTCGCGGCGATGCACGACTGGCCGTTGTTCTGGTTGCGGGCCTTCACCGCGACGGTCGCAGCCGCCTCCAGGTCGGCCGACGGCATGACGATGAACGGGTCGGACCCGCCGAGCTCCATCACGCTGTGCTTCACCTCGGACCCGGCGATCGCGGCGACCGAGCGGCCGGCCGGCTCGGAGCCGGTGAGCGTGACCGCCTGGATCCGCGGGTCGCGGATGACGGCCTCCACCTCCTTCGATCCGATCAGCAGCGTGCGGAACGACCCGACCGGGAACCCGGCCCGCTCGAACACCGTGTCGAGATACAGCGCGGTCTGCGGCACGTTCGACGCGTGCTTCAGCACACCGGTGTTGCCGGCCATGAGCGCCGGCGCCGCGAACCGGATCACCTGCCACATCGGGTAGTTCCACGGCATCACCGCGAGCACCACCCCGATCGGCTGGTACACCGCGTACGCGTGGGAGGCGCCGACCGCCGACGGGTCCGCGAGCGGCTCGTCGGCGAGGAACCCCTCGGCGTGGTCGGCGTAGAAGCGCATGTTCTTCGCGCACTTCAGGGCCTCGGCCTTCGCCTGCGCGAGCGGCTTGCCCATCTCCAAAGTCATGATCCGTGCCAGCTCGTCGGCGTCGGCCTCGACCAGATCGGCGGCCGTCCGCATCCACTCCGCGCGCTGCGCGAACGTGGTCCCGTGCAGCGTCTCGAACGCCGCCTGCGCCTCGGCGATGCCCCTCTCGACATCCTCCGCGCTCTGCGCCGGGAACTCCTTCACCGTCTCGCCGGTGGCCGGATTGATCGTGGCGATCGCCATGGTTCCTCTTTCTCTGTGCGTGGTTCTCAGGGCTTAGCTCTCGAAGACCTGCGGATGCCGCTCCAGCTCCAGGCGGGTGCGGCGGATGTGCCCCGCGAGCACGCGCTCGGCCTCGTCGAGGTCGCGGCGGCGGATGGCGGAGACGAGCAGCTGGTGCTCGTGGTGGACGCTGCGGTCGCCCTCCGAGCGGAACACGCGGGTGAACGCGCGGCGGTAGTGCTGCGTGCGGTTCCAGAGCCGCAGCACCGTCTCTCCCAGAACGGCCGTCTCGGCGGCGGCGTAGCAGGAGAGGTGGAAGTCGCGATCGAGCCGGAGGAACTGCTCCACGTCGCTCGAGCGCTCCATCGCATCGGCGAGCAGCTGGAGCTGGTCGATCGCCCCCTCCGACAGCAGCGGCACGTTGTACCGCAGCAGCAGCGGCTCGACGCGCTCGCGGATCTGGTACATCTCCTCGCACTCGGCGAGGCTCACCGTCGACACCCACGCTCCCGTGTTGGCGACGAGGGTGACGAGGCCCTCGGCCTCCAGCATCCGCAGCGCCTCGCGGACGGGCAGCCGGCTTGCCCCGTGACGGCCGGCGAGGTCCTCCTGGCGGATGCGGGCGCCGGGCTCGTAGTCGCCGGCGAGGATCGCGTCGCGCAGCTCGGTCGCGATCCGAGCGCCGGCCGCCCCGTGCGCCACGGGCGGGCGTGCGGGCGTCTCGAGCATCACATCCGACATCCTGCCGCTTCCCGGGCTCATTCCGCGGGGTGCGCGGGATGCCACAGCCGGCGCTCGGCGTCGCGCTCGTACGCCTTGCCGCCGGGGAAGCTGACGAGCTCGAACTGCATGCCCCACGGAGCCCGGAAGTACAGCCAATGCTGGCCCGCGGCCGGACCGGCGCTCGCGACCGGCGCTCCCATGATCTCGACGTCGTGCGCGCGCAGGTGCGCGATCGCGGCGTCCATGTCGTCGACGTAGAGCGCGAGGTGGTGGCCGCCGATATCGCTGTTGCGGGGCTCGCGCGCCTGGCCGTCGGCGGCGTCGTACTGGAAGACCTCGAGGTTGGAGCCGTTGCCGAGGCGGTAGAAGCGGATCTCGCGGATCACGGTGCGGGGGTGCACGCCGAGCTGCACCGTCATCCAGTCGCCCGTGTCGTCGCGTTTCGCCCCGAGCGTGTAGATGTGCTCGGCGCCCAGCACGTCGACGAGGAAGCGCTCGGCCTCGTCCAGGTCGGGCACCGTGACGCCGATGTGGTCGACGCCGCGCATGCCGGGGATGCCGTTCGCCATGCCGCCTCCTCGCGTTATTGGATACATCCTGCCCCAATATCGCGCTCGACGCGAGCAAAGCGTTGCTCTGTTGCTTGCATTGGATACGATCCATGGCCTACCGTGTCGCCATGCCACGACGACGTCGCCTCGAGACCGGGACCCCGTGGGTCGAGCTGTCCACGACCGCTCAGGACTGGAAGGACGCCGATCCCGCGCTCCTGGCCGGCATGCTCGCGGAGCTCCACCTCATCCGCGCATTCGAGGAGACGGTGCTCGAGCTCGCCGGCGAGGGACTCGTCCACGGCCCGGCGCACTCGTCTATCGGGCAGGAAGGCGGCGCGGTCGGCTCGATCATCGGGCTCCGCACCGGCGACGGCGTGACCGGCTCGCACCGCGGGCACCACCAGTTCCTCGCCAAGGCGCTCACCCACGTCACGGGCGGCTCGTTCGACCTCGGCGCGCTCGTGACCGACGACGTGCAGGCGCTCCTGCAGCGCACGCTCGCCGAGATCCTCGGCCTCGCGCAGGGATTCTCCGGCGGCCGCGGCGGCTCGATGCACCTGCAGTGGCTCGAGGCCGGGGCGCTCGGCACCAATGCGATCGTCGGCGGCGGGGTGCCGTTCGCCGCGGGCAACGCGTGGGCCCAGAAGCATGCCGCGCAGAAGGATGCCGACGGACAGCCCGGCGGCGGCACCGACCTCACGATCGCCTACTACGGTGACGGATCCAGCCAGATCGGCTCCGTGCTCGAGTCGATGAATCTCGCGGCGGCCTGGCGGCTCCCGGTCGCGTTCTTCGTCGAGAACAACCTCTACGCCGTGTCGACGCTCATCGACGACGTCGTCGCCGACACCCGGCTCTCCGTCCGCGGGCAGGGCTTCGGCCTCCCCGGCTGGAAGGTCGACGGCATGGACCCGCTCGCCGTGCACCTCGCGACCCAGGAGGCGGCGGAGCGGCTGCGCGCCGGGGAGGGATCGGCGATCCTCGAGGCCGACGTCTACCGCTTCTTCCACCAGAACGGCCCGTACCCGGGCTCCGCCTTCGGCTACCGGACGAAGGACGAGGAGGCCACCTGGCGCGAGCGCGACCCGCTCGTGCGCGTCGGCCGCGAGATGCAGAAGCTCGGCCAGCTCGACCGCGCCGCGGAGGTCGCGGTGCGCGAGCAGGCGCAGGCCGCGATGGCCGCGGCGGTCGCCGCGCTCGTGGAGGACGACCCGGAGAACGCGGGCACGCGGCGGATCAGGCCGGAGCTCTGGCCGGATCCCGGCTTCGTCGACGTCGGCATCCGCTCCGACGGCCGCGAGCTCGACGCGCTCACCGCCGCCGAGCCCGCCCGCCACACCGGGGGCTGGCGCGACCTCAAGTACGTCGACGCCGTCGCGGGCGTCATGGACCGCCGCATGGAGACCGACGAGCGCATCGTGGTGATGGGCGAGGACGTGCACCGCCTGAACGGTGGCACGAACGGCGCGACCAAGGGTCTCTGGAAGAAGTACGGGAACGACCGGGTGCTCGGGACCCCGATCAGCGAGAACGGCTTCGTCGGGCTCGCCGGCGGGATGGCGCTCGACGGCCGGTTCCGCCCCGTCGTCGAGTTCATGTACCCGGACTTCATGTGGGTCGCGGCCGACCAGGTCTTCAACCAGATCGGCAAGGCGCGGCACATGTTCGGCGGCGACAACGACATGCCACTGGTTCTGCGCACCAAGGTCGCGATGGGGTCGGGCTACGGCTCGCAGCACCTCATGGATCCGGCGGGCGTCTTCGCGACGAGCCCCGGCTGGCGCATCGTCGCGGCCTCCACCGCAGCCGACTACGTGGGTCTCATGAACGCGGCGCTCGCCCTGGAGGACCCGGTGCTCGTCATCGAGCACATCGACCTGTACCCCCGCGAGGACCGGGTGCCCGAGGGCGACCTGGACTACATCATCCCGCCGGGGTCCGCGGCGATCCGGCGGGAGGGAGCCGACGTCACCGTCCTCACCTATCTCTCGATGGTCCACCACAGCGCCGAGGCGATCGAGCAGACCGGGATCGACGCCGAGCTCATCGACCTGCGCTGGCTCGACCGGGCCTCCCTCGACTGGGAGACCGTCGGCGCCAGCATCAAGAAGACCAACGCGGTCCTCATCGTGGAGCAGGGCGCGCAGGGCACCTCGTACGGCGGGTGGCTCGCCGACGAGATCCAGCGCCGGTTCTTCGACTGGCTCGACCAGCCCGTCCAGCGGGTCACGGGCGGTGAGGCGAGCCCCAGCATCTCGAAGGTGCTCGAGCGCGCCGCGATCGCCAAGACGGAGGAGGTCGTCGCCGGCCTCGAGCGCGTGCGCGCCGGGTTCGGCGGCCGGGCCGCCGAGGGGGGAGCGCGCTGATGGCCACCGTGGTGCGGATGCCGTCCGTCCTCGCGAACGTGACCGAGGGCGCGATCCAGAGCTGGCTCGCCACGGAGGGGCAGTCGGTCGCGGTCGGCGACCCGCTGGCCGAGATCGAGACCGAGAAGGCCGTCGTCGAGTACGCGGCCGAGGTCGAGGGCACTGTCGGGCGACTGCTCGTCGAACCCGGCGACAACCTCGCGGTCGGCACGCCGATCGCCGTGATCCTCGCGGCCGGGGAGGGCGACGACCAGGTCGCACCCGCGCTCGCCGCGGCCGGGGCGACGGTGGGGGAGGACGCCGGTGCCGCGCCGGTGCCGCCCGTCGCCGCGCCCGAGCCGGTGGTGCCGCCCGCACCTCCAGCACCCGAACCCGCCGACGCCGGCACATCCCCTGAGCCGGCGCCGGCCTCGCCTCCTCCGTCGGGGTCCTCGGTGGCAGAGACCCCGGCGGAGGATACCTCCCGCCTCTTCGCCAGCCCGATCGTGCGACGCCTCGCGCGAGAGCGTGGCATCGACCTGGCCGGCATCCGCGGCACCGGTCCGGACGGACGGATCACGCGGCGCGACCTCGAGGCCGCACCCGCGACTCCGGCGGCGGCAGCTGCTGCGTCGGCGCCTGCGTCTCTGCCGGCCTCGGCCGCTCCGGATGGCGCCGCATTCACCGACGAGAAGCTCACCGGCATGCGGCGCGCGATCGCCCGACGGCTCACCGAGAGCAAGACGACGGTGCCGCACTTCTACGTGACCGGGCACGTACGGGTCGACCGGCTCCTCGCGCTCCGCGCCGAGATCAACGAGGCCGCGCCGCGCCGCATCTCGGTCAACGACTTCGTGCTGAAGGCGGTTGCCGCCGCGCTCGTCGAGGTCCCGGCGGCCAACGCCATCTGGAACGGCGACAGCATCCGCCGCTTCACCGGCGCGGACATCGCGGTCGCCGTGGCGATCGAGGGAGGCCTCCTGACGCCCGTGGTCCGCGGTGTCGACGGCCTCTCCCTCGGCCGCCTGAGCGCCACGGTCGCCGAGCTCGCCGAGCGGGCCCGGGCCGGGCGCCTCCAGCAGCACGAGCTCGAGGGCGGCAGCTTCTCGGTCTCGAACCTCGGCATGTACGGCGTGGACGAGTTCTCGGCGATCCTCAACCCGCCGCAGTCCGGCATCCTCGCGGTCAGCGCCGCGAAGAAGCGCCCGGTGGTCGACGATCAGGGGGAGCTCGCGGTGGCGACTGTCATGACCGTCACCCTCTCGGCCGACCACCGCGTCGTCGACGGCGCGGTCGCCGCGGAGTGGATGGCCGCCTTCACGCGCCTGATCGAGAACCCGCTCGCCCTCCTCGTCTGATCCCCGTCCAGCCGGCGCGGCCTAGAACAAATGACGGAGTTCGCGGCGGCACGCCAGCCGCGCTTCCCGTGATCGCGGCGATGACCGGAGCCTGAAGGGCGACGACTCCGTCATTCGTACCGCGGGGGGCGGCTGTGCGCCGCAGGAGCGGCGGCGCGCCGGAAAGCAGAGGGCCCCGGGACGGATCCCGGGGCCCTTCGCGTGGAACGGGTGCTTACGCGGTCGTGGCGCTCGCCGCGACCGGCGTCGACAGGCGCTCGCCCGTCTCGGCGTCGAACGCGTGCACGTGCTCCGGCACCGCGTTCAGGACGACCTTGTCGCCGGCGTTCGGGTGGTTGCGGCCGTCGACGCGCGCGACGATGTCGACGCGGTTGCCGTCGATCTCGGTGTGCCCGTAGAGGTAGCCGTCCGCGCCGAGCTCCTCGACGACGTCGACCTCGACCTGCAGGCCGGTGCCCGAGTTCGAGATCGTGACGTCCTCGGGGCGCACACCGACGGTGACCTTCGAGCCGTTCGCCTTGCCGAGCACCTCACGCTCGACCTGGGCGATGCCGGTGCCGAACTGGATGCCGCCGTCGGCGACGTCCGCGGTGAAGAGGTTCATCGCCGGGCTGCCGATGAAGCCGGCCACGAAGACGTTGGTCGGGTTCTCGTACAGGTCGCGCGGGCTGCCGACCTGCTGGAGCACGCCGTCCTTGAGGACCGCGATGCGGTCGCCCATCGTGAGGGCCTCGGTCTGGTCGTGCGTGACGTAGACGGTCGTGACACCGAGGCGGCGCTGCAGCGACGCGATCTGCGTGCGGGTCTGGACGCGGAGCTTGGCGTCGAGGTTCGACAGCGGCTCGTCCATGAGGAACACCTGCGGCTGGCGGACGATCGCGCGACCCTTGGCGACGCGCTGACGCTGACCACCGGAGAGGGCCTTGGGCTTGCGCCCCAGGTACTGCTCGAGGTCGAGGAGCTTGGCGGCCTCCTGGACGCGCTGGGCGCGCTCCTCCTTGCCGACGCCCGCGATCTTGAGGGCGAAGCCCATGTTCTCGGCGACGGTCATGTGCGGGTACAGCGCGTAGTTCTGGAAGACCATCGCGATGTCGCGGTCCTTCGGCGGCACATCGGTGACGTCGCGGTCGCCGATGAGGATGCGCCCCTCGTTGACCTCCTCGAGGCCCGCGAGCATGCGCAGGGTGGTCGACTTGCCGCAGCCGGAGGGACCGACGAGGACCAGGAACTCGCCGTCGGCGACCTGGAGGTCGATCTTGTCGACCGCGGGGCGCTGCGTGCCCGGGTAGATGCGGGAGGCCTTGTCGAACGTGACAGATGACATGGGGGAACTGATCTCCTTCACCGGCAGGTACGTGCCGGACGATCCGTTGTGAATGGATGAACCCGCCCGGCTTCGCCGACGGGCTCCGGCTCATCATGCCACAGGTCCCTCGGACGGGTGACCTCGGGTAGGCTCCCAGGCTCGGTACCTAGCATCGATGCGGTCGCCCGCCGCACGCTCGGTTGCCGCGACCCGACCCGCATCCCAGAAGAAGAGCAGATGAGCGACCCTGCCGCCCCGTCCGAGGCGCGCGCCGCGGCCCGAGAGCGGGCGCGGCAGCTACGCGATCAGCACCGCAAGCAGGACCGCCGCCGTCGCCTCATCGTGACAGGCAGCATCGTGCTCGGCACGCTCCTCGTCCTCGCCGTCGTCGCCGGCGTGCTCGTCAACGTCAGCCGCCCGAACGCCCGAGGCCCGCTCAACATGGCGAGCGACGGCATCAAGATCGGTGCCGGGCTCAAGGCGGAGAGGACGGTCGCGCTCCAGCCCGGCGACAAGCCGATCGCCGCGAAGAAGAACCCGAGCACCGTGCTCGACGTGAAGATCTACGTCGACTACCTCTGCGACCAGTGCGGATCGTTCATGCAGAAGGACGGGGCCGAGCTGCGCGACTTCGTCGACTCCGGCGCGGCCACGGTGGAGTTCCACCCCATCGCCGTGCTGACCGGTAAGTCGGCCGGGACCCAGTACTCGAGTCGGGCGGCGAACGCCGCGGCGTGCGTCGCCGAGTTCGCGCCCGACGACTTCTTCGACTTCAACAGCGCGATGTTCGTGAGCCAGCCGAAGGTCAACGATCCTGGCCTCACCGACGCGCAGATCCTCGCCCGCGCGGCCAATGCGCAGGTCTCCCACCTCTCGGACATCCGCGCCTGCGTGAAGGACGGCCGCTTCCGGAACTGGGTGCAGGGGGCCACGGCGCGCGCGCTCGCCGGACCGATCCCGAACAGCTCGGTGACCTCGGTCACGCAGCCGCCGCTCATCCTCGTGAACGGCAAGCAGTTCACCTACGCCTCGAACCTGAGCGCCGAGGACTTCACCGCGTTCATGCAGCAGGCCACCGGCGACGAGTTCAGCAAGAACCCGACGCCGACGCCCACGCCGACCGCGTCGCCGAGCGCCACACCCGCGTCCTAGGCTGGCCGGGCCGCGCCTCCTTAGCTCAGTCGGCCAGAGCAGCTGTCTTGTAAACAGCAGGTCGTCGGTTCGAATCCGACAGGAGGCTCCATGGGCGACGCGACGGCGGACCCGCCCGTCCGCCCCCGCCGGGTGACCGCGGCGGCGGTCGTCGGCGCGGTGGCGGTCGGCGCGGCGATCGCGACGCAGACCCGGATCAATGCCGAGCTCGGCGCGCGCCTGCACGACGGGTTCGCCGCCGCCGTCATCTCGTTCGGCAGCGGACTCGTCCTCGTGCTCGCGGTGTCGCTCGCGCTGCCGTCGGGTCGGCGCGGGCTCGCGGCGCTGGCCGCGGCGTTCCGGACGCGTCGCATCCCGTGGTGGTACGGGCTCGGCGGCGCGGCCGGGGCGGCGTTCGTGCTGGGCCAGGGGATCCTCGGTGCGGCCCTCGGCGTGGCCCTCTTCACCGTCGGCATCGTCGCCGGGCAGACCGTCAGCTCCCTGCTCATCGACCGCCGCGGGCTCGGCACGTTGGCGGCCCGTCGGATCACGCCGCAGCGCCTCCTCGGGGCTGCGCTCGCGGTGGCGGCGGTGGTCGTCACGGGCCTCGGAGATCTGCGGACCGACGTGCCCGTCGCCCTCGTCCTCGTGCCGCTCGGGATCGGGCTGCTCGTCGGCGCGCAGCCGGCCCTCAACGGCCAGCTCCGGGTCACGGCCGGCTCCGCGGCCACCGCGACGACGGTCAACTTCCTCGTCGGGACGCTGATCCTGCTCGTCGCGGCGCTGGTGCACACCGGCGTCGCGGGCTGGCCGGTCGAGCTGCCGAGCGCGCCCTGGCTCTACCTCGGAGGCGTGGTCGGCGTCGCGTTCATCGCGGCGCAGACCGTCATCGTCCGGGTGCTCGGGGTGCTGCTCATGGGTCTCGCCGTGCTCGCGGGGCAGCTCGCGGCCGCCGTGGTCTTCGATCTCGTCGCCCCCGTGCAGGGGCGAGTCCTCGCGCCCGTGACGGTGGTCGGGGCGGCGGTGACGCTCGTCGCCGTCGCGGTGGCGGCGATCCCGGGACGCCGGGTCAGAGGGACGTCAGGAACCGGGCGGCGCTGATCGGCGTGCGCGGGCCCGACTTGTCGCGGTCGCGGCCTCCGACGTAGAGCCAGCCGAGCAGCTCCTCGCCGGGCGCCAGCTCGTGCATCCGCGCGACGGCCTCGCTGCGGGTCTGCAGCCCGGTGCGCCACATGACGCCCCAGCCGGCCTCCTCGAGGACGAGGCTGAGCGCGTGCGCGACGCCCGAGGCGACGGCCTCCTGCTCCCAGTGCGGCACCTTGAAGCTCGGCCGCGGCGAGACGACGACGGCGAGCAGGAGCGGCGCGCGCAGCGGCTTGCCGGCGAGCTTCTCGGCGGCGTGGCCCTCGAGCCCGGCCGCCTCGGCCATCGCCGCCCCGAGCCGCGTGCGGGCGTCGCCGCGCAGGGCGATGATCCGCCAGGGGTGTAGCCCCGAATGGTCGGCGACGGATCCGGCCGCCTCGATCAACGGGAGCAGCTGGGCGTCGGTGGGCGCCTCCGACGACACCTTCGACTGCGAGCGGCGGCGCCGCAGCGCGTCGGCGACCGGCGAGCTCACGCCTCGGTCGCGCCGGCGTCGGCCTCGTCGTCCGCGGTGAAGCCGAGGGCGAGCGAGTTCATGCAGTAGCGCAGGCCCGTCGGGGTGCCGAAGCCGTCGTCGAACACGTGCCCGAGGTGCGAGCCGCACGCCGCGCAGCGGACCTCGGTGCGCACGACGCCGAGCGAGGTGTCCTCGAGGAGCTCCACCGCGTCGGGGTTCACCGAGTCGTAGAAGCTCGGCCAGCCGCAACCGGAGTCGAACTTGGTGCCGCTCTTGAACAGCTCCGCTCCGCACGCGCCGCAGGTGTAGAGGCCGGCGCGCTGCTCGTCGAGGAGCTCGCCGGTCCACGCGCGCTCGGTCGCGGCCTCGCGCAGCACGGCATAGCGCTCGGGGTCGAGCTCGGCACGCCACTCGGCGTCGGTCTTCTCGACGCGCGGGGACGTCGCGGTGCGGGAGGTCTCGTCGGCCATCTCCCCATTGTCGGCCATCCGGATCCCCGCTTGCCGGGCGGGGCGGCCGGATGACGACGCGTGACGCGCCTACGATCGCGCCATGCCGGCCTCCCCGCAGCGCGCGCCCGAGCCCGGGCTCGACGATCTCGAGCTGCGGATGCTCGACTTCGAGGGGCGCTGGAGCGGCCGTCTGGGGGCGAAGGAGTCGGCGATCCGTGCGGAGTTCGGCTTCAGCGCCGCCCGCTACTATCAGGTCCTCGACGCGCTGATCGACTCGCCGATCGCGCTGCGCACCGATCCGATCCTCGTCCGCCGCCTGCAGCGGCTGCGCGACGGCCGGGCACGGGCACGAGCCGCGCGGACCTTCCGCGTTGAGCGATCCGAGGACCCCTCCGACTGATGGCCAGCTTCCCCCGAGACCAGTTCGACGACGTGCCCGACGCGGGCGGTCGGGTCGGCGCCCATCGCGGCCCCGCCCGCCCCGGGCAGGGGTGGATCGCCTTCGCCTGGGCCGCGCTCGCGACCGGCGTGCTCGTGCTCGTCGGCATCTTCGTGCTGTCCCGCGTCGACTCGTCCTTCCAGCTGAACCTGCCGCTCGCGGGCGGCGCGGGGACGACCGCCACGGCCGGCGCCAGTGCCTCCGCGGGCGCGACCGCAGCCCCGGTCACCGACCCGAAGACGCTCCCGACCGACCTGTCGCAGGGCCTCACCATCTCGGTCTTCAACGGCACGGCGACCGCCGACCTCGACGCCAAGGCCGGCGACAAGATCAAGAACGCGGGATGGCCGGATCCGGCCCGTGCCGACTCCTCCAGCACCAAGGTGAAGACGACCGTCATCTACTACTCCGACTCCCGCTACGAGGGGGTGGCGCGCGGGCTCGCGCAGCTGCTCGGGGTCGGACAGGTGCAGCTGTCGGACGCGTTCCCCGGGGCGACGGTGACCGTCCTGCTCGGCGCCGACTACAAGGGCTGAGGCTCCTGCCGCGGCTCGCGTGTTTCGGCGGCGTTTAATCCCCGTTGCAGTTCGTCGTCCCGGCGGGTCCGGCCTCGACGGCGACTTTACGATCGCCGCATGAGCAGTGGCACCGTCAAGTGGTTCAACGCCGAGAAGGGGTTCGGCTTCATCACCGGGGACGACGGCCAGGACGTGTTCGTGCACTACTCCGCGATCGAGATGGCCGGCTACCGCGTGCTCGAGGAGGGGCAGGCCGTGTCGTTCGAGATCGGCACCGGCGCCAAGGGCCCGCAGGCGGAGACCGTCCGCCCGCTCTGAGCCCGCCTGGCCGGCTCTCCCGCGCGCCGGTCGCCGCACCGTTCGCCGAGGGCGTGGTGCTCGTCTTGCACTCCCCATGTGCGAGTGCCAGAATGATCTCTGGCACTCGCAGGTTTCGAGTGCCAACTCCATTGCTTGGCCTACGTCCGGGAGGGACGACACACACCCATGGCAAAGATCATCGCTTTCGACGAGGAGGCCCGGCGCGGTCTCGAGCGCGGACTCAACACGCTCGCCGACGCCGTCCGCGTGACCCTCGGGCCCCGCGGCCGCAACGTCGTTCTGGAGAAGAAGTGGGGCGCCCCCACGATCACCAACGACGGCGTCTCGATCGCCAAGGAGATCGAGCTCGACGACCCGTACGAGAAGATCGGCGCGGAGCTCGTCAAGGAGGTCGCGAAGAAGACCGACGACGTCGCGGGTGACGGCACCACCACCTCGGTCGTGCTCGCCCAGGCGCTCGTGCGCGAGGGCCTGCGCAACGTCGCGGCCGGCGCCGACCCGATCAGCCTGAAGCGCGGCATCGAGAAGGCCACCGCGGCCGTCGTCGAGCAGCTCGTCGCCTCGGCGAAGGAGATCGAGACGAAGGAGGAGATCGCCGCCACCGCGAGCATCTCCGCCGCCGACACCGAGATCGGCGCGCTCATCGCCGAGGCCATCGACAAGGTGGGCAAGGAGGGCGTCGTCACCGTCGAGGAGTCGAACACCTTCGGCACCACGCTCGAGCTCACCGAGGGCATGCGGTTCGACAAGGGCTACCTGTCGCAGTACTTCGTGACCGACCCCGACCGCCAGGAGGCGGTCTTCGAGGACCCGTACATCCTCATCGTCAACTCGAAGATCTCGAACATCAAGGACCTGCTCCCGGTCGTCGACAAGGTGATCCAGGCCGGCAAGCAGCTCCTGATCATCGCGGAGGACGTCGACGGTGAGGCGCTCGCGACCCTGGTCGTGAACAAGATCCGCGGCATCTTCAAGTCGGTCGCCGTCAAGGCCCCCGGCTTCGGCGACCGTCGCAAGGCGCAGCTGCAGGACATCGCGATCCTGACCGGCGGCCAGGTCATCTCCGAGGAGGTCGGTCTCAAGCTGGAGAACGCTGACCTCGATCTGCTCGGCAAGGCCCGCAAGGTCGTCGTCACCAAGGACGACACGACCATCGTCGAGGACCAGGAGGACCGCGCCCCGATCGAGGGCCGGATCGCCCAGATCAAGGCGGAGATCGAGAAGTCCGACTCCGACTACGACCGGGAGAAGCTCCAGGAGCGCCTCGCCAAGCTCGCCGGCGGCGTCGCCGTCAAGGCACCGGGCTTCGGTGACCGCCGCAAGGCCATGCTCCAGGACATCGCGATCCTCACCGGCGGCCAGGTGATCTCCGAGGAGGTCGGCCTGAAGCTGGAGAGCGCGACGCTCGACCTGCTCGGCAAGGCCCGCAAGGTCGTCGTCACCAAGGACGAGACGACGATCGTCGAGGGATCCGGTGACTCCGAGCAGATCGCCGGCCGTGTCGCGCAGATCCGTGCCGAGATCGAGAAGAGCGACTCCGACTACGACCGCGAGAAGCTGCAGGAGCGCCTGGCCAAGCTGGCCGGCGGTGTCGCGGTGATCAAGGTCGGCGCGGCCACCGAGGTGGAGCTCAAGGAGCGCAAGCACCGCATCGAGGACGCCGTCCGCAACGCGAAGGCCGCCGTCGAGGAGGGCATCGTCGCCGGTGGTGGCGTGGCCCTCATCCAGGCCGGCGCCAAGGCGTTCGACGGTCTCGCGCTCGAGGGCGACGAGGCGACCGGGGCGAACATCGTCAAGGTCGCGATCGACGCGCCGCTCAAGCAGATCGCGCTGAACGCGGGCCTCGAGCCGGGCGTCGTCGTCGACCGCGTTCGCAACCTCGAGACCGGTCACGGCCTCAACGCGGCGACCGGCGAGTACGTCGACATGCTCGCCGCCGGCATCAACGACCCGGTGAAGGTCACCCGCTCCGCGCTGCTCAACGCGGCGTCGATCGCGGGCCTGTTCCTCACCACCGAGGCCGTCGTCGCCGACAAGCCGGAGAAGGTCTCGGCCCCGGCCGGCGACCCGACGGGCGGAATGGACTTCTAGCCCGACCGATACGCACGAACGGGCGGTCCCTGCAGAGGGGCCGCCCGTTCGCGCGTTCCGAGGTCACCGGGCGAAGAGTCGGGTGTTCTGCACCTCCGCGTCGGCGTAGAGCTGCGCCGCCTGGCCGAGGGCCGTGTTGATGTGGCCGAGGCTCTCCTCGACCCGGGTCTGCGTGGCCCGCCAATCGGAGACCACGCCCTGGAATGCCGAGGCCGCCGCGCCGGTCCACGAGGACTGCAGGTCGACGAGCTGTGCATGCAGCCCCGCCACCTCCCCCTGGATGCGGCTCATCGCCGCCTGCGCCCGCGCGGTCGCGCCGGCGACCGCTTCGCTGTCCACCTGATATCTCGTCATGAGGCGACGGTACGGGGAGGCGAGTCCTCGTCGGCGGCCGTCCCGGGTGTCGGTGGATCGTCCGCCCAAGCATCCGCCTGTGGGGGAGTCGTCGCACGGTCGCGTTCCGCGGCGGCACCGGCGAAGTGCCTTTCCGTCTGGGTCGTGCGTCGATCGGCGGCCCCGAGTAGCATCTCGCCGCCGAGCTCGGGGCGGGTGCGTCGACTCGAGGGCGCGCGGGTTACGCCGGGGTCGGGGCGGCCGCGTCGGCGGCCGCGGGGTTGGGCTCGGGGCGGAACAGCGGGAGCGAGACGCGGAACGTCGCGCCGCCTCCCGGCGTCTCGAGCACCTCGACGAGCCCACCGTGGTTCTGCACGATCCCGGCCACGATCGCGAGCCCGAGGCCCGATCCGCCGGTGTCGCGCGTGCGCGAGGTGTCGGCGCGCCAGAAGCGCTGGAAGATCTTCTCCCGCAGCTGCGGCGGGATCCCCTCGCCGTGGTCGACGATCGCGATCTGCCCGAAGCCGGCGGCGCGGTCGACGCCGACCTCCAGCTCGACCGGGCTGTCCGCCGCCGTGAACCGCATCGCGTTGCCGATGAGGTTGGTGACGACCTGGCGCACCTTGTCCTCCTCCGCCAGCACGACCGGCCCGATCTCGGGCAGCGGCGGGGGCGCCGGAGCGGCGTCGACGGCCTCGCCCGCATCGCGCGCTCGGCGGCGCAGCCGCCGCGTCACGGCGTCGGCGAGGCGGATGGACCCCGTCACCGTCGCCGAGGTGGCGTTCCGCAGTCGGCCCGCGGTCGCGGTCTCCGCCGCGGCGACGGGCTCGTCGGGCGCCGTCGCCGGGGCCTCCGTGTCGGACGCGACGACCGTGATCCGGCGCTCCGGTGCCCCGGCCGACGCGTCGAGCGCGGCGTCCTGCGCGATCCGGAGCAGGTCGACCGGGGCGAGGACGAGCGGCCGCGCCTCGTCGAGGCGGGCGAGCTCCAGGAGGTCCTGCACGAGCGCACTCATGCGGATCGCCTCGCGCTCGATGCGGTCCATCGCCTGCGCGACGTCCTCGGGCTTCTGCAGCGCGCCCATCCGGTAGAGCTCGGCGTAGCCGCGGAGCGAGACGAGCGGCGTGCGGAGCTCGTGCGACGCGTCGCCCACGAAGCGACGCATCTGCTCCACCGTGCGCTCACGGTCGGCGAAGGCGCGGTCGATCCGCGCGAGCATCGCGTTCAGGGATCTGTTCAATCGGCCGACCTCGGTGTTCGGGGTCGCGCCGCCGAGGCGTTGGCTGTAGTCGCCGGCCGCGAATCGGGCGGCGGTCTTCTCCACGTCGCGCAGGGGCGCGAACGTGGAGGACACGAGCAGCTGCGTGGTCGCCGCACCGAAGACGACGACGGCGACCGCGAAGCCGAAGAAGATCAGGATGAACCGCGCGATCGTCCCGTCGGTCTCCGACATGTTGACGCCGATGACGACGGAGTAGAAGACGCCGTCCTTGGTGCTCACGGGCACGGCCACGACGCGCCAGCTGCTGCCGTGGCTGCCCGGCACGGTGGTGGGCACGCCGTTGAGATCGGCGACGCGGTGCAGGTTGAGACTCGTCAGGGTCGGGCGGGCGCCGTCGTTCGGCAGGTTGGTGCAGAACCCGTCGCCGCTGCTCGTGACGATCGCCTCGAGCACACCGCTCGTGGCGTAGCGCAGATCGCAGACCAGCTTGCCGCTGACGATCTGCGACGCGAGCTGCTGGATCTTCTGGTCCTGCTGGTCGAGCAGGTACGACCGCAGCACGGTCGTGGTGCCGGCACCCGCGACGGCGAGCCCGAAGGTCAGCAGCAGGACCGTGACGCCCGTGATCTTCGCGCGGAGCGAGATCCCGTTCCACCATCTGTCGAACGACGCGTGCGCGCCAGCCATCGAACGGGAGGGCACGCGGGAAGCCTACGCGCGTTGGGTGGTCTTGAGCATGTAGCCGAAGCCGCGCTTGGTCTGGATCATCGGCTCCGAGGAGTGCTGGTCGAGCTTGCGGCGCAGGTACGAGATATAGCTCTCGACGATGCCCGCGTCGCCGTTGAAGTCGTACTCCCAGACGTGGTCGAGGATCTGGGCCTTCGACAGCACGCGGTTCGGGTTCAGCATGAGGTAGCGCAGCAGCTTGAACTCGGTGGGGGAGAGTTCGACCTGCTGGTCGCCGACCGACACCTCGTGGGTGTCCTGGTCCATGGTGAGGTCGCCGGCGCGGATGATCGCGTCCTCCTCGTCGTGCATGGTGCGGCGGAGGATCGCCTTGATCCGCGCGACGATCTCGTCGAGCGAGAAGGGCTTGGTGACGTAGTCGTCGCCGCCGACGGTGAGGCCGGTGATCTTGTCCTCGGTGTCGTCCTTGGCGGTGAGGAAGAGGATCGGCGCGGTGTACCCGGAGGCGCGCAGCCGCTTGGTGACGCCGAAGCCGTTCATGTCGGGGAGCATGACGTCGAGGATGATGAGGTCCGGCTCCTCCTCGAGGACCGCGGAGATCGCCTGGGCGCCGTTGCCGACCGCACGGACGGCGAAGCCGGCGAAACGCAGGCTCGTCGTCAGGAGGTCGCGGATGTTCGGCTCGTCGTCGACGATCAGGATCTTCGGCCCGTCACTCATGGCACGATTATCCGTATGTCTGCTGGGCGAATCCTGAACGTCATGACGGACCATTCCGAGTAGCGTCGGGGAGGTGACTGACGACCCGTCCCTCCGCCGCGCGGAGGGGGCTGTCGCCGAGATGCTGCGGGCTCTCGGCGAGGATCCCGACTCCGATCGCCTGCGTGCGACCCCGGCCCGCGTCGTCGCGACGTTCGCCGGTCTCCTGCACCGCGATCCGCTCCCGCCCGTCTCGTTCGTCGACGGACCCGCGCCCCGCGAGCTGGTGCTCGTGCGCGGCATCCCGTTCCAGGCCATGTGCGAGCACCACCTCCTGCCGTTCCGTGGCGTCGCCCACGTCGGCTATCTGCCGGGCGAGCAGCTCGTCGGGGTCTCGCTCCCGGTCCGGGTCGTCGAGCACTTCGCCCGCGGTCTGCAACTGCAGGAGCGGCTGACCGAGCAGGTCGCGGACTGGCTGGACGCGCAGCTGAACGCCCGGGGGGTCGGCGTCGTGATCGAGGCGGAGCACCTTTGCATGTCGTTCCGCGGGATCGGCGACGCGGATACCCGGCTGCGCACGAGCGCGTTCCGCGGCGAGCTGACCGCCCTGCCCGCCTAGGCCTCGTCCCCTCGAGAAGGAGCTTCCATGACCTCCCCCTTCGTCATCGTGGGCGGCGGACTCGCCGCCGCGACCGCCGCCGAGGAGCTGCGCCAGCGCGGTTACGACGGCCCGATCGAGCTCGTCGCGGCCGAGGGGTTCCGGCCCTACCAGCGGCCGCCCCTGTCGAAGGAGTACCTGACCGGCTCCGGGTCGCTCGACGACGTCTTCGTGCACCCCGAGGGGTGGGAGGCGGAGCACGACGTGACACTCCGCACCGGCGTCGCCGCGCTCCGGATCGGCGACCACGTCGTCGAGCTGAGCGACGGGAGCTCGCTGCCGTTCGCGAAGCTCCTCCTGGCCACCGGTGCCCGCCCGCGCAGGCTCGACCTGCCGGGCGGCGACGCGCGCGAGGTCCGCACCTTCCGCACGCTCGACGATGCGGACGCGCTCCGCGGCGCGCTCGCCGACGGCGGTCGCCGCGTCGTGCTGCTCGGTGCCGGCTGGATCGGCATGGAGCTGGCCGCCGCGGCCCGCGGATACGGCAACGAGGTCGCGGTGATCGCGCGCGGCCGCGTGCCGCTCGCCTCCGGGATCGGCGACGAGCTGGGTCTCATGTACCGGCGCGCGCACGAGGAGCACGGGGTGGTCTTCCGGATGGATGCCGCGCCCACGGCGATCGAGGTCGGCGCCGACGGCGCGGTGACCGGCGTGCGCCTCGGCGACGACGACCTGCTGCCGGCCGACCTCGTGCTCGTCGCGCACGGCGTGGAGCCCGAGACGGCGCTCGCCGAGACCGCCGGCCTCGACGTCGACCATGGCATCCTCGTCGACGAGCGCCTCCGCGCGAGCGCCCCCGACATCCTCGCCGCCGGCGACGTCGCGAACCCGTACCACCCGGTCCTGCGGCGCCGCCTGCGAAACGAGCACTGGGCGAACGCCATCGCGGGCGGCAAGGTCGCGGCGTCGACGATGCTCGACGGCGACGCGGTGCTCGACGACATCCCGTACCTCTACAGCGACCAGTACGACGTGGGCATGGAGTACTCCGGCTACCCGCCGCTCGCCGACGGGGCCCAGCTCGTGATCCGCGGCGACCTCGCCGCGCGGGAGCTCGTCGCCTTCTGGGTGCGCGACGGCCGCGTGGTCGCGGGGATGAACGTCAACGTCTGGGACGTCAACGACCAGGTGCAGCGGCTCATCCGCGAGCGGGTCGTCGTCGACACGGACCGCCTCGCCGACGCGTCGGTCGACCTGGCGTCGCTGACATGATCCACCGGATCGGGCGTCGCGAGTTCGACTTCGACCGGCGCGTGGCCGTCATGGCCGTGGTCAACCGCACCCCGGACTCCTTCTTCGACCAGGGCGCGACCTTCGCGCTCGACCGCGCCGTGGAGGCCGCGGTGCGTGCGGCGGACCTCGGCGCCGACTGGGTCGACATCGGCGGCGTGCCGTTCGGGCGGGGTCCGGTGGTCTCGACCGCGGAGGAGATCGACCGGGTCGTGCCGGTGGTCGAGGCGATCGCGGCGGCCTCCGACGTCGTCATCTCGGTCGACACGAACAAGGCCGACGTGGCGCGCGCCGCGATCGCCGCGGGAGCGGCGGTGATCAACGACACGAGCGGGCTCGGCGATCCCGAGATGGCGGGGGTCGCCGCCGCCTCCGACGCGTACGTCGTCATCACGCACAGCGTCGGGCCGCCGCGGGTCGAGAAGCCCCCGGCGCACTTCGACGACGTCGTGGGCGAAGTCCGGCGGTTCCTCGTCGAGCGGGTGGAACGGGCCGAGGCGGCGGGGATCCCGCGCGATCGGCTGATCATCGATCCGGGTCACGACCTCGACAAGAACACTCTGCACTCGCTGGAGCTGACCCGGCGGCTCGGCGAGATCGCCGACATCGGCCTGCCGCTCCTCGTCGCCGTCTCGAACAAGGACTTCATCGGCGAGTCGATCGACAGACCCAAGCAGGAGCGGCTCGCCGGGTCGCTGGCCGCCATGGTCGCCTGCATCGAGCGCGGCGCTCGCATCGTCCGGATGCACGACGTGCCCGCCACCGTCGATGCGGTGCGGATGACCGAGGCGATCCTCGGCCTCCGCGAGCCGGCGCGGCTCGAGCACAACATGCACCCCACCCACAACGTATGAGCGCCCGCGTCGACATGCTGTGGCCGCGCCGCGGTGACGACCTCCGCGACGAGGCCGTGCTCGCGGCGTACGCGCCGCCCGCCTCCGCGCCGTCGTGGCTGCGCATGAACTTCGTGACGAGCCTCGACGGCGCCGGGACCCGCGACGGCCGCTCGGGGGGCCTCGGCGGCGACGCCGACCGGCGGGTGTTCGAGCTGCTGCGGCGCTGGGCCGACGTCGTGCTCGTCGGCGCGGGCACCGTGCGCTCCGAGGGGTACGGCGGCATGCGCGTCGACGACGACGCGGCCGCGTGGCGCACCGCCCACGGGTTCGCGGCCCAGCCCGTGCTCGCGCTCGTGTCGGCGCGGCTCGACCTCGACCCCGCATCCGACGTCTTCGCCACGGCGCCGGTGCGTCCGATCGTCTACACCGTCGCCGGGGCCGACCCCGCGCGGCGGGAGGCGCTCGCCGCGGTCGCCGACGTCGTCGCGGTGGGCGCCGCGGACCTCGACCCCGCCGCCGTGCGGGCCGACCTCGTCGGGCGCGGGCTCCGCCGCATCCACTCGGAGGGCGGGCCGGGGGTCTTCGGCTCGTTCCTCGCGGCGGGGGTCGTCGACGAGCTGTGCCTCACCCTCGCCCCCACCCTCGAGGCGGGCGACGCCGAGCGGATCGCGCGCAGCGACCGCCCGGCGCCGACCGGGATGCGGCTCGAGGGCATCCTCCGCTCGGCCGACGACGAGCTGCTGCTGCGCTACAGGCGCGTCTCGTAGACTCCCCGGGACCCTCCTCAACCGACACCGACACCGACACCGACCCCGACACCGACGACTGCGAGGCCGCCGATGAGCACCGAACCCACCACCCCGACCCGTCCGCCGCGCTGGTACGAGCAGGTCGAGCACGGCGGGGAGCGGTTCCTGTTCGCGAGCCGCTGGTTGCTCGCGCCGCTCTACGTCGGGATGGTCGTCGCCGTCGTCGCGGTCGGCATCAAGTTCTTCCAGGAGCTGTGGCACCTCATCACGCACATCGTCGGGTTCACCGGCGACCAGGTGATCTCGAGCATCCTGGCCCTGATCGATCTGGCGCTCCTCGCCAACCTCGTGCTCATCGTGATCTTCGCCGGGTACGAGAACTTCGTCTCGAAGATCGCGGCCGCCCGCCGCTCCGAGGACCGCCCGCGCTGGATGGGCCACGTCGACTTCTCGGGCCTCAAGATGAAGCTCATCGGCTCGATCGTCGCGATCTCGGCGATCGGCCTGCTCGCCGACTTCACGAACCTCGAGGAGCCCGGCAAGCGCCTCGACGAGACCCTGCTGATGTGGCGCGTGATCCTGCACCTCACCTTCGTCGTGTCGGGCGTGCTGTTCGCGATCATGGACTGGCTCGGCGAGAAGCGTCTGCTCATCACGAAGCAGACCCACGGCCACGCCGACGAGAGCGACTGACGCCGGAGCCGCTACGCGACCCGCTCGGCGCGGAAGGCCGGTTCCGGGTCGGTGAGGACCGGGACGACCGTGCTCGCGTCGATCGCGACGGCGATCTCGACGTCCTCGGCGAAGCCGCGCACGTCGAGCTCGCGGCCGCTCGTCGACCGGCGCACGGCGTCCGCCGGATCGGGGGTCTCGGTCCACAGGCCGGCGGCCGCCGTCGCCTCGGGCGACAGCTCGGCTCCGCCCGACCGGAGCGCCGCGGCGATGGCGCCGGCCCCTAGCAGATCCTCGAGGGCGGGCCGCAGCGATCCGTCCGGCCAGCGCTCGCCCGCCGGCACGAGCAGGATGCGGCCGGGGCGCGCGACCGCGTGACGGGCGACGGCGGCCGCGTGGCGGAGGCTCCCGGCGACGACGTCGGCCCCCGCGCCCCGGAGCGCCGCGCTGATCGTCGCCCCGTTCGGCGACGGCAGGACGAGCAGCTCGCCGTCGAACCGCAGGAGCGACGCAGGGGAGAGGCTGACCCGCCCGTCGCCGCGCCTCCCCGCGAGCGTCGCCCCGAGCCGCTCCGCGATCTCCCGGCCGACCGCCGGGTCGCTCGACGGCACCGGCACGACCGCGGTGCCGCGCTCCGCGGCGACGGTCACGGCCGTCGAGAACGACAGCACGTCGACGACGACCGCCGTGACCGGGAGCGGCCCCTGCGCCAGCACGTCGAGCGCCCCGACGGCGCCCCACTCGAGCTGCACGCGCACGGGCGCCTGCGTCACGCTCACGCGGCGGCGTTCTCCAGGTCGTCGGCGTCGAGGATCGTGTAGGCGTAGCCCTGCTCGGCAAGGAAGCGCTGCCGGTTCTGCGCGAAGTCCTGGTCGACGGTGTCGCGCGCGACGAGCGTGTAGAAGCTCGCCGGGATCCCGCTCTCCTTCGGGCGGAGCAGCCGGCCGAGACGCTGCGCCTCCTCCTGCCGCGAGCCGAACGACCCGGAGACCTGGATCGCGACGGTCGCCTCCGGCAGGTCGATCGAGAAGTTCGCGACCTTCGACACGACGAGCACCTTCGTGCGCCCGGTGCGGAACTCCTCGTACAGCCGCTCCCGCTCGGCGGTCGGGGTCTCGCCGGTGAGCTTCGGCGCCCCGAGCACCTCGGCGAGCTCCTCGATCTGGTCGAGGTAGGTGCCGATGACGAGGATCAGCTCCCCGGAGTGCTTGGCGACGAGCTCCTGCACCACCCCGAGCTTCGCGGGCGCGGTGGCCGCGAGTCGGAAGCGCGCGTCGTCGCCGGCGGCCGCGTACTCCAGCCGCTCGTCCTGCGGCAGATCGATGCGGACCTCGTAGCAGGTCGCCGGGGCGATGTAGCCCTGCGCCTCGATCTCGCGCCACGGGGCGTCGAAGCGCTTGGGGCCGATGAGCGAGAACACGTCGTTCTCGCGGCCGTCCTCGCGCACGAGGGTCGCGGTCAGCCCGAGCCGGCGGCGCGCCTGCAGGTCGGCGGTGAGCTTGAAGACCGGGGCCGGCAGCAGGTGGACCTCGTCGTAGACGATGAGACCCCAGTCCTTCGCGTCGAGCAGTGCGAGGTGCGCGAACTCGCCCTTCCGCTTCGAGGTGAGGATCTGGTAGGTCGCGATCGTGACCGGCCTGATCTCCTTCACCTCGCCCGAGTACTCGCCGATCTCCTCCTCGGTGAGGGTGGTCTTGCGCAGCAGCTCGCTCCGCCACTGCCGCGCGCTCACGGTGTTGGTGACGAGGATGAGCGTCGTCACCTTCGCCGCCGCCATGGCGCCCGCGCCGACGATCGTCTTGCCCGCACCGGGCGGCAGCACGACGACGCCCGACCCGCCCTCGAAGAACGCGTCGATCGCCTGCTGCTGGTACGGGCGGATGTGCCAGCCCCTCTGCTTCGTGTCGTCGAGCGCGATCTCGTGCGGGGTGCCGGGGGTGTAGCCCGCGAGGTCCTCGGCCGGCCAGCCGAGCTTCAGGAGTTCCTGCTTGATCTGGCCGCGCGCCCACGGCTGCACGGTCCACTCCGTCGAGCTGCGGCGGACGCCGAGGAACGGCCCGACCTTGCTGCTGCGGGTGATCTCGGCGAGCACCGCCGGATCCGTCGCGGTGATCACGAGCTCGCCCTCGTCGTCGCGCGAGATGATCAGCCGGCCGTAGCGGCCGACGGTCTCCTCGATGTCGAGCGACACCGTCGGGGGGACCGGGAACTTCGCGTACCGCTCGAGCGTCGCGAGCATCTGCCCGGCGGTGTGGCCGGCGGCGCGGGCGTTCCAGAGGCCGAGGCGCGTGATGCGGTAGGTGTGCACGAACTCGGGAGCCCGCTCCAGCTCCGCGAAGACGGCGAGCTCGTGGCGGGCCTCGTCGGCCTGCGGGTTGCCGACCTCGAGCAGGACCGTGCGGTCGCTCTGGACGATGAGCGGACCCTGGCCGAGGGCGTTCGGTGCCGTCGCAGACATAGCGGACCAGCCTAGCCGCCCGGCGGTTCGGTTCGCCGAGACGGCGGGTCAGCGGGGGGTGACGCTCGTGATCGACGCGAAGGGGAGCGTGCGCTCGATGTCGGCGCGGCGGTCCCGCGCGCGCAGCCGGCCGCCCGCGAGCGACGCCGGCTCGAGGAGGTAGTCGGCCTCCGTCCCGTCCGGCAGCTGCACGGTGACCGAGACGGTCATGCGGTTCTTGACGGCGAGTTCGAGCTGCCGCTCCATCCAGGCGCGCCCGGTGTCGGCGGGTTCGGCGGCCGCGCCGCGGCGCACCCGCTGCACGAGCAGCACCGCGGTGTCGTCGCCCACGACCTGGCCGGACGCCTCGCGGCGGTGCCGTGGCGGCGCGACGATCGTGCCCGCGGGGTCCTCCGCGACGACCGCGTAGCGCGCGTCCACGAGCGCCTCGAAGAGCACCTCCTCGTCGAAGCGGCTGACGAGGCGGAGCGGCTCGTCCCCACGCTCGAGTCCCAGCGACCCGAGTGCGGGGTCGACCTCGAGCGGAGGGAGGAGCGCGGGGTCGAGCGCCCGCACGTACGAGCGCGAGCCGCCCGCGAGTCCGGGATCGAGCGCACCGACCCGCAGACTCCCGAACCGCTGCGCCGTGTCGTCGAGCAGGTACTCGACCGGCTGCGGCAGGCCGGTCAGCGAGCTCTCCCGCAGGAACTCCCGGATGCCGTCGACCGTCTCGCCCGCGACGAGCGCGCGCGTGATGCTCGCCGGCGAGATCCGGTAGGTCGACGCGAGCGCGAGCGTCTCGACATCGGCGAGACGGCGGAGCCGGTCGTCGACCTCCGCGACGAGCGGTCCCGGCGCGATGATCGAGAGGTCGGGCTGCAGGTAGACCCGGTCGACCTCGGCGGGGAAGAGCGACCCCATCACGGCGGCGGCCGCCTCCTCGCCGTCGACGAGGAGCGCGGCGCCCGCGCTCGAGGGGGTCGCCCCGCCCAGCAGGCCGAGCAGCTCCGCCTCCCGGGCGACGACCTCGACCCGGTCGCGCACCCAGTCGCCGCCGGCGGGGAAGAGCCACGCCACGAACTCGAGGAGCCCGTCGCCCCACACGGCGTGCGCACGGCTCCGGAGCAGGGTGACGAGGTCCTCCGGGAGCCGGTCGAGCCAGGCGCCCGCGAGTCGGGCCCAGCGGGCGAGCCGGGGGATCCGCAGCCAGTCGCCGGCGTCGACGTCCGGGATCCAGCTCCCGCCGTCGAGGCGCGCGAGGCCGGCCCGCGCGGCGACGTCGAGGTGCCGGTCGACGGCGTCGCTCTCGATGCCGGCGGCCGCGGCCAGCCGCCGGGCGTCGGGCAGCGCCACGCCGCCGCGCGCGAGCTGTCGCGCGGGCTGCGCGTCGAGCGCGCGGAGCAGCTCACCCATCGCCGTGACGGTGCCGAACGCGCGCTCGGCGGCGCCGCGGTCGACGAACCGGGCGTCCGCTTCGCTCACCGGCTCGAGGGCCGCGGGCGGCGGGTCGTCGACGAGGCGCTCGCGGGTGGGGAGGCCGAACGCCGGCCACGCGCGCAGCTGCTCGATCACGGCGTCCCACGGCGCGTACCGGCCCGACTCCGCGCCGAGGAGGGCGACGCCCTCGGCGACGCGGGCGCGCTCCTCGACCTCCTCCACCGTGACGCCGAGCTCGTCGGCGAGCCGCGCCGCCGTCGGCGCGCCCTCGCTCGTGGCGATCTCGCCCGCCGTCGCGAGGAGTGCGAGCACCGGTCGGTCGAGGCGCTGCAGCGCGGCCTGCACCGAGCCCCGGTCGAGCAGCTACTCGGCGAGGTCGAAGAAGTCGTCGATCCCGTTCGCGCGCACGCCGCGCGCCGCAATCAGTCGCGCCAGCGCGTCGTCGTCGAGGGCGCGCAGTCGCGCCGCGAGGCCGAGGGCCGACCCGCTACCGACGGGCATCGCCCGCCGCGAGCCGCCGGCTCCGCAGCCCCATCAGCACGATGAAGACGACGAGCGCGACGAGGAGGAGCGGGATGCCGATGGCCGGCAGCACGGCGATCACCGGCCAGACGCCCTGCGACACGTTCGCGCCGGCTCCGCGGCCGACGAGCAGGACGATGAGATCGACCACGGTGATCGCCGCGATCGCACCCAGGACGAAAGCGGCGATGCGTTCGGTACGATTGAGGGGAACCGCGGTGCCACGTGCCACCGCACCAGGATAGGGCCCGGGCACGCGGCCGGATCGAAGGAAGAGGTCGGCGATGCCCACCGGCAAAATCAAATTCTACGACGCGGACAAGGGGTTCGGCTTCATCGCGTCCGACGACGGCGAGGAGGTCTTCCTCCACGCCTCTGCCCTCCCCGAGGGCGCGGTCGTCCGTGCCGGCTCCCGGCTGGAGTTCGGCGTCGCCCAGGGCAAGCGCGGCGCGCAGGCCCTGTCGGTGCGCGTGCTCGACGCGCCCCCGAGCCTCAGCAAGATGAACCGCCGCTCGGCCGACGACATGGCCGTCGTGATCGGCGACCTGACCACGATGCTCGAGGGCATCGGCAACGGCCTGCGTCGCGGCAAGTACCCCGACCGAGCGCACGGCGCGAAGATCGCCGCCGTCCTGCGCAAGGTCGCGGACGACCTGGATGCCTGACACCATGACGCGCGAGGAGCGGGACCAGCACCTCGCGCTCGCTGCTCTGCTCGAGATCACCCCGCCCGACACGATCGGGGAGTCGACCGGCCGCGAGGTCGCCGAGGACGGCGTCGTGACCCTGACCTTCGCCGCGGCGATGCTCGGCTACCCGGGCTGGCACTGGACCGTCAGCCTCGCCGAGGTCGACGACCTCGAGCCGACGGTGCTCGAGGTCGAGCTGCTGCCGGGTGACGGCGCGCTGCTCGCGCCCGAATGGGTGCCGTGGTCGGTGCGCCTCGAGGAGTACCGCGCCGCGCAGGCCGCCGCCGGCGCGACGGACGAGAGCGTCGACGCCGCCGGTGAGGACGACGTCGACGATCTCGACGAGGACGACGACATCGACGCGGACGACGATCTCGGCGACGACGATCTCGGCGACGATCCCGACGACGGCATCGACTTCGAGTCGGCCGCCGACCTCAGCGGGTCAGGGGTGTCGGAGCAGGGTGTAGACGAGCAGCACGAGGCCGATGCCGAGCCCGACGAGGACGGTCCAGAGCCACCAGCCCCCGTCGCCGCCGAGGACGCGCGGCAGGAAGAGGAGTAGCCCGCCCAGGGCGAGCACCCATCCCGCCATCCCGGTGAGGACGGCCGCGCGGTCGTCGGTGCGCACGGGCTCCGGCGTCGGCCGGCGCTCCTCCTCGCGCACCCAGAGCCTCATGCGCCCGTGTGCTCCAGCACGAAGTCGATCGACCGGGTGAGCGCCCGGACGTCGTCGGGGTCGATGGCGGTGAAGGTCGCCACGCGCAGCTGGTTGCGGCCGAGCTTGCGGTAGGGCTCCGTGTCGACGACGCCGTTCGCGCGGAGCGTCGTCGCGACCGCGGCGGCGTCCACCGTCTCGTCGAAGTCGATCGTCACGACGACCTGCGAGCGGTGCGCGGGCTCGGCGACGAACGGCGTCGCGACCGGCGAGGCCTCCGCCCAGTCGTAGAGGACGCCGGACGACTCCCGGGTGCGCGCATCGGCCCACGCCATCCCGCCGTTCGCGGCGATCCAGTCGAGCTGGCCCTCCATGAGGAGGAGCGTCGCGATGGCCGGCGTGTTGAGGGTCTGGTTCAGGCGCGAGTTGTCGAGCGCGTTCTTGAGGGAGAGGAACTCGGGGATCCAGCGCTCGGAGGCCGCGATCCGCTCGATCCGCTCCGTCGCGGCCGGCGACACGAGCGCGAACCACAGCCCGCCGTCGCTCGCGAAGTTCTTCTGCGGCGCGAAGTAGTAGACGTCGGTCTCGGCGGCGTCGATGAGGACACCGCCCGCGGCGCTCGTCGCGTCGACGACCGTGAGCGCCCCCGCGTCGCCGTGCACGCGGCGCACCGGCGCCATGACCCCGGTCGAGGTCTCGTTGTGCGGCCAGGCGTAGACGTCGACGCCCTCGACGACCTCGACCTCGGCGCGCGACCCGCCCGGCGCGGTGACGACGTGCGGCGCCTCGAGGACCGGGGCGCCGGCGGCGGCGGCGAACTTCGATCCGAACTCGCCGAAGCTGAGGTTCTCGGCCCGGCGCTCGATGAGCGAGAAGGCGGCGGCGTCCCAGAAGGCGGTCGAGCCGCCGTCGCCGAGGATCACCTCGTAGCCCTCCGGCAGCGCGTACAGCTCGGCGAGCCGCGACCGCACCCGGCCGACGAGATCCTTCACCGGCGCCTGCCGGTGGGAGGTTCCGAGCACCGCGGCGTGGGCCTGCAGGTGGCTGAGCTGCTCGGGGCGCACCTTGGACGGGCCGCACCCGAAGCGGCCGTCGGCGGGAAGGAGGTCTGCGGGGATCTCGAGCGCCACGCGTCGATTCTAGGGAACCGGCGCCGCCCTTCCTCGACAACTAGTCTGGACGCGACCACCCCCGGGAGCCCTCTGATGACAGATCTCGTCGACACGACGGAGATGTACCTCCGCACGATCCTCGACCTCGAGGAGGAGGGCATCACCCCGCTGCGCGCCCGGATCTCGGAGCGCCTCGGGCACTCCGGTCCGACCGTCTCGCAGACCATCGCGCGCATGGAGCGCGACGGCCTGGTGCGCGTCGAGGGCGACCGCCACCTGGAGCTCACGGAGGGCGGCCGGCAGCGCGCGCTGCACGTCATGCGCAAGCACCGCCTCGCGGAGCGGCTGCTCGCCGACGTCATCGGGCTCGACTGGGCGTACGTGCACGACGAGGCGTGCCGGTGGGAGCACGTGATGAGCGAGCAGGTCGAGCGCCGGCTGCTCGAGATCCTCGATCACCCGACCGAGTCGCCCTACGGCAACCCGATCCCCGCGCTCGACGAGCTCGGCGACGCGCCGGCCGGTCGGTTCCTCGAGGGGGTCGTCAACATCGTGCAGCGCACGAGCGGTGCGAGCGAGCCGGTGACCGGCACGATCCGACGCCTCGGCGAGCCGGTGCAGTTCGAGCCGGAGCTGCTGACGCAGCTGCAGGCGGCGGGAGTCGTTCCCGGCGCGACCGCGCGGGTGTCGGCCGCGGGGTCCTACGTCCTCGTCCAGGTCGACGGCCACGGCGACGGGCTGGAGCTCCCCTCCGAGGTGGCGCAGCACGTCTACATCGGGGCCTGATCGACCCCAGATGTGGGGCCCGCGGGCCCTCCACAGGCCCAGATCTGGGATGAGAATCCCCACACGGGGCCCGGATCGATGTGACAGGGGTGTTCAGCTCCCCTACACTCGCTGAGTCCCCGCGGTCACCCGAAAAGGCCCAGGGGCCGCGCTGCAGGGCGTCTCGTTCACCCATCCTCTGCGGCGCGACGTGACATACGACAGGGATGGGACCGAACCGAGAGCGGTCGAGACGCGAGGAGATCTCCTTGCTTTCTGGACACCGCGGCGCTCGCGCCGATTCCCGCCCCACCCCCGCTCCCGCCCTCCCCGCCGGCGATCGGCCCGCTCCGCGGCGACTCCGCCCGGCCTGGCTCAACCTCGCCGTCGTGACGGTCGCCGTGCCGGCGATCTTCTGCACGGTGGCACTGCCCGCCTACGCGGCCAGCGATCCGGCTCCGAAGACGGCAGCCGCCGCGCAGGCCGCCGCGAAGCTCGATGCCCTGAAGGCGTCGGGCGCTCAGGAGGAGAACGTCGACGCCGGCGCGCTCACCGTCGGCGCGCGCGCCGACTATTCCGCGACCTCGGCCGCAGAGCTGGAGGCCGCCCGGTTGGAGCAGCAGCGCGCGCAGCTGAAGGCCGCGATGGCCGCCCGGGCCGCGACGTACTCCGGCCCCTCCGTGCGGCAGCTGCTCAGCAACCCGCCGTACCCGAGCTTCAGCCTCGCCGCCGTCGCGCAGGTCGCCCAGCAGTACCAGGGCGTGCCCTACGTGTACGGCGGATCGACGCCGGCCGGCTTCGACTGCTCCGGATTCGTCATGTACGTGTACGCGCAGTTCGGCGTCGCGCTCCCGCACTCCTCGTCGGCGCAGGGGCGGCTGCCCCAGATCGCGCCCTCGGCGGCCGTGCCGGGCGACATCATCGTCTTCGACGGGGGCTCCCACGTGGGCATCTATCTCGGCGGCAACATGATGATCCACGCGCCGTACCCGGGCCGCACGGTATCGATCCAGCAGATCTACACGACGAACCACTACTTCGTGCGCGCGGGCATCTAGTCGCACGCGTCGGTGTCGTTCCCCCTTTGTTAAGGGGGCGGGTCTAGCCTGGTGTCCTCGGCGACGAGGAATCAGGAGAGCCCATGCGGTCCACGAGCAGCATCCCCACCACGGATGCTTGCGCGTGCTTCCGCATACGGCGCAGCATCCAGCCGGTCGTGCACTGTCACGTCCGGCACGAATAGGCGCTGTCGTTCGCGACGGCGCCTTTTCTGTGTGCTCCTCCGGAGACCGGCGAGCCGGGGCATGGCATCGACAGCCCCGCACACCATGCGGGCCCGTTCGAAGGAGCACAGCGTGCGCACCCTGGTTCTCAACGCCGGATACGAGCCGCTCGCGGTCGTGTCGTTCAAGCGAGCGCTCGTGCTCGTGCTGGAGGGCAAGGCGTCCCTGCTCGCCGTCGACGACGATCACCCCGTGCTGAGCGCGGCGGGGGAGTGGGATCGGCCGTCGGTCATCCTCCTGCGGCGCTACGTGCGTGTGCCCACCGGCCGCGCGGTTCCCGTGTCGCGCCGCGGGGTGCTCCGCCGAGACCAGCAGCGCTGCGCGTACTGCTCGGCCTCGGCCTCCACGATCGACCACGTCATGCCGCGCTCCCGCGGCGGCGCCGACAGCTGGGAGAACCTCGTCGCGTGCTGCCTGCGCTGCAACAACATCAAGGGCGACCGGACCCCGCAGGAGATGGGATGGACGCTGCGGTACCAGCCGCGCGCGCCGCACGGGACCGCCTGGCTGGTCCGCGGGGTGGAGCGCTCGCAGCCGCAGTGGGAGGAGTTCCTGGCGCCCGCCGCATGATGCAGGCGCATGAAACACGAGGATGCATCTGCATCCGAACATCCCGTTATCTGAGCGTGACAATCACCACCCGGTCGCGTACCCTCGGTCGAGTCGCCAACCCGGAGGCTATGTTTTGACGCACCGCGAGACGCCAGATCCCCTGGCCTTTCTCTTCGGTGGACCCACGGACGAGAGCACCGCTCCCGCCGCGTCCACCGCGGCCGAAGGACCCTCGGCACCGGCGGCTCCCGTCGTCCCCGTGACGGAGGCCCCGGCCCCCGTCTACCGCTCCCGCCGCGAGATGCGCGCCGCCGGCGGCTACCTGCAGGCGGCCCCCGCGACGACGCCGGCCGGTTCGCCCGAGACCGTCGCGGCGACCACCTCGTCGATCCCGGTCGTCCCGGCCCCGTCGGCCGCCACGCCGGACGTCGCCGCCCCGGACTTCGCGCTCCCGACCGTCGACGCACCCGCCTCGCGTCGCGCCCTTCGCGCGGCGCAGGCCTCCCTCGCCGCCGCACCGGCCCGCTCGCCGCACGCCCCGCGCGTCGAGGCCGCCCCGGCCCACCCGCCGAAGGCCGCCCGCGACGATGCGAGCAAGCGCCGCCGCCGCATCCGCGATCGTCTCGGCGCGGCGGGCGTCATGCTCCTCGTCGGCGGGCTCTTCGTGCCGCTCGCCCTCCCCGCCTACGCGGACGCCGGCTCCGGCGGTGTCGCGACCGCCGCGGTGCGCGCCCACGGCGGCCAGGCCCTCGGCGTGAACGGCGACCTCGACAAGACCGCCGTGACCCGCGACGAGTACTCGTCGACGTCCGCCGAGGAGCTGCGCGCCGCCTACACCGTCGCGCTCCGCCAGAAGAACCTGAGCGCGTTCCGCAGCTCCGGCTCGTCCGGTCAGGGCAACGACTACCCCTTCGTCTCCGAGCTCTCGCGCAACCAGGGCGGCGGCCTCTCGCCGCTCGGCTACTACTACCGCGAGTGCGTCGACTTCGTCGCCTGGCGCCTCAGCCGCGACGCCGGCTCCAGCCAGGGCGGCCCGTACCGCTGGACGTGGAGCAAGCTCACCCCGAGCGGCGGCAACGCCAGCCAGTGGAAGAGCGCGTGGATCAACCACGGCTGGGCGACCGGCACGACCCCGCAGGTCGGGGCCGTCGCGTGGTTCCCGGGCGGCAACCACGTCGCCTACGTCTCGGGCATCCTCGCCAGCGGTCAGATCGTCATCGACGAGTACAACTGGGGCGGCCAGCACGAGTACGACCAGCGCGTGATCGACCCGTCCACGGTTGAGTTCCTGTACGCACCGCCGGCGTAAGGGCCCTCGCTAGACTCGATCCGCCCGCCTCTGTAGCTCAATGGAAGAGCAGTTCCGTCCTAAGGAAAGGGTTGGGGGTTCGAGTCCCTCCAGGGGCACCCGTACCTCCGTAGCTCCTTCACATACGGTCTAGAGACGAGAGCTATGCACCACACCGAGACTCACGAAACTGAGCTCAAGCGCCTCGCCCTAAGCTGGCTTCATGGCTGAGGTGAGCGCTGCCAGTGCCGGTGGTGGCTCATGGACTGAAATGGTGGCGGACGCTGCACCACTGTTCAAATGGGCTGGAGGCAAGCAACGATTCCTCTGGGACCATAGCGATCGACTTCCGCAGTTCTCCGGAAGGTACATCGAGCCGTTCGCTGGTGGGCTCTCGGTTCTGTTCTATCTCGCAAGGCGCTCGCCGTCACCGATGATCTCGACGGTGTCTGACTCAAACTTGCGCCTAATTCGCTGCTACCAGGACGTCAAGCGCGACTGGCGTCGTGTCGCTGACGGTCTTTCTCAATTGAGTGCGTCGTACGCGGCTGCTTCGGATCGTTCGCAGTTCTATTACACGCTCCGCGACGAATATAACCGGCTAGGGCCCAGTGCTGGCGCTGCGAGGTTCATTTTCCTAATGTCGGCGGGGTGGAACGGTGTTTATCGCGTCAATCAAAAGGGGCAATTCAATGTCCCTCATGGTGTGATCAGGGAATCTGTATACCTACCGAGCGACTCGACTCTAGCTTCGGTTGCCGAGGTTTTTAAGTTCGCCGAACTGAGAGCTAGCTCGTGGGAATCAACTATCGCGAGCGCACGCCCCGGCGACTTTGTCTTCCTGGACCCTCCGTACTATTCGGACAGCAGGACGCAGCTCTATGATCGGAAGTCTGTCGGCTTTGGCAGTAGAGATCACATTCGATTGGCAGATGCATTGATGGAGCTTGCGCGACGCAACGTGTCGTTTTTGCTTACAAACTCGAATCATCCGTTCGTCCGAAAGCTCTATCTAGATCGCGGCTTGAAAGTAGATGCGATCTCAATGCACAGGAGTATCAATTCCCGCATCGCGGGCCGTGGCACTGAAGACGAACTTCTGGTCACGCCGGGAGATTCTCGCGGTCGGCGACGGGCGGAAGCTGAACTCGCCCTCCGGATGAGGGTCGCGGAGCACGCATCAAGAAAGGAATTTGAGATTGGCTAACGCAGTCGAGCGATTTGGGTCTGAAGTCACGGTCGACCATTGCATACTTGGCGGTAACCTGAACCTGTCAGTTGTGCGAGGTTTCGCAAGACTTGATCTCCTGGCTGCGATCAGCCGCCCCGATGTCTATGACCAGGTGCTCAATCCACTCGGCACTCAACGGATGCTAGAGAAATCTCACGCGACTCAGGCTGTTGCGTACGCGGTTGAAGCATTGTCCGCTCCTGCTGAAACCGATCCCCGTGCATTTCCGGAGATAATTCTTAATGCGCGGGACCGCAGCGCAGTCGCCATCTTCGACGAGCAAGATTCCGTCGAATTCGAAATCCTCTCCACCGAACAGCAGAGTGACGACGAGCCACGCCTGGTGAAGCTCCGATTTGATATGGAGCAACTCGCCACTGCCGCGATCGAAGCGCCGCCCATGATTAGCCGAGTCGACGGAAATCATCGCCTCAGTCAAGCGCTCCCCACGGCCGATGAGGACCTCGACGCGTACCCTATGGTGCCTTTCGCGATATTCGTTGGTCTGACAGCCGACCAAGAACGCGCGATCTTCCGCGATATCAACGGAACACAAAAGCCCATGCAGACCGCACACCTGGACACGATTCGTCTGCGGCTCGAAGGCACCGGTAAGCTGCTGGACTCTGAAGCGGGCCGTGCACTTTGGCTTGCACGTGAGCTATCAGAGCCGGGCAGGGCCTTCGAAGGGAAGGTGTTTTTTGGCGGCAGCTCGAAGGGCCCCAAGGCGGAGCTTGGTGTAGTTCCTCCTATTCGGATCAACACCCTGAAGGGCGCCATTCAAGCGACAATGCGCGAGGCGCAGCAGCTCGAGGTCGAGTTTCTCTTCAACGGCGTCGCAGCTGGGACCACGGACGACCTTCAAGAGGTCACCGAGGACGCGGCTAACCAAGTTCTATTGCTTCTCGATCGCTATTGGTCGGCGGTGCGTAAGGCGTTTCCGACGGCGTGGGATGACCGTCGCGGGTTTATCCTCCTGCAAGCGATCGGCATAACTGCCTTCAGTCGTTTGGCGGCCGACGTCATTCAGGAACAGGTGTTTGATAAGCAAAAGGTGCAACAGGCCGACTTTGATCTAGTGCTTAACACCATTGCTGAAAAGGTAAGCCTCGCGAGGGAAGACTTTCCGGGCCTCGCTGGTCTCTCCGGTGCGAAGGTGGTTTACCAGCGACTTCTTAGCGCCAAAACGCAGGGAAATATCAACGTGGCGGCGGTGAAGCAGCAGCTTTTGGAGGGCCTGCCAATCGAGGTTTCTCCGTTGGATGAATGATTTTCTCGGGGAGCATCAACTCCGCCGGATGTCGGAGCTATTTCGGGAGCTCATGTCGACGTCGATATTTCGCTCCCCAAGCCTCAGTGAAACAGAACCGGAATTCACTTCTCGTGTGCTTCGCCCGGGTGTCGAAAACTGGGTTGCGAACGTCCTAAAGAAGCGAGACCTGGTCGTGCGCGGCGACGGAAGCGCGAACGTCCCACGGCCGCTTGTTCTTGGCGACCTGGCCTTTCGGCCAGACATCGAAATAGTGCAGACCGGCCAGCGGTGCTTGGCTGTCGAAGTGAAGTTCCTGCGTGAGGGGCAAGATCCCACTGGATCTTTGGCCAAGGCTCTCGGTCAATGCGTTATTTACCGCGAGATGGGTTTTTATTCTTCGCACGCGGTGTTAATGGACCTTCGTCCACTCCCGTCAGAGCGCTTACCAGCCCTTCCTAACTGGGACACAAGTAGGGCGGCTTCCATTGACCTGCACTGGTTTGTAGGGTCGGGAGACGGCACGTTCTCTCGCCGCTAAGAGAACCAACATTGGTTGTAGCACTTGCGCACTGGATTACCGCGAGTCCGAGGTCCTTCTGCGCGCGACGACGCGTATTCGTGGTCGTTGGTGATATATATCAACATCCGGGCGCGGGCTGGCCGCCGCCCGGTGCGTCGGCCCGAGCCCGCTTGAGGCGCTGCCGCTGCGGGTGCGAGCCCGTCGCGATCCGCGCTGTTGGCTGTCGTGCGCGGGCGGCGCGACTAGACGAGCACTCATCGACGTCGGCGGGCTCTCGATCGCAGCTGCCCGGGCCGTGCTCTCCGCCATCGACGACGAGCTGAGGCCGATCGTCCACGGCTTCGGCATCGCCCAACAGGCCGTCACCGCCGCGCTGTCGTCGTCCGGCGAGCGGAGCGCGGAGGCCGTCGCGCGCATCGGTGCGCTCAAGGCCGACCGCGGCTGGCGGACCCACGAGACGAACCCCGGGGAACTGATCGCGGCCCGGGTGGTCGAGGCCTTCGAGCGGATCGGTCGTCCCGATCTCGTCTCGCTCCTGCCGGCCTATGCCGAGGCCGCGGAGCTGGTGGCTCACGCCGACCTGACCGCGGTCGCGGCCGTCGGGCCCGCCGGACTCACCCGCATGGTCGAGACGGTCGTCGTCGGCACCGCTCTCGGCGACAGCCTCTTCACGGGGCTGCGCCGGATCGCCCAGGAGCATGCCGCCCGCCGGCTCGGGCTTCCCGGCTCGGAACTCGACTCCCAACCCGACTCGACCGACGCGGCCCGACCCGCCGCCACCCCTTCATCAGAGGAAGCCGCATCATGACCACCACCGTTGACCCCGCCCCGCTCACGCTGGCCGGACTCCGACCCGCTCACTGGCACCGCCCGCTGCTCGTCCTGGCCGCCGCCATGGCGGCCCTCGCCGTCGCCAACACGGTCGGCGCGCTCGTCGACTCGCGGCAGGTGACGAACGTCGATGTGTGGCTGAAGCCGCTCAAGTTCGCGCTCTCGACCGGCATCTACGCGCTCGCGCTCGCCTGGCCGATCGGCCGCCTGCCGTCGGGAACCCGATGGACTCGGGTCGCGAACGTCGCGGGGACCGTCTCGGCGATCGGGCTCGGCATCGAGTCGGCGATCATCAACGGCTTCGCGCTGGTCGGCCAGTCGAGCCACTTCAACGTCAGCACCCCGTTCCATGCGGCCATGTGGGGGCTGATGGCGGTGTCGATCGTCATCGTCTGGGGCATGACGTTCGTGGTGGCGGTACTGCTGTTCCGTGCGCCACTGGGGGATGCGGCACGCAGTCTCGCCATCCGCGCCGGCGCGGTCGTCGCACTCGTGGGGACGGCCCTCGCCTTTCCGATGACCGGGCCGCAGGGCAGCCAGATCAGCGACTACCAGGGCATCATCGGCGCGCACACGGTCGGGCTCCCCGACGGCGGACCGGGCCTGCCGCTGCTCGGCTGGAGCACGGTGGGCGGCGACCTGCGCATCCCGCATTTCGTGGGGATGCACGCCCTCCAGGCGTTGCCGCTGTTCGTCCTGCTGCTCGAGGTGCTGGCGCTGCGGGTGCGAGCCCTCCGCGATCCGCGCCGTCGGTTCAGCTTGGTCGTGGCCGCGGTGGTGACGTATGCGGCGACGCTGGTGGTGATCATGGCGCAGGCCCTCGGCGGACAGTCGATCATCGCCCCGTCGGGCGCGATCCTGGCGGCAGGAGTCGTGGTGGGGGTGCTCGCGGTTGGATCGGCGATCGTGAACCTCATCGCCCCGACGAGTCGAGCCGGCGGTGGACCGCGCGGTGCGGGCGCGCCGGACCCGGTCGGCTAGCGGCTAGGCGTACGCGGGCCGCCCTCCCACCCGATACGTCAACCCGAGCACCCCGGTACCGAACACGCGCGTCTCGGTCAGCTCCAGCGCGTGGTCGAGGCCGTGCTCGGGGAAGAGGCGCTCGCCGTCGCCGAGGATCACCGGGAACTGCACGAGGTTGATCTCGTCGACGAGGTCCTGCTGCAGCAGCCACCGCGCGAGCCGAGCGCTGCCCACCAGCAGGAGCTCGCCCTCGCGGGACTGCTTCAGCTCGCGGATGCCGGCGGCGACGTCGCCCGAGATGACGGTCGAGCGCTCCCACGTCGGGTCGGTCAGGGTGTTCGAGACGACGTACTTCGGCTTCGAGCTGATCGCCTCGCCGAAGCCGCCGTCGTCGCGGCGGGCGCCCCAGTAGTCCGCGAACATCGCGAACGTGGTGCGGCCCATCAGGAACGCGTCGGGTCGGCGCCACGTGTCGAGGATGTACTGGACGCCCTCCTCGTCGCCGAGCGGCAGCGCCCAGCCGCCGCGGGTGAATCCGGGGTCGGTCTGCTCGTTGTTGCCGCCGTTGGCCTGGGCGACCCCGTCGAGGGTGACCTGCATGCTGACGGTGAGTTTCATGTTGTGTTCCCTTCTCTCACCATCTCTACGAATACGACGGGCCGATTTCGACAGCTCGATGAGGGCTGCGCGTCTGGTCCGGTCCCCGCTATGGTCGCCCCGTGGGCTTCAATGTCGGGGCAGACGCCTACGGGCGGTTCATGG
>NZ_JBQCHS010000020.1:0-155600 GCF_051954455.1 Pseudolysinimonas sp. | reverse complement strand
CACGTGCAGTATGTCCGCGGGGCGGCTCTCGACTGCGACGGAGATACCCTGCTGGTGCAGGTGGAGCAGGTCGGTCCCGCCTGCCACACCGGAGCGCATTCGTGCTTCGACGTGGACCCCCTCGACCCCGCCCAAGGAGCCCCGTGACCACGCGCGCCGAGTTTGACGCGGCGATCGCCGCGGGGCACCGGGTCGTCCCCGTGCTGCGCGAGCTGTTCGCCGACGGTGAGACCCCGATCGGCGTGTACCGCAAGCTCGCTCTGGGCCGGCCCGGGACCTTCCTGCTCGAATCGGCCGAACAGGGCGGCATCTGGTCGCGCTGGTCGTTCGTGGGCGTCCGCGCATTCGGCGTGCTGACGGAGAAGCGCGGGGACGCGCTCTGGATCGACTACGGGCTCCCGGCGTCGCGGGCGCTCGGCAACGACGTCCCGACCGAGCCGCTCGCGGCCCTCGACGCCCTCTACGCCCGGTGGCGGACCCCGCACCACGACGACCACCCGCCGCTCACGGGCGGCCTCGTCGGATTCATCGGTTGGGAGGCGGTGCGTCAGCTGGAGCACCTGCCCGACCAGCCGCCCGCCGACTTCGATGTCCCGGCGCAGGCGCTCAGCCTGGTCTCCGAGCTCGTCGCCCTCGACCACCGCCGCGGCACCGCCGTGCTCATCGCCAGCGCGCTCAACGACGGCACCGACGACGCCGACGCGCTCTGGGCGCGCGCACAGCGCCAGCTCGACGATCTGCAGCACGGGCTCGCGGGCGCGAGCGAGGCGTGGATCGCGGACGTCGACCTCGCGACGGAGCCGACGCCGACGCCGCGGATCACGCCCGAGGCGTACCGCGAATCGGTGGTCGCGTCGAAGAGGTTCATCCGTGACGGCGACGTGTTCCAGGTCGTCATCTCCCAGCGGTTCGACCACGAGCTGACCGCGGAGCCGATCGACGTCTATCGCGTGCTCCGCGCGCTCAACCCGAGCCCGTACATGTACCTCCTCGAGCTCGAGTCGCCGTCCGGGGCGCCCTACACGATCGTCGGCTCGTCGCCGGAGGCGCTCGTCAAGGTCGACGACGGCCGGGTCTACTCGCATCCCATCGCCGGCTCCCGGCCGCGCGGGGCGACCCCGGAGGCCGACCACGACCTGGAGGAGGAGCTGCTCGCCGACCCGAAGGAGAAGGCCGAGCACCTCATGCTCGTCGACCTCGCGCGCAACGACCTCTCGAAGGTCTGCGTCGCCGGGAGCGTCGAGGTGACCGAGTTCATGCGGGTCGAGCGCTTCAGCCACATCATGCACCTGGTCTCGAGCGTCGAGGGCGACCTGCGGGAGGACGCCGACGCGGTCGACGTGTTCCGCGCCACCTTCCCGGCGGGCACCCTCTCCGGCGCACCGAAGCCGCGGGCGCTGGAGATCATCGACGAGCTCGAGGTCGCCCAGCGCGGCGTCTACGGCGGCGTCGTCGGCTACTTCGGGCTGGGCGGCGACGCGGATCTCGCGATCGCCATCCGCACCGCGACGATCGTCGACGGGGTCGCGCGGGTGCAGGCCGGCGGCGGTCTCGTGGCCGACTCCGACCCGGAGACCGAGCGCATCGAGTCGCAGAACAAGGCGGCCGCCCCCCTCCGGGCGGTCGCGATCGCCAACGCCATGCGCCGGCTGCGATGACCGCCGCCCGGCTCCGACTCGTCTCGCTCCTCGCCGTCGGCGCGGTGGCGGCGCTCGCCCTGCTGGCGTGGTCGCAGACCTGGTTCCGGATCACGGTCGACGGCCGGGTGCTCGCCGTCGGCGGGAGCGTGGCGGGGGCGGCCATGCCGGCGCTCGCGCTCACCTCGCTGGCGGTGATCCTCGCCCTCGCCCTGGCGGGCCCGTTCTTCCGCGCCGTGCTCGGCGTCCTCGAGGCGCTTCTCGGGGTCGCCATGATCACCACCTCCGCCTTCGCGCTGGCCGATCCGGTCGCCGCGTCGCTGCCCGCGATCACGAAGGCGACCGGGCTCGCCGGCCGCAGCGACGCGGTCGCCGGCGCCCACGAGGCCACCGGCTGGCCGGTGCTGGCGATCGTCGCCGGGGTGCTGGCCGTCCTCGTCGGCCTCGCCATCGCCGTGACCTCGCGGCGCTGGCCCTCGAGCAGCCGCCGGTTCACCAGGACCCGCACCGAGGCCGCCGACGCGACGGCCGCCGAGGCCGATCCCGTGCGCGAGTGGGACGCCCTCAGCGAGGGCGACGACCCGACGCGGCCCACCCCGTAGACTGGACGACGTGTCCGATCACAGCAGCTCCGATCCCGGCCACGGCAACTCGCCGGCCGCCTGGGTCGCCGTCATCATCATGCTGATCGCCTTCGCCGGCGGAACGCTCGCGTTCTGGTTCAACATCCCGTGGCTGGTCTGGGCGTTCGCGGGGCTCATCGTCGTCGGCGCGATCGTCGGCGGCATCCTCGCCAAGCTCGGCTACGGAGTCCGCGGCACGCGCTACGCGCCCCGCGCGCACGACTAGTCGTGCTCTCCGACCTCGTCGCCGGCGCCCGGGAGGACGCCGCGGCGCGCCGAGCCGTCCGTCCGCTCGCCGACGTGGAGCGCGACGCCCTCGCGGCGCCCGACGCGATCGACGCGGTCGCGGCGCTCGCGCCCGCGGAGAGCGTGAAGATCATCGCGGAGATCAAGCGCGCCTCGCCGTCGCGGGGCTCGCTCGCCGCGATCACCGATCCCGCGGCCCTGGCCGTCTCGTACCAGACCGGCGGCGCGAGCGCGATCAGCGTGCTGACCGAGCAGCGCCGGTTCGGCGGCTCGCTCAGCGACCTCGAGCACGTCCGCGCGGCGGTGTCGATCCCGGTGCTGCGGAAGGACTTCATCGCGGAGCCGTACCAGGTCTTCGAGGCCCGGGCCGCCGGCGCCGACCTCGTCCTCCTCATCGTCGCGGCGCTGGAGCAGGAGCGGCTGGTCGAGCTCCACACTCTCGTACAGGAGCTCGGTATGACCGCGCTCGTCGAGACCCACTCGGCGGACGAGGTGCAGCGCGCCCTCGATGTCGGCGGCCAGGTCGTCGGCGTGAACGCGCGCGACCTCAGCACCTTCGAGCTCGACCGCGACCTGTTCGGCTCGCTCGCCGACGCGATCCCGTCCGGGGTCGTCCGGGTGGCGGAGTCGGCCGTGCGCGAGCCCGCGGACGTCGCGCATTACCGCGCGGCCGGCGCCGACGTCGTGCTGGTCGGCGAGGCGCTCGTCACCGGCGACGATCCGGTGGCCGCCATCGAGGCGTTCCGGCGCGCGGGGGAGACCACGTCATGACCGACGCCGACCGCAGCCTCCAGCAGCTCCCCGGGCCGTACTTCGGCGAGTACGGCGGCCGCTTCATGCCCGAGTCGCTCATCGCGGCGATCGACGAGCTCGCGGCCGCGTACGAGGAGGCGCGCGTCGACCCCGCGTTCCAGGCGGAGCTGCTCGAGCTGCAGCGCGAGTACACCGGACGTCCGTCCCTGCTCACCGAGGTGCCGCGCTTCGCGGCGCACGCCGGCGGCGCCCGCGTGTTCCTGAAGCGCGAGGATCTCAACCACACCGGGTCGCACAAGATCAACAACGTGCTCGGCCAGGCGCTCCTGACCAAGCGGATCGGCAAGACCCGGGTCATCGCCGAGACCGGCGCCGGCCAGCACGGCGTGGCGACCGCCACCGCGGCCGCGCTGTTCGGCCTCGAGTGCACGGTCTACATGGGCGAGGTCGACACCCAGCGCCAGGCGCTCAACGTGGCGCGGATGCGGCTGCTGGGGGCCGAGGTCGTCCCGGTCACGACGGGTTCCCGCACCCTCAAGGACGCGATCAACGAGGCCTACCGCGAGTGGGTCACCTCGGTCGAGACGACCAACTACCTGTTCGGCACGGCCGCGGGCCCGCATCCGTTCCCGGCGATGGTGCGCGACTTCCAGCGCGTGATCGGGCAGGAGGCCCGCCAGCAGCTGCTCGACCGCCTCGGCCGCCTGCCGGACGCCGTGCTCGCCTGCGTCGGCGGCGGCTCCAACGCGATCGGCATCTTCGACGCGTTCCTCGACGACGCCGACGTCGCGCTCTACGGCTACGAGGCCGCGGGCGACGGCGTCGACACCCCGCGGCACGCGGCGTCGATCGAGCGGGGGCGCCCCGGCGTCCTCCACGGCGCGCGCAGCTACCTGCTGCAGGACGAGGACGGCCAGACCCGGGACTCGCACTCCATCTCCGCGGGTCTCGACTACCCGGGCGTCGGCCCCGAGCACGCCTACCTGCACGACATCGGCCGCGCGACCTATCTGCCCGCGACCGACGACGAGGCGATGGAGGCGCTGCGGCTCCTCAGCCGGACCGAGGGCATCATCCCGGCGATCGAGTCGGCGCACGCCCTCGCCGGCGCGCTGCGGCTCGGGCGCGAGCTCGGGCCGGAGGCGGTGCTCCTCGTCAACCTCAGCGGTCGCGGCGACAAGGACGTACAGACCGCCGGCCGCTGGTTCGGGCTGTTCGACGAGGGCGCGGTGCAGGAGTGAGCATCCCGCCGCGGAGCCTCGTCGGCTACCTGCCGATCGGGTTCCCGGACCTCGAGACGAGCATCGACGCGGCGATCGCGCTCGTCGACAACGGCGTCGACGCGCTCGAGCTCGGGCTCCCGTACTCCGATCCGGTGATGGACGGGCTCACCATCCAGAAGGCGACGGCGGCCGCCCTGCGGAACGGCTTCCGGGTCCGCGACCTGTTCGCGGCGGTGGAGGCGATCCGGGGCCGCGTCGACGTGCCGACGTACGTCATGACGTACTGGAATCCCGTGGTTCAATACGGCATCGACCGCTTCGCCCGAGATCTGGGCGACGCCGGAGGAGCCGGCCTCATCACCCCCGACATCACCCCCGACTCGGCCGGCGAGTGGATCGGGGTGAGCGACGCGCAGGGTCTCGATCGCGTCTTCCTGGCGGCGCCGACGTCGAGCGAGGAGCGGCTGCGCTCCGTCGTCGAGGCGAGCCGCGGCTTCGTCTACGCGGTGTCGACGATGGGGGTGACGGGCGCACGCCAGAACCTCGACGCCGCCGCCCGGGCCCTCGTCGGGCGTCTCCGCGAGGCCGGTGCGCGCGGCGGCGACACGCTTCCGGCCCTCGTCGGGGTGGGCATCTCCACGCCCGACCAGGTGGCCGAGGTCCTCGCCTACGCGGACGGCGCGATCGTCGGCGCGAAGCTGGTGGGGGCTCTCGCCGAGGGCGGCGTCCCCGCCCTCGCCGCCACCGCCGCGTCCTTGGCTCAGGGCAAAGCCCGGTAGTCTTCCGTCTCGTGGTCCCGCTGAGCATCCCGAGCCCGCCGATCGACTGGTCCGTCTACTACGTGGGCAGCTGGATCCACTCCTGGCTGCCTGTCTGGCCCGCGAACTTCACCCTGCCGGTCCACTTCTACGCCCTGATCATCCTGGTGGGGATCATCGTCTCCATCGTCGTGACGAACTTCCGGCTCACGCGTCGCGGGGGCGAGCCGTGGATCATCATCGACATCTCGCTCTGGACGATCGCCCTCGGCATCATCGTCGCGCGCGCCTGGCACGTGGTCACCCACATCGCCGACTACTTCGGGCCCGGCAAGAACACCTGGAATCCGTTCCTGCCCGGCGCCGTCTGGAACATCTGGGACGGCGGCGACGCGATCTTCGGGGCCCTGCTCGGCGGGGCGCTCGGCGTGCTCATCGGGAGCCGGATCGCGGGACTGCGCTTCTGGTCGGTCGCCGACGCGCTCGCCCCCACCCTCCTGCTCGCCCAGGCGCTCGGACGGCTCGGCAACTACTTCAACCACGAGCTGTTCGGTCTGCCCACCGATCTGCCCTGGGGTCTCGAGATCGAGTCGACCAACAAGGCGATCCCCGCCGGGCTGCCCGCCGGCACGCTGTTCCAGCCGACCTTCCTCTACGAGATCGTCCTCAACCTCATCGGCTTCGTCGCGATCATGCTCATCACGCACCGGCGCCGCGGCGGGCAGTGGGTCTCCAGCCCGTTCTGGCAGTGGGGCAAGGTCCTCGGCCTGTACCTGATCTGGTACGGCGCGGTGCGGTCGTGGCTCGAGAACATCCGCATCGACCCGAGCCAGACGCACCTCGGCATCCGCGACAACGTGTGGGGCGCGATCGGCGCGATCGTCGTCGGGATCCTGATCATCGCGATCCAGACCCGCCGTCACTCGGGGATCGAGCCCAGCGTCTACGTGCCGGGCCGGCAGTGGACGCCGGACACGGTAGACTCCGACGACACCTACTCGGACGACGATGACGACGCCGAGGTCTCCGCGCCGTCGCCCGCCACAAGCGGGGCCCGCGTCCCCTGACCGTCCGCCGCAGCAAGCGGACCCACCCCCGCACCGTCGGGCCGCTGACGTCCTGACTCCCGCTCCATCGTGAGGACGGTACGCATGCCCTCATCCCGCTCGATCCCCTTCAGCACGGTCCCGGCCCGGCAGGGTCTCTACGACCCGCGCTTCGAGAAGGACGCCTGCGGCCTCGCCATGGTCGCCACGCTGCGCGGCACGGCCGGCCACGACATCGTCACCCAGGCCCTCGAGGCGCTGCGCCACCTGGAGCACCGCGGCGCGGTCGGCTCCGACGCCGGCACCGGCGACGGCGCGGGCATCGTCACCCAGATGCCGGACGCGTTCCTGCGCGCGGTGCTGCCGTTCGAGCTGCCGGTGGTCGGCCGCTACGCCGTCGGCATGGCGTTCCTGCCCGTCGACGAGGCGGAGCGCACGGCGCAGAAGGAGGCGATCGAGCGGATCGCCGCGGAGGAGCAGCTCGACGTGCTCGGCTGGCGCGAGGTGCCGACCGATCCGTCCCACCTCGGCCACCTCGCACGCGCCGCGATGCCGGCGTTCGAGCAGCTCGTGCTCCGCTCCCGCGCGACCGACGAGACCGGCAAGACCCTCGCGGGCATCGCGCTCGACCGGCTGACCTTCCGCCTGCGCAAGCGGGCGGAGCGCGAGCTCGGCGCCTACTTCCCGTCGCTCTCGGCGCGCACCCTCGTCTACAAGGGCATGGTGACGACGCTCCAGCTGGAGCCGTTCTACCCCGACCTGAGCGACGAGCGTTTCGCCTCGCGCCTCGCCCTGGTGCACTCGCGGTACTCGACCAACACGTTCCCGTCGTGGCCGCTCGCGCAGCCGTTCCGGATGATCGCGCACAACGGCGAGATCAACACGGTGCAGGGCAACCGCAACTGGATGCGCGCCCGACAGAGCCAGTTGGAGTCGGAGCTGCTCGGCGACCTGCGCCCGCTCTTCCCGATCGTCAGCGACGGCGCCAGCGACTCGGCCTCGTTCGACGAGGTCGTGGAGCTGCTGAACCTCGGCGGCCGCGAGCTGCCGCACGCGATCATGATGATGGTCCCGGAGGCGTGGGAGAACCAGACCGACATGGACCCGCGCCGGCGCGAGTTCTACGAGTTCCACTCCATGCTGATGGAGCCGTGGGACGGCCCGGCCGCGCTCGTGTTCACCGACGGGTCGCTGGTCGGCGCCACCCTCGACCGGAACGGCCTCCGCCCCGGCCGCTACGTCGTCACCGACGACGGGCTCGTGGTCCTCGCGAGCGAGGTCGGCGTGCTCGACTTCCCGCCGGATCGCATCGTGCGGAAGGGGCGACTCCGCCCCGGCAAGATGTTCCTGGTCGACACGGTCGCCGGGCGCATCGTCGAGGACGACGAGATCAAGGGCGAGCTCGCCGGATCCGCGCCGTGGGGCGAGTGGCTCGACGAGGGCCGCATCAACCTCGCCGACCTGCCCGAGCGCGAGCACATCACGCACACGCCCGCCTCCGTCACCCGCCGCCAGCGCACCTTCGGGTACACCGAGGAGGAGGTGCGGATCCTCATCACCCCGATGGCGAGGGCCGGCGCCGAGCCGCTCGGCGCCATGGGATCCGACACCCCGATCGCCGTGCTGAGCGAGCGCCCGCGCCTGCTGTTCGACTACTTCACCCAGGCCTTCGCGCAGGTCACGAACCCGCCGCTCGACTCCATCCGCGAGGAGGTCGTGACGAGCATGAAGCTGGGCCTCGGCCCGGAGCGGAACCTGCTCGACGCGGGACCGGAGCACGCGAAGCAGATCGTGCTCGACTTCCCGGTCATCGACAACGACGAGCTCGCGAAGGTCCAGCACTTCGAGACGCGCAGCGGTCGCAAGCTCGCGCGCGTCATCAAGGGCCTGTACCGGGTCGACAAGGGCACGAAGGGTCTCGCCAAGCGCCTCGACGAGATGTGCGCGGAGGCCGATCAGGCGATCGCCGAGGGCGCGCAGTTCCTCGTCCTGAGCGACCGCGACTCGAACGCCGACCTCGCCCCGATCCCGTCGCTGCTCATGCTCGCCGCGGTCCACCACCACCTCATCCGCCAGGAGACCCGCATGAAGGCGGGCATCGTGGTCGAGGCGGGCGATGTGCGGGAGGTCCACCACGTCGCGCTGCTCATCGGCTACGGCGCCTCGGCGATCAACCCGTACCTCGCGATGGAGACCGCGGAGCAGGCCGTGCTGAGCGGCGTGCTCACGGACATCACCCCCGAGAAGGCCGTCAAGAACCTCATCAAGGGGCTCGGCAAGGGCGTGCTGAAGATCATGTCCAAGATGGGCATCTCGGTCGTGGGGTCCTACGCGGGCGCGCAGGCCTTCGAGGCGGTCGGGCTCAGCCAGGAGTTCGTCGACCAGTACTTCACCGGCACGACCAGCCTCCTCGGCGGCGTCGGCCTCGACGTGATCGCCGCCGAGAACGCCGCCCGCCACCGCGCGGCCTACCCGGAGGACGGGGCGATCGTCGCGCACGAGCGCCTGCAGACCGGCGGCGAGTACCAGTGGCGCCGCGAGGGACCGCCGCACCTCTTCAACCCCGACACCGTGTTCCGCCTCCAGCACTCGACGCGCGCGAAGCGGTACGACATCTTCCGCGACTACACGCGCGCCGTCGACGAGCAGGCCTCGCACCTCATGACCCTGCGCGGGCTGTTCGGTCTGCGCACGGGGGAGCGGCCGCCGGTGCCGCTCGACGAGGTCGAGCCGATCGCCGACATCATCGCCCGCTTCAACACCGGCGCGATGAGCTATGGCTCCATCTCGCAGGAGGCCCACGAGACCCTCGCGATCGCCATGAACCGCATCGGCGGGCGCAGCAACACCGGCGAGGGCGGCGAGGACGTGGAGCGCCTCCTCGACCCTGAGCGCCGCTCGCGGATCAAGCAGGTCGCCTCGGGCCGCTTCGGCGTGACGAGCATGTACCTGACCCACGCCACCGACATCCAGATCAAGATGGCGCAGGGCGCGAAGCCCGGCGAGGGCGGCCAGCTCATGGCGCAGAAGGTGTACCCCTGGGTGGCCCGCACGCGCCACTCGACGCCCGGCGTCGGCCTCATCTCGCCGCCGCCGCACCACGACATCTACTCGATCGAGGACCTCAAGCAGCTGATCTTCGATCTCAAGCGCGCGAACCCCGCGGCCCGCGTGCACGTCAAGCTCGTGTCGCAGTCCGGCATCGGCGCGGTCGCCGCGGGGGTGACGAAGGCCCTCGCCGACGTCGTGCTCGTCTCCGGCCACGACGGCGGCACCGGCGCGAGCCCGTTGAACTCGCTCAAGCACGCCGGCACGCCGTGGGAGATCGGCCTCGCCGAGACGCAGCAGACGCTCATGCTGAACGGCATGCGCGACCGCGTCGTCGTCCAGGTCGACGGGCAGATGAAGACCGGTCGCGACGTGATCGTGGCCGCGCTGCTCGGGGCCGAGGAGTTCGGCTTCGCGACCGCGCCGCTCGTGGTGTCGGGCTGCATCCTCATGCGGGTGTGCCACCTCGACACCTGCCCGGTCGGCGTCGCGACGCAGAACCCCGAGCTCCGCGCGCGCTTCACGGGCAAGCCGGAGTTCGTCGAGACGTTCTTCGAGTTCCTCGCGCAGGAGGTGCGGGAGTACCTCGCCGAGCTCGGATTCCGCTCGATCGAGGAGGCGATCGGCCACGCCGAGCTGCTCGACGTCGACCGCGCGATCGAGCATTGGAAGGCCGACGGGCTCGACCTGACACCGATCCTCGTCGGCCCGGAGTTCGCCGCCGACGAGCCGCGGCGCCACCGTCGCGCGCAAGAGCACGAGCTCGAGGCGCACTTCGACCACGGCATCATCGCGCAGGCCGGTGCGGCGCTCGAGAACGGGACGCCGATCGCGCTCGACCTCGAGATCCGCAACACGGAGCGCGCCGTCGGCACCATGCTCGGCCACGAGGTGACCAAGCGCCACGGCGAGCACGGCCTGCCGGAGGGCACGATCGAGGTGACCCTGCACGGCTCGGCCGGGCAGTCGCTGGGCGCGTTCATGCCGGCCGGGATCACGCTCCGGCTCGAGGGCGACTCGAACGACTACGTGGGCAAGGGGCTCTCGGGCGGCCGGATCGTCATCCGCCCGCCCCGCACGGCCCGCTTCCCCGCGGAGCGCAACGTGATCGCCGGCAACGTCATGGGCTACGGCGCGACCCAGGGCTCGATCTTTGCGCGCGGCGTCGTGGGGGAGCGGTTCCTGGTCCGCAACTCCGGGGCCACCGCGGTCGTCGAGGGGGTGGGCGACCATGCGCTCGAGTACATGACGGGCGGACTCGCCGTGATCCTCGGCACCACCGGCCGCAACCTCGGCGCGGGGATGTCGGGCGGCACCGCCTACATCTTCGACCTGAAGCCCGAGCGGGTGAACCGCGACGCCATGGCGAGCGGCGAGCTGCGGCTCCTCCCGCTCGAGTCCGGCGACGCGGAGATCGTGCTCGACCTGCTGCGCTCGCACCTCGCCGAGACCGACTCCGCCGTGGCGGCGGCGCTCCTCGAGGACCCGGAGGCCGCGCTCGCGCGGTTCACGAAGGTCCTCCCGCGCGACTACGCCGCGGTCCTCCAGACGCGCCAGGAGGCGCTCGACGCCGGGCTCGACCCCGACGGCGACGCGATCTGGCGGAAGATCCTCGAAGTGACGGGAGGCTGAGATGGCCGACCCCAAGGGTTTCCTCAAGGTGCCGGAGCGCGAGCTCCCGAAGCGGCGCCCCGTTCCGGTCCGCATCATGGACTGGAAGGAGGTCTACGAGCAGCAGGACCCCGCCCAGCTGCGCCGGCAGGCCGGGCGGTGCATGGATTGCGGCATCCCGTTCTGCCACCACGGCTGCCCGCTCGGCAACCTGATCCCGGAGTGGAACGACCTCACCTGGCGCAACGAGGGCCGTGCGGCCATCGAGCGCCTGCACGCGACGAACAACTTCCCGGAGTTCACCGGGCGGCTCTGCCCGGCGCCCTGCGAGTCGAGCTGCGTGCTGGGCATCAACCAGCCGGCGGTCACGATCAAGCAGATCGAGGTCTCGATCATCGACCAGGCGTTCCAGAACGGCTGGGTGCAGCCGCATCCGCCGGAGCGCCTGACGGGCAAGACCGTCGCGGTCGTCGGATCCGGCCCCGCCGGGCTCGCCGCCGACCAGCAGCTGACCCGCGCCGGCCACACCGTCGCCGTGTACGAGCGCGACGACCGCATCGGCGGCCTGCTGCGCTACGGGATCCCGGACTTCAAGATGGAGAAGAAGCAGCTCGAGGCGCGGCTGAACCAGATGCGCGCCGAGGGCACCCGGTTCCGCTCCGGGGTCGAGATCGGCCGCGACATCGCCTGGAACGACCTGAAGGCGCGCTACGACGCTGTCGTCGTCGCAACCGGCGCCACCGTGCCGCGCGACCTGCCGATCCCCGGCCGCGACCTCCTCGGCATCCACTTCGCCATGGACTACCTCGTCCAGCAGAACAAGGCGGGCGCCGGCGACACCGTGCCCCAGCAGCTCACGGCGGAGGGCAAGCACGTCGTCGTGATCGGCGGCGGCGACACCGGCGCGGACTGCATCGGCACCGCGCACCGGCAGGGCGCCCTGAGCGTGACCAACCTCGCGATCGGCAAGCAGCCGCCGTCGGACCGGCCGGAGGACCAGCCCTGGCCGATGATGCCCCACGTGTTCGAGATCGCGAGCGCACACGAGGAGGGTGGCGAGCGGCACTTTCTCGCCTCCACCGTCGAGTTCCTCGGCAACGAGGCGGGCGAGGTCCGTGCGCTGCGCGTCGCGGAGACCGAGTACATCGACGGCCGACGCGTGCCGAAGTCGGGCACCGAGCGCGAGATCCCCGCAGACCTCGTGCTCATCGCCATGGGGTTCACGGGCGCGGAGAGCGAGGCCCTCGAGTCGCAGCTCGGCCTGCCGTTCACCCCGCGGGGTGACGTCGCGCGCGACGAGGACTACGCGACCACCGAGCCGGGCGTGTTCGTGACGGGCGACGCCGGCCGCGGGCAGTCCCTCATCGTGTGGGCGATCGCGGAGGGCCGTGCCGCGGCCGCCGCGGTCGACCGCTACCTCGAGGGCTCGACGGAGCTCCCCGCCCCCGTGCGTCCGAGCGACCGGGCGATCAGCCTCTAGGCTCTCCCTCGGACGACGGCGTCCCCTCGAACCCTCCCTTCCCCGCCACCACCCACCCGAAGGAAGTCATGAGACGAGCCAAGATCGTCGCCACGCTGGGTCCTGCGACCTCGAGCTACGAGAACATCCGCGCGATCGTCGAAGCCGGCGTGAACGTCGCGCGGATGAACCTGAGCCACGGCAGCTACGAGGTGCACGAGGAGGTCTACGCCAACGTCCGCAAGGTGGCCGACGACCTCCACGAGCCCGTCGCCGTCCTCGTCGACCTGCAGGGGCCGAAGATCCGGCTCGGAAAGTTCGCCGACGGCCCGCACGAGCTCGCGGCCGGTGACATCTTCACGATCACGACCGAGGACGTGCTGGGCACGAAGGACCTCGTCGGGACCACCTTCAAGGGGCTCCCGGGCGACGTGAAGCCGGGCGACTTCCTCCTCATCGACGACGGCAAGGTCCGCGTGAAGGTGCTCGACACCGACGGCACGCGCGTGCGCACCGAGGTCGTCGTCGGCGGCGCGGTGTCGAACAACAAGGGCATCAACCTGCCGGGCGTCGCGGTGAGCGTCCCCGCGCTCTCCGACAAAGACGAGGCCGACCTGCGCTGGGGCCTGAAGCTCGGCGCCGACTACATCGCGCTCTCGTTCGTGCGCAACGCCGCCGACATCGAGCGGGTGCACGAGATCATGGCCGAGGAGGGCATCCGCGTCCCGGTCATCGCCAAGATCGAGAAGCCGCAGGCGGTCGACGCGCTCGAGGAGATCATCGACGCCTTCGACGGCATCATGGTCGCCCGCGGCGACCTGGGCGTGGAGCTGCCGCTCGAGGCCGTGCCGATCGTGCAGAAGCGCGCGGTCGAGCTCGCTCGGCGGATGGCCAAGCCGGTCATCGTCGCCACCCAGATGCTCGAGTCGATGATCTCCAGCCCGGTCCCGACCCGCGCCGAGACCTCCGACGTCGCGACCGCCGTCCTCGACGGCGCCGACGCGGTCATGCTCTCCGGCGAGACGAGCGTGGGGGAGTACCCCGTCGTCACGGTCGCGACCATGGCGCGGATCGTCGCGTCCACCGAGGACCACGGCCTGGAGCGGATCCCCCCGCTCGGCACGAAGCCCCGCACCCAGGGCGGCGCGATCACCCTCGCCGCCGCCGAGGTGGCGGAGTTCGTGGACGCCAAGTACGTGTGCGTCTTCACGGAGTCGGGCGACTCCGCCCGCCGCATGTCGCGCCTGCGCTTCAAGGTGCCGATGCGCGGATTCACCCCGGACGAGGCGATCCGCCGCCGCATGGCGCTGACCTGGGGCATCGAGTCGTACCTCGTGGAGCGCGTCACGCACACCGACGCGATGTTCCAGCAGGTCGACGACCTGCTGCTCCGCGATGGGCTGGTCGAGTCGGGTGACAAGGTCGTCGTGATCTCCGGATCCCCTCCTGGCATCGCCGGCTCGACGAACGACATGCGCGTCCACGTCATCGGCGCCATCGAGAACCCGCCCGTGTGGGAGACCGGCGAGCACGCCGACTAGCGGCCTACGCGACCGTCGACGGGCAGGGCCCGGGCCAGCACCGGGACGGCGACCCCGACGACCACGAGGTGCAGGAGTGCGAGCGCGGAGACGCCCGTCGCCGTCGTGCCCGGGATGAACCCGGTCGCCGCCAGGGCGACGTCCGGCGCGAACGAGACCAGCGTCAGGACGGGCACGAGAACCGCGAGCACACGACCCGGTCGGTTGGCGCGCGCCCGGACGATCGCCCAGCCGCCCGCGGCGGCGGCGAAGCCCAGGACGACGAAGGGCAGGAACACCGCCGGCATGAGGGGCGGGAACCCCGCACCGAGCGCGGTGACCGTAAGGGCGACCACGGTCGAGGCCGCGCCGGCGACGACGACGCCGGCGGTCAGGAGCAGTGCGGTGCGGCCCCGTCGTGCGGGTCGGATGGTCGGGTGTGCGGTGGGCGTCGGGCTGACGGTCGTGGCGGCCATGGGTTCCTCCGATTGGATGGGGACGCGTCTCGTCCCGTCCTCCGACGCTAGGGATCGGGCCGCCCGGCACGCGTCCGCCGCCGGGCGTCCGCCGCCCGCCGCGGCGTGCTCCGGCGGGAGCAGACGCTCCCCGCTGCATCGTCCGCCGGGATGACGTCGGGCGACGCGATCACCTCATCGGTCGTAGCCCGCGGAGCCGCCGCTCATGATCCGACGCTCGGCGAGAGTCCCGACGACCACCTCGAGCGTCGCGCGATCGACGCCCACGCCCGCCGCGCGGAGCGCGAGGACGACGGCGCCCGCCGTCCCGTCGGCGACGAGCCGGATGCCGTCGCCCCCCGGCAGCTCGCACCGAGCCGCGAGCGCCGCCAGCACGCCGCCCCCGCCGACCAGCGGACCGGTCACGTCCGGGTCCCGCACCGCCGCGACGGCCTCCTCGAGCGCGTTACCGGCCGCCCTCCGGATCCCGGCGGCGGCCGCGTCGTCGCCCGCCGCGAACGCGAGAGGGGAGAAGCGCGCGAGCTCGATCGGGCGGAGCGCGTAGACGGAGCGGACGAGCTCCTGCAGCGCGTCCGGGCGCGATCCACCCGCGCGGCTCGTGCCCGCCCGGATGCCGAGGTCCGCGAGGAGCAGGGCCGTCAGCGCGGTGACGGGGCCGCGCCCGTCGAGCTGGGCCGCGACGGCGCGCACGACGCGCCGGCCGATCCAGAATCCGGATCCGCCGTCGCCGAGCAGCCAGCCCAGCCCGTCGCCGACCAGCTCCTGCCGGCCGGCGCGCACCCGGATCGCCGCCGCACCGGTGCCGGCGACCACCGCGTAGCCGTCGGGCTCCCAGGCGGCGGCGCAATAGGTGGCGAGGAGGTCGGACTCGATGCGGATCGGGCCGGCGGCGCCCGCCGCGGCGAGCTCGGCGGCGATCCATCCGGACCCCTCGTCCGCGCTCGAGCCGGCCATGGCGAGCACGACCGGGCCGTCGACCCGTTCGACGCCCGCCGACGCGAGCGCGCGGCGCGTCGCGGTCGCGACCTCCCGCGCGGCGTGCGTCGGCCCGGAGGAGATCGGATTGCCGGCTCCGGCCGTCCCGAACCCTCGGCAGACCCCGTCGAGACCGACCACGACGGCCCGGGTGCTGGTGCCGCCGGCATCGACCGCCAGGAGTGCGCGCATGATTTCTCGATTCTGAGGCTTGCCTCCGCGGCCTCGCGACCCGAGAATACTGTTCAATCAATCGCACGCAGATGTGGAAGTGATTTTCATATGCCCGATGTCGGCTCCGACCGCTCCACCGACTCGGTGGACGTCGTGCCGACGTCGGCGATCGGGATGCGGATCGCCTCCCGCCTCCCGCGCATGTCGGAGGCGATGGTGAAGATCGCCACCCTGCTGCTCGACTCTCCCGACGCTCCGCTGCAGCTCTCGATCACCCAGCTCGCCGAGGAGGCGGGCACCTCGCCGGCCACCGTGACCCGTTTCTGCCGTGTCATCGGCTTCTCCGGCTACGCACCCTTCCGCGTCGCCGTCGCCTCCGACCTCGGCCGCGCCCACGCGATCGAGCGCTGGGGCGAGGACATCGGCCGCGCCTTCGGCCCGGACGACACGCCGACCCAGGTGCTCAGCACGCTCCTCGCGGCGCACACCCGCTCCCTCCGCTCGACGGCCGAGTTCGTCGACCTGGCCCGCCTCCAGCACATCGCCGCCCGGGTCGCGTCGGCCCAGCACGTCGACCTGTACGGCATCGGCGGCAGCGCCGTCATGGCCGAGGAAATGCAGGCCCGCCTGTACCGCATCGGCATCAGCACCCACGCCTGGCCCGAGGTGCACGCAGGACTCACGAGCGCCGCGCTGCAGGATGAGCACTGCGTCGCCATCGCCGTCTCCAACACCGGGCGCACCGAGGAGACGATCCAGATGCTCGAGTGCGCCCGCTCCGCCGGAGCCCTGACCGTGGCGATCACGAACTCGCCCGAGTCGCCTCTCGCGCAGGTCGCCGACGAGAACATCGTCACGTTGGCCGAGGAGCGCTTCCTGCAGCCCGACGACCTGTCGGCCAAGCACTCGCAGCTCTTCGTGCTCGACCTGCTCTACCTGCTCGTCGCGCAGCAGAACTTCGGCCGCACGACCACCACGCTGGCCGCATCCGCCCTCGCCGTGTCACCGCACCGCCGCCCCGGCCGCGGGCGCCGCCGGCCCGATCCCGCCCCTCAGAAGGAGACCGCATGAGCACCCTCTTCGACGACTTCCGCCGGGAGGCCGAGTCCCGCATCGCCGCCCTCACCGAGGAGGCCGACGCCGGCGCCCTCGACGCGGCGATCGACATCCTGGTCGAGTCGCTCGAGAACGGGGGAGTGCTGCAGGCGTTCGGCACGGGCCACTCCGAGGCGTTCGCGATGGAGATCGCGGGGCGCGCGGGCGGCCTCATCCCGACCAACCGCATCGCGCTCCGCGACGTCGTGCTGCGCGGATCGCGGACCGTCGACATGCTCGGCGGCAGCGACCTGGAGCGCGACCCGTCGGTCGTCGACGAGCTCTTCGCGGTGTCGACGATCGGCCCGCACGACGTGTTCCTGATCGCCTCGAACTCCGGCGTCAACGGCTCCATCGTCGGCATGGCGCTCAAGGCGAAGGAGACCGGGCACAAGCTGATCGCCGTGACGAGCCTCGAGCACACCGCCGCCGTCGAACCGAAGCACCCGAGCGGCAAGCGCCTCCGCGACATCGCGGACGTCGTCATCGACAACAGGGCGCCCTACGGTGACGCGACCCTCGAACTCGGCGACACCAAGATCGGCGCCATCTCCTCGATCACCGCGGCGTTCATCGCGCAGCTGCTCACGATCGGCGTCACCGAGCGCATGATCGCGGCCGGTTCGACGCCGCCCGTCTACCTCTCCGCCAACATCCCGGGCGGAGACGACCACAACAAGGCATTGGAGGACCTGTACCGCGATCGGATCAGCCGCACCGCGTAGGCGACCCGGCGTCCTGCTCCGCATTCCACCCCACCACCACGGAAAGGCATCACCTCACATGACCGAAACCAGCGCGCTCAACCGCCGGACGTTCCTGCGCGGCGCGTTCGCTGCCGCCGTCGGCATCCCGCTCACCGTCACCCTCGCGTCCTGCGTCCAGGGCGGCGGCGGCTCGGGCGGCAGCGGAGGCACCAAGTCCGCCAAGAACCCGTTCGGGGTCGCGGCCAACTCGACCACCGAGGCCGTCATCTTCAACGGCGGCTACGGCTACGACTACGTGCAGTACGCGGCACAGCAGATGCAGAAGCAGACCTCCGGCCTCAAGGTCAAGGTCTCGCCGTCCACCCAGATCGCCCAGCAGTTGCAGCCCCGCTTCGTCGCGGGTAACCCGCCGGACCTGATCGACAACTCGGGAGCCGGCGCGATCGGCTTCACCACGATCCTCGACAACCTCGAGGAGCTCGACGACGTCTTCGAGGCGAACAACTACGAGGGCACGAAGATCGCCGACACGCTCTACCCGAACGTGAAGGTCCCGGGCACCTTCGACGGCAAGTTCAAGGCGATGAACTACGTCCTGACGATCTACGCCCTCTGGTACTCCGCCAGCCTGTTCGAGGAGAACGGCTGGACGCCCCCGAAGACGTGGGACGAGGCCAAGGAGCTCGGCGCCAAGGCGAAGGAGAAGGGCAAGTTCCTCTTCGTCTGGGGCAAGGAGGCCGCGACCTATTACCAGACGCTCGCGGTCGACTCGGCGATCAAGGAGGGCGGCGACGAGGTCAAGGACGGCTTCGAGAAGCTGTCGAAGGACTGCTGGTCGCACCCGGCCGTGCAGAGCGTGCTCAAGGCTCTGGGCGACATCGTCGCGGCGGGCTACTTCGTCCCCGGCGGTGCTGGCACGCAGTTCACGGCCGCCCAGGCGAAGTGGAGCAACGACCAGCAGGCGCTGCTCTACCCGTCGGGCTCGTGGATCGAGAACGAGATGAAGAAGGCGACCAAGGACGGCTTCAAGATGACCGGCATCCCGGAGCCGACCGTCACCAGCAGCCCGAAGCTGCCGTACGAGTCCCTCCGCAGTGCGGCGGGCGAGCCGTTCATCGTGCCGAAGACGGGCAAGAACCCCGCCGGTGGCAAGGAGCTCATGCGGGCGATGCTGTCGAAGGATGCGGCGACGAACTTCGCGAAGACCCGCCTCGCGCCGACCATCGTGAAGGGCCTCATCCCGGACGACGGCTTCGGCTCGACCGCGCTCGTGTCGCAGACGAAGATGCTCGACGCCGCCGGTTCGAACACCTTCAACTACCAGTTCGTCGACCTGTACGGACTCAACACCGATCAGCTGGTGCCGTGGAACTCCTTCCTGTCGGGGCAGCTCGACACGGCGGGTCTGACCTCGGCCCTGCAGGCCATCACCGACAAAGCGGCGGCCGACAAGAAGTGACAGTGCCCCTCGGCATCGCCTCCGGCGGTCGGCCCTCCGCGGCCGGCCGCCGGAAGCGGCGCCTCACCATCGACCGCGTCAGCTTCATGATCGTGTTCCTGGGCGTGCCCGTCGCGATCTTCCTGATCTTCGTGATCTACCCGTTCGTGCTGGCGTTCTACTACTCGCTGACCGATTGGTCGGGTTTCACGAGCGACATCCCGTTCATCGGCTTCGGCAACTACGCCAAGCTGCTGCAGGACGACCTGTTCCAGCACGCGCTGATCAACAACATCCTGCTGGCGGTCGTCGTCCCGGCGGTCACGATCTTCCTGGCGCTCGCCTTCGCGAGCCTCATCACGGTCGCCGGCCCGAGCCACGGCAACATCCGCGGCATCCGCGCGTCGTCGTTCTACCGGACGCTCTCCTTCTTCCCGTACTGCGTGCCGGCCATCGTGATCGGCATCATCTGGTCCTTCGTGTACGACCCGTCCGCGGGCCTGCTGAACGGCGTCCTCGGGATCTTCGGCCTGGACGACCAGACCCCCTGGCTGGGCCAGGTCTCGACCGCTCTGCCCGCCTCGATGTTCGTGATCATCTGGAGCTTCGTCGGCTTCTACACGGTGCTCTTCGTCGCGGCGATCAAGGGCGTGCCGGCGGAGACGTACGAGGCCGTCCGCCTGGACGGCGCCGGGCGGTGGCGCACCGCGGTCTCGATCACCATCCCGCTCATCCGCGACAACGTGCAGACCGCCTACATCTATCTCGGGATCGCGGCGCTCGACGCGTTCGTCTACATGACCGCCCTGTTCCCCAATGCGGGCGGGCCGGCGAACACGACGCTGGTCATGTCGCAGCTGCTGTTCAACGAGGCGTTCCGCAAGGGGCACTTCGGCTACGCCACCGCGATGGGCGTCGTGCTCGCGCTCGTGACGCTGATCTTCGCCGGTGTCGTGTTCGGCGTGAACCGCCTGCTCGCCGGCACCGACCGAGGAGACCGCCGATGACCGCCGCCCTGCCCCGTCTGGACGCGCCCGCGCTCCGCGGCCCTCGTCGCACGACGCCCGGCGACGTGTTCGCGGCGATCGTCTCGCACGGCGTGATGATCATCTGGACGATCGCGATCGTCCTGCCGTTCCTCTGGGTCCTCATGTCGTCGTTCAAGACGACGAAGGAGATCCTTCAGTCGCCGTTCGCGCTCCCCACCCGGTGGAACGTCGAGAACTACGCCAACGCCTGGACGACCTCAGGAGTCGGCAGCTACTTCGCCAACACCCTGATCGTGGTCGGCTCCGCGCTCGTGCTCGTCATGCTGCTCGGCTCGATGTGCGCGTACGTCCTCGCCCGGTTCCGGTTCTTCGGCAACCGCGCGATCTACACGCTCATGCTCGCCGGCCTGACCTTCCCGGTCTTCCTCGCGATCGTGCCGCTGTTCTTCGTGCTCCGGAGCGTCGGACTGCTCGGCACCCTGCCCGGGCTCATCCTCACCTACGTCGCGTTCGCGCTCCCGTTCACGGTGTTCTTCCTGCACTCGTTCTTCAAGACCCTGCCGGACGAGATCTACGAGGCCGCCCAGATCGACGGCGCGAGCGAGTGGCGGACGTTCTTCCAGGTCATGCTGCCGATGGCGCGCCCCGGGATGGCGACGGTCGCGATCTTCAACTTCCTCGGTCTGTGGAACCAGTTCCTGCTGCCCGTGGCGCTGAATCCTGACCAGGCCAACTACGTGCTGACCCAGGGCATGGCGTCGTTCGCCTCGCAGGCCGGATACTCGGTCGACTTCGGTGCGCTGATGGCGGCCGTCGTCATCACGGTGACGCCCGTGCTGGTGGTGTACATCGTCTTCCAGCGCCAGCTGCAGGGGTCGGTGTCGCAGGGGACCATGAAGTAGCACGCCCCGCGAAGGCGGGGTCGATCCCCCCAGCCCGAGAGACGATGCTCGGGGTGGAGGGATCATGACCGCGCTCGAGAACATCTCCGAGGGGTCGGCGCTGCCCTCCCGACGCGAGGTGCATGCGCGGCTCAACGCGGTGCCGCCGATGCCGATCCCGGTGTCCTCGGTCCGGGCCGCGGATCCGGTGGCCGCTCCGCGACGCGCCCCGTCGCCGCCGATCGCGATCCTGCGACCCGCCCCGCGCAATCGCTCCGCGACCGTCGCGATCATCGCCGCACCGATCAGCGGGGCCCTGCTGGTGGCCGCCCTGCTGCTCGGAATCCCGGTGGTGACCGACCTGCCCGCGGCGCTGGTCGGCTTGATCGCGGCGGCCACGGCCTTCCGCGCCGCCCGCAACGGGGCGCCCGGCATGCTGCCGGCCCTCGTCGGTCTCGTGATCGCGGCGCCGGTCACCGTGTACGCCGGGTGGACGATCATCGCCTTCGTGCTCGGCATCCCGACGCCCGGCGACATCGCCCAGCTCGACACGCTGGTCGGGTCGGTCTGACGGTCCCGTACCGGTGCCGAAGGTGGGACTCGAACCCACAAGCCCTTTCGGACAGCCGATTTTGAGTCGGCCGCGTCTGCCAATTCCGCCACTCCGGCGCCCCGCCCCGGGGGAGCGGCACGCAGTCACCGTACCGTAGGCTCGGAGCGTGAGTGACGTGCAGGACAGTCAGCCGAGCGCCCCGCGCCGGGTGGTGGTGGCGGAGGACGAGTCGCTGATCCGCCTCGACATCGTCGAGACGCTGCGCGACAACGGCTTCGACGTCGTCGGCGAGGCGGGCGACGGCGAGACCGCCGTGCAGCTCGCGACCGACCTGCGCCCCGACCTCGTCGTGATGGACGTCAAGATGCCGCAGCTCGACGGCATCAGCGCCGCGGAACGGCTCACCAAGAACCACATCGCGCCCGTCGTGCTGCTGACCGCGTTCAGCCAGAAGGAGCTCGTGGAACGCGCGTCGGAGGCCGGCGCCCTCGCCTACGTCGTGAAGCCCTTCACGCCGAACGACCTCCTCCCGGCGATCGAGATCGCGCTCAGCCGCTACCAGCAGATCGTGACGCTCGAGAACGAGGTCGCCGACATGGTCGAGCGCTTCGAGACCCGCAAGCTCGTCGACCGGGCCAAGGGCCTGCTCAACGAGAAGATGGGCCTCTCGGAGCCGGAGGCGTTCCGCTGGATTCAGAAGGCCTCCATGGACCGCCGCCTCACGATGCACGACGTGTCGAAGGCGATCATCGAGCAGCTCTCGCCGAAGAAGTAATGCGCGGGGCTCGATGCGAAGCGTCGAGTCCGAAGCGCTCGGACCGAGCAGCGGCACCCGAGCGCCGCGTGTCGAGATCTCATCGCCGTCGACTCGCCGTTTCGGGCCGCCTCACGGCGACCGACCCGGCCCCGACCGGCATCTCGACAGAAGGAAGCTCCACGAGCTCCGTCTCGCAGGTCGTGCGGATCGGGCGGATGCGTCTCGCCGGCGCCGCTACCGGTCGCGGAGCATGTTGGTGATACGCACCGTCGAGAGGCGGCGCCCCTCCTCGTCGGTCATGACGATCTCGTGGGTGCAGAGCGTCCGGCCGAGGACGAGAGCGCGACAGGTTCCCGTGACCAGCCCCGAGGTCACCGAGCGGCTGTGGCTCGCGTTGATCTCGATCCCGACGGCGTAGCGCCCGGGACCGGCGTGGATCGCCGACGAGATCGAGCCGAGCGACTCGCCGAGGACCACATGCGCGCCCCCGTGCAGGAGTCCGACCACCTGGCGGTTGCCCTCGACCGGCATCGTCGCGACCGAGTACTCGGCCGACACCTCGAGGAGCTCGATGCCCATCCGGCGGGTCAGCTCGCCTCCGCCGGTGCCCAGGATCCGGTCGACGAGCTCCGGGTCGAGGCCGTCGGGGATCTTCGTCACGGGCGCTCCTGCATCGTCGGTGGGCGTGTCGGGACCGGCGGTTAGGCTGGGCGCGTGCCGGACTCCGACAAGCCTACGTTGCTGCTCGTGGACGGCCATTCGCTGGCCTTCCGGGCGTTCTACGCGCTCCCGATCGACAGCTTCGTCACCCGCGACGGCCAGCACACGAACGCCATCCACGGCTTCCTCAGCATGCTCATCCTGCTCCTGCAGAAGGAGCAGCCGACCCACCTCGCGGTCGCGTTCGACATCTCGCGCTTCTCCTTCCGCAACCGCGACTACGAGGACTACAAGGCGACCCGCGGCGAGACGCCGCCGGAGTTCAAGGGTCAGGTGCCGCTCCTCGAGGAGGCGCTGAAGGCCATGAACATCACGACGATCACCAAAGAGGACTACGAGGCCGACGACATCCTCGCCACCCTGTCGCTGCGCGGCAAGGAGGAGGGCTTCGACGTCCTCGTCGTCTCGGGCGATCGCGACACCATCCAGCTGGTCGACGACGACGTGACCCTGCTCTACCCGAACGCGCGCGGGGTCTCCGAGCTGAAGCGGTACGACCACGACGCCGTCGTCGAGCGCTACGGCATCGAGCCGCAGCAGTACCCCGAGATCGCGGCGCTCGTCGGCGAGACGAGCGACAACCTGCCGGGCGTCGACAAGGTCGGCGAGAAGACCGCGGTCAAGTGGATCCAGAAGTACGGCACCGTGCAGGAGCTCCTGGCGCATGCCGACGAGATCACGGGCGTGGTCGGGCAGAACCTGCGCGACCAGCAGGACCGCGTGGTCCGCAACCGCCGGCTCAACCGGCTCGTGCGCGACGTCGACCTGCCGGTCGCCCCGGCGGATCTCGGGCGCCGCCCCATCGACGTCGCCGCGGTCCGCGCCGTGTTCGAGCGGCTGCAGTTCCGCACGCTGCTCGAGCGCGTGCTGAAGCTCGAGGGCGCCGTCGACGAGAACGCGTCGCGCGACGACGGCCGAGCCCCCGCCGCCGAGGTGCCCCCGGTGCGCACCCTCGTCGACGAGGAGCTGGCGCTCTGGCTCGACCGGCAGTCGGCCGGCGGCACCAAGGAGCTCGGCCTCCGCATCGTCACCCTCGGCGGCAAGGTCGACGGCTTCGGCATCGCCGGCGCCGACGACACGGCCTGGGTGCCGTGGGCGCCGGGCCGGCAGGACTACGACGCGCTCGAGGCGTGGCTCGCGAGTCCGGCGCCGAAGGTGCTGCACGAGGGCAAGCGGCAGTTCAAGGCCCTCGCCGGCACGGGCCTGACGCTCAACGGCATCGTGTTCGACACGATCCTCGGCGCATGGCTCCTGCGCCCCGGCACCAAGGCCGACACGCTCGGCGGACTCAGCTACTACTACCTCGGCGAGGCGCTTCCCGAGCCCGATCCGAGCCAGCTGGTGCCCGAGACGGAGCCGCTCAGCCCGGCCACCGAGGCCTGGTACATCCTGCGGCTGGCGGAGGAGCTCCGCACCCGGCTCGACGAGGGCTCGCGCGACGTGATGACGGGCATCGAGGCGCCCCTGCTGCCGACCCTGGCGCGGATGGAGCTGCAGGGCGTCACCGTCGACCGCGATCACCTGGCCGGCCTCAACAGCCGCCTCGGCGCGCAGGCCGACGCGATCGCGCGCGCCGCCTTCGCCGAGATCGGACGCGAGGTGAACCTCGGGTCGCCGAAGCAGCTCCAGGAGGTGCTGTTCGAGCAGCTCGGCATGCCGAAGACCCGGCAGAACAAGACCGGCTACTCGACCGACGCCGCGGCGCTGGCCGACCTGCAGGACGCGCATCCGCATCCGTTCCTCGAGCTCCTCCTGCGGCACCGCGACGCCACGAAGATCAAGCAGATCGTCGAGACGCTCGAGGCCGCGATCGGGAGCGACGGGCGCATCCACACCACCTACGAGCAGACCGGATCGGCGACCGGCCGCGTCTCGTCGAACGACCCGAACCTGCAGAACATCCCGATCAAGACCGAGGTCGGCCGCGAGGTCCGCGCCGCGTTCCGTGCCGGCGACGGCTTCGAGACGCTCCTCACCGCCGACTACTCGCAGATCGAGATGCGGATCATGGCGCACCTCTCCGGCGACGCGGGGCTCATCGAGGCGTTCAACTCGGGGGAGGACCTGCACCGGTTCGTCGGCGCGCGCATCTTCCACGTCGACCCCTCGGAGGTCACCCCGCAGCAGCGCGTCAAGGTGAAGGCGATGTCGTACGGCCTCGCCTACGGCCTGAGCGCGTTCGGCCTCAGCAAGCAGCTGCGGATCGAGGTGAGCGAGGCGAAGGAGCTCATGGCCGACTACTTCGCCCGCTTCGGCGCCGTGCGCGACTACCTCCGCGGCGTCGTCGAGCAGGCCCGCGAGGACGGCTACACCACGACGATCTTCGGGCGCCGCCGTCCCTTCAGCGACCTCACCAGCACGAACCGTGTGCTGCGGGAGAACGCGGAGCGTCAGGCGCTCAACTCGCCGATCCAGGGCTCCGCGGCCGACATCATCAAGCGGGCCATGATCGGCGTCGACGCCGACATCCGGGAGCGCGAGCTCGGCAGCCGCATGCTGCTCCAGGTGCACGACGAGCTCGTGCTCGAGGTGGCGCCGGGGGAGCTGGACGAGCTGACCGACATCGTGCGGACCCGGATGGCGGGCGCGGCCGATCTGAGCGTTCCCCTCGACGTGCAGCTCGGGCACGGCCCGAACTGGGACGCCGCCGCCCACTGATGCCCGAGCGCCGGGTGCGGGTCGCCGCGCGGAGCGGGCTGCACGCACGCCCCGCTGCGCTGTTCAGCGCGGCCGCCGCGGCGCTCGGCGCGTCGGTGACGGTCGTCAACGCGCGGGGCACGGAGGCGGACGCCGCCAGCATCCTCGGGCTCCTGACCCTCGGGGTGCCGTTCGGCGAGGAGGTCGTGCTCCGCTCCGAGTCGGAGCACGCGCTCGGGGTCCTCGGCGCGATGCTGGAACGCGATCTCGACGACGAATAGCGTGGAGCGCATGACGGACTCCCAGCCGCAGCGCACGCCCACCCCGATCGACGAGATCGCGGAGGGATGGGTGCGCACCCTCATCGACCTCGACCCCGACTACGCCGTCTACATCGGTGCGGAGGGGCGCATCGGCGAGTACGGCGATCTCTCGCCTGCCGGCGAGGAGGCGCATCTGCGCGCGGTGAAGGACGTGATCAGCCGGCTCGAGGCCGCCGACCCGCACGACGACGTCGATCGGGTGACGAAGACCGACCTGCTCGCCGAGCTCCGGCTCGAGGTCGAGCAGCACGACGCGAAGCTCTTCGAGCGCGACGTCAACGTGATCGCGTCACCCGCTCAGGGCATCCGCGAGGTCTTCGACCTCATGCCCACCGCGACCGCCGACGACTGGGCGACCATCGCGCAGAAGCTCACCAACGTGCCCGGGGCGGTGACCGGCTACCTCGAGACGCTGCGCCTCGGGATCCAGGATGGTGTGGTACCCGCCCGCCGCCAGGTGGTCGAGACGGCGAAGCAGGCGCGCCAGCACGCGGACGCCGCGACCGGCTTCTTCGTCGAGCTCGCCGCGAACGCGGCCCTCGACGACGGGGGCGCCGTGCCCGACTCGCTCGCCCGCGACCTCGCCGCCGGTGCCCGCCGGGCGGCCGAGGCCTACGCCGAGCTCGCCGCGTTCCTCGAGACGGACCTGGCCCCGCGGGCGGGCGAGCGCGACGGCGTCGGTCGCGAGCTCTACGCCCTGCAGTCGCGCCACTTCCTCGGCGCCGCGATCGACCTCGACGAGACCTACGAGTGGGGGCTCGGCGAGCTCGCGCGCATGGTCGACGAGCAGACCCGGATCGCGGGCGAGATCCAGTCGGGGGCGAGCGTGGAGGAGGCCATCGCCGTCCTCGACCGCGACGCGTCCCGCAAGATCCACGGCACCGACGCGCTGAAGGCCTGGATGCAGCAGCTCGCCGACACCGCGGTCGCGGAGCTCTCGAAGACGCACTTCGAGATCCCCGAGCCGGTCCGTCGGGTCGAGTGCATGATCGCGCCGACCCAGGACGGCGGCATCTACTACACCGGCCCCTCGGACGACTTCACCCGCCCGGGCCGCATGTGGTGGAGCGTGCCCGAGGGTGTCACCGAGTTCGACACCTGGCGCGAGACGACGACGGTCTACCACGAGGGCGTCCCCGGTCATCATCTGCAGATCGGTCAGGCCGTCTACAACCGTGCGCAGCTCAACACCTGGCGCCGCCAGCTCGCCGGCACGAGCGGCCACGCCGAGGGGTGGGCGCTGTACGCCGAGCGGCTCATGGAGGAGCTCGGGTTCCTCGACGACCCGGGCGACCGCCTCGGGATGCTCGACGGGCAGCGCATGCGCGCGGCGCGCGTCGTGCTCGACATCGGGGTGCACCTCGCCAAGCCGCGCCCGGACGGCGAGGGACCGTGGGACGCGGACTACGCGCTCGCCTTCATGCGCAAGAACGTCAACATGGACGACGCCTTCGTGCGGTTCGAGGTGAACCGCTACCTGGGCTGGCCGGGTCAGGCCCCCGCCTACAAGGTGGGGCAGCGGATCTGGGAGCAGATCCGCTCGGCGGCGCAGCGGAAGGCGGGCGCGGACTTCTCGTTCAAGGAGTTCCACAAGCACGCGCTCGACCTCGGCGGCGTCGGCCTCGACACCCTGCAGGCCGAACTCCTGCGGTGACGTCGCGGCGATATGACCGTCGTGATCGCGGGGGCGAGCGGATTCATCGGCACCCGGCTGCGCGCCTCGTTCGGCGCCGCCGGTGAGACGGTGCGCACGGTGGGCCGCTCCGGCGACGCGACCTGGGGCGACACCGCGGCGATCGCGCGGCTCGTCGACGGCGCCGATCTCGTCGTCAACCTCGCCGGCAAGAGCGTCGACTGCCGCTACGGCCCGGTGAACCGGGCCGAGATCCTGCGCTCCCGCATCGCGACGACGACCGAGCTCGGGGAGGCGATCCGGCGCGCGGACGCACCGCCGGAGCTCTGGATCAACTCCTCCACCGCGACCATCTACCGGCACGCCGACGACCGGCCCCAGACCGAGGCCGACGGCGAGCTCGGCGAGGGCTTCTCGGTCGGCGTCGCGCGGGCGTGGGAGGAGGCGTTCTTCGGCGCCGACGTGCCGGGCGTCCGACGCGCGGCCCTCCGAACGGCCATCACGCTGGGGGACGGGAGCGCCCTCGTGCCGCTCCTGCTGCTGGCCCGCGTCGGTCTCGGCGGCGCCCAGCTCGACGGCCCGTGGCCGGCGACGCGCGCACGGCTCGCCGCCGGCACCTCCCACCGCTTCGGCACCCCGCACGGGCGGCAGCGCGTCAGCTGGGTGCACGTCGATGACGTGGTCGGGGTGGTGGGCTTCCTCCGTGAGCGACGCGACCTCGACGGGGTCCTCAACGTGTCGTCGCCGCACCCCGTCGACAGCGCGACGCTCATGCGGACCCTCCGCCGTGTCCTCGGCGTCCCGATCGGGATCCCGCTGCCGCGGATCGCGCTCGAGCTCGGCGCCTTCGTGCTGCGGACGGAGACGGAGCTCGTGCTCAAGAGCCGCTGGGTGCTCCCGGAGCGGCTGCAGGCGGCCGGCTACCGGTTCGCCCAGCCGGAGCTCGAGCCGGCCCTCCGCGCGATCGTCGCGGAGCGCGCGCGCCCGGCCGGCACCCAGCCGACCCGTCGTTAGGATCGCAGCACCATGACGTTCACCGTGCCGCGCCCGCTCGCCCGCCTCGCCGCCGCGGCGCTCACGGCCGGTCTCGCCGCCGTCGTCCTCGCCGGCTGCTCCAGCGAGCCGAAGGCGACGGCGACGCCCACGTGCGACGGCCACATGAAGGTCGTGCTGCTCGGCGACGACTCGGCCACGACCGTCGTCCCGTTCGACCCGGCGGACTCGCCGAAGGAGTTCGGCATCCCCGCCAGCCCGGCGCCCGCGTGCGCCTATAAGACCGTGCAGTCCGTCCAGGACACCACGACCCCGACCACCACGACGCACCGCACCTACCTCTACGTGGGGCTGTCGACCGATGAGGCGCAGAAGCTCATCGCCGCCCTCGGCGCGACCGCGGGCAAGCAGCCCTGGAGCATCGACTACGCCAACGTGCCGGCGCCGTCGTCCACCCCGGCGCCGTATGCGCTGCAGACCGCGTCGTGGAACTACAACGCCGGCGGGACGGCCGGGCAGGATCACGGGTCCATGGCCTACGCCTTCAACGCACCGATCAACCCGGGCGTCGCCACGCAGGCGGGCATCGCGGGCGACCCGAACGTCCTGCGCATCGAGACCGAGATCACGTCACCCACGAAGTAGCTCCGCGTAGTAGTCTGGAGAGTCGCATTTCTGCGGCGAGCACTCTCCATACCCATCCGCCGGGTGCGCCCATGCGTTCTCCGGCCCGATACCCGCACCACCCCGGAGCACTTACTACATGACAACCGCAACGACCGCCACGGCCACCAAGCAGGTCGCGATCAACGACATCGGATCTGCTGAAGACTTCCTGGCCGCGGTCGAACTGACTCTGAAGTTCTTCAACGACGGCGACCTCATCGAGGGCACCGTGGTGAAGATCGACCGCGACGAGGTCCTCCTCGACGTCGGCTACAAGACCGAGGGCGTCATCCCCTCCCGCGAGCTCTCCATCAAGCACGACGTGGACCCCAACGAGGTCGTCAACGTCGGTGACAGCGTCGAGGCCCTGGTTCTCCAGAAGGAGGACAAGGAGGGTCGTCTGATCCTCTCCAAGAAGCGTGCCCAGTACGAGCGCGCCTGGGGCGACGTCGAGAAGATCAAGGAGACCGACGGTGTCGTCACCGGTTCGGTCATCGAGGTCGTCAAGGGCGGCCTCATCGTCGACATCGGCCTCCGCGGGTTCCTGCCGGCCTCGCTCATCGAGCTCCGCCGCGTCCGCGACCTCACGCCGTACCTCGGCCAGGAGATCGAGGCGAAGATCCTCGAGCTCGACAAGAACCGCAACAACGTCGTCCTGAGCCGCCGCGCGCTGCTCGAGCAGACACAGTCGGAGTCGCGCTCGACGTTCCTCAACAACCTGCACAAGGGCCAGGTCCGCAAGGGCGTCGTGTCCTCCATCGTCAACTTCGGCGCGTTCGTCGACCTGGGCGGCGTGGACGGCCTCGTGCACGTCTCCGAGCTCTCCTGGAAGCACATCGAGCACGCCAGCGAGGTCGTCGAGGTCGGCCAGGAGGTCACCGTCGAGATCCTCGAGGTCGACCTCGAGCGCGAGCGCGTGTCCCTGTCGCTCAAGGCGACGCAGGAGGACCCGTGGCAGGTCTTCGCCCGCACGCACGCGATCGGCCAGATCGCGCCCGGCAAGGTCACCAAGCTCGTGCCGTTCGGTGCGTTCGTGCGTGTCGCCGACGGCATCGAGGGCCTCGTGCACATCTCCGAGCTGTCCGGCCGCCACGTCGAGCTCGCCGAGCAGGTCGTGTCGGTGGGCGAGGAGGTCTTCGTCAAGATCATCGACATCGACCTCGAGCGTCGCCGCATCTCGCTGTCGCTGAAGCAGGCGAACGAGGGCATCGACCCGCACAACGAGGAGTTCGACTCCGGTCTCGCCGCGCTGTACGGCATGGTCACCGAGTACGACGAGCAGGGCAACTACAAGTTCCCGGAGGGCTTCGACGCCACCTCGGGCGAGTGGCTCGAGGGCTTCGACGCCCAGCGCGACGCGTGGGAGGCCGAGTACGCGGCCGCGCAGGCCCGCTGGGAGGCGCACAAGAAGCAGATCATCGCGGCCGAGGAGGCGGGGGAGAAGGACTTCGCCCCCACGACCACCTCGTCGGCGAGCAGCTCCTTCTCGAGCGACAGCTCGTCGGGCGGCACGCTGGCCGACGACGCATCGCTCGCCGCGCTGCGCGAGCGCCTCAGCTCCAACAACTGAGCCGGAGCACTCCAGCACCGTCACGCGAAGGCCGGGTCCCACGGGGCCCGGCCTTCGCCGTCCCCGCCTGACTAGGCTCGGTCCGTGCAGCTCATCGCCGTCACCGGGGGGATCGCGTCGGGCAAGTCGGCGGTCTCGGCCCGGCTCGCGGAGCACGGGGCCGTCGTCGTCGACGCGGACCGCCTCGCCCGCGAGGTCGTGGAGCCCGGCACCCCCGCCCTCGCCCGCATCGCCGAGGAGTTCGGCCCGGAGTTCCTCACACCGGAGGGCGTCCTCGACCGCGCCCGGCTCGGCGCCCTCGTCTTCGCCGACCCGGAGAAGCGCCGGGCGCTCAATGCGATCACCCACCCCGCCATCGGCGCGCGCTCCCACGAGCTGTTCGCCGCCGCGGCGGCCACGGACCCGGACGCGGTCGTGGTCTACGACGTACCGCTGCTCGTCGACGCCGACCGCACGGGGGAGTTCGACCGGGTCGTCGCCGTCGTCGCCGAGCCGGCAGAGCGCGTGCGCCGCATGGTCGAGCTGCGCGGGATGGACCGCGCGGACGCCGAACGCCGGATCACCGCCCAGGCCAGCGACGCCGAGCGGGTCGCGATCGCCGACGTCGTCATCGACGCGAACGGCTCCCTCGAGGAGACGCTGGCGCAGGCGGACGCGCTGTGGGACCGGCTTCGCAAGAATTGATCCGATCCTGAGTCATTTCTGATATCCGCTCCCTTTATGCTCGCTCCGTGCGCAGCGCAGGGGTGATCAGACGAGCCGTCGTCGTGGCTCTCGCGGTCGCGTTCGTCACGGGCGGGATCGGTCTCGCCGCCCCCGCCGACGCCTCGACCGACACCGCGCCCACGCCCGCACCGGCTCCCGCCATCCCGGCCATCGTCGACCCCATCGTGCGGCACGTCTTCCGGCTCGACGCTCTCAACGGAGTCCGCTACACGCCGAACGCCCGCAACGTCGCGCTGCGCACGTCGCCGGATGCGCCCCTGCTCCTCTTCCTCCCCGCCACGCGCGCCGTCCCCGAGAACTACCGCGAGTTCCTCGACACCGCCGGCTCCGCCGGGTACCACGTGCTCGCGCTCGACTACTGGAACCGCGGCCGCTCCGTCGCCCAGACCTGCGCCCGCGACGCCCGCTGCTACAGCGACCTGCAGGCCAACCGTTTCGACGGCAGCCATCCCACCCGGTTCTCGTCGATCGCGCCCAGCGACTCGATCCGTGCCCGCCTGGTACATGCCCTCGGAACGCTGGCGACCCGCGATCCGATGGGCGGCTGGGGACGTTTCCTCGACGGCGACCGGATCCGATGGGACCGCATCGTCCTCGCCGGGCACTCGCAGGGCGGAGGCGAGTCGGCCTTCATCGCGCACGGGCGCCGGGTCCAGGGAGTGCTCCTCTTCGGCTCGCCCGTCGAGTCCGACCAGGGTGTGACGGCCGCGTGGATGGCGCACCCGGGCGTGACGCCGATGTCGCGTTACTACGCCCTGGATTCCGCCCACGACATGTACGCCCAGCGGATCGCCGGATCGTGGCACGCGTTGCGGCTGCCCGGAACCCCGCGCACGATCGCGACGAGCGCCCCGACCCGGGTGGGTCATCAGCTGGTGACCGACTACGCGCTCGGCACAGCCGGGCAGTCGCACAGCCGGTTCATCAGCGACCGCGGACCGCGCGGCCGACGGGACATCCCGCTGTTCCGAGGGGTCTGGCTCGCGATGCTGAACGCCGTCCGGGGACCTCTCGTCTCCAGCTGACGCCGACCGCCGACCCGATAGCATGAGCCGATGCGCTCGTCGGCATCCGGGCTCGCGGACCTCATCGCGCAGCGAGCCGCCGACGACCCCGGCCACGTCCTCTACGAGGATGCGCGATCGCACCGGGCGGTGACCGCCGGAGACCTGTCGCGGCTGACGGCTGCGTGGGCCGACCGGTTCATGCAGGCGGGACTCGGCCCGTCGGCGAGCGTCCTCATCGACACGGATGACGTCCTCGCGACCGCCGTCCTGCAGGTGGCGGCCATCGCGGCCGGCCATCGTGCCGTCACGATCGACCACGGGTCCGGTCGTGAGGAGCCGTCGCGGATCGCCGGGCTCATCCGCGGTGCGGGCATGACCGTCGGCGATCGGGGGGAGGAGCGCTCCGTCGCCGGCGCACCGTGGACGGCGGTCGGCGACGACCTGCTGCCCGCGGCGATGCGGGAGGGCACCGCCGCCCCGGGGGCCGACCCCGCCGGCTCCGGTGCCGCCGTCCTCTTCACGTCCGGATCCACCGGCACGCCGAAGGGGGTCGAGCTGCTCGAGCAGCAGCTCCTGTTCGTCGCCCGCCGGATCGCCGAGCACCACGGGCTGACACCGGCCGACCGCGGCTTCAACCCGCTTCCGCTCTCGCACGTCAACCCGCAGGTCGTGGGCGTGCTCGCGACCCTGGTCGCCGGCTCGACCCTCGTCCTCGACGCACGTTTCCGGCGCACCGGCTTCTGGGAGCTGCTGCGCGAGCGCCGCATCACCTGGCTGAACGCGGTGCCCGCGATCCTGGCCGTCCTCGCCCGCACCGGTGAGCTGGATCCGCCCGACGGGCTGCGCTTCATCCGCTGCGCCTCGGCGCCCCTGCCCGACCACGTGCGCGAGGCCTTCGCCGGCATCCCGTTCATCCTCAGCTGGGGGATGACCGAGGGCGCGAGCCAGATCACCGCCACCGACCCGCAGGACGCGGCCACCGTCTCGGGCGTGGGGCTTCCGCAGGGGTCGGAGGTCGAGGTCCGTGGGGAGGCGGGGGAGCTCTGGGTGCGCGGCCCCGGCATCGTCCGCCGCTACCTCTTCGACGCCGCCGCCGACCGCTTCGACGACGACGGCTGGCTGCGGACCGGCGATGTCGGGTCCGTCGACGTGGACGGCCGGGTCGCCCTGGCGGGACGCAGCGACGACGTCATCAACCGCGGCGGCGAGAAGGTGTACCCGGCCGACGTCGAGGAGGTGCTGCTGGGCGACGCCGGCGTGCTGGAGGCCGTGGTCGTGGGCCGCCCCGACGACATCCTCGGGCAGGTGCCGGTAGCGTACGTCATCCCGGTGCCGGACGGCGGCCTCGAGGTCGACGCGCTCCGCGCCCGCTGCGAGGAGCAGCTGCCGCGCTTCAAGCGCCCCGTCGAGATCCTCGTCGTCGACGACCTGCCGCGCGCCCCCGCCGGCAAGGTCCGGCGCTCCGAGGTGCGACGGATCGCCGCGGAGCCCACGGCGTGAGGCGGCTGTACGAGGTCGACGTCGTCCGCATCCTGACGTTCGCCTGCGTCATCGGCGTGCACGTCACGAGTCACACGGTGGCCTCCGACAACGTCCCGCTCTACGGTCTCCTCGGTCTGCTGCACTTCACGCGCCTCGTCTTCTTCTCGCTGACGACGTTCGTCCTGCTGCTCGGGCAGCTGAACCGACCGCGGCCGATGCGGCAGTTCTGGCCGAAGCGGTTCCTGCTCGTCGGGGTCCCGTACGTCGTCTGGTCGGTGATCTACTACGCCGCCTCCAACCTGCACAGCGGATCGCAGAAGGAGCCCGTGCAGTGGCTGGTGGACCTGCTCTACCGGATCGTCACCGGTTCGGCGTGGTACCACCTGTACTTCCTGCTCGTGACGATGCAGGTGTACCTGCTGGTGCCCCTCATCGTGTGGTTCGTGCGCAAGACCCGGGGTCATCACGCGCTGGTGCTCGCGGTCTTCTTCGTCCTGCAGCTCGCGGTCACCGCGGTGTACTTCTACGAGCCGTTCGGCGACCTCGGCTGGTACGGCGACGCGGAGAAGCAGTTCTTCTGGAGCTACTCGTTCTTCATCATCGCGGGAGCGATCGGCGCGGATCACGCCCGCGGTCTCCTCGACGCCGTGCGCCGACGTCGCGGCACGATCGGCCTGATCGTCGCGGGGGGCGCCGTGCTGGCGCTCGGAGTCTTCGCCGTTCAGCGATGGGTGCTCGGCTACCCGCTCTACCAGGCCGGATCGCCGCTGCAGCCGGTCATCATGGTCTGGGCGGTGTGCGTGGGACTCGGGTTCCTCGCGCTCGGCAGCTGGTGGGCGGATCGACGGGTGCCCGACTCGCGGTTCTCCCGCGCCGTGGACCGGGTCTCCGACCGCTCGTTCGGCATCTTCCTCGTGCATCCGATGATCCTGTGGGTCCTGCTCTGGATCGGCGACGACTGGGTGCCGGACCACGTGATCGATCCGTGGCTCACCCTGGTGGCCTACGTGACGGTGATCGTGCTGTCGTACGTCGTCGCCGACCTGGCGCGGAGGTCGCCGCTCAGCCTCCCGCTCGCGGGGCGGCGCTGGCGGAGCTGAGGCGGCTCAGCCCGCGTCCGGCACGCGCTCGTCCTCGGGCGCGATCGGATCGACCTGCTTCGGACGCATGACGCCGGCGAGGATCGTCGCGGCGACCAGGATGCCGACCGACAGGCCGAACGGGAAGGCGAAGCCGCCGGTCGCGTCGACGAGCGCGCCGACCACGATCGGGGAGAGGATGCCGGCGACGCCGAAGCCGGTGTTCATCATGCCGCTCGCCGTCCCCGACCAGGTGGGGGCGACGTCCATCGGGATCGACCACAGCTGCGCGTTGGTGAGCTCGAGGAAGAAGAACGAGATCGCCAGGCACACGACGGCGGTCGTGAGCGACGGCGTGAACACGAGCGGCGCCATGAAGACCGCCGACCCGATGAAGCCGACGAGCAGCAGGGTCCGGCGGGCGAGACGGGCGTCGCCCGTCCTCTTGAGGATCGCGTCGCTCAGCACGCCGCCCAGGGTGTCGCCGACGACGCCGCCGACGAGGACGAGCGAGGTGAGCAGGCCGTACTTCGAGACATCCTGCTTGTAGGTGGTCGAGAGCAGCTGGGGGATCCAGGTGAAGAAGACCCACGCGACCCAGCCGTAGCCGAAGTCGACGAGCGTGACCGGGAGGATGCTCCGGATCAGGCGCTTCCACGGCACCGGCGGACGATCTGCCGCCTTCGGGATGTCCATGCTCGAGGGCAGCGGGCGGCCGCGCAGCGCCTTCACGTCCCGCGGACGGTCGCGGAACATGATGTACCAGATGACGGCCCAGAGGGCGCTCAGGATGCCGACCGAGATGAACGAGAACCGCCACCCGCTCATCTGGATGAGCATCGCGACGATGATGGGCGCGGCGGCCGTGCCGAGCCGGGACGCGGAGTGCACGATGCCCTGCGCGAACCCGTTCATGCTGCGCGGCATCCAGCGCGACATCGCCTGGGTCGCGGTCGGGAAGGTGGCCGACTCGCTGAGCCCCAGCACCGCGCGGGCGACGAGCAGCGTCACGAGCCCGACGGCCATGCCGGTGAAGACCGTCGACAGGCCCCACAGGAGGCCGAGGATCAGCAGGCCGAGCCGCGGGCCGAGCTTCTCGCCGACCCAGCCCCCCGCGACCTGCAGGAGCGCGTAGAACAGGGAGAAGACCGACGCGGCGAGACCGAACTCCGCATTGGTGAGGCCGAACTCCTTGATGATCTCCGGTCCGGCGGTCGCGATGTTGTTGCGGTCGAAGTACGAGATGAAGTACATGACGCACAGCAGCACCATGACCATGACGCGGCGTCGGGTGAGGATCGTCGCCACAGAGGCCCGGGCGGGCGCGTGCTTCTGCTCCAGGGACGTCGACACGCGTTCACCTTAGGGACATCTCAGAGCGGAGGATCCGGTTCCCAGCGTTTGCATAAGGTCGCCCAGCGGACGTCGGAGGTCGCGCCTAGCCTGGAGACCATGGTCCAGCCCACCCGCTCCGTGCGCCCGTTCGAGGTGATCAGCGAGTACCAACCCTCGGGCGACCAACCGCAGGCGATCCAGGAGCTGGCCCATCGTGTGCAGGCCGGCGAGACCGACATCGTCCTCCTCGGCGCGACCGGCACCGGCAAGTCGGCGACGACGGCCTGGCTCATCGAGCAGGTGCAGCGCCCGACCCTCGTGCTCGCGCACAACAAGACGCTCGCCGCACAACTGGCCAACGAGTTCCGCGAGCTCATGCCGAACAACGCGGTCGAGTACTTCGTGAGCTACTACGACTACTACCAGCCCGAGGCCTACGTGCCGCAGACGGACACCTTCATCGAGAAGGACTCGTCCATCAACGCCGAGGTCGAGCGGCTGCGGCACTCCACGACCAACTCACTGCTCAGCCGGCGCGACGTCGTGGTCGTCTCCACGGTCTCCTGCATCTACGGTCTCGGCGCCGCGGAGGAGTACCTGGGCGCCATGACCGCGCTGCAGGTGGGGGAGCACATCTCGCGCGACCGGCTCGTGCGTCGCTTCATCGGCATGCAGTACGAGCGCAACGACGTCGACTTCTCCCGCGGCAAGTTCCGCGTGCGCGGCGACACGATCGAGATCATCCCGGTCTACGAGGAGCTCGCCGTCCGGATCGAGATGTTCGGCGACGAGATCGAGGCGCTGTACTCGCTGCATCCGCTCACCGGCGACGTGGTGGCGAAGCTCGACGCCGTCTCGGTGTTCCCGGCCACCCACTACGCGGCCAGCCCGGAGTCGATGCACCGCGCGATCGGCACGATCAAAGAGGAGCTGGCGGAGCGGCTGGCCGAGTTCGAGCGCCAGGGCAAGCTCCTCGAGGCGCAGCGGCTGCGCATGCGCACGACCTTCGACCTCGAGATGATGGAGCAGATCGGCTTCTGCTCCGGCATCGAGAACTACTCCCGGCACATCGACGGTCGCAACCCCGGTGAGCCGCCGAACACGCTGCTCGACTACTTCCCGGACGACTTCCTCGTCGTCATCGACGAGTCGCACGTCACCGTGCCGCAGATCGGCGCGATGTACGAGGGCGACGCGTCGCGCAAGCGCACGCTCGTCGACCACGGCTTCCGCCTCCCGAGCGCGCTCGACAACCGGCCGCTGCGCTGGGAGGAGTTCCTCGAGCGGGTCGGGCAGAAGGTCTACCTGTCGGCGACGCCGGGGCGGTACGAGCTCGGCATGGCCGACGGAGCCGTGGAGCAGATCATCCGCCCGACCGGACTCATCGACCCGGAGATCGTCGTGAAGCCGAGCAAGGGGCAGATCGACGACCTGCTGGAGGAGATCCGGCTGCGCGCCGAGCGCGACGAGCGCGTGCTCGTGACGACGCTCACGAAGAAGATGGCGGAGGAGCTGACCGCGTTCCTCGGCGAGCACGGGGTCCGCGTGCGGTACCTGCACTCCGATGTCGACACGCTCCGCCGCGTCGATCTGCTGACGGAGCTGCGCGCCGGCGTCTACGACGTCCTCGTCGGCATCAACCTGCTGCGCGAGGGTCTCGATCTGCCCGAGGTCTCGCTCGTCGCGATCCTCGACGCCGACAAGGAGGGGTTCCTCCGCTCCGGCACGTCGCTCATCCAGACGATCGGCCGCGCGGCGCGCAACGTCAACGGCCAGGTGCACATGTACGCCGATCAGATCACCGACTCGATGCGCAGCGCGCTCGACGAGACGAACCGCCGGCGCGAGAAGCAGATCGCCTACAACCTCGAGCACGGGATCGACCCGCAGCCGCTGCGTAAGCGCATCTCCGACATCACCGCGGTCCTCGCGCGCGAGGAGGCCGACACCGCGGCACTGCTCGCCGGGCGCTCGACGCCGGACGGCGCGAAGCGCCGCTCGCCGACGCCGAACCTCCGCCGCGAGGGCATCGGCGCGGGCGGCGCCAACGAGCTGGAGGCGATGATCGCCGACCTCAACGGCCAGATGCTGCAGGCGGCCGGCGAGCTGAAGTTCGAGCTCGCGGCCCGCATCCGCGACGAGCTGCAGGACCTCAAGAAGGAGCTGCGCTCGATGGAGGCCGTCGGGCACGCGCGCTGACCCCGCCCGCCAGCCGAATGTCGGTGGTCTTCGTAGGATGGGGGGAGTGTCGATCTCACCCGTTCCCAGCCCGCAGAAGCTGAGCGTCCGCGGCGCGCGGGTGCACAATCTCAAGGACGTCGACCTCGAGATCCCGCGCGATTCGATGGTCGTGTTCACGGGTCTGTCGGGGTCCGGCAAGTCGAGCCTTGCGTTCGACACCATCTTCGCGGAGGGGCAGCGCCGGTACGTCGAGTCGCTGTCCGCGTACGCGCGGCAGTTCCTCGGGCAGGTCGACCGGCCGGACGTCGACTTCATCGAGGGACTGAGCCCGGCGGTGTCGATCGATCAGAAGTCGACCAACCGCAATCCGCGTTCGACGGTCGGCACGATCACAGAGATCTACGACTACATGCGTCTCCTCTGGGCGCGCATCGGCATCCCGCACTGCCCGATCTGCGGCGAGCCGATCCAGCGGCAGACGGTGCAGCAGATCGCCGATCAGCTCATGGAGCTGCCGACCGGCACCCGCTACCAGGTGCTCGCGCCGATCATCAGCCAGAAGAAGGGGGAGTTCGTCGACCTCTTCAAGGAGCTGACGGCGAGCGGCTACTCGCGCGCGGTCGTGGACGGCGAGACGGTGCAGCTGTCCGATCCGCCGAAGCTCAAGAAGCAGTACAAGCACGACATCTCGGTCGTCGTCGACCGTCTCGTCGCCGCCGACGACCTGCTCGGTCGGGTGACCGACTCCGTCGAGACCGCCCTCGGCCTCACGCAGGGCATCCTCGCCGTCGACTTCGTCGATGAGCCGGCCGAGTCGAAGGAGCGCATCCGCACCTTCAGCGAGAAGCTCAGCTGCCCGAACGGCCACCCCATCGCGCTCACCGAGATCGAGCCGCGCACATTCTCGTTCAACGCGCCGTTCGGCGCCTGCCCGGAGTGCTCGGGCCTCGGCACGAAGATGGCCGTCGACCCCGATCTTCTGATCGGCGACCCGACCCTGACGCTGAACGAGGGCGTCATCCTGCCCTGGAACCAGGGCGGCAAGGGCGTGTACAGCTACTTCAGCCGGCTGCTCGAGGGGCTCGCCCGCGATCTCGACTTCGATCTCGACACCCCTTGGCAGGACCTGTCCGACCAGGTGCGGACCGCGATCCTCGAGGGCAACGACTTCGAGGTGCAGGTCCAGTGGCGCAACCGCTTCGGCCGCACGATGAAGTACTCCACGGGCTTCGAGGGCGTCATGCCCTACATCGAGCGCAAGTACCTCGAGGCGGAGAGCGACTACTCGCAGGCCCGCTACGGCGAGTACCTGCGCGAGATCCCCTGCCCGGTCTGTCACGGCGCGCGGCTGAAGCCCGAGGTGCTGGCGGTGCACGTCGCGGGCGTCAGCATCTCGGCGGTGGCGGAACTCAGCCTCCTCGAGTCGTACGCGTTCATGGAGAAGCTCGAGCTGACCGCACGCGAGGCGAAGATCGCTGCGGCGGTGCTGCGCGAGATCCGCCTCCGCCTGGAGTTCCTGCTGGAGGTCGGCCTCGGCTACCTCACGATGGCGCGCGCCGCGGCGACGCTGTCGGGCGGCGAGGCGCAGCGCATCCGGCTGGCGACCCAGATCGGCTCCGGCCTCACGGGCGTGCTCTACGTGCTCGACGAGCCGTCGATCGGCCTGCACCAGCGCGACAACCGCCGCCTGATCGACACCCTCGTCAAGCTCAAGAACCTCGGCAACACGCTCATCGTCGTCGAGCACGACGAGGACACCATCCGCACCGCCGACTGGATCGTCGACATCGGACCGGGGGCCGGCGAGCACGGCGGTCTCGTCGTCCACTCCGGCGACTACCCGTCGCTGCTCGACAACCGCGAATCGGTGACCGGCGACTACCTCGCCGGACGGCGCGCGATCGAGATGCCGACCAGCCGGCGGCCCGTCGACCGGAAGCGGCTCATCACCGTCGAGGGCGCGAAGGCGAACAACCTGCGCGACGTGACGGTCGAGTTCCCGCTCGGCACGTTCACCGCCGTCACCGGCGTGTCGGGGTCGGGCAAGTCGAGCCTCGTCAACGACATCCTCTACAAGGTGCTCGCGAACACCCTCAACAACGCGCGCCAGGTGCCGGGGCGGCATCGCCGGGTGACGGGGCTCGAGAACCTCGACAAGGTCGTGCACGTCGACCAGGCGCCGATCGGCCGCACCCCGCGGTCCAACCCGGCGACGTACACGGGCGTCTTCGACCGCATCCGCACCCTGTTCGCCGAGACCATCGAGGCGAAGGCGCGCGGGTACCAGCCGGGGCGGTTCAGCTTCAACGTCAAGGGCGGTCGCTGCGAGACCTGCCAGGGCGACGGCACGATCAAGATCGAGATGAACTTCCTGCCCGACGTCTACGTCGTGTGCGAGACCTGCAACGGCGCGCGCTACAACCGCGACACGCTCCAGGTGCACTACAAGGGGAAGAACATCGCCGAGGTGCTCGACATGCCGATCAGCGAGGCGGCGGAGTTCTTCGAGCCGATCAGCGCGATCCACCGCTACCTGCGCACCCTCGTCGACGTCGGCCTCGGCTACGTCCGGCTCGGGCAGAGCGCGACCACGCTCTCCGGCGGCGAGGCGCAGCGCGTCAAGCTCGCGACCGAGCTGCAGAAGCGCTCCAACGGCCGCAGCGTGTACGTGCTCGACGAGCCGACGACCGGGCTCCACTTCGAGGATGTGCGGAAGCTCCTCCTCGTGCTGAACGGGCTCGTCGAGAAGGGCAACACGGTCATCGTCATCGAGCACAACCTCGACGTGATCAAGAGCGCCGACTGGATCATCGACATGGGCCCCGAGGGCGGGTCCGGCGGGGGGCAGGTGATCGCCACCGGCACGCCGGAGGAGATCGCGGTCACGAAGGGCAGCCACACGGGCGTGTTCCTCAAGGAGCTGCTCGATGCGGAGGCCGTGGGCGCGGGCCGGGTGATCTCGGCCCCGCAGCGGCGCCGGAAGGCCGGCTGATGGCGTCCCTCGGCATGTCCGGGCCGGGGCGCGTCGCCCTCGACGGCGAGTCGAGCCGCTCCCCGGCGGACCTCGCTCGCCGCGCCACCCGCGACTGGCGCCCGAAGCCCTCCGAGATCCCGACCAGCCCCGGCGTCTACCGGTTCCGCGGTGCGGGCGGGCGCGTGCTCTACGTCGGCAAGGCGATCAACCTCCGGTCACGCCTGTCGAACTACTTCCAGCCCCTCGGCAACCTGCACCAGCGCACCCGCCGCATGGTGATGACCGCAACGGGCGTCGAGTGGACGGTCGTCGGGAGCGACGTCGAGGCCCTGCAGCTCGAATACACCTGGATCAAGGAGTTCGATCCGCCGTTCAACGTCAAGTTCCGCGACGACAAGAGCTATCCCTACATGGCGGTCACGCTCGCGGACGAGGCGCCCCGGGTCATGGTCACCCGCAACCATCGGATCCCGGGTGCGCGGTACTTCGGCCCGTACCCGAAGATCTGGGCCGTGCGCGAGACCATCGACCTGATGATCAAGGCGTTCCCGATCCGGACGTGCTCGGACTCCAGCTACCAGCGCGCGATGCAGACCGGTCGTCCCTGCTTCCCGGGCCAGATCGGCCGCTGCTTCGGTCCGTGCTCCTACACCGTGACGGTCGAGGAGCACCGCGCCGTCGTCGACCAGTTCGTCGCGTTCATGGCGAGCCACGACACGAGCGTCATCACGCACCTGCGCCGGGCGATGCAGAACGCCTCCGCGGCGATGGAGTACGAGGAGGCCGCGCGGATCCGCGACCGGATCCAGGCGCTCGAGAACGTGCTCGAGAAGTCGGCCGTCGTGCTGCCGGAGACCGCCGAGGCCGACGTCTTCGGCGTCGAGGAGGACGAGCTCGCCGCCGCGATCCAGCAGTTCGTCGTCCGCGGCGGCCGCATCCGCGGTGTGCGGAGCTGGGTCGTCGACAAGGAGCTGGATCTCACGACCGGCGAGCTCGTCGAGCAGATGCTCGAGACGGCATACGAGACGGACACCCCGCCGCGCGAGATCATCGTCCCCGCCGTCCCGGCCGACGCGACCGCGCTCGAGACCTGGCTGGCCGGGATGCGGCCGCGCGGGGGAGCGGTCACCATCCGCACCGCGCAACGCGGCGACAAGGCGCGCGTGATGGAGAACGCGACCATGAACGCGCGCCAGGCGCTCATCCTCTACAAGAACCGTCGCTCGGCCGACTACGTCGCCCGCACCGAGGCGCTCAACGACATCCAGACCGCGCTCGGGCTGCCCGAGGCGCCGCTCCGGATGGAGTGCTACGACGTCTCGCACCTCGGCGGTACCAACATCGTCGCCTCGATGGTGGTCTTCGAGGACGGCCTGCCCAAGAAGAGCGCTTACCGCAAGTTCGCGATCCCGGGCTACGCCGACGACCTCGAGTCGCTGCACCAGGTGCTGAGCCGCCGCCTCGCCCACCTCGACGACGAGGACGTCGCGGGGGTCGAGGAGGACGTGCCCGCCGGCGACGACGACGATGACGCGCCCCTCGCGGCGGAGGAGGGAACGGTCGCCCAGCGTCGCAAGCGCCGCTTCGCCTACCGCCCGGGGCTCATCCTCGTCGACGGCGGTCAGCCGCAGGTGGAGGCCGCGGCGCGCACCATGCGCGAACTCGGCATCCACGACATCCCGGTCGCCGGGATCGCCAAGCGGCTCGAGGAGATCTGGCTGCCCGGGCAGGACTTCCCGGTGATCCTGCCGCGCAACAGCGAGGCGCTGTTCATGATCCAGCGGATCCGCGACGAGGCGCACCGCTTCGCCATCACCTTCCAGCGGCAGAAGCGTCGGAACGACATCGGATCCCAGCTCGCCGAGGTGCCGGGTCTCGGGCCGGCCCGCGTGAAGACGCTCCTCAAGCACTTCGGCTCGGTGAAGCGGCTCCGCGCCGCGAGCCGGGACGAGATCGCCGCCGTCAAGGGCATCGGGCCGGTGCTGGCCGAGTCGATCGTCGTGCGGCTCGGCGAGGGCGCCTCCGCACCGGCAGAATAGGACCATGACGTCGGACCGGCAGATCCTCGTCGTGACGGGCATGTCCGGGGCGGGACGATCGACCGCCGCCGACGCTCTCGAGGACCTCGGCTGGTTCGTGGTCGACAACCTTCCGCCGCAGATGCTGCGGCCGCTCGTCGAGCTGGCCGAGCACACCGGCGACAGCATCCCGCGGGTCGCGGCGATCGTCGACGTACGCGGGGGCAAGCTCTTCGCCGACACCGAGTCGGCGCTCGAGTCGCTGCGAGGCACCGCATCCGAGGTGCGCCTCGTGTTCCTGGAGGCCACCGATCAGGCGCTCGTGCGGCGGTTCGAGCAGGTCCGGCGCCCGCATCCGCTGCAGGGCCACGGCACCCTGCTGGACGGCATCACGGCCGAGCGGGCGCGGATGGCGGAGCTGCGCAGCCAGAGCGACATCGTCATCGACACGAGCGACCTCAACATCCACCAGCTCGCGGCGCTCATCACGGAGCAGTTCTCCGAGTCCGCCGACCAGACCACGCGCATCGCCGTGCAGAGCTTCGGATTCAAGTACGGCCTGCCCTCCGACGCCGATCTCGTGGCCGACTGCCGGTTCCTCCCGAACCCGTTCTGGGTGCCCGAGCTGCGGCCCCTCGACGGCCTCGATCCGAGCGTGGAGCGCTACGTCCTGGAGCAGGAGGGGGCGACCGAGTTCATCGACGCGTACGTCCGGGCGCTGACCCCCGTGCTGGCCGGGTACCGTCGCGAGAACAAGCGGCACGCTACGATCGCTATCGGATGCACGGGCGGGAAGCACCGCTCGGTGGCCATCGCGGAGGAGCTGGGGCGCCGGTTGCGCGCCCTGCCGGATCTGACCGTGAGCGTCAAGCATCGAGATCTGGGCCGCGAGTAGACGACGGCCGGAAGGGCGGAGCGCGTGGCATTGACCGCCGACGTCAAGGAGGAGTTGGCGGCCGTCGAGGCCGGGCGCACCTCGGTCCGAGCGGCCGAGCTGGCCGCGATCCTGCGGTTCTCGGGCGGCCTGCACATCATCTCGGGCCGGATCGCGGTGGAGTCGGAGCTCGACTCGCCGCAGATCGCCCGCCGGGTGCGCAAGGACCTCGCCGAGCTGTACGGCGTCCGCAGCGAGGTGTCGGTGATCTCCGGCGGCAACCTGCGGCGCGCGAGCACCTACCTCGTGCGCGTCCTCGACGGCGGCGAGACCCTCGCCCGCCAGACGGGGCTCCTCGACGCCCGCCGCCGCCCCGTGCGCGGCCTTCCCAACCGCCTGACCACCGGGTCGCGGGAGGAACTCGCCGCCGTCTGGCGCGGGGCCTTCCTCGCCCACGGCTCCCTCACCGATCCGGGCCGCTCCGCCGCGCTCGAGGTGAGCGCCCCCGGCAACGAGTCCGCGATGGCGCTCGTCGGCGCGGCCGGCCGCCTCCACATCGTCGCCAAGGCGCGCGAGGTGCGCGGCGTGCACCGCGTCGTGATCCGCGACGGGGAGTCGATCGCGGCGATGCTCCGGCTCATGGGCGCCGACCGCACCGTCGCGTCGTGGGAGGAGATGCGCCAGCGCCGCGAGGTCCGGGCGACCGCGAACCGGCTCGTCAACTTCGACGACGCGAACCTCCGCCGCAGCGCCCAGGCGGCCGTCGCCGCCTGCGCCCGCGTCGAGCGCGCGCTCGAGATCCTCGGCGACGAGGTCCCCGATCACCTGCGGTACGCGGGGGAGCTCCGCCTCGCCCACCGCGACGCGAGCCTCGACGAGCTGGGGCACCACGCCGACCCGCCGATGACGAAGGACGCGGTCGCGGGGCGCATCCGCCGCCTCCTCGCCATGGCCGACAAGTCGGCCTCCGACCGCGGGATCCCGGGCACCGACGCGAACCTTCCCGAAGGCTTGGAGTAGCCCCTCCGACCCCGGCGCGGAGGGGGCTCGGATCACTAGATTCGAGTCATGGCCGAATACACGCTGCCCGATCTCCCGTACGACTACGCAGCCCTCGAGCCGCACATCAGCGGCAAGATCATGGAGCTGCACCACGACAAGCACCACGCGACCTACGTCGCGGGCGCCAACACCGCCCTCGAGAAGCTCGCGGAGGCGCGTGACAGCGGCGACCTCGCCAACGTCAACAAGCTCGAGAAGGACCTCGCGTTCAACCTCGGCGGTCACGTCAACCACTCGATCTTCTGGACCAACCTGACCGGCGACGGCCAGGGCCGCCCCGAGGGGAACGAGCTCGCGAGCGCGATCGACGAGTTCTTCGGCGGGTTCGACAAGTTCCAGGCGCACTTCACCGCCGCGGCGACCGGCATCCAGGGCTCCGGCTGGGCCGTGCTGTCGTGGGACCCGGTGGGCAAGCGCCTCATCATCCAGCAGCTGTTCGACCAGCAGGCGAACACCGCGCAGGCGACCATCCCGGTCCTCCAGCTCGACATGTGGGAGCACGCCTTCTACCTCGACTACCTCAACGTCAAGGCCGACTACGTGAAGGCGTTCTGGAACATCGCCAACTGGGAGAACGCCGCGCAGCGCTTCACCACCGCGCGGGAGAAGACCGAAGGCCTGCTGCTACTGTCGTAATCGGCGACGCGGCCGGGCCCGGACCTCGTGATCCGGCCCGGCCGCCGCCGTCCAACGCCACCACCACACCCCTACGAGCGGCGCGCGGACGCGCGTCCGGCAAGGAGACACTCCCGTGCCCGTCAAGATCGGCATCAACGGCTTCGGCCGCATCGGTCGCAACTACTTCCGCGCCGCCCTCGCCAAGGGCGCCGACGTCGAGATCGTCGCGGTCAACGACCTCACCGACAACAACGCTCTCGCCAACCTGTTGAAGTACGACTCGATCACCGGTCGCCTCCCCGCCGAGGTCTCGGTCGAGGGCGACAGCATCGTCGTCGACGGCAAGCCGATCACGGTGTTCGAGGAGCGCGACCCCGCCGCCTTGAAGTGGGCCGACCACGGCGTCGACATCGTCATCGAGTCGACCGGCCGGTTCACCAAGGCCGAGGACGCCCGCAAGCACATCGACGGCGGCGGCGCCAAGAAGGTCATCGTCTCCGCCCCCGCGACGGGCGACGACGGCACGTTCGTCATGGGCGTCAACGAGGGCACCTACGACCCGGCCACGATGCACGTCCTGTCGAACGCGTCGTGCACCACGAACTCCCTCGCCCCGCTCGCCAAGGTCTTCAACGACGCCTTCGGCATCGAGCGCGGCCTCATGACGACGGTCCACGCCTACACTGCCGACCAGAACCTGCAGGACGGACCCCACGGCGACCTGCGCCGCGCCCGCGCCGCCGCGATCAACATCGTCCCGACCTCGACCGGCGCCGCGAAGGCCATCGGCCGCGTGCTCCCGGAGCTCAACGGCAAGCTCGACGGCTACTCGCTGCGCGTGCCGGTGCCGACCGGATCGATCACCGACCTCACGGTCACCTCGTCGCGCGTCGTCACCATCGACGAGGTCAACGCGGCGTACAAGGCCGCAGCCGAGGGCCCGCTCAAGGGAATCCTGCGCTACTCGGAGGACCCGATCGTCTCGAGCGACATCGTCACCGACCCGCACTCGTCGATCTACGACGCGCCGCTGACCAAGATCATCGGCGACCAGGTGAAGCTCTACGCCTGGTACGACAACGAGTGGGGCTACTCGAACCGCCTCGTCGACTTCACCGAGTACGTCGCGGCCCGCCTCTAAGCGGATGGCGCTGCGCACCCTCGAGTCGCTGGGCGAGCTGTCCGGCAAGAAGGTCATCGTCCGCTGCGACCTGAACGTGCCGCTTGACGGCGGCACCATCACGGACGACGGACGCATCCGGGCGTCGCTCGGCACCCTCCGCGAGCTGACGGCGGCCGGGGCACGGGTCATCGTGATCTCGCACCTCGGCCGGCCGGGCGGCGAGGAGAAGCCGGAGTTCAGCCTCGCGCCCGTCGCAACGCGGCTCGGCGAGCTCCTCGACGCGCCGGTCGCGTTCGCGGCGGACACGGTCGGGCACGACGCAGAACGCGCCGTGGATGCGCTCGAGGACGGCCAGGTCGTCGTCCTCGAGAACCTGCGCTTCCACGGGCGCGAGACCTCGAAGGACGCCTCCGAGCGCGAGGAGTTCGCGACCCGGCTGGCGCGCTTCGGCGATGCGGTCGTGGAGGACGGCTTCGGCGCCGCGCACCGCAAGCACGCGAGCGTGTGGGAGCTCCCGAAGCTGCTCCCGAGCGCCGCCGGCCGGCTCGTGCAGGCGGAGCTCGAGGTGCTCGAGCGCCTGACGACGGGGGAGCCCCAGCGCCCGTACACCGTCGTGCTCGGCGGCTCGAAGGTCAGCGACAAGCTCGGCGTCATCGACGCACTGCTGCCGCGGGTCGACCGCCTGCTCATCGGCGGCGGCATGCTCTTCACCTTCCTCAAGGCCCAGGGGCACGCGATCGGGAAGAGCCTGCTCGACCAGGACGGGCTCGACGCCGCCCGCGGCTACCTCCGTCAGGCGGAGGAGCGGGGCGTGGACCTCGTGCTGCCGACCGACGTCGTGGTCGCGGATCGCTTCGGCGCCGACGCGGCGCACCAGGTCGCCCCGATCGACGCGATCGAGGCGACGCCTGCGGGCGCCGACGGGATCGGTCTCGACATCGGCCCCGACACGGCCGCCCGGTTCGCGGACCTCGTCCGCGGCTCGGCGACGGTGTTCTGGAACGGCCCGATGGGCGTCTTCGAGCTCGAGCCGTTCGCCGCGGGCACCCGCGCCGTGGCCCAGGCGCTCACCGAGGTCGACGGCCTGAGCGTCGTCGGCGGTGGCGACTCCGCGGCCGCCGTCCGACAGCTCGGGTTCTCCGACGACCGGTTCGGCCACATCTCGACGGGCGGCGGCGCGAGCCTCGAGTTCCTCGAGGGCAAGGCGCTGCCGGGGCTCGAAGCACTCGGATGGGAGCAGGCATGACCGGGCGCCGTCCGCTGATCGCGGGCAACTGGAAGATGAACCTCGACCACCTGCAGTCGATCGCCTTCGTCCAGAAGCTCGCCTGGACCCTGCGCGACGCCAAGCACGACAAGGGCGCGGTCGAGGTCGCGGTGTTCCCGCCGTTCACCGATCTGCGCTCCGTGCAGACGCTCGTCAACTCGGACGAGCTGCCGATCGCCTACGGCGGTCAGGATCTCTCGGCGTTCGACAGCGGCGCCTACACGGGCGAGATCTCGGGCGCGTTCCTGCACGCCCTCGACTGCCGGTACGTCATCATCGGTCACTCCGAGCGACGGCAGTACCACCACGAGACGGACGAGACCGTGGCGACGAAGGTGGCCGCGGCCTTCCGTCACCAGCTGATCCCCGTCGTGTGCGTCGGCGAGACGGCCGAGGATCTCGAGACCCACGGCGCGAGCGCGATCCCGGTCGCGCAGCTGCGCGAGGCGCTGGCCCCTGTCACCCGCGGATCCGAGGTCGTTGTCGCGTACGAGCCGGTCTGGGCGATCGGTTCGGGTCAGGCGGCGACACCCGCCCAGGCCCAGCAGGTATGCGCGGCGCTCCGCGCCGTCGTCGCCGAGGTGCTCGGCGAGGACGCGGGGGCCGCGACCCGCATCCTCTACGGCGGCTCGGTGAAGGCCGCCAACATCGCCTCGTTCATGCGCGAGGCGGACATCGACGGCGCCCTGGTCGGCGGTGCGAGCCTCCTCCTGGAGGAGTTCGCGAGCATCGCGCAGTACCAGAAGCACGTCGGCATCTGAGTACAATCTCCTGAGCCCCTGTGAGGGGCGTCCCGACTCGAAGGGCCCGATGTGGCAATCCTCCAAGTGATCGTCGAGGTCATCCTCGGCATCACGAGCCTGCTCCTGACGCTGCTGATCCTCCTCCACAAGGGTCGCGGAGGCGGTCTCTCGGACATGTTCGGAGGCGGCGTCACGTCCAACCTCGGCGCCTCCGGCGTCGCGGAACGCAACCTGAACCGGATCACCGTGGTGCTGGGGCTCGTCTGGGTCACCTGCATCATCGTGCTCGGGCTCACGATCAAGTTCGCGAACAGCTGATGGCGTCCGGCGGCAGCGCGATCCGGGGATCGCGGGTGGGCTCCGGCCCCATGGGCGAGCAGGATCGCGGATACCACGCGGATCGCGTGCAGGTCTCGTACTGGGACGCGCTCGGCAACGAGACCGTCCGCTACTTCGCGGCGAACCTCCCGGCGGAGGAGATCCCGGACGTCATCGACAGCCCGAGCTCGGGTCTGCCGGCCGGGCGCGACAAGGACAACCCGCCGCTGCTCGCGAAGACGGAGCCCTACAAGACGCACCTCGCCTACGTGAAGGAGCGCCGCTCCGACGAGGAGGCCGCCCAGCTGCTCGACGAGGCGCTGCAGCAGCTGCGCCAGCGTCGCGGGACCGCGGCGCCCTCGAAGCAGGCGACGGCCGGTCACTCCGCGGGGGAGTCGTCCTCGGCGGTCCAGTAGTAGCTGGGGGCGATGAGGTTCGCCGGCACCTCGGCCGCGGCCTCCTGATCGACGAAGAACACCGTGCGCTTGCGCCCCTCGATGCCCGCGACCGGCACCGAGCTGACGCTCGCGCCCGCGAGGGCGAGACCGAGCGCCCCGGCCTTGTCCGGCCCGGCGAGCACCATCCAGCACCGGTCCGACGCGTTGATGATCGGGAGCGTGAGGCTGAGCCGCTCCGAGGGCGGCTTCGGCGAGTCGGTCTCCGCGACGACGACGTGCTCCGTGTCGCGGATCCCGGCGTGGTCGGGGAAGAGCGAGGCGATGTGCCCGTCCTCACCGACGCCGAGGAAGGTGATGTCGAAGCGCGGGGCGCGCGCGCCCTCGGGCGCAGCGGCGAGCAGCTCGGCCGCGTACGCGTCGGCCGCGGCCTGGATGTCGGCCTGCTCGCCGGGTGCCGGCAGGCTCTTCACCTGGGCCGGGTCGAGGTCCAGCGCGTCGAGCAGCGCCGCCTTCGACTGGGTGTCGTTGCGCTCCGGGTCGCCGACCGGCAGGTAGCGCTCGTCGCCCCACCAGAAGGTGATCCGGCTCCAGTCGACCGAGCCGCGGGCGGGGGAGTCGGCGATCGCCTGCAGCACCGCCGACCCCATGGTCCCGCCGGTCAGGCAGACATCGGCGTGGCCGCGCTCCTCCAGGACGTCGACGATCTTGGTGAGGAACCGGGCGGCGACGGCGCCGGCCAGCGCCTGCTTGTCGGGATGGACGAGCACGCGGCGTTCATTGGACACGGATCTACTTCCCCTTCTTGGCAGGGGCCGGCAGCTTCGGCACCCCCTGCTGGACGACCTCGCCGAAGAGGTCGTCCGGGTCGAGCCGGCGCAACTCCTCCGCGAGGCAGTCGCGGAGACTGCGGCGGGGGAGCGCGATGTCGTGGTCGGGCTGACCGGGCTGGACGAGGGTGGCGACGTTGGGCACCAAACGCTCGAGGCTGATCGTGCCCGACTCGCGCACGAGCTGGACGCCGTGGATGCCGCTCGAGCCGTGGGAGGCCGAGCTCGCGATCTCGAGACGGGCGTCGACCTCGAGCTCGAGCTGCAGCCACGCGCAGAGGAGCTCGGTCGAGGGCGAGTCGCTCGCGCCCGACACGATCACGGAGGTGACCGGCTCGTACGGCGGCTGGTCGAGCACCGCGGCGAGCTGCGCGCGCCAGAGCGTCAGACGGGTCCACGCGAAATCGGTGTCGCCGGGGCGGTAGTTCTCGCCGAGCGCCTGCAGCGCCTTGACCGGGTTGCGGGCGGTGGCGGCGTCCGTGATGCGCAGCTGCGCGATCCGGCCGAGCGGGGACTCCGCGGGATGCTCGGGAGGCTCGACCGGCCACCAGACGACCACGGGCGCGTCGGGGAGCAGCAGGCTCGTGACGAGTCCCTCCTCGTCGTCGCCCACCGGGCCATACGCTCGGAGCAGGATGACCTCGCTCGCGCCGGCGTCGCCGCCCACACGGATCTGGCCGTCGATGCGCGACGTCTCGTCGCGATCCGAGCCGCGGGAGAGCACGATGACGCGCATCGGGTGCTCGCGGGAGGCGTCGTTGGCGGCTTCGATGGCCTCCTCCTCCTCGCCGAGCGGCGTGACGATCACGAGCGTCAGCACGCGGCCGAGAGCGACGGCGCCGCCCTCCTCGCGGATGTGGACGAGCGCCTTGGAGACGGCGCTCGTCGTCGTGTCGGGCAGGTCGACGATCACGGGCGCCTCCAGACGCGGCCATCGCGAGCCAGCAGCTCGTCGGCGGATTCGGGACCCCAGGTCCCGGGCTTGTACTGCTCGAGCGGGCCGCCGAGCTGCGCCCAGTACTCCTCGATCGGGTCGAGGATCTTCCAGCTGAGCTCCACCTCCTGGTGGCGCGGGAAGAGCGGCGGGTCGCCGAGCAGCACGTCGAGGATCAGGCGTTCGTACGCCTCCGGGCTCGCCTCGGTGAAGGCGTGGCCGTAGCCGAAGTCCATCGTGACGTCGCGCACCTGCATGCCGGCGCCCGGCACCTTCGAGCCGAAGCGGATGGTCACGCCCTCGTCCGGCTGGACGCGGATGACGAGCGCGTTCTGCCCGAGGGCCGAGGTCTGCGCCTCGGCGAACAGGTACTGCGGCGCTCGCTTGAAGACGACGGCGATCTCGGTGACGCGACGGCCGAGCCGTTTGCCGGCCCGGAGGTAGAACGGCACCCCCGCCCAGCGGCGGGTGTCGACGTTGAGCTTGATGGCGGCGTAGGTCTCGGTGACGGACTCGGGGTTCATCCCCTCCTCCTCGAGGAAGCCGGTGACCTGCTCGCCGCCCTGCCACCCGGAGGAGTACTGCCCGCGCGCCGTCGCCTTCGAGAGATCGGCGTCGAGGTGGACCGCGGAGAGCACCTTCTCCTTCTCGGCGCGGAGGTCCGCGGCCTCGAAGGAGACCGGCTCCTCCATCGCCGTCAGCGCGAAGAGCTGCAGCAGGTGGTTCTGGATGACGTCGCGCGCCGCGCCGATGCCGTCGTAGTACCCGGCCCGGCCGCCGACGCCGATGTCCTCGGCCATCGTGATCTGCACGTGGTCGACGTAGTTGGCGTTCCAGATCGGCTCGAACAGCTGGTTGGCGAAGCGCAGCGCCAGGATGTTCTGGACCGTCTCCTTGCCCAGGTAATGGTCGATGCGGAAGACCGCGTCCGCCGGGAAGACCGACTCGACGACCTCGTTGAGCTCGCGCGCGGTCTGCAGATCGGAGCCGAACGGCTTCTCGATGACGACGCGCCGCCACTCGCCGTCCTTCGGGTCCGCGAGGCCGGAGCGCTTCAGCTGCTCGGTGACCTGGGGGAAGGACTTCGGCGGGATCGACAGGTAGAACGCATGGTTGCCCATCGTCCCGCGCTTCTCGTCGAGGTCGTGCAGGGTCTCCTTGAGGCGGTCGAACGCCGCGTCGTCGTCGAACTCGCCCTGGACGAAGCGGATGCCCTCCTTGAGCTGGTTCCACACGTCGTCGTCGAACGGCGTGCGCGCGTTCGCCTTGACGGCGTCGTAGACGACCTTCTCGAAGTCCTGGTCCTCCCAGTCGCGCCGGGCGAAGCCGACGAGGGCGAAGCCGGGCGGCAGCAGACCCCGGTTGGCGAGGTCGTAGATCGCCGGCATGAGCTTCTTGCGCGACAGGTCGCCCGTCACGCCGAAGATCACGACGCCGCTCGGCCCCGCGATCCGGCTCAGCCGGCGGTCGAGGGGGGAGCGGAGCGGATTGTGGCCCGGTCCGATCTCGGCGGCCATCAGGCCGTCCCGCCGAGGGCGGCCTTCACCGCGCCGAAGCCGGCCGCCACGTCGCCGAGCGTGAGCGTCAGGACCGGTCGGCCGTGCTCCGCGAGCACCGAGGCGTCGCCGGCGGCCTGCGCGCTGATCAGCTGGCCGAACGTGAAGGGGCGCTCCGGGATCGCGAGGTCCTCGGTCGCCGACGCGACGTGCGTGAACTGGAGGAACACGCCGACCGCGGGGCCGCCCTTGTGATACTGCCCGGTCGAGTGGAGGAACCGCGGACCCCAGCCGAAGGTGACCGGCCGCTTCGCCTTCGCGGCCAGCAGGTCACGGAGCTCCGCGAACTCCGGGTGGTCGACCCGGTCGAGGTATGCCTGGATCGCGATGTAGCCGTCGGCGGGGAGCGCGGCCACCAGGGCGTCGAGCGCCGAGGCGATCGTCAGACCGTCGACCGACAGCCCGCCGGCGGTCCGGACCTCGACGTCGCCCTCCGTGAAGACCGGCGCGGTCGGCTCGGGCTGCGCGTCGAGCAGGCCGCGCGCCGCCTTCTTGGCGGACTCGACGTCCGGCTGGTCGAACGGGTTGATCCCGAGGAGCCGCCCGGCGACCGCCACGGCGTACTCCCAGACCATCATCTGACCGCCGAGCGTGCCGGAGATCTCGATCTCGCCCTCGGCGACCTCGCGGGTCGCCGCCGCGTCCTTGACCAGGCGGACGACCTGGAGGTCGGCGAGACCCTCCGAGAGCTCGGGGGAGCGGGTGTCCAGGACGACGGGGAGGAGGCCCTTGCCCTCCTTGCCCGTGGACTCGGCGATCAGCTGCTCGGCCCAGTCGGCGAAGCCGACGATGTGGGTGCCGTCCGCGACGATCCCGAGCTTGTCGCGGAGCGGCTGCGTGCCGCCGATCGCCGCGCCGAGGATCAGGCCGGGGTTGCTGGGCTGATCCTGCACGAGCTCGAGGAGGACCGCCTCCGCCTCGCCGAGCAGCTCGGCGATGTCGGCGCCCGCGAGGCCCGACGGCACCAGGCCGAAGGCCGTGAGGGCCGAGTAGCGGCCGCCGACGTTGGGATCGGCGTTGAAGACGCGGTACCCGTCGGCGCGGGCGGACTGATCGAGCGGCGAGCCCGGGTCGGTCACGACGACGATGCGCTCCGCCGGGTCGATGCCCGCGGCGCGGAACGCCGCCTCGTAGACGCGCTTCTGGCTGTCGGTCTCGAGGGTGGTCCCGGACTTCGACGAGATCACCACGGCGGTCTCGGTCAGCCGATCGTCCAGCGCGTCCTTCACCTGCTGCGGATCGGTCGAGTCGAGCACCGTCAGCTCGACGCCGTAGGTGCGGGTGATGACCTCCGGGGCGAGCGACGAGCCGCCCATCCCGCCGAGCACGATGTGCCTCACGCCCTTGCCGTGCAGCTCCTCGCGGAGCGCGACGATCTCGTCGACCATCGGGCGCGAGATCGCGACGGCCTCGGTCCAGCCGAGGCGGATCGATGCCTCGCCCTCGGCGTCCGAGCCCCAGAGCGTCGGGTCGAGGGCGGTGATCCCGCCGGCGACGCCGTCCGCGACGAGCTGCGGCACGTGCCGGTCGACGGCGTCCTTGGCGGCCCCGGTGGGGACGACCGTGACGCTCACTTCGCGGCCTCGAGGGCGGCGGTCACGGTGTCGAGCAGCTCGCCCCAGGAGACGTTGAACTTCTCGACGCCCTCCTTCTCGAGGACGGCGGTGACGTCGTCGTAGTCGATGCCGACGGCCTTGACGTCGTCGAAGACCTGCTGCGCGGCGGCGTAGGAGCCGGTCACGGCGTCGCCGTGCAGGTCGCCGTGGTCGGCGACCGCGTCGAGGGTCTTCTCCGGCATCGTGTTGACGACGTCCGCCACCGCGAGCTGCGTCACGTAGAGCGTGTCGGGGAGGTTCGGGTCCTTCACACCCGTCGACGCCCACAGCGGACGCTGGCGGTGGGCGCCGGCGTCGAGGAGGGCCTTCGCCCGGTCGGTGGCGAACTGCTCCTCGTACAGCTTGTAGGCGAGCTGCGCGTTGGCGACGCCCAGCTTGCTGCGGAGGGCCTTCGCCTCGTCGGTGCCGATCGCGTCGAGGCGCTTGTCGGTCTCGGTGTCGACGCGCGAGACGAAGAAGGAGGCGACGGAGCGGATGGTCGAGAGGTCGATGCCCGCCTCCTTCGCCTTCTCCAGCCCCGTGAGGTACGCGTCGATGACGGCCTTGTGGCGCTCGATGCTGAAGATGAGGGTCACGTTGACGCTGATGCCGGCGGCGATCGCGGCGGTGATGGCCTCGAGGCCCTCGACCGTCGCCGGGATCTTGATCATCGCGTTCGGCCGGTCCACCGAATCCCAGAGGCGCTTGGCCTCGTCGATCGTGCCGGCTGCGTCGTGCGCGAGGCCCGGCTCCACCTCGATCGACACGCGGCCGTCCCGGCCGTTCGTCGCGTCGTAGACGGGGCGGAAGATGTCGCACGCGTCGCGGACGTCACCGGTGGTGATCTCGAAGACCGCGTCGGTGATCGAGGTGCCGGCCTCCGCGAGCTCGGCGACCTTCTCGTCGTACGCGTTGCCCTTGGCGAGCGCCGACGCGAAGATCGTCGGGTTCGTCGTCACGCCGACCACGTTGAGGTCGTCGATGAGCTTCTGCAGCCCGCCCGAGGCGATGCGCTCGCGCGAGAGGTCGTCGAGCCAGATGCTGACGCCGAGCTCCGAGAGCGCGGCCGTGTTGCTGTTGGTCATGATTCCTGCTTCCTGCTGGGGTGGCGACAGGGTGATGGATGTCAGGCGGACGCCGCGGCGATGGAGTCCTTGGCGGCAGCGACGGCCGCCTCGGCGGTGAGGCCGAACTCCTTGTACAGCGTCTTGTAGTCGGCCGAGGCGCCGTAGTGCTCGATCGAGATGCTGCGCCCGGCGTCGCCGAGGAACGGCGCCCACGTGAGCTTCAGACCGGCCTCCACCGAGACACGCGCGCGGACCGCCTTCGGCAGCACCGACTCGCGGTAGGCCTCGTCCTGCTCGGCGAACCACTCCTGGCTCGGCACCGAGACGACGCGGGCGTGGACTCCCTCCGCCTCGAGCTGCTCGCGCGCGGCGATCGCGATCTGGACCTCGGATCCCGTAGCCAGGAAGATCACGTCCGGCGTCTCCGCCTTCGCCTCGGCCAGGATGTACGCGCCCCGGGCGACGTTCGACGCGGCCGCGAACGTGTCGCCCGAGGCGTCGCCGTCTCCGCGCTCGAACACCGGGAGGTTCTGGCGGCTGAGCACGAGGCCCGCCGGGTTCTTGCGGCGCTCGAGGATGGTCTTCCAGGCCCAGGCGACCTCGTTCGCGTCGGCCGGGCGGACGATCTCGAGGTTCGGGATCGCGCGCATCGCCGTGAGGTGCTCGATGGGCTGGTGGGTCGGTCCGTCCTCGCCGAGGGCGATGGAGTCGTGGGTCCAGACGTAGATCGTGGGGATCTGCATGAGCGAGGCGAGGCGCACGGCCGGCCGCATGTAGTCGCTGAACGTGAAGAACGTCGCGCCGAACGGGCGGGTGTTGCCGTGCAGCTGGATGCCGCTCAGGATCGCGCCCATCGCGTGCTCGCGGATGCCGAAATGGAGGACGCGGCCGTAGGGGCTGCCGTTCCACATCGTGGTGCTGCGCTCGGGCGGCAGGAACGAGTCGGCGCCCTCGATGGTCGAGTTGTTCGACTCGGCGAGGTCGGCGGATCCGCCCCACAGCTCCGGCATGATCGGCGCGATCGCGTTGATCACCTTGCCGGAGGCGGCACGGGTCGAGACGTCCTTGCCGGCCTCGAAGACCGGCAGCACCTCGGCGATGCCCTCGGGGTGCTCGCCGGCCTCCAGCCGGTCGAGCAGCTGCTTGCGCTCCGGGTTCGCGGCGGCCCACGCGTCGAACGAGTGCTGCCAGCCGGCCTTGTACTCCTGGATCCGGTCGCTCGCTCCGCGGGTGTGGGCGAGCACGTCGTCCGCGACCTCGAAGCTCTTCTCGGGATCGAATCCGAGAGCCTTCTTGAGGCCCGCCACCTCGTCGGCGCCCATCGCCGAACCGTGGATCTTGCCGGTGTTCTGCTTGGTCGGCGACGGCCAGCCGATGATCGTCTTGAGGACGATGAGCGACGGCTGCGTGGTGTTCGCCTTCGCGGTCTGGATCGCGTCCCAGAGCTGCTGCACGTTCTCGACGTAGCCGGCCTTGGTGTTGAAGTCGACCGTCTGCACGTGCCAGCCGTACGCCTCGTAGCGGGCCGCCGTGTCCTCGCTCAGGGCGATGTTGGTGTCGTCCTCGATCGAGATCTGGTTGCTGTCGTAGAACACGACGAGGTTGCCGAGCTGCTGCGTGCCGGCGAGCGAGCCCGCCTCGCTGGTCACGCCCTCCTCGATGTCGCCGTCGGAGGCGATGACGTAGACGTGGTGGTCGAACGGGCTCTCGCCCTGGGCCGTGTCCGGATCGAACAGGCCGCGCTCGAAGCGCGCGGCGTAGGCGAACCCGACGGACGAGGCGAGACCCTGGCCGAGCGGGCCGGTGGTGATCTCGACGCCCGGGGTGTGGAAGACCTCCGGGTGGCCCGGGGTCAGGGAGCCCCAGGTGCGCAGCGCCTCGAGGTCCTTCAGCTCGAGGCCGGATCCCTCGAGGTAGAGCTGGATGTACTGGGTCAGCGAGCTGTGGCCCGCCGAGAGGATGAAACGGTCGCGGCCGTGCCAGGTGAGATCCCGCGGATCCCGCTTCATCACCTTCTGGAACAGCAGATAGGCGAGCGGCGCGAGGCTGATGGCGGTGCCGGGATGCCCGTTGCCCACCTTCTCCACCGCGTCGGCAGCCAGCACACGAGCGGTGTCGACCGCCCTCTGATCGATCGGTTCCCAGTTGAGGTTGGTCACGTTCCCTGATCCTAGTGAGCGAGCCGGGTGGCCGCCGACCGCGGGCCGAGAGGCCCAGGGGACTCCCACGGGAGTACGGAGGCACGCGCGGGCGTCGCCTAAACTGGACGACATGCAGGAGGCCGTGGCGACTCCGGCCGCCCAGCCGGTCGGTGCTGCGACCCGACCCCGCATCCCGCTCGGCCGCAAGGTCCTCGCCTACGTCGCGCTGACGAAGCCGCGGGTCGTGGAGCTGCTCCTGGTCACGACCGCGCCCGTCATGGTGCTGGCGGCCCACGGGATCCCGAACCTCTGGCTCGTGCTCGCGACCCTCGTCGGCGGCGCGCTCAGCGCGGGCTCCGCCAACGCCTTCAACTGCTACATCGACCGCGACATCGACCGGGTGATGAAGCGCACCCAGAAGCGGCCGCTCGTCACGGGGGAGCTGCGCGACGGCGAGGCCCTCGCGTTCGCCTGGATCACCGGCGTCGTCTCGACCGCGTGGCTGTGGTTCCTCACCACGCCCCTCGCCGCGATCCTCTCGGTCGCCGCCATCGCGTTCTACGTCCTGATCTACACACTGATCCTCAAGCGCCGCACCCCGCAGAACATCGTCTGGGGCGGCGCGGCGGGCTGCATGCCGGTGCTCATCGGCTGGGCCGCCGTGACCGGCTCGCTCGACTGGGCGCCGATCATCCTCTTCGGCATCGTCTTCCTCTGGACCCCGCCGCACTACTGGCCGCTGTCCATGCGTTATAAGGAGGACTACGCGTCGGTCCACGTGCCGATGCTCGCCGTGGTCCGCACCCGGACGACCGTCGGCATCCAGGTGGTGCTGTACGCGTGGGCGACGGTGGCGTGCTCGCTCCTGCTCATCCCGATCTCGGGGATGGGGTGGATCTACGCGGTCGCGGCGCTCGGCTCGGGCGCCTGGTTCCTGCTGGAGGCGCACCGCCTCTACGCGAGCGCGATCCGCGAGGGCGAGGTCAAGCCGATGCGGGTGTTCCACGCCAGCATCACGTACCTGACGATCGTCTTCCTCGCGGTGGGCATCGACCCGCTCGTGCACCTGCCGATCGCGCTGCCGTGACGGTCGTGATCGCCTCGTGCTGACTCCTCTCGGCTGGGCGGCGTCGCGCTGGACGCTCGGCACCCGGGCGCTGCGCTGGTCGACGACCGCCGCGCTCGTCATGGCCGTGCTCATCGTGCTGGGCGGCGGCATCGTCCGGGTGACCGGTTCGGGCCTCGGCTGCCCGACCTGGCCCACCTGCGACGGCACCAACGTGATCCAGGTGGTTCCCGACTCGGTCCACCTGCTCATCGAGCAGACCAACCGGATGGTCACCGGGCTGCTGGTGGTCGCGGTCGGCTGGGCGATCATCGCGACGCGCCTGCAGCCGGTGCGCGACCGCGCGCTGACCCGGCTCTCCTGGTCGATGTTCTGGCTCGTGATCGTGAACGCCGTCGCGGGCGGCATCACGGTGCTCGTCAAGCTGAACCCCTGGGTGGTGGCGCTGCACTTCGTGCTCGCGATGGCGCTGCTGGCGACCGCCACGCTCACCTGGCACCGCTCGCGGTGGCGCGGATCGCGCGACGTCGTCGTCGCGCCTCGCGCGCGCGGGATCGGCTGGGTCCTGCTGACCGCGTCGGCGGCGCTCGTGGTCGTCGGCACGATCGTGTCCGGCGCGGGACCCCATTCGGGCGACAGCCGCGAGGTCCACCGGATCCCGGTCGAATGGACGAGCGTCGTCTGGGTGCACGGCCTGCTCGCGGCGCTGGTCGTCGTGCTGACCGTCGTGGCGATCGCGGCGGTGCCGACCGCCCGGCGTCGGGCGATCACGCTCCTCGTCGTCCTGCTCCTCCAGGGCCTCATCGGAGTGGTCCAGTCGCTGACCGCGCTGCCGGAGCTGCTCGTGGCCCTGCACCTGCTCGGCGCGGCGCTCGTGTGGGTCGGCGCCATCCGGGTGCTCCTCGACGCCGATCCGCGGCTGTTCGCGCTCCGAACCCCGATCGCCGAACAAGCGGCGGCGACCCAGCCCCGGGCGAGCAGCGCCCGATAGACTGACTCACTGATCCGAACACGCAAGGGTGCGTGCCCCAGAGTGCTCCCGAGCACACAAGCCGGTCCGGACAGGACAGTCCGCAGCGGCAGGAGAGAGGGAACCCCATGTCCGACGTGCTCATCGACCGGCCCGAGCTGGCCGGCCTCGGCCAGTACGAGTTCGGCTGGTCCGACTCCGACGCGGCCGGCGCCTCGGCGCGCCGAGGTCTCAGCGACGACGTCGTCAGCGACATCTCGAAGCTCAAGAACGAGCCGGAGTGGATGCTGAAGAACCGCCTCAAGGCGCTCAAGATCTTCGGCATGAAGCCCATGCCCACCTGGGGTGCCGACCTCACCGGCATCGACTTCGACAACATCAAGTACTTCGTCCGCTCCACGGAGAAGCAGGCCTCCTCGTGGGAGGAGCTGCCCGAGGACATCAAGGCGACCTACGAGAAGCTCGGCATCCCGGAGGCGGAGCGCCAGCGCCTCGTCGCGGGCGTCGCCGCGCAGTACGAGTCCGAGGTCGTGTACCACCAGATCCGCGAGGACCTGGAGCAGCAGGGCGTCATCTTCATGGACACCGACACGGCGCTCCGCGAGCACCCGGAGATCTTCCAGGAGCACTTCGGCACCGTCATCCCGGCCGGCGACAACAAGTTCGCGGCGCTGAACACCGCGGTGTGGTCGGGCGGCTCCTTCGTGTACGTGCCGAAGGGCGTGCACGTCGAGATCCCCCTGCAAGCCTATTTCCGGATCAACACCGAGAACATGGGCCAGTTCGAGCGGACGCTGATCATCGCCGACGAGGGCTCCTACGTGCACTACATCGAGGGCTGCACGGCGCCGATCTACAAGTCCGACTCGCTGCACTCGGCCGTCGTCGAGATCATCGTGAAGAAGAACGCCCGCGTGCGGTACACGACGATCCAGAACTGGTCGAGCAACGTCTACAACCTGGTCACCAAGCGCGCGATCGCCCACGAGGGCGCGACCATGGAGTGGATCGACGGCAACATCGGCTCGAAGGTCACGATGAAGTACCCGTCGATCTACCTGGTGGGGGAGCACGCCAAGGGCGAGACGCTCTCCGTCGCGTTCGCCGGCCCCGGCCAGCACCAGGACGCCGGCGCGAAGATGATCCACATGGCGCCGCACACGACGTCGTCGATCGTGTCGAAGTCGATCGCCCGCGGCGGCGGTCGTGCCGGTTACCGCGGCGAGGTGCGCGTGGCCGAGGGCGCGCACCACGCGGCGAACACGGTCCGCTGCGACGCGCTGCTGGTCGACACCATCTCGCGCTCCGACACCTACCCGGCGATCGACATCCGCGTCGACGACGTGCAGCTCGGCCACGAGGCCACGGTCTCGCGGGTGAGCGAGGAGCAGCTGTTCTACCTGCAGTCGCGCGGGATGCCCGAGGACGAGGCCATGGCCATGATCGTCCGCGGCTTCATCGAGCCGATCGCGCGCGAGCTGCCGATGGAGTACGCCCTCGAGCTCAACAAGCTCATCGAGATGAGCATGGAAGGCAGCGTCGGCTGACGTGAGCACGTACACCGAGACCGAGCCCAGCTTCCTGGCCCCGGTCCAGACCCGTTCGGAGCGCTTCACGAGCTTCGTGCACGACGACTTCCCCGAGGTCGAGGGCCACGAGGCGGAATGGAAGCTCACGCCCGTCGACCGTGTGCGCCCGCTCATCGACGGCGACCTCGACGGCGCGCCCTACGCGGTGCTGTATCCGGAGGTCGCCGGCACGACGGTGGAGTGGATCGACCGCGCCGACCCGCGCATCGGCTCCGCCGGCGCCCCCGAGGAGCGCGCGGCGGCCAACGCCTGGACCTCGTTCGAGAAGGCGCTGCACGTGCACGTCGAGGGCGCCGTCGAGGCGCTCACCGTCACGCGCGCCCAGCTCGGCTCGGCGCCGCGCGGCGCCCACGTGCTCATCACGGCCGCAGCGCAGTCCCGCGGCCTCGTCGTGCTCGACAGCCGGGGTCCCGCCCAGCTGTCGGAGAACGTCGAGATCGTGCTCGAGCAGGGCGCCGACCTCACGGTCGTGAGCCTGCAGGAGTGGGATGACGACGCGATCCACCTGTCGAGCCAGTTCGCGCGGCTCGCGAAGGATGCGCGCCTCAAGCACATCGTCGTCTCGCTCGGCGGGGCGATCGTGCGCGTCAACCCGTCGGCGCACCTGGCCGAGGAGGGCTCCGACGCGGAGCTGCTCGGCGTCTACTTCGCCGACGCGCATCAGCACCTCGAACAGCGCGTCTACGTGCACCACGATGCGGCGCACACGCGCAGCCGGGTGACCTACAAGGGCGCGCTGAACGGCGACGGCGCGCGAACGGTCTGGGTGGGCGACGTGCTCATCGGGCCGAACGCGACCGGCACCGACACCTACGAGCAGAACCGCAACCTCGTGCTGAGCGAGGGCACGCGCGCCGACTCGATCCCGAACCTCGAGATCGAGACCGGCGACATCGTGGGCGCCGGCCACGCGAGCGCGACCGGGCGCTTCGACGACGAGCACCTCTTCTACCTGCAGGCCCGCGGGATCCCGGAGGACGAAGCCCGCCGCCTCGTCGTGCTCGGCTTCCTCAGCGAGATCGTGCAGCGGATCGGCGAGCCCGAGCTGGAGGCGCGCCTCCTCGAGGCGCTCGTCGCCGAGCTCGAGAACGCGAAGAGGGTCGCCGCGTGACGCGCGAGCGGGTGGCCGCGGTCTCCGAGCTCGAGCCCGACACCGCCAAGCGGGTCGTGGTCGGCGGAGCGCCGATCGCGCTCGTCAAGGACTCCGCCGGCGAGATCCATGCCATCGGCGACACCTGCACCCACGGCGACATCTCGCTGAGCGAGGGCTTCGTGGAGGACGACACATTGGAATGCTGGGCCCACGGCTCGAAGTTCTCCCTGCTGAGCGGCACGCCGCTCAGCCTGCCGGCCTACGAGCCGGTCCCCGTCTACGTCGTCGAGATCGACGGCGACGACGTGTACATCGACCCGAGCAACACCAAGGACGTGACGAACGCATGAGCACCCTCGAGATCCGCGACCTCAAGGTCTCGATCGAGACCGACCAGGGCACCAAGCACATCCTCAAGGGCGTCGATCTGACGATCCGGGAGGGCGAGATCCACGCCGTCATGGGTCCGAACGGCTCCGGCAAGTCGACTCTGGCCTACACGATCGCCGGTCACCCCCGATACCACGTCGAGGGCGGTTCGATCACGCTCGACGGGCAGGACGTGCTCGCCATGAGCGTCGACGAGCGGGCGCGTGCGGGACTCTTCCTCGCGATGCAGTACCCGGTCGAGATCCCGGGCGTGACCGTCTCGAACTTCCTGCGCACCGCCAAGACGGCGATCGACGGCGAAGCGCCGGCGATCCGCGGCTGGGCCGGCACCGTCTCCGAGGCGATGAAGAACCTGCGCATGGACTCGTCGTTCGCGGCCCGCAACGTCAACGAGGGCTTCTCGGGCGGCGAGAAGAAGCGCCACGAGATCCTGCAGCTCGAGCTCCTGAAGCCGAAGTTCGCCGTGCTCGACGAGACCGACTCCGGGCTCGACGTCGACGCGCTCAAGATCGTGTCGGAGGGCGTCAACCGGGCGCACGCGGCGACCGATCTCGGCATCCTGCTGATCACCCACTACACGCGGATCCTGCGCTATATCACGCCGGACTTCGTGCACGTCTTCGTGGACGGCAAGGTCGCCGAGGAGGGCGGCCCGGAGCTCGCCGAGCGGCTCGAGAACGAGGGCTACGACCGGTACCTGACCGACGGAGCCGTGCTCGCGGGGGAGCAGGCGTAGTGCCCACCGCCCTCGAGCCGAAGCTCTTCGACAGGGTCGAAGAGGGGCTGAAGGACGTCATCGACCCTGAGCTCGGCGTCAACGTCGTCGATCTCGGGCTGATCTACGACCTCGCCTGGGACGACGAGAACGACGCGCTCATCATCTCGATGACGCTGACCTCCGCGGGCTGCCCCCTGACCGACGTGATCGAGGAGCAGACCGGCCAGGCGCTCGACGGAATCGTCGAGCGGTTCCGGATCAACTGGGTCTGGATGCCGCCGTGGGGCCCGGAGCGGATCACGGACGACGGCCGCGACATGATGAGAGCGATCGGCTTCAGCATCTGACGGCAGAGCCGGCAGATGTCGGGCGCCGATGGCGGCCGACCGATCGCTCCTGCGTCAGTAGGCATCGGCTTCAGCATCTGACGGCAGAGCTTCCGCCGCGAGCGGGACCACCCCAGATCTGGGTGGTGGGGTCGTCGCGGCTCCCCGGGTAGCCTGACGGCATGGTGCGGGGGGACCGGGCTGGATCGGCGCGCGCGCGTTCGCGCGGCGCCGGCACGGCCATGCTCTCGAGCCAGATGCTCATCTCGGCGGCGGTGCTGCTGGTCGCGGTCGCGATCATGGTGTTCGCCCCGCGGGCGCTGACCCTCCCCACCCTGTTCGCCGCGCTCGGCCTCGTCTTCGTGCTGACCGGGGTGGCGGCGACGGTTCCCTGGGACGCGATCTCGCGGCATTGGCGCGTCATCCTGCCGATGTCGAACATCCTCGCGATCGGCGCGGTCCGCGCCGCCGAGCCGGCCCTCGGGTCCGGACTCATGATGATCTTCCCGGTCATCTGGTTGGCCCGCTCGTTCTCACTCCGGGCCGTGATCGGCGGCACGAGCCTCGCGGTGGCCCTGATCTGGGTCTCGCGCGCGATCACCCCGGGACCCCTCGTCGTCAACGACTTCGCGTCGGTCGTACTGCTGCCGATCATGCTCGCATTCGCCGCGACGACCGTCTACCTGTCCGCGCGGCGCGGCCGCGCGCAGGCGGTTCTGCTGCGCCAGCACTCCCAGCTGATCGAGACGGCGCTGGAGCGCGCCCGCATGCAGCAGCGACTGCTCGACGAGGTCCTCAACACCGTCGACTTCGGTGTCGTCTCATTCGATCGCAACAAGCAGGTCTCGTTCGTCAACCGTGCCCAGCGACGCTGGCTCGATGAGGCCGGCGAGCCGAAGACCGCCTTCGTGCACGAGGTCGTCTACCAAGCCGATCGAACGACTCCCTACCCGCCGGGCACCCGCCCCTTCTCGCGCGCACTCGCCGGTCAGGAGTTCGACAACCTCGTGATCTGGGTGGGGGAGCCCGGCGGCCGACGCGCCGCCTACACCGTGAGCTCCCGGATCCTCCGCGACGTCCACGGGGAATACGACGGCGGAGTCGTCGTGGTGAAGGACGTCACCCGCGAGCTGGACGCCGTCCGTGCCCGCGACGACCTGGTCGGCTCCGTCACGCATGAGCTGCGGTCGCCCCTGACCTCGATCCTCGGCTACCTCGACCTCGTGCGCGACGCCGACCTCGACCTGGCGACGCTCGACCAGGTCGAGGTGGCGTACCACAACGCCGAGCGCCTGCTGGTGATCGTCAACGACCTCCTCCGCGCGGCGAGTGACGCCGACAAGAACCTGCCGATGTCGTTCGTGCGCAGCGACGTGGCGCAGATCGCGCGGGAGTCCGTCGCGGCTCACCGCCTCCTGGCGGAGGACGAGGAGCTCGAGCTGACCTGCGACACCCCGGAGTCGGCGTTCGCGACGGTCGATCCGGTCCGCGTGCGCCAGGTGATCGACAACCTCGTCACCAACGCCATCAAGTACAACCGCGAGTGGGGCCGCGTCGCCGTGACGGTCCGCGAGGTGGGCCGCGCGATCACGGTCGAGGTGCTCGACAGCGGCCAGGGCATCCCCGAGGCCGACGTCGCGCGGATCTTCGACCGCTTCTACCGCACCAAGTCCGCCCGCAACTCGGAGACCACCGGCACCGGGCTCGGTCTCGCGATCACGCGGGAGATCATCCAGCGCCACGGCGGCGACCTCTCGGTGGAGAGCGAGCTCGGCCTCGGCAGCACGTTCACGGTCACCCTGCCCACCGAGCAGGTCGGAGACACCGCGAGCTCGGGCGAGACGCCCGAGTCGGCACAGCGACACGGGAAGGCCGCATGAACCTCGACATCACCACGGTCGCCGCCGTCAGCGGCATCATCGTGATCATCTGCGGGGTGACCTTCATCCTCAACACGACGCTGCGCCGGAACGACCTCGTCGGTCGCATCTGGAGCGTCGCCTTCGTCGCGGCGATCCTGGAGACCATCGCCTACACCGTCCAGGGCATGGAGCCCTCGGCCTGGTGGGCGATCGCGATCGGCAACTCCGCCCTCGTGTTCGCGATCGGAGTGCTCTGGTCCGGCAGCCGCGCCGCCAACGAGCGCCGACCGCTGTACCCGATTCCGCTCGCCGTGGCGGTGATCGTGGGCGCCGCAGTCCTGCTCCGCGGGCCCGCGGGGGGTCCGTGGGCCGGATCCGTCGAGATGTTCACCGCGACCGCCGTGTTCGCCGGGCTCGGCTTCGTCGAGACGTCGCGCGGCTGGCTGGCCCGCAGCCTCAACGCCCGGATCCTGGGCATCGCCAGCCTCGTCATGGCGCTCTACTACGCGGCACGCGCGGTGCTGATCCTGATCCTGGGCCACCGGGACCCGGTGTTCGCGACCGGGTTCGGCACGATCCCGGCGACGATCATCGACATGGGGTTGGTCGTGATCGGCACCGTCACCATCTCGCTGATCCAGCAGGAGCGCTTCAAGCGACCCGGACTCGTCATCCCGTCCGACTCCGAGGCCGAGGGGCTCATGTCGCCGGGGGCCTTCCGTGCCGTGGCCGAGACATGGCTGCGACGGTCGGTGCGGGACCGCGTGACGCTCGCCCTCGTGCTCGTGGAGCTCGCCAACATCGACGAGATCAATCTCGCGTTCGGCCGCCTCATGGGCGACAACGCGATCCGCCTGATGGGGCGCCTGGCGGTCGGCGACGCCCCCGCGGCGGCTCTCGTGGGCCGCCTGAGTAGGCGGCGCTTCGCGATCCTGTTCCCGATGGAGGACGAGGACGACGCACGCATCGTGGCCGACCGCATCAACAGCGACGCTCTCACGTCTCCCATCGACGACGCCGACCGTTTCCGCGCCGCCACCTTCACCGGCATCACCTCGACCCGCGCGGCCGGATCCCGCTACGACGACCTGGTCGAGACCGCCGAGGCGGTTCTCGACCTCGCCATCGACTCGGGCAAGCCGGGCACGATCGAGTACGCGGCGTAGGGCGCCGGAGGTGGGGGCTCCCCGGAGCGGGCTACGGCTTCGCGAGCGCGATCGTCAGCGTGTCGGAGGCGCTCTCCTTGGCGTAGCTCGCCGAGGTCGGCGTGGTCTGGAGCAGCAGCTCGTACACGAACGACACCGTGATGGACGTCGCGCTCTTGTCGACCGGCGGGATGATGAAGGTCGGGCCGTAGGCGTACGGCGCCTTGACGAAGTAGCCGGGCTGCACCGACGCGGCGTCGGTCTGCGACGCGGGCGACGACAGGGGGCCCTTCGGCCCCTGGACCGTCGTCGAGACCGTCACCTTGCTGAGATAGACCGACTGGCCCTGGTCGGAACCGAGACTCGCCGACGCGCTCAGGCTGAGAGGCTTGTCGGCGCCCGGATACCACTGGCCGATGTCGAGGCTCGAGTAGTAGTTCACGTCGAGCTTGATGTCGCCCGCCTGCAGGGTGCGCTTGACCGAGCCGGTCGCGAGGTCGTTCTTCACCACGATGATGCGGCTGCGCGAGGGACTGGGCGTGCCGTCGCCGCTCGACGATCCGCCCTGCTGCTGCCAGGGCGGGGTGCCGCACGCGGCGAGGCCCAGGGCCACGGCGAGACCCGCTGCCAGGAGCGCGATCGTGCGGGTGGTGCGCGCCATCAGGTCACTCCTCGTCGGCCCGGCAGCGGCTTGAGCAGATCTTGAGGCGATCTTGTCGGGACGCGGGACGCGTCCCTGAGGTCGCTGCTGGACACTGACACTAGCGGCCCGGGAAGGACTCGAAAGCCGCGACACGGGGGACAGGACATGACCGACACCATCAGGGGTGAGAAGGAGTACGTGACGCGCGTCGAGCCCGTCATCGACAACGACTTCATCGCCTCCGTCGCCGCGCTCGGAACCCAGCGCGCCACCATCGGCTGCATCATCCCCGCCTACAACGAGGCCGAGTCGATCGCCCAGGTGCTGGAGTCGCTGCTCGGTCAGACCCGCGTCCCCGACGTCATCCACGTGGTCGTCAACAACACCACCGATGACACGGTCGCGATCGCCAGCGCCTACGCCGGACCGCACCGCCTGGTGAACGCCGGCGTGGAGCAGTTCACCGAGGTCTTCATCCACGACATCGGCAAGAACCCCGACAAGAAGGTCGGCGCGCTCAACTACGGCTTCGAGCTCGTGGAGGGCTGCGACTTCCTGCTCGGCGTCGACGGGGACACCGTCGCCGAGGTCGACGCGGTCGAGCGGCTCGAGGAGGAGATCGTCAGCGACACCCGCATCGGCGGCATCTCGGCGATCTACACCATCGACGACAGCCAGATGCGCGGCATGGCGGGCTTCCTCATCGCCGGGCAGCGCGCGCAGTTCGCGGCGTTCAACATGCAGAACATGCTGCGCGGCCGCAATATGGCGGTGCTCGGCGGTCAGTTCTCCATCTTCTCGATGAAGGCCCTCCACCAGGCGATGGTCGACAACCACCAGTCGACGCCGTGGGTGAAGGACTCCGAGGTCGAGGACTCGCTGCTCTCGCTGCAGATCAAGAGCGCCGGCTACCTCACCAAGATCAGCGCCCGCGCCCGCGCGAGCGTCGGCGGGATGACCACCCTGCGCGGCCTCGACGCCCAGCAGGTCAAGTGGAACTTCGGCGCGATCGAGCTCATGTGGCCCGGTCAGCGCGGGGACACCAAGGGCCAGCCGCTGCACCCGAACCTGCGCCTGCGCTGGCTCGAGAACCTGTCGATGCTCATCAACGGCGTGACGCGCCTGCTCTTCATCCTCCTGCTCGTCGCCTCGCTGTCGATCCACGCCTTCGTCTTCTCGCCGATCTGGCTGATCCCGCCGGCCGTCGCCGTGCTGCTGAACCTCCGCATCGCACTGTCGATGGAGAAGCGCGACGCGAAGGACATCCTGTTCGCGGTGCTCCTGGCTCCCGCGGAGATCTACATGTGGATCCGCCTCGGCCACTTCGTGCGCGCGTGGAGCAAGTTCCTCAGCCGCAAGCAGGTCGACAACTGGGCCGCGCAGGCCAAGGCGGAGCGCGGGTCCGGGAGCGCCTTCGTGGCACCCGCGATCATCGCGGTGCTGGTCATGGCGGTGCTCGTGCTCGGCTGGTTCCTGCTGCCCGTCGTGATCCAGTCGTCGATCCTGTGGGTCGGCTGGCCGATCCTCGGAGTGATCACCGGCATCCAGACCCTGTCCATGGTCGTCCAGCTCTTCCGCCGCCAGCGCGGCTACCGGGTGTGATCGGGGCCATGACCTACGTGCACATCGACGAGACCACCGTCTCCCGGCTCCTCCGGGAGCTGGCCGACGACGTCCCCGCCGGCGTGCGTTTCCTGACCGACTTCGTCGCGGCGTGGGAGGGGCGGGTCGCCCGCCTGCTCGACGCCGTCGAACGAGAAGACCCCGAGGACGTCACGACCGTGCTCCTCAGCATCCGCACCGCGAGCGGCATGCTGGGCGCGAGGTCGCTGTTCTCGGCCGCGAGCGACCTGCAGCGGCAGGTCGCCGAGACCCGCCAGGTGGATGCACCCGCCATCCGACGGTTCGTGGAGCTGGGCACCGCCAGCTGTCTCGAGCTGCTCGACCTGGCGCATCGGTTGGAGGCCGCCGCCGTCTGAGCAACCCGAACCGTCGCCGCGACGCGGCCCGTCGAATCTAGACGGCGGAGACGACCGCCCCCGAGGTCGTCGGCGGTGCTCAGGCGGGGCGACCCCCACCCCGAACCGATACGGAAAGGCCCGGACGATCCATCCCCCGAGGATCGTCCGGGCCCTCTGCGTGCCGGCGCCGGCAGTGTCAGTCGTCGGCGGCGGTGAGCCGGTAGCCGACGCCGCGGACCGTCTCGATCCAGCGCGGGGTGCTCGAGCTCTCGCCGATCTTCTTGCGGAGGTTGCCCATGTGGACCTCGATGCCGCGCTTGTCGGCCTCGCTCACGAAGTGGCTGGTGACGTAGCTCTCCCCGCGGAGCAGCAGCGCGAGGTCGGCCTTGGTGCGGACGCGACGCCCCGACTGCATGAGGGCCGCGAGGAGATCGAACTCGGAGCGGGTCAGGGCGATCTCCTGATCGTCCGCCCGGACGACGCGCATCGGCAGGTTGAGCAGAAGGCCGTTGTGCTCGTGCCAGCCCTCGGCGGGGTTGCCGATCGAGGTCGGCGCCGGCTCGTTCGTCGAGGTCGCTGCGGCGAGCGGCTCGGCCTCCGTGGCGAGCGGTGTACCCGGCTGGACCGGCTCGCTGGGCGCCTGCGCCACCGTGCCGAGCGCGGGGGAGGCCGCCACCGGGGCCGCGTCGACGGGCGCCCCGAACGAGCGCGGACGCCGCAGCATCGCCTCGATTCGTGCGCGCAGCTCCCGCGGTCGGAACGGCTTGGTGATGTAGTCGTCGGCGCCGGCGTCGAGCCCCTGGAGGGTGTCGATCTCCTCGTCGAGCGCCGTCAGCATCACGATGTAGGTCGAGCTGAACGCGCGGATGCGCTTGGCGGTCTCGAAGCCGTCGATGCCCGGCATGTTGACATCGAGCGTCGTGACCGTGGGCTCGAACGTGCGCACCGCCTCGATGCCGTCGAGCCCGTTCGATCGGGCCACGACCTCGAAGCCGCCCTGCGTCAGGACGGTCTCCAGCAGATTGCGGATGTCGTCGTCGTCCTCGATCACCACGGCGACACGTCGGGTCTCGCGCTCGGCCATGTCACTTCCCTCCTGCGATGAGCGCCTTCGCGCCCTCGGGCCACCACTGTCCTGCGGGCGGGCCGCCGTTGCAGCTGCCGTCGCTCTCGCCGGGGTTCTTGATCCACAGCGTCGCATCCAGACGGGTGCCGTCCTCGACGACGCGCGGGCGGTCGCCCAGCCCGCGGCCCGGCGGGTTGCACCACGCCTGATCGCTGGTCGGGCCGTTGCCGTTGCGCGACGTGTCGATGACGTAGTGCGCGCCGCCGAGATCGGAGCTGACGGCGTCGTCGTAGGTGCGCTCGTCGTCGGTCGTCTCGAAGTTGGAGACGTTGCTCGCAAAACCCCGCACCTGGCCGACGCCCGCATCCCGCAGCAGCTGGGCCATGTCGCCGGGGGCGACCCACCCGGAGTGGCCGGCGTCGAGGTAGATCGTCGCGCCGGAACGCGCGAGGAGCCCCACCGCCGAACGCAGCTCGGCGACCCGCTGCTGGCGGTTGTCGCATTGGGTGCTCAGCGCGAGCGCGTCGGGCTCCAGGATCACGATGGTCTGGGCGGTGAGCGACCTGGCGATCGCTCCGACCCAGGCGCGGTAGTCGGCGTCGTCGGCCGAGCCGCCGGACGAATCCTGCGCCTGGCAGTCGCGCTGCGGCACGCCGTAGACCACGAGCACGGGCCACGCCCCGGAACGGCGCGCCTCGTCGACGAGGCCGCGGACGTAGCCGCCGATCTCGCTCGCGTCGTGCTGCTCGGGCGTCAGCCAGGTGGCGGCGGGCTCGTCGGCGATCGGTCGGAACTGGGGATCGTCGGCGGCGGCCTTCGCGGCGCTCGAGTCGGGGTTGGACCACAGCGTCGCACCGTCGAGCGGATTCGCCGTGGCGGGCCGCGGCGCGACCGCGGAGTAGACCGCGACGCCCGCGAGCCCGGCGAGGACGAGGGAGAGCACGGCGATCACGATGCCGACGCCCACGCGTCGTCCCGTGGTGGACGTCCCGCTCACCTCATCGCCCCTCTCGACGGTCGCTCGAGAAGTCTAGGGACGGGTGCCCGGGGAGTCGCGCCCCCGTTCGGGTCGGACGAGGACTCAGCTCCGGGTGTCGAGACGACCCGCGGCCTTCCAGGCGAGCGGCAGCAGCACGCCGGCGACCGCCGCCTTGATCGCGTCGCCGATCAGGAAGACGAGGAGCCCGTGCTGGATCGTGAATCCGAGGGCGTCCGGCTGGTGCAGCGACACCATCGAGGCGAAGAGCCACGGCAGGCCGAACGCGTACATGACGGCCGAGCCGGCGAGGAAGGCGACGACGGTGCCGTACCAGCGACGGTCCCAGCGGCGACGGGCCAGGAATCCGACGAGCGCGGCGGCGACGATGAAGCCGACGATGTAGCCCCCGGAGGGAAGCGCGACGAGGTCGCCGTGCGCACCGCCGGTGAAGATCGGGAGGCCGAGCGCTCCGAGCACCAGGTACAGCGCCATGGAGATGGCACCGCGCACCGGGCCGAGCACCGCTCCGACCAGCAGCACAGCGAAGGTCTGCCCCGTGATCGGGACCGGCCACAGCGGGATCGCGACCTGGGCGAGCACCGAGACCAATGCGGTCCCGGCGATCACCAGGATCGCGCTGCCGGCGAGGCTGCGCGGAAGCACACGGTCGGCGAGGACGAGGCGACGAGCGGGCACGGCGATGGTCATGTCGGTAGGCTAGCGGGCTGGGCACCGTCGGCCCGTCACCCTCCCCACCAAAGAATCGGAGTCCCTCTGTGCTCGCCGTGCACGACCTCGAGATCCGGGTCGGCGCACGCCTGCTCATGGAGGGCGTGAACTTCCGCGTCGACAAGGGCGACAAGGTGGGGCTCGTCGGCCGCAACGGCGCCGGCAAGACCACGCTCACGAAGTCACTCGCGGGGGAGGCGCAGCCGACCGGCGGCCGCATCGACCGCTCGGGCGAGATCGGCTACCTGCCGCAGGACCCGCGCTCCGGCGACCCGGAGATGCTGGCCCGCACCCGCATCCTCGACGCCCGCGGGCTCGGCACGATCATGCTCGAGATGGAGCGCGCCACGCTCGAGATGGCCTCCGCCGACGAGACGGCGAGCGCCCGCGCCATGCGGCGCTACGGCGACCTGCAGGACCGGTTCGCGGCGCTCGGCGGCTACGCGGCCGAGGCGGAGGCGGCGGTCATCGCGTCGAACCTCGCGCTGCCGGACCGCATCCTCGATCAGCCGCTCAAGACCCTCTCCGGTGGCCAGCGTCGTCGCATCGAACTCGCGCGCATCCTGTTCTCGGACGCCGACACCATGATCCTCGACGAGCCGACCAACCACCTCGACGCCGACTCGATCATCTGGCTGCGCGAGTTCCTCAAGGGCTATCAGGGCGGCGTGATCGTGATCAGCCACGACGTCGACCTCGTCGAGGAGGTCGTCAACAAGGTCTTCTACCTCGACGCCAACCGCCAGGTCATGGACGTCTACAACATGGGGTGGAAGCACTACCTTCGTCAGCGCGAGGCCGACGAGGAGCGCCGCAAGAAGGAGCGCGCCAACGCCGAGAAGAAGGCGACCGCCCTGCAGCTCCAGGCGGCGCGGTTCGGAGCCAAGGCCACGAAGGCGGCGGCCGCCCACCAGATGGTGGCGCGGGCGGAGAAGCTGCTCGCGGGGCTCGAGGAGGTGCGCGCCGTCGACCGGGTCGCGAAGCTCCGCTTCCCGGAGCCGGTCGCCTGCGGCCGCACGCCGCTCGCCGCCGACAACCTCTCGAAGTCGTACGGCTCGCTCGAGATCTTCACGGCGGTGGACCTCGCCATCGACCGCGGGTCGAAGGTCGTCGTGCTCGGGCTCAACGGAGCCGGCAAGACGACGCTGCTGCGGATCCTCGCGGGCGTCGACCGGCCCGACACCGGCGTGATCGAGGCGGGGCACGGGCTGCGCATCGGCTACTACGCGCAGGAGCACGAGACGATCGATGTGAACCGCTCGGTGATCCAGAACATGATGAGCTCCTCGCCGAACCTCACCGAGACGGAGGCCCGCAAGGTCCTCGGGTCGTTCCTGTTCACGGGCGACGACGGCCACAAGCCGGCCGGCGTGCTCTCCGGCGGCGAGAAGACCCGGCTCGCGCTGGCGATGATCGTCGTGTCGGGCGCGAACGTCCTGCTGCTCGACGAGCCGACCAACAACCTCGATCCCGCGTCCCGCGAGGAGATCCTCGGCGCATTGGCCGGATACACCGGCGCGGTCGTGCTCGTGTCGCACGACGAGGGCGCGGTCGAGGCGCTGAACCCGGAGCGGGTGCTCATCATGCCCGAGGGCACCGAGGACCACTGGAACCCGGACTACCTGGATCTGATCTCCGTCAGCTAGACCGCAGGTCGAGTAGCCGCGCAGCGGCGTATCGAGACCTCCCCGAGACGTCCGCGGTCTCGATACGGCCGCTCCGCGGCCTACTCGACCCGCTCCGCGTCGAGGACCGCGTCCTCGTAGTCGGCGTCGCTCGAGCGCCGGGCGCCCCGCTCGAGCGTCTCGCGCTGCTCCCGCGTCATCCCGCTCAGCCGCTTCTCGCGCCGGTACGCCCAGAACAGACCCACGAACGCGAGGATCCCGAACACGATCCACTGGATCGCGTAGGAGAGGAACGGCCCGGGATCGGCGACCGGCTTCGGCTCGATGATCGGCCGGGTCGCGGTGGCCGGATCCTCGGAGGTCATCGTGCCGTAGGCGCCCGTGTAGGCATCGCCGCCCACCTGCCGGTCGATCGTTCCGAGGTCGATGGAGGCGATCTGCCCGCGGGGCGACGTGCGGCCGGGGAGGTCGGGCTCGCCCTGCTGCAGCCGGGCGACCACGGTGACCTCGCCGCGCGGAGGAGCGGGGGCGGTCGGGAGGTTCGCATCCGGCGGGATCGGGAGCCAGCCCCGATCGACGACGAAGATGCGGCCGTCGGCGAGCCGGAGCGGCACGAGGACCTCGAATCCCGGGTTCGAGTTGCGCACCCGGTTGCGCACCAGCAGCTGCTCGTCGACGAGGTAGGTGCCGGTCATGACGACCTCGCGCCACTCGAGGTCGTGCCGCCAGGAGTCGCGAGCCGGGAGCAGCTCTCCGAGCGGCGCGGCCGGGCGGTCCCAGTTGATGGCGATGAGGTGGTTCTCGGCGATGCGCTCGGCGTTGCGCGACCACTGCCACCAGGAGAGGAAGCCGCACGCGATCGCGAAGACGATGACCAGGGCGATGTACCCGCCCCAGCGCCGGATGCCCTGCGGCACCTCCGCCTCGGCGCTGCGGTCGCCCGTCGCTGCGGCGCTCATGCCGGGTCGGGCACGACGTCGGCGACCACGTCGGCCGGTGTCACGACGACGGGGAAGCCGCGCGAGCCGAGATAGCCCTCGAGGTGGTCGCGATGGGCGTCGCACGCGAGCCACACCTTGACGCGGTCGGGGGTGTGCAGCCGGGGGTTGCGCCAGTTCACGCGCCAGGCGGCCCGCTCCCGGCATCCCGCCGCGGAGCACTGGACGGCGGCCTCGCCGCCGATCACGCGGCGTCCTGACGGTCCCCGCCCTGGCGCACGAGCGCTCCCGGGCGCTCCACCGGGCCGACAGGCCGGGCCCGGACGTTGTTGGCCACGACCACCGCGAAGTAGGGGAGGAAGATCGCGCCGATGGCGGGGAGGATCTTCCACCAGCCCGGCACGGGGACGAGCAGGATGATGCAGACGAGCCGGATCACCTGGGCGATCGCGTACTTGACCATCCGCACGTGGCGCTCGTGGTCGGGCGACGGCGGCAGGTTCGTGATCGCGACGGTCCTGGCCATGGGGTGCTGCCAGCCTACGCTCCGATCCCCGGCGGAGCCTGGCTAGGCTGGTCGACCGTGACCACGACTCCTCGCACCGCGCTCGTGACCGGCGGCAACCGCGGCATCGGCCGCGCGATCGCGACGGAGCTCGTCGCCCAGGGGCACCGCGTCGCGGTGACGGCGCGGTCCGGCGAGGGCCCGGAGGGCACCCTCACCGTGCGCGCGGACGTCACCGACGGCGCCTCGCTGGACGCCGCCTTCGCCGAGATCGAGGAGAAGCTCGGCCCGGTGGAGATCGTCGTCGCCAACGCGGGCGTGACCCGCGACGGCCTCCTGCTGCGGATGAGCGACGAGGACTTCGACACGGTCGTCGACACGAACCTCGGCGGCGCGTTCCGCGTGGTCAAGCGGGCCTCGAAGGCGATGCTGCGCGCGAAGTTCGGCCGCGTGATCCTCATCTCGAGCGTCGGCGGCATGCTCGGCAACGCGGGGCAGATCAACTACGCGGCCTCGAAGACCGGGATGATCGGCTTCGTGCGCTCGCTCACCCGCGAGCTCGGCTCCCGCAACATCACCGCGAACATCGTCGCCCCCGGCTTCATCGAGACGGACATGACCGCGGAGCTCGCCCCCGAGCAGCAGGAGGCGATGAAGAAGCAGATCCCGGCCGGCCGCTACGGCGCCGCGTCGGAGGTCGCGAAGGCGGTGGCCTGGCTCGCCTCCGACGACGCGGGCTACATCTCGGGCGCGATCCTGCCGGTCGACGGCGGGCTCGGGATGGGCAACTAGCCTCCGTCGCCGTCCAGCGCCCCCGCGTGCCAGGCGGTGACGAAGACCGTGGTGCCGTCGACGACGTCGAGCGGATCGGATGCCGCGTCGATCGGGCGCGCTCCAGTCGCGACCACGAGCTCCACGGTCGTCGACGCGGTCGGGTCGGCCGGCTCGGCGCCGGCGTCCCAGCCGAGGCTCGTGACCGCCATCCCGCCCGGCGCGAGGGTCACCGGGACGGCCCCCGGATCCTCGGCCATGAACGAGCGCCCCGGCGTCACCGTCGCTGCCGTCACCCGGTGCGCCGCACCCCGGAAGACGACGCCCGGGTAGCCCGTGAGCCTGCACACCCGGCCGGAGTCGTTGCGGATCTCGAGGTCGTATTCGCGGTGTCCCGTCGCGGCCCCGCCCCCGGTGCCGGCGAGCACGAGCCGATCCGCCGGGCAGTCCGTCGTCGCGAGGTCGTCGCCCGGCGTGGCCGACGCGGTCGAGGGCGACGCGGTCGCGGGCGCGCTCGGCGCTGCGGGCGACGCGGCCGCCCGGTGGTCGAGCGCGGCGTAGCGCAGCGGAGCGGCGACGGCCATCGACGCGACGAGCGCGGACACGAGCAGGGGCGCCGCGACGCCGAGAACCGTGCCCGGGATCCGACGGCTCGGGCCGTCCGCACTCCATCCGGCGACGAACGCGGGCGCCCACCCGACGAGCAGTCCCCATGCCTGCACGCCGAGCGAGCGTGCGACGTCCGCGACGGGGAAGGAGACGCCGAGCCGCGGACTCACTCCGAGCACCTGCCCCAGGCCCATCGCGAGGCCCACGACGAACGCGGCGAGCGGCACGGCGAGCCACACGACGGGCACCCGGATCGGTCCGCGCGCGAGCAGAGCGGCTCCCGTCACGAGCACGCCGAGAACGAGCGCGCCGATCACGACGACCGCGGCCTGTGCCGCGATCGGCAGAGCGGCGAGCTCGACGAGAGGGCCGGGGACGAGCACCTGAGCGATCCACCCGAGCGGTCGCGGGCCGATCGGCACCTGCGCGAGGAGCGCGGTCGCTGCCCAGAGGACGGCGGCGAGGAGGCCGGCGCCGATCGTCCGCGCGATCGACGGCCTCATGACCCGAGACTACCTCGGCTCACAGCGCTCAGCGCGCGGTGTCGCCCGCGGCGAGACGCCGGAGGTAGGGCTCCGGGTGATCGGCGAACCCGAGTTGGCGGTAGAGGGGCTCCGCGGCGGCGGTCGAGGTGAGGTCCACCTGACGGACGCCCTGGGCGTCGAACCAGTCGAGGACCCGCGTGACGACGGCGCGGGCGTGCCCGGCACGGCGGGCCTCCGGACGGGTCGCGACGCTCGACAGGTGCCCGACCCAGCCGATGGGGGAGCCGGGGCTCGGAGCGTGCCGCTGGCGCAGGCCGACGGCCACGGCGAGGAGGCGGTCGCCGTCGTCGGCGACGAAGGCGACGGTGTCGTCGCCCGCGAGTTCCGTCGCGAACCACGCGACCGCATCCCGCCACCAGACCTCGTCCGGCGAGGAGGTGCGGCCGGTGACCTCGTCGATCATGATCGCCCGGAGCTCGACGACCTCCGCCGCGTCGGCGGGCTCGGCTCGGCGGTAGACGACGCTCATCGCAGCCCCATGATCCCGAGCAGCCGCGAGAGGTCGCGCTCGTCGAGCAGCACGTGCGCGACGTCGCGCACCGGCGCCTTCGCATCGAAGCCGACCGAGAGACCGCAGAGCGCCATCATCGGCAGATCGTTGGCGCCGTCGCCGACGGCGAGCGTCTGCGCGAGGGGGAGCCCCGCCTCGTCCGCCCACTCCTGCAATGCGGCGGCCTTCGCCTCCGCATCGACGATCGGCGGGATCACCTCGCCCGTGAGGCGCCCGCCCGCGACCGCGAGGCGGTTCGCCCGCCAGCGGTCGAGCCCGAGCCGCTCCGCGAGGGGGTCGATGACCTCGTGGAATCCGCCGGACACCACGGCGACGCGCCCGCCGGCCGCGTGCACCCCCGCGATCATCTCGGGCACCCCGCGGGTGACCCGCACCCGGCCGCGCACGCGCTCGATCGCGGCGACGTCGAGGCCGGCGAGGGTCGCGACGCGCTCGCGCAGCGACTCGGCGAAGTCGAGCTCGCCGTTCATCGCCCGGAAGGTCACGTCGGCGACGGCGTCGAGCGATCCCGCCTCCTCGGCGAGGAGCTCGATGACCTCGTCCTCGATGAGCGTCGAGTCGACGTCGAGGACCACGAGGAAGCGCGCCATGGGCGGGGTGCGTTCCTCTCGGGCTATTCGACCAGGACGCCCTTGCCGACGACCGTGATGCCGCTGTCGGTCACCGTGAAGCCGCGGGCGAGGTCCGCGGCGCGGTCCACGCCGACGGTCGCGCCGGGGGCGACGGTGACGTCCTTGTCCAAGATAGCGCGGCGGACCACGGCCCCCTCGCCGATCGTCGAGCGCTCGAAGACCACGGCGTCGGTCACGCTCGCGCCGGAGGCCACCGACACCCAGGTCCCGAGGACGCTGCGCTCGAGGTGCGCGCCCGACACGACGCAGCCGAGCGAGACGATCGAGTCGATGACCTGGCCGAGCGCGCCCTTCGCGTCGCGCACGAACTTCGCCGGCGGCGAGTTGAGCTGCGCCGAGTAGATCGGCCAGGCCGTGTTGTAGAGGTTGAAGACCGGCAGCGCCGAGATCAGGTCCTGGTGGGCGTCGAAGAAGGAGTCGATGGTGCCCACGTCGCGCCAGTAGAAGCGGTCGCGATCCGTGGATCCCGGCACCTCGTTGCGGTTGAGGTCGTAGACCGCCGCCTCGCCCCGCGCCACGAAGTCGGGGATGATGTCGCCGCCCATGTCGTGGTTGGAGTCGGCCTTCAGCCCGTCGCGCTGCACGGCGTCGATGAGCACGTCCGCGTCGAACACGTAGTTGCCCATCGAGGCGAGGACCTCGCCGGGGGAGTCGGGGAGCGGCACCGGGTTCTGCGGCTTCTCGTGGAAGGCCTCGATGTGCCGCGGGTTGCCCTCGGAGACCTCGATGACCCCGAACTGGTCGGCGAGCGCGAGCGGCTGGCGGATCGCCGACACCGTGACGCCCTTTCCGGAGTCGATGTGCGCCTGGATCATCTGGCTGAAGTCCATGCGGTAGACGTGGTCGGCGCCGACCACGACGACGATGTCGGGCTTCTCGTCGCGCAGCAGGTTGAGGCTCTGCAGGATCGCGTCCGCCGATCCCGAGAACCAGCGCTTGCCGAGCCGCTGCTGCGCCGGCACCGAGGCGACGTACGATCCGAGCATGGCGGGCAGGCGCCAGGTCGTCGACACGTGCCGGTCGAGCGAGTGCGACTTGTACTGCGTGAGCACCACGATCTGCTGCAGCCCCGAGTTGACGAGGTTCGACAGCGCGAAGTCGATGAGCCGGTACGCCCCGCCGAACGGGACCGCGGGCTTCGCCCGGTCCGCCGTCAGCGGCATGAGACGCTTGCCCTCGCCGCCCGCCAGGACGATCCCGAAGATCTTCTTCGATGCCACGTCCACACCCTATTGCGCCCCCTTGGGATCAGCCGGGTCTGGACAGGGGGCGCGCCGGGGCTGTACTAGCGTCGGCACGTGCGCGTCGACATCCTCACCCGTGAGTACCCGCCCGAGGTCTACGGGGGCGCCGGCGTCCACGTGGCCGAGCTCGTCCAGGCCCTGCGGACCGACGTGGACGCCGTGGTCCGCTGTTTCGGCGCGCCGCGCGACGAGCCCCACACCTACGCCTACCTCGTGCCGCCGCAGCTGAGCGGCGCGAATCCGGCCCTCGCGACGCTCGGCGTCGACCTGCCGATGGCCCAGGACGTCGAAGGGGCCGACCTCGTGCACTCGCACACCTGGTACGCCAACGGGGCGGGCCACGTCGCCAAGCTCCTGCACGGGATCCCGCACATCGTCACGGCGCACAGCCTGGAGCCGCTGCGGCCGTGGAAGGCCGAGCAGCTCGGCGGCGGCTATCGGGTCTCGAGCTGGATCGAGAAGACCGCGTTCGAGGCCGCCGACGCCGTGATCGCGGTGAGTGCCGGGATGCGCGCCGACATCCTCCGCAGCTACCCGTCGATCGACCCGGCCCGCGTGCGCGTCGTGCACAACGGCATCGACCCGGTGCGCTGGCGCCGCCTCGAGGAGCCCGACACGGTGCGCGCGCTCGGCGTCGACCCCGACCGTCCGAGCGTCGTCTTCGTGGGACGGATCACGCGACAGAAGGGCCTGCCATACCTGCTGCGCGCCGCCGCATCGCTGCCGCCGGACGTGCAGCTCGTGCTCTGCGCCGGCGCCCCCGACACGCCCGAGATCCTCGCCGAGGTCACGGCGGGCGTCGAGGCGCTCCAGGCCACCCGGTCCGGTGTCGTCTGGATCGACCGTATGCTGCAGCAGCGCGAGCTCGCGGCCCTGCTGTCGGCCGCCACGGTCTTCGTCTGCCCGTCGATCTACGAGCCCCTCGGCATCGTCAACCTCGAGGCCATGGCGTGCGGCGCCCCGGTGGTCGGGACCGCGACCGGCGGCATCCCCGAGGTCGTCGCCGAGGGGATCACCGGCCGGCTGGTGCCGATCGAGCAGGCCTCGGACGGCACCGGGACGCCCACCGCCCCCGACCGGTTCGTGGCCGACCTCGCGGACCGCCTCAACCAGGTGCTCGCCGATCCGACGGCCGCGCGGCTCATGGGGGAGGCCGGCCGCCGCCGCGCCGAGACCGAGTTCAGCTGGTCGACGATCGCGCACAAGACGCGCGCGATCTACAACGCCGTCCTCGGGTCCGCGGGGGCGCCGAGCGCCTAGGCTGGCTGGATCATGCCCCCGGTGCTCCACCTCCAGGACCTGTCCGTCGTCCGCGACGGCACGCCCATCCTCGACGGCGTCACGTGGGAGGTGCAGCCGGAGGACCGTTGGGTCGTACTCGGCCCGAACGGGGCCGGCAAGACCACGATGCTGCAGGTCGTCTCGGCGAACATGCACCCGAGCTCCGGCACCGCGACCATCCTCGGCGAGGAGCTCGGGTCGGTCGACGTCTTCGAGCTGCGGCCGCGCATCGGCTTCGCCTCGACCGCGCTGGCGCGGCGGATCCCGCCCGAGGAGGTCGTGCTCGACGTCGTCATGACGGCCGCCTACTCGGTCACGGGGCGCTGGAACGAGCAGTACGAGGACGTCGACGAGCGCCGCGCCCGCCGCGTGCTGGGCGAGTGGCGCCTCGAGCACCTCGCGAACCGGCGCTTCGGCACGCTGAGCGACGGCGAGCAGAAGCGCGTGCAGATCGCCCGATCGGTCATGACCGACCCCGAGCTGCTGCTGCTGGACGAGCCGGCCGCCTCCCTCGACCTCGGGGCGCGCGAGGAGCTGCTGCAGCTGCTCGGCGCGTACGCGAGCTCGCCCGAGAGCCCGGCCATGATCATGGTGACCCACCACGTCGAGGAGATCCCGCCCGGCTTCACGCACGCGCTGCTGCTCGCGCACGGGCGCGTGCAGGCCGCCGGCCCGATCGCCGAGGTCGTCACAGAGCAGCGGTTGAGCGAGACGTTCGGCCTCGACCTCGTCGTCGCGACGAGCGAGGACGGCCGCTTCTCGGCTCGCGCGCGTTCGTAGTAGACTCGTTCCTTGGCCGTTCGGCCGCGAGCTTTCCGTCATCCATTCCGAGGTACCGCCATGAAGTCCGAGACCCACCCCGAGTACAACCCGATCGTCTTCCGTGACCTGGCGAGCGGTGAGACCTTCCTCACGCGCTCGACCGCGACGAGCGACAAGACCATCGAGCTCGACGGCACGACCTATCCGGTCATCGACGTCGAGATCTCGTCGGCGTCGCACCCGTTCTACACGGGCAAGCAGCGCATCCTCGACAGCGCCGGCCGCGTGGAGAAGTTCAACTCGCGCTACAAGGGCTTCGGCAAGTAAGCACCACAGCAGACGTGAAAGCGGGCGGTTCCTCCGGGAGCCGCCCGCTTTCGCATGCGGAGACGCAGCGGGCGGCTAGAAGAGACCGCCGCCGGATGCCGACTCGCGGCGCTCCTGCCACAGCGGGAGCAGCTGCTCGCTGCTGAGCGGGGCGAGGGGGACGTCCACCTCGGCGGAGTCGATCCAGAGGATCTCGTCGATCTCCGCCTGTGCGGCGACCTCCTGGTCGGTCACGAGCGCGAACACCGCCGCCGACACCAGGGTGTCGGGCTCGTTCGCGGCCTCGGCGCGGAAGATGCCGAGGTATTCGACCTTGTCGGGGTCGAGCTCGAGGCCGAGCTCCTCGCGCAGCTCGCGCGTCAGCGTCTCGACGGCGGATTCGCCCGGCTCGACCTTGCCGCCCGGCTGCATGAACCTCTCGGTCCCGCGCTTGCGGACGAGGAGTGCGCGGCCGGCCGGATCGGTGACGATCGCCGCGGCGAGCCGCAGCACCGTCGTCACTCGGGGCGCATCGGACGGCGTCGCCGGCGCAGGATCGGGCTCCGCCGCCGGGACGGGCTCGGGTTCGACGTCCGGCTCCGCCTTCTCCTCGATGGAATCCGCTTCGTCGACGCTCGGCTCGGGTGTCTCCTCACCCTCGACATCCGGCTCGACACGGCCTCCGAAGTCGACGTCGATCTCGTCCTCGATCGACAGCGCCCCCACCAGATCCGCGAGCGGCACCGACGGCGCCTGCCGGGGAGACGCGCCCGATCGCCGTAGGTCCTCGGCTTGCGGAACAGCCTCGGCTTGCGGGAGTGCCCGATTCTGGATTTCGGAGAAATCCAGAATCGGCACCCGGCCGGGCTGCGGCGGCAGCGGAGGGATCGGCTGCGTGTCGACGAACGTGTTGGGATCGCCCACCGGGCGGACCGGCCACGATCGGTCGGCGACGTAGCGCTCCCGACCCGGCTTGGTGCGGACGTACTCCTCGAAGTTCGCCGCCTGCTCGACGTACCAGATCTCCTGGCGGCCGTGCAGGTCGGCGACGCTCAGGTCGAGGTCCTCGGGGTAGCGCCGCGCGAGCGCCTGCGCGACCCGTCCGGCGCAGATGGCGTCGGCAGCCGCGTCGTGCGCGCCGTCGAGTTCGACGCCGTACACCTCGGCCGTCGCCTCGAGGATGCGCTTGCCCTTGCGATAGCGGTCGAGCGCCTTGTCGATGACGAGCGGGTCGATGACGGGCGCCGGCTCCGCGATCGGCGGCAGCCCGTGCCGCCGGCACTCCCGGTCGAGCAGGGTGAGGTCGTAGGGCGCGTTGTAGACCACGAGCGGAACGCCCTGTGCGAGCAGCACCCGGATGGTCTGGGCGATCTCGCCGATCGCCGCCTCGGCCCGACGTCCCTCGCTCCGCGCCCGCTCCGTGGTGATGCCGTGGACGGCGCTGGCCGCCTCCGGCACCTCGACCCCCGGGTCGAGCAGCCAGTCCCATCGCGCCGTCGGGCCGCCGTCGGCGTCGAGCACCGCGATGCACGCCGACACGATCCGCGCCGTGTCGGTGTCGACGCCGGTGGTCTCGAGGTCGAAGACGCCGAGGGGGCCGTCCCAGGTACTCACCAGGTCAGGCTAGGGTCGGCCCCCGTCCGAGTCCGGGAGGCGCACCGCGAACAGCTCGGTCCGCGCCACGACGCGATCGCGTTCCTCCGTACGCGCGGCGCGCTCCGGATCGGCCAGGTAGCCGTCGAGCGCCGACCGGCTGGAGAACTCGAAGACCTGGACCTCGTGCGGCGTGTCGTCCGCGCCATCGCCGAGCTCCCGGGTCACGACGCGACCGCCGTGGACGGGCACCCGGGACAGCACCGCGTCCTCGTAGGCGTGCAGGCCGTCCTCCTCCCCGGCCGCGGCCCACAGGAGGCAGCAGAGTCGCAGGGGCTCGCTGCTCATCAGCGCGGCGGCTGGTAGCGCTGCGTGCCGACGTGCAGCCAGTAGAAGCTCTGCGTCGCGAGTGTCAGCGTGAGGTAGCCCTCGTCGTCGACGACGGGGAAGTCGCCGCCGCCGAAGAGGTCGTAGACGGGCGCACCCCGGTCCTCGTCCGGGAGCTTGATGCGGGCGGAGGCCGGGTTGTGCGAGAACGAGAACACGCACAGGATCCGCTCGGGGGCGTCGCCGAACTGCTGGCCCGATCCCTCGTAGTCGCGCACGAAGGCGAGCACCGACTCATGGTCGGTCTCCAGCACCTCGATGGAACCGAGGCCGAACGTGGGATGGGCCTTCCGCACGTGGATGACGTTGCGCACCCAGTGCAGCAGGGACCGCGACTGGGCGAGCTGCGCCTCCACGTTGATCTGGTTGTAGTGGTAGACGAGCGACTGGACGACCGGCAGGTAGAGCTTGCCGGGGTCGGCGCTCGAGAAGCCGGCGTTGCGGTCCGGCGTCCACTGCATCGGCGTGCGGGAGGCGTCGCGGTCGGGGAGCCAGATGTTGTCGCCCATGCCGATCTCGTCGCCGTAGTACAGGAACGGGGAGCCGGGCAGCGAGAACAGGAGCGCGTGCGCGAGCTCCAGCTCCGCGCGCGAGTTGTCGAGGAGCGGCGCGAGGCGACGCCGGATGCCGACGTTGGAGCGCATCCGCGGGTCGTAGGCGTACCAGCCGTACATCGCCTGCCGGTACTCCTCGCTCACCATCTCGAGCGTGAGCTCGTCGTGGTTGCGCAGGAACACGCCCCACGCGGCGCCCTCCGGCACGTCCTGGGTCTCGGAGAGCACGCGCTTCAGCTCGGCGGCGGACTGCGAGCGCAGCGAGTAGAAGATGCGCGGCATGACCGGGAAGTCGAACGCCATGTGGCACTCGGGCTCCTCCTCGGTGCCGAAGTACTCCGCGACCTCGGCGGGCCACTGGTTCGCCTCGGCCACGAGCATGCGGCCCGGGTACTCGCGGTCGACCATCGCCCGCAGCTCCCGGATGAAGACGTGCGTGGGCGGCTCCGACTCGCTGTTGCCCTCCTCCGACTCGTAGAGGTAGGGGATCGCGTCGAGCCGCAGGCCGTCGACACCCATGTCGAGCCAGAACCGCACGACGTCGAACATCGCCTCGTGCACGGCCGGGTTCTCGAAGTTGAGGTCGGGCTGGTGGGAGAAGAAGCGGTGCCAGAAGAACTGGCGGCGGACCGGATCGAAGGTCCAGTTGGACTCCTCGTAGTCGGTGAAGATGATGCGCGCGTTCTGGTACTTCTCGTCGGTGTCGCTCCAGACGTAGAAGTCGCCGTACGGGCCCTCCGGGTCGGAACGGGACTGCTGGAACCACTCGTGCTGGTCGCTCGTGTGGTTCATCACGATGTCGATGACGATGCGCATGTTGCGCTCGTGGGCCTTCGTGACGAGCTCGCGGAACTCCTCGAGCGTGCCGAACTCGGGGAGGATCCCCTTGTAGTCGGCGACGTCGTAGCCGCCGTCGCGCAGCGGGCTCGTGTAGATCGGCGGGATCCACAGGGCGTCGATGCCGAGCCACTGCAGGTAGTCGAGCTTCGAGATCAGCCCGCCGAGGTCACCGGTGCCGTCGCCGTTCGAGTCGACGAACGAGCGCACCATGACCTCGTAGAACACGGACCGGCGGTACCACCGCGGGTCCAGGGCCAGACCGGGCAACGTGATGGGGGCCGTGAAGGTCACGATCCAACCCTAGAACCGGGGGTCGGGGCGGATCGGACGATGTCCAGCGATCCTCCATCATCGACGGCTCCTAGACTTCGGGGGATGCCTCGACCCGCCCCGCACGCCGCCGAGCTGGCGGCACTGCCGCTGCGCACCGGCGAGGTCGCGATCCTCGGCAGCACGACCCGGTACTGGGACTACGGCCCGCGGGATGCGACCCGCACGCTCGTCCTGTGCCACGGCTACCGCGGCGACCACCACGGCCTCGAGCCCGTCGTCGCTCGGCTCCCCGGAGTGCGGATCGTGAGCCCCGACCTCCCCGGCTTCGGCGAGTCGACGCCGATGACGGAGCAGCCGCATTCGATCGACGGCTACGCGCGCTGGTTCGCGGCGTTCGTGCGGGCGCTGGGGCTGGAGGACGCGGTCGTCCTCGGCCACTCGTTCGGCTCGATCGTCACCACGCACGCGGTCGCGGCGGGCCTCACGCCGCCCGCGCTCATCCTCGTCAACCCGATCGCGAGCGATCCCGCCGAGGTCGGCGGCGTCGGCGTCACGAAGCTCTACTACGGGCTGGCACGCCGCCTGCCCGAGCGGCTCGGCCGCGCGCTCCTCGCCTCGCCGCTCATCGTCGCGGTCATGTCGCGCACGCTCGTGAAGACGCCCGACCGCGAGCTGCGGAAGTGGATCCACGAGGAGCACGGCCGCTACTTCAGCCGCTTCAGCGACGTGCGCACCGTGGCGGAGGGGTTCGACGCGTCGCTCAGCGCGCAGGTCGGCGACGCGGCCGACGCGGTCGGGGTGCCGACGCTCCTCATCGCGGGCGACGACGACATGATCGCGCCGGCCGCGGGCGCGCGGGAGACCGTGGGCCGGTTCCGCGACGGACGCCTCGTCGTGCTCCCGGGGGTCGGTCATCTCGTCCACTACGAGGCCGCCGAGGGGGCGGCCGATGCGATCACCGCCTTCCTCGACGAGGTGCTGACGTGAAGATCGTCGCCGACTGCCGCTACGTCCGCACCGACCACCACGACGGCATCAGCCGCTACAGCTCCCGGATCACGGAGGCGCTCGGGCGGGCGGCCGCAGCGCGCGGGCACCGGGTGACGATGCTCATCAGCGACGAGCGACAGCTGAAGCTGCTGCCCGACATGCCGTGGGCGATCGGCCCGTCGCCGACGTCCGCGGGGGAGCCGTGGGTCGCCCGCCGCATCAACCGGCTGGGCGCCGACGTCGTGTTCACCCCGATGCAGACGATGGGCACCCTCGCCCGCCGCCGCTACAAGCTCGTGAAGACGCTCCACGACCTGATCTACTACCGGCACCGGACGCCGCCGCGCGACCTGCCCGGCTTCGTCCGCGTGCTGTGGCGGCTCTACCACCTGGCCTGGTGGCCGCAACGCGCGCTGCTCAACCGCGCCGACGCCGTCGCGACCGTGTCGCACACCACCGAGCAGCTGATCGCGGCGCACCGCCTGACCCGGCGTCCCGTGGTCGTCGTCTCGAACGCGGCCGACCCCGCGCCCGAGGGGACGCCGCTCGACCGGCCGGCCCCCGATCCCGCCGCGGACGACGGCCGCGACCTCGTCTACATGGGGTCGTTCATGCCGTACAAGAACGTCGAGACCTTGGCCCGCGCCCTGCACGAGCTGCCGGGCTACCGGCTGCACCTGCTGTCGCGGATCACGCCCGCGGCCCGCGCCCGCTTCGAGGAGCTCGCCCCGCCCGGGTCGCTGGTCGTGCACGACGGAACGAGCGAGGAGGAGTACCGCGCGCTGCTGCTCCGCGCGCGGGCGCTCGTGACCGCGTCGAAGGACGAGGGCTTCGGACTGCCGCTGGTCGAGGCGATGGTGCTCGGCACGCCCATCGTCGTGAGCGACATCCCGATCTTCCGCGAGATCGGCGGCGACGCCGCGCTCTACGCGGGCGCCGACGACGCGGCCGGGTTCGCGGCGGCGGTGCGCCGGCTCGAGGATCCCGCGGAGTGGCGTGCGCGGTCCGCGGCGGCGGTCGCGCAGGCCGCGCACTTCGACTGGGATCGCTCGGCGATGGCCCTGCTCGGGATGCTGGAGTCGCTGGCGGGTTAGCCGCCCCGCCGCGACACGCTCCGAGTCGCTTCCGTCACACCGGTGACAAATGACGGTGCGGACATCGGCATCGCGCCGAGAATGGCGACGTCCCCGGCCGAAGTCGCCCTCGACCTCGCGGGATATCCGTCATTCGTACCGCGGGCGGCGAGCGCGGTGCGGCGAGTCAGGAGACCGGCAGGACCTCCGCGCCCGTCAGCCGGGCGAGCTCCGCGGGCGCGATCGCGAACACGGACGTCGCCGTGCCGGCGGCGGCCCACACCTCGGGCAGCGCGAGGAGCGTCTCGTCCATGACGGTGCGGATCGGCGCCGGGAATCCGAGCGGCGGCACCCCGCCGATCGAGTAGCCGGTCGCCGACTTCACCAGCGCGGCATCGGCCTTGCCGATCACGACGCCGAGGCGGGAGCCGAGCGCGGCGGTGTCGACGCGGTTCGGGCCGGAGACCAGGGCCAGCAGGGGTGCGCCGTCGGCCGTGAAGACGAGGCTCTTGACGATCGCGGCGACGTCGCATCCGACGGCGGTGGCCGCCTCCGCGGCGGTGTGCGTCGACTCGGCGAACTCACGCACCTCACTGTCGAGCCCGAGCGCGGCGGCGGCCGCGCGGAACCGGTCCAGCCCGCTCACACCCGGTGCTCCCGCGCCTCGATCGCGTTCTGCTCGTCGAGCGAGGAGCCGAGCGGGTCGTCGAACGCGACGAGCTCGAGCGCGTCTCCGACCAGCTCGAAGCTGTGGACCGAGCCGTTCGTGATCGGGCCGTACTCGGTGGCCGGATCGACGCGGTCCAGCACCGAACGGATCGCGCCGCCGTGGCTGACGACGATGAGGAGCGCGTCCGGGCGGGAGCGGGCGAGCTCCACCAGGGCCGGGACCACGCGGTCCGCGACGTCGTGACGGCTCTCGCGTCCGGGCACCGCCGTCCCGTCCGGGTAGCGCCGCTCGACCTCGAGCCAGTCGAGCCCCTCCGCCTCGCCGTAGTCGCGCTCGACGAGGCGGTGCAGGAGCTCCGGGCCGCCGAGGCCGACCTCGCGGCCGATGATCTCCGCGGTCTCCCGGGCGCGCGACAGCGGGCTCGCGTAGATGCCGTCCCAGCCGCCCAGCGCGGCGAAGCGGTGGCCGGTCATGAGCGCCTGCTCGCGTCCGGTCGTGTTCAGCGGGATGTCGGTGCGGCCCTGGATGCGGCGCTGCCGGTTCCAGTCGGTCTCGCCGTGGCGCACGAGGTAGAGGCGGGTCACCCCGCCAGCATGTCAGGCCGCCGGCCTCGCGTCAGACGAGCCGCCGGCGCAGCGCAGTCAGCACCTCGGATGTGCCGGCGTCGATCTTGAGGTTCGCGCGCGGGTCTCCCTTGGTGGCGCCGCGGTTCACGATCACGATCGGCATGCGCCGCTTGACCGCCTGGTCGAGCAGCCGGATCCCGGAGTTGACCGCGAGCGACGACCCGGCGATCACCATCCCCTCGGCACGGCGCACGAGCGCGGCCGCCTCCGCGAACTTCTCCTTCGGCACGAACTCCCCGAAGAACACGACCTCGGGCTTCAGCACCCCGCCGCAGTTCGTGCAGTCGGGCACCGTCATCGCGTCGTAGGAGTCGATGTCGACGTCGCCGTCCGGGTTCAGCCGCACACCGTCCGGCGACGCGAGCCACGGGTTGTCGCGGGTGAGGCGGTCGGCGACGCCCGTGCGCGAGAAGATCTGGCCGCAGCGGAGGCACCGCACGCGATCCATCGAGCCGTGGATATCGACCACGCGCCGCGACCCGGCGCGCAGGTGCAACCCGTCGACGTTCTGGGTGACGACGCCGTCGGCGACGCCCGCGAGCTCCAGATCGGCGATCGCGCGGTGCCCCGCATTCGGCGCGGCGGCGGAGAAGTGCCGCCAGCCGAGGTGGCTGCCCGCCCAGTAGCGCTGCCGCGCCACCGGATCGGCGAGGAAGCGGTCGATCGTCATCGGCGTGCGCACGGGGGCCCCCTCGCCGCGGTAGTCCGGGATCCCGGAGTCGGTGCTGACGCCCGCACCGGTCAGGATCACCAGCCGACGTCCCGCCAAAAGCCGGGCGGCTTCGTCGACGAGGGGTGCGACGGCGGGATCGAGCCGCGGCCCCGTCTCCATCGTCACGCCCATGCGCACCTCCCGACCTTCCCACGAGGGTAAACGCCGGGGATTTCGGATATGTTTCCGGACTCGTGCACGTCGTCCCCATCACCGACCCCGGCGACCCCTCGCTCCGCGACTACCGGGACCTCACCGACGTGGTCCTGCGCCGGCTCGCGGAGCCCGAGGGCGGCCTCTACCTCGCGGAGTCGGTGAAGGTCATCGAGCGCGCCCTCCGCGCCGGTCACCGGCCGCGCTCCGCCCTCGTGCTGCCGAAGTGGGTCGACGAGGTGGGTGCGCTGCTCGCGGACTCCGACATCCCGGTCTACGTGGGGGAGTCGGACGTGCTCGAGTCGATCACCGGCTTCGTGATGCACCGCGGCGCCCTCGCGTCGATGCACCGGCCCGAGCTGCCGTCCGTCGCGTCGCTCCTCCAGGGCGCCCGGCGGATCGTCGTGCTCGAGGACATCGTCGACCACACCAACGTGGGAGCGATCTTCCGCAACGGCGCGGCGCTCGGCGTCGACGCGGTGCTCGTCACGCCGCGCTGCGCCGATCCGCTCTACCGCCGCAGCGTGCGGGTGTCGATGGGCACGGTGTTCCAGGTGCCGTGGACGCGGATCGAGGACTGGGAGGGATCGGGCCTCGATCTGGTGCGCTCGCTCGGCTTCCGCGTCGCCGCCTTCGGGCTCCGCGACGACGCGATCCCGCTCGACGCCTACGCGGCGAGCGCGCCGGAGCGCCTCGCGCTGGTGTTCGGCACCGAGGGCGAGGGGTTGCTGCCGAGCACGATGGCGGCGGCGGACGACGTCGTGATGATCCCGATGAGCGGCGGAGTCGACTCGCTCAACGTCGCCTCGGCCACCGGGATCGCGATCTGGGCGACACGGCCCTGAGGTCGCCCGGCGGGGTGCGCAGCGTCTCCGCCGGCCCGACCCGTTAGCCTCTCGGGGTGCCGACGCCCGCGACCTACCGCCGCCGCCGCGTCACGGCGCTCCTCGTGATCCTCGTGGTCGTCGTCGCCGGACTCTACGGCGCCCTGACCCTGCTGGCGCCCGTGAAGAGCGTCGCGGCATCCGTCGCCGCACCCGCGATCCCCGCCACCGCGGCACCGGCGGTCACCTGGCCGGGCTACGGGGCGAGCGCGGTCGGAGCCGTCGGCTTCCCCGCGGCGACGGCGGCATCGGGCCGGACCGATGCCGTTCCGATGGCGAGCATCAGCAAGGTCGTCACCGCGCTCGTCGTGCTCGGCGCCAAGCCGCTGAAGGCGGGGGAGGCGGGGCCGGGCATCACCATGACCGCCGCCGACGTCGCGCTCTACAGCCACTACCTCGCCCTCAACGGCGACGTGGTGACGGTGCGGGCGGGCTACACGTTCAGCGAGCTCGACCTGCTGAAGCTCGCGCTCATCAAGTCGGCGAACAACTACGCGGGCAGCCTCGCGAACTGGGCGTTCGGATCCACCGACGCGTTCGCCGCCGCCGCGACGGCGTGGCTGGCCAAGAACGGCCTCACCGGGATCCACGTGGTCGAGCCGACCGGCATCGACCCACGGAACGTCGGCACCGCCTCCGACCTCGTGAAGCTCGGCGAGCTCGCACTGCAGAACCCGGTCATCGCGCCGATCGTCGCGAGCACGACCGGCGATGCGCCGAACGTGGGCGGATTCGCGAACACCAACAACCTCCTCGGCAAGGACGGCGTCGACGGGATCAAGACGGGAACCCTCGACGGCTGGGGGGCCAACCTCCTGTTCTCGAGCGACCACCGCGTCGGCGGCACCACGGTCACGATCGTGGGCGTCGTGCTCGGGGGACGGGACCACGCCACGATCGACGCCGACATCCGCACCCTCATCGGCACCGTGCTGGCCGGGTTCCACCCCGTGACCCTCGCCGAGAAGGGCCAGGCGTTCGGCAGCTACGCGACGGCGTGGGGCGACACCGCGAAGCTCGTCGCCGCGAAGAAGGTGGCGACGGTCGTGTGGGGGGCGACATCGGTCGCACCGCAGGTGACGGCGCGGCCGGTCGCGACGGCAGCACGCGGGGCGACCGTCGGCACCGTGTCGTTCACGATCGGCGGCACCACGCTCAGCACCCCGCTCGAGCTGTCGCGCCGGATCGACGACCCGGGCTGGGGATGGCGGCTCGGGCATCCGCAGGTCGTGTTCGGCGGCGTCTGACCCCCGAGCGCGTCGGCGGGGCGGTCAGCGGACGGAGCCGAGCCCCGGACGCTTCGGCTGGACGCCGTCACCCGACGAGCGACCGGTCAGCCGGCGACCGATCCAGGGGACGAAGTACTCCCGGGCCCAGTCGATGTTCTCGCGCGACGCCCGTCGCCAGGTGACCGCCGGCAGCGGCTCGGGCTTGAAGGGCTCGAGCGAGTTGGGCACCTCGAGGGTGTCGAGGACCATGCGGGCGATGGTGTGGTGGCCGACCGGGGAGAAGTGCAGCCGGTCCGGCGCCCACATGCGGGGATCGCGGAGCTCGGACAACTTCCAGAGGTCGGCGACGCGCGCGCCGTAGCGGCTCGCGAGCGCGCGCACGTTCTCGTTGTAGATCGCCGCCTTGCCGCGCACGAGTCCGAGCACGGCGGTGCGACCGGGATCCGGGCCGGTGAACACGACGACGGTCGCCCCGTCAGAGACGAGCCGCCGAAGACCCGCCTCGTACCGCCGCGTGATCGCGTCCGGGTCGCTGCCGGGACGGATGACGTCGTTGCCGCCGGCGGAGATGGTGATCAGGTCGGGCTTCAGCTCGAGAGCCGCATCCACCTGCTCCGCGAGGATCTGGTCGAGCAGCCGGCCGCGGATCGCGAGGTTGGCGTAGGCGAAGCCCTGCGGGCCGCCCTCCGCCGTCTCGGCGAGCACCTCCGCGACGCGGTCCGCCCAGCCCCGCGAGCCGCCCGGAACCGCCGGCTCGGGATCGCCGATGCCCTCGGTGAAGGAGTCGCCGATCGCGACGTACCGGGTCCACGGGTGAGCTGCCGTCACGGCTTCGAGCATAGGTCGGAGGCGCCTGCGACCATGGGGGAGTGAGCAAGCAGGACGGGCGCGGGAGGCAGGTGTCGGCCGAGCCGGTCGACGACCTGACCGCCACGATCCTGCACGTCGACATGGACGCCTTCTACGCCTCCGTGGAGCTGCTCCAGCGGCCGGATCTCGTCGGCCGCCCGGTCATCGTCGGGCACGCCAGCCGGCGCTCGGTGGTCACCGCGGCCACCTACGAGGCGCGGAAGTACGGGGTCAACTCGGCCATGTCGATGGCGCTCGCGCTGCAGCGGTGCCCGCAGGCGGTGATCCTCGAGCCGCACTTCGACGACTACTCCCGGTACTCCCGGATCGTGATGCGGTTGCTCGGGGAGTTCACGCCCCGGGTCGAGCCGCTCTCGATCGACGAGGCGTTCCTCGACGTCGCCGGGGCGCTGCGGCTGTACGGCACCCCGTGGGAGATCGGCACGCGCATCCGCGCCCGGATCTTCGAGGAGACCGGGCTGCGGGCGTCGGTCGGGGCGGCGGCGACCAAGTACGTCGCCAAGCTGTCGTCGGGGCTCGCCAAGCCGAACGGGCTGCTCGTGGTGCCGCGCGACAGGACGATCGAGACGCTGCATCCGCTCCCGGTGTCGGCACTGTGGGGCGTGGGTCCGAAGTCGGCGGAGCAGCTCGAGCGGCTGGGGCTCCGCACGGTCGGGGAGGTGGCCGCGGTACCGCTCGACGCGCTCGCGCGGGCGGTCGGGCCGACCAATGCGGCGCGGCTGCAGGACCTCGCCTGGGGGCGCGACCCGCGGTCCGTGGAGGACCACCGGGTCGAGAAGAGCATCGGTCACGAGCTCACCTTCGAGCACGACCTGACGGATCGGACCGAGATCCACCGCGAGCTGCTGCGGCTCTCCGACGCCGTCGGTGCGCGCCTCCGCCGCGCGGGCGTGCAGGCGCGCACGGTCGCGCTCAAGCTGCGCTTCTCCGACTTCACGACCGTCTCCCGCTCGCGCACGCTCGCGGAGCCGACGGACCTCGGGCGCCGGCTCTACGAGGAGGCGCGCGCCCTGTACGACGCCGCCTCCGAGAACGGGCGGCCGGTGCGGCTCCTCGGGGTGCGCGGCGAGCAGCTGACCGGCGCGGTCGCCGCGCTCGCGCTGTGGGATGACGACGCGGCCTGGCGCGAGGCGGAGACGACGGTGGACGCGGTGGCGTCGCGGTTCGGGGCGGGCGCGATCGGGCCGGCCGCGCTCCTCGGACGGGCGCCGGCGCGCCGCATCGGCGCGGACGGCGACGACTGAGGCACCTGCTCGACCACCGAGGTCGGCGGGATCGCCTACCCTCGAACACGCGATGACTGACGCTCCTGCCTTCCGCGCGACCGCGGCGGCTGAGCACCTCTCGCCGGCCTTCCCGGAGCGCGCCGCGCGTGGCACGGCCGGCGCCCTCCGCGCCTGGCAGCAGGAGGCCCTCGACCGCTATCTCGCGGCCGACCGCAAGGACTTCCTGGTCTCGGCGACCCCCGGCGCCGGCAAGACCACCTTCGCACTCCGGATCGCGAGCGAGCTCCTGCAGCGGCGCGTCGTCGACCGCATCACCGTCGTCGCGCCGACCGAGCACCTCAAGATCCAGTGGGCGGAGGCGGCCCACCGGGCCGGCATCCGGCTCGACCCGAAGTTCAGCAACCGGCACGTGCGCGAGGCCCGGCACTACCACGGGGTCGTCGTGACCTACGCGCAGGTCGCCGTGAAGGCCTCGGTGCACCGGGAGCTGACCGGCTGGCGGCGCACCCTCGTGATCCTCGACGAGGTGCACCACGGGGGCGACGCGCTGAGCTGGGGCGACGCGATCCGCGAGGCGTTCGACCCCGCGACGCGGCGGCTGTCGCTCACCGGGACGCCCTTCCGCAGCGACACCGCGCCGATCCCGTTCGTGCGGTACCTGCGCGACGAGCGCGGGGTGCGCGTCTCGCAGACCGACTACGCCTACGGCTACGGGCACGCGCTGAAGGACGGCGTGGTCCGCCCGGTGATCTTCCTCAGCTACGCCGGATCGATGCGCTGGCGCACGCGCCAGGGCGAGGAGATGTCGGCGGCGCTCGGGCAGGGCGACACCAAGGACGTGACCGCGCAGGCCTGGCGGGCCGCCCTCGACCCGTCGGGGGACTGGATCCCCGCGGTGCTCGCGGCGGCCGACCGGCGGCTCAGCGAGGTGCGGCAGGCCGTCCCCGACGCCGGCGGCCTGGTGATCGCGACCGATCAGACAACCGCGCGCGCCTACGCCGCGATCCTCACCGAGCTCACCGGGGCCGCGCCGACCGTCGTGCTGAGCGACGAGAAGGCGTCGAGCGAACGGATCGCGGAGTTCGCTGCGAGCGACGCGCGCTGGATGGTCGCGGTGCGGATGGTGTCGGAGGGGGTCGACGTGCCGCGGCTCGCGGTCGGCGTCTACGCCACGAGTGCCGCCACCCCGCTCTACTTCGCCCAGGCGATCGGCCGATTCGTGCGGGCGCGGCGCCGCGGCGAGCTCGCGTCGATCTTCCTGCCGAGCGTGCCGATCCTGCTCGCGCTCGCCTCCGCGCTCGAGCTGGAGCGCGATCACGCCCTCGACCGCGAACGCGACGGCGACGAGCTGCTCGACGACGAGCTGATGGAGGCCGCCGAGCAGGGGGAGTCGGCCAGCGCCGATCTGCTCGAGGAGGGCACCTGGACGGCGCTCGGCTCGATCGCGACGTTCGAGAAGGTGCTCTACGACGGCGTCGAGTTCGGGCAGCTCGCCGAGCCCGGCAGCGACGAGGAGTGGGACTTCATCGGCCTCCCCGGCATCCTCGAGCCGGAGCAGGTCAGCGAGCTGCTCAAGGCCCGGCAGGTCCGGCAGGCGCGCCGGACCGCCGGGAGGCCCATCGCGGAGGAGGCCCCGCCGCCGCTGCACCGCACCCTCTCGGAGCAGCGCCAGCTGCTGAACCGCCTCGTCTCCATCCGGGCGCGCAACACGGGGCAGACCCACGCGTTCGTGCACGCGGAGGTGCGGCGGGTGAACGGCGGGCCGGAGGTCGCGCGCGCGTCGGTCGCGCAGCTGCAGAAGCGCATCGACTGGCTGAAGGCGCGGGTCTGAGCGCGGCCGCGGCCGAGTGCGCGCCGGTAGCCTGGAACCATGCCCTCCACCCCGGTTCGCGCGGCGTACGACGAGCTCGTCGCCCGCGGCCTGAAGCTCGACCTCACCCGCGGCAAGCCCGCGCCCGACCAGCTCGACCTCGCCGCGCCGCTCCTCGCGCGCGACATGTCGCACGACTACCGCGCGGCCGACGGCACCGACACCCGCAACTACGGCGGCGACAACGGGGCGGGGCTTCCGGAGCTGCGCGCCATCTTCGGCGAGCTGCTGCACATCCCGGTGGAGCAGCTGCTCGCCCTCGGCAACGCGAGCCTGCAGGTCATGCACGACACGATCGTCCACGCGCTGCTGCACGGCCTGCCCGGCGTGCTGGCCCCCTGGCACGGCCAGGAGGTCGCCTTCCTCTGCCCGTCGCCCGGCTACGACCGACACTTCGCGGTTACGGAGTCGTTCGGCATCCGGATGATCCCGGTGCCGTTCGACGCCGACGGCCGACTGCCCCTCGATCTCATCGCCGAGCACCTCAAGGACCCAGCCGTCAAGGGCATGTGGTGCGTCCCGATGTTCGCGAATCCGGGCGGCGAGGTCTACGACGAGGAGACCGTGCGGGCGCTCGTCTCGCTGCCCGCGGCCGCCGACGACTTCCGGCTGTTCTGGGACAACGCGTACGCGGTGCACGTCCTCACCGACGAGTTCCCGCCGGTCATCGACGTCCTGGGGCTCGCGGCCGAGGCCGGCAACCCGGACCGCGTGTTCGTGTTCGCGTCGACGTCGAAGATGACTCTCGCCGGCGGCGGGGTCGCGTTCTTCGGCTCGTCGCCGGCGAACGTGACCTGGTTCCGGAAGCACACCTCGGTGCAGACGATCGGCCCCGACAAGGTCAACCAGCTGCGGCACGTGCGGCACTTCGGCGACGCCGACGGCGTGCGCGCGCTGATGCAGCGCCACCGCGCGCTCATCGCGCCGAAGTTCGCAGCGACCGAACGGATCCTGGCGGAGCGGCTGCGCCCGAGCGGCGCCGAACCGGTGGCCCACTGGACGACTCCCGCGGGCGGATACTTCATCGCCCTCACCGGTCCGGCGGGCACCGCGACCCGTGCCGTCGAGCTCGCGAAGGCTGCCGGCATCGCGGTGACGCCCGCCGGCGCCGCCTTCCCGTACGGCGAGGATCCGGACGACGCGGTCATCCGCATCGCGCCGACCTTCCCGTCGCTCGACGACGTGGAGGCGGCGGTCGACGGACTCTGCACCTGCCTGCTGTTCGCGACCGAGGAGCGGGCGGCGGTCTCCGCGTCGTCCCCGTCCTGATCGAAGCCGGTCCCGATCGAGCTAGTCCCGATCGAGCAGGACACGCTCCCCGGTGGGCGCGGCCATCGCTCCGGGGAGCGCGGGGCCGTCGTGAGCCGGGGCGGCATCCACGATCTCGTACCGGCGCAGAACGCCTTGCGCCTCCAGCGCGAGGTCGCGGAGTCGTTCGAGCGACGCCTCCGACGGGGTGCGCGGCCGGGAGCCCTGCAGGCAGAACGACCCGATCACGCGGCCGTCGCTCGCGCGGAGCGGGTAGCCGGCGTAGAAGTTGATGAACGAGACGTCGGTGAGCGGGTTGTCCGCGAAGCGCGGATCCTTCCCGGTGTCCGGGATGACGGTGACCTCGCCGCTCTCGACGGTGTACCGGCAGAACGACAGGTCGAGCGGCACGGACGCGGGCAGGACGTCCGTATTGGTGCCGTGGTACAGCCGGTCGCCGTCGACCAGCGACACCACCGCGAGCTCGACGCCGAATTGCCGCTGGGCGTGCTCGGTGAGGCGGCGCAGCTCCGGTTCGCCGCCGTCCCGCGCGGCGGCGACGATCGCCGGGGTGCCGGACCAGTCCGGAACGCGCGGAGCCCGAGCGGGTCGGGGCCGGGCCTTCGGGCGCGCCTCGAGGAGGAGCGGGGCGATCCGGTCGGCGATCCGCTCGGCGAAGTCGCGATAGACCGTCTCCGGGGAGCGCATGGTCGTACGGTCGTCCGAGGCGGGGAGGTCGATGTACCGGATGTGACGACGTGCGGCGATCTGCCGGGTCGCGGTGTTGAGCCGAGCGCGGTGGCTCTCGCTCACGTGCGCGCTGAACGATCCGTAGGCGCTGAAGGACGAGAGCGGCGGGATCCCGGCGATCGCCAGGGCCGCCTCGGGGCGCATGCGCGCGGCGACGCCGTCGAGCAGATCGGAGAGCTCGCGCCGCCAGACGGCGACCGGGGTGAGCCGGAGGGCGTCGTTGACCCCGACGACGAGGACGACCGCCTCCTCCTCGCCGAGGTCGCGGTCCCCGATCCACGCCATCGCCGAGCGGACGTTCATGGCCTCGGCGCCGATGAGGTCGATGTCGCAGGGTCGGCCGGTCTGCCCGGCCACGGCGTCGGCGAGGCGGCCGACGAGCCCGAGCTGGTGGCTCAGGACGCCCCAGCCGTGGCTCGGACCGTTGCCGACGACGAGAACGCGGTCGGCGCGCGGGTCGCCGGAGCGGATCGCCGGCACGTCGACGGGCTGCGGACGCGTGCGGAGTCGCAGCAGGCGGAAGGCGTACCAGGCGCGCAGCACGAATCGCACGGGGCGCGATTCGGTCAGGGGCACGGCGGAGTCCTCAGGTCGTCCTGATCCGTGTCGTCGGGGTGGGCGGTGACTCCACCGGTTGTCCCCCGAAGGGAGGACCAGCGTGACCTCAGAGTACGGGGCGGCCGGGGCCACTCTCTACCCCCCGAGCGCGGCTCAGGTTCGTCGGTCCCTCGGTGCCGCCTCCGGTCACGTCCCGTTGACCCCGCCGGGGCGCGCCAGGGTGCGGAGCCAGTGCCGATGCGCCCAGTACGCCGCCGCCTTCAAGGTACGGAAATACCCGATCAGCTGCCGATCCTCACTCCTCTCCGCCCAGGTCACCGAGCGGTATCCCTGCTCGCCGCCCACGCGGAGCAGGCGGACGATCGCATAGGGCCGCCCGTACTGCGTCGTGAGCCACCATTCGCCCGGGCGCTGCTCGTCGAGCGCGAGGATCGGATGCCAGTCGCGGTTGTACCCCGATCGCGCCCGATCGGCGGCGTCGAGACCGTCCTGGGGGTCGCCGTTCACCGCCATCGCGCACCTACTGGAAGTCCCGCGATCGGTGCTGCACGTTCACCCTCAGCGGCTCGAACCGGTCGGCGAGCAGATTGGTGACCCCCTCGCTGCTGCGCTCGAGGACACCGCGCACGACGAGCGCGGGGGAGTCGCGCACGGTGCGGCGGTAGCGGCCCCACACCCCCTGCGAGCAGATGATGTTCATCAGGCCGTGCTCGTCCTCGAGGTTGAGGAAGGTGATGCCGGAGGCGGTCGCCGGTCGCTGCCGGTGCGTCACGAGCCCCGCGACCTCGATGCGACGCCCCGGCTCCGCGGTGCGGATGGCGAGGCTCGAGAGGGCTCCGCGCTCGTCGAGAGCCGAACGGAAGTGCGCGAGCGGGTGGTCGTCGGGGGAGATCCCGGTCGCCCAGAGGTCGGCGGCCATCGTCTCGAACGCCGTCTGGTCCTCGAACAGCGGCGGCTGGACGGCGACGACCGAGTCGGCGAGGAACTCCTCGCGGTCCTGCGCGGCCGCACCCGCCCGCCAGAGCGCCTCGCGCCGGGTGAGGCCGAGGTCGTCGAACGCGCCGGCGGTGGCGAGGGCCTCGAGCTGGGCGGTGACGAGGCCGGTGCGCCGGACGAGGTCCTCCATCGAGCGGAAGGGGCCGTGCTCGTCGCGCTCGGCGACGATCCGGGTCGCGACCTTCTCGCCGATCCGGGTGACGTCGGCGAGCCCGAGTCGCACGGCGACGTCGCCGTCGCGGCGGTGGGCGGCGTCCTCGATCGGGGCGCGGGGGTCGTACTCGGGGACCGGGGGCTGGTGGAGGGTGCGGCAGGAGTCCATTCCCGTGGGTGATCTCGAGACGCCGGCTCCGCCGGCTCCTCGACCCGCCGCCGCATCCAGCGATTCGACGCCCGCATGCACCCCCGAGCACTGGATGTCCGGGCGGCGCACCTCGACCCCGTGCCGTCGCGCGTCGGCGGTCAGGGTGGCGGGGGAGTAGAACCCCATCGGCTGCGCCCGCAGCAGCCCCGCGAGGAACACGGCCGGGTAGTGCAGCTTGATCCACGAGCTCGCGTAGACGAGGAGCCCGAAGCTCAGCGCGTGGCTCTCGGCGAAGCCGAAGTTGGCGAAGGCCTGGATCTTCTCGTAGATCGCGTCGGCCGCGTCGCCGACCAGGCCGTTCTCCGCCATGCCGGCGTAGAGCTTCTCCTTGATCCGGCCGATCTTCTCGAGCCCGCGCTTGGATCCCATGGCACGTCGCAGCACGTCGGCGTCCTCGCCCGTGCACTCGCCGACGGCCATCGCCATCTGCATGAGCTGCTCCTGGAACACCGGCACCCCGAGCGTGCGCTCGAGCACCGGGATGAGCTTCGGGTGCGCGTAGGTCACGTCCTCCTGCCCGAGCTTGCGGCGGACGAACGGGTGCACGGCGCCGCCCTGGATGGGGCCGGGGCGCACGAGTGCGATCTGCACGACGAGGTCGTAGAACCGGCGCGGCTGGAGGCGGGGGAGCAGGCCCATCTGGGCCCGCGACTCCACCTGGAAGACGCCGATGGAGTCGGCGCGGCACAGCATGTCGTAGACCGCCGCCTCCTCCTTGGGGAGGGTGGACAGCTCCCACCGCTCGCCGGTCGCCTCGCGGATGAGGTCGAAGCAGTACTGCAGCGCGGCGAGCATGCCGAGGCCGAGCAGGTCGAACTTGACGAGGCCCATGTAGGCGGCGTCGTCCTTGTCCCACTGGATGACCGTGCGGTCGTCCATGCGCGCGCGCTCGATCGGCACGACCTCGCCGACCGGGCGCTCGGTGAGCACCATTCCGCCGGAGTGGATGCCGAGGTGCCGCGGGGCGCCGAGCAGCTCGGCCGCCAGCGCGGTGACGGCCGGCGGGATGTCGTTCTCGATCGACGACAGCTCCGCGCCCCAGCGCTCCACCTGCTTCGACCAGGCGTCCTGCTGGCCGGGGCTGTGCCCGAGCGCCTTCGCCATGTCGCGCACCGCGTTCTTCGGCCGGTACTGGATGACGTTCGCCACCTGGGCGGCCCGCTCCCGCCCGTAGCGGTGGAAGGTCCACTGGATGATCTCCTCGCGCCGGTCGGAGTCGAAGTCGACGTCGATGTCGGGCTCCTCCTCGCGCATCGAGGAGATGAACCGCTCGAAGGGCAGCTGGTAGTAGATCGAGTCGACCGCGGTGATGTTCAGCAGGTAGCAGACGGCGGAGTTCGCCGCCGATCCGCGCCCCTGGCAGAGGATGCCGAGCCGCCGCGCCTCCGTCACGATGTCGTGGACGATGAGGAAGTAGCCCGCGAAGTCCTTCTGATCGATGACTGCGAGCTCGTTCTCGATCCGCGCCCGGTCCTTCTCGTCGAGATCGGGGTACTTCACGGGCACGGCCGCCCAGACGAGCTCGCGCAGGTAGGACATCGGGGTGTGTCCCTCCGGCACCTCCTGCTTCGGGAGGGCGGGCTTCGCCAGCTTGAGGGGGAAGGCGAGCTGGTCGGCGAGCTCGACCGACCGCTCCACCGCGCCGGGATAGCGGGCGAACCGCTCGCGCATCTCCCGTCCGCTGCGGAGGTGCGCGGCCCCGGCGCCCGGCAGCCAGCCGTCGAGCTCGTCGAGGCTGCGACGGGCGCGCACCGCCGCCATCGCGGTGGCGAGCCGGCGCCGGTCGGGGGATGCGTAGTGCACGTTGCCGGTCGCCACGATCGGCAGGCCGCGCTCGGCGGCGAGGGCCGCGAGCGCGTCGTTGCGGTCGGAGTCGAGCGGCTCGCCGTGGTCGAACAGCTCGACGACGACGTTGTCGCGGCCGAACAGCTCGACCAGCCGATCGAGCTCCGCGCCCGCGTCGCGACCGTCCTCCAGCGCCCGGCGGACGGCGCCCTTGCGGCACCCGGTCAGGATCAGCCAGTGTCCGCCCGCACGGTCGGCGAGCTCGGGTAGCCGGTACTCCGGGCGCCCCTTCTCGTCGCCGCTTAGCTGCGCCGCCGTGATCGCGCCCGAGAGCCGGTGGTAGCCCTCCTCCTGCCGGGCGAGCACGAGCAGATGCTCGCCCTCCGGATCCGCCTCGCCGTTCTGCGGGCGGGTCAGGCCCAGCGAGAGCTCCGCCCCGAACACGGTCTTCACCTCGGCCTGCTCGGCGGCCTCGGCGAACCGGGAGAGCCCGTAGAAGCCGTCGTGATCGGTGAGGGCGAGCGCGTGCAGCCCGAGCCGCTCCGCCTCCTCCAGCAGCTCCTCGGGCGCGGACGCACCGTCGAGGAAGCTGTAGTGCGAGTGCGCGTGCAGCTCGGCGTAGGGCAACGCCGCCGCGTCGCGCACGACGTCGTCGGGCCGCTGGTACGGACCCCGCCGCAGCGACCAGGCCGGACTGTCGCCGCCGTCGACCGCCACCGGCATCTCCCGCGGTCGACGCCGGTCGCTCAGCTTGCGTTCGAGCTCCGACCACGGGATCGGCGGATTGCCGAACCCCCGCGTGCGCTCCATCTCACGCACCCCGCTCAGTCATAGCGCCCCTCGGCCCACCAACCGCCCTCGTCGAGAACGAGCAGCCACGCGACGCCCTCGGTGTCGACGGCCTGGAACCGGTCGACCCGTCGCGCCGTCTCCAGATCCCACCAGCGCTCGTCGAGCGGCCACGGCCCGGCCCAGGCGGTGAGGTCGCGGCGCGCGCCGGTGGGCGAGACCATGACGGCGGGCGGCCCGCTGAGCCGCCCGCGCGCGTCGACGGTCACGGGAGCGCCCCGCGGATCCTCGACGACGATGCCGCGGGGGAGCTCGTACACGGTCGCCGGGGCCGGCGCCGGGAGCGCCCCGGGCCACGGCTTCGCCGGGTCGCGAGCGACCAGCGGCCGGTCGCCCCACGGCACGAGCGTCTGGCGTTCCGCCGGGCTCCGCCCGCCGGACGGCGCCGCGGTGAGCACGCCCTCGTGCCCGACCATGCCCTGCACCCGGGAGAGCGCCGAGTGCACGCCCTCGTCCGGCCCGGTGCCCCAGAGCCCGCGCTCGTGCGCCCCGGCCGGGTCGACGGCGTCGGGCGTGAGACGGACCCGGGTGACCGGCGAGCGCAGCTCGCCCTCCGTCGGCCGCGCCGAGCGCCGCGGATCGAGAGCCCCGGCGACCTGCCAGCGCACCCGATCGACGATCTCCGCCGGCGAGAACGATCGCGGATGCAGCCACACGCGCTCGCTCGCCTCGCCCCGGTCGCCCAGCACCTCGACCCGCAGCGCCGTGCACACGAGCTTCTGCGCGAGCAGCGCCGCCACGAACTCGTCGGCCGGCTGTCGTACCCCGAACGCGATCTGGTCGACCCGGTCGAGCGGGGGCTCGAAGTCGACGATCGCGTCGACGTCCTTCGGAGGGATCCGCGGCGTGGCCGGGCGCGCATCCCGCCCGCCGGCGAGCGCGTGCAGTCGCGCGCCCGCCGGACCGAAACGCGCGAGGACGTCGTCCGCGCCGAGGGCGGCGAAGGCTCCGAGGGTGCGGATGCCGAGCCGGGGCAGCAACGACACCAGCTCGGGGTCGTCGAGCAGCGTCACCGGCAGCGGCGCGAGGTACCGCGGCGACGACCCCGGCTCCACGAGCAGCACCGACAGGTTGTCGCCGTCCTTCGCGGCCCGCTCGGCGGCGAACAGCCCGTCGGCGACGCCGACCCGCGCCCCGCCCGCGCCGAGGTCGCGCGCGATGCCGAGCACGTGCATCCCGGCCGCCCGCTCTCCGCCGTAGTAGCGCGCCGGACCGCGCGCACGCACCGCGACGGTGCCGGGCCGCAGCGGATGCAGTCCGGGCAGCGACTGCTCGAGGGCCGCGAGCAGCGGCTCGAACGCACGGGCGTCGAGCGCCGCGTCGTAGCGGAGGACGTGCAGCTGCGGCGAGCGCGCCTGGGCCTCGCGCACCCGCATGCCGCGCCGCACGCCCTCCTCGCGCGCGCGGGCCGAGCAGGCGACCACCTCGTTCTTCTCGACCAGCGCGATCGCGGCGGCCGACGGGATCCGCTCCGCCCGCGCGTGCGCGAGGACCGGCCAGTCGGGGACCCAGAGCACGAGGAGCCGGGGAAGCGATCGCATGCTCCCATGTTCGAACGTATGTTCGAATGCGTCAACCCGGAGCGGCGCGTCGGGGGAGGGATCCCGAACTAGCATGGCTGGGGATGAGACGCCGCACCGCCCGTACGCTGACCCTCGTCCTCGGGATCGTCCTCGCGATCTGCGGGCTCGGCTACATCGGAGCCCAGTTCATCCAGGGTGTCGCCCCCGACGGCGTCAAGGTCGGATTCGGCGTCGTCATGACCGTCGTCGCCGCGATCGTCATCGTCGCGTCCGCGCGCGGGATCCGCCGAGCGGGCTGACACGCCGCGCCCGTCGCGCCGAAACAACGGTGAAACGTCCCGCGACGCTACGGTGACGCCATGAGCGCGCCCGCCCCCAGCCGCCCCGCCGCGGCCCGCCCCACCTCGATCGAGGCCGGCGGGATCGAATCGATCCCCGTCGACCGGCGCCACGGCTCGCCGTGGCAGCTGCTCGCCACCTGGTCCGCCCCGAACCTCGAGTTCGCGACGGTCTTCGTCGGCTTCATCGGCGTCGCCTTCTTCGGCCTCGGCTTCTGGCAGGCGATCGCGGCGATCGTCCTCGGCAACGCGCTCGGCGCGGCGACGCAGGGGATCCTCTCCACCTGGGGCCCGAGGGAGGGCCTCGCCCAGCTCGTCCTGAGCCGCACGGCCTTCGGCCTGCGCGGCAACATCCTCCCCGCGGCGATCAACACCATCATGGCGGGGCTCGGCTGGTTCGCCGTGAACTCGGTCTCCGGCGCGTTCGCCCTCGCGACGCTGACCGGCATGCCGGTCTGGATCGCGCTCGTCATCATCGTCATCCTCGAGGTGCTGCTGGCCTTCGTCGGCCACGACCTCGTGCAGGTCTTCGAGCGCTACGCGAGCATCGCCCTCGGCATCATCTTCATCATCGCCACCGTCGCGATCTTCGCGAACCCGCAGGTCGGCAGCGGCATCGGCCACGCGGCCTTCACGTTCAGCGGGTTCACGCTCACCGCCGCCGCCGCGTTCGGCTACGCCGCCGGCTGGAATCCTTACGCCTCCGACTACACGCGCTACCTCCCGAAGGACGTCAGCCGCGCGAAGACCGGGTGGGCGGCGGGCCTCGGCAACTTCGTGTCCTGCACCGTCCTCATGGCGGCCGGCGCGGCCTCGGCGCTCATCGTCGCGCCGAAGAACGCGAGCCCGACCGACGCCTTCGTGCACGGGATGCCGGGCTGGGTCTCGGCGCTGACCCTCGTGGCGATCGCCGTGGGCGCGATCGCGGCGAACGCCCTCAACATCTACTCCGGGTCGATGTCGTTCCTCGCGGCCGGGATCCGGATCCCGTTCGCGCTCCGCCGGGCGATCATCGCGATCGGCTTCGGCATCCTCGGATTCGTGATCGCGCTGATCTCGATCCTCACGAACGTGACCGAGAACTACGAGAACTTCCTCCTCGTCATCGCGTACTGGATCGCCCCGTGGCTCGGCGTCGTGCTCGTCGACCGGCTGCTGCGCCGCGGGACCGCGATCGCCGAGTTCATCCCTGACAAGGCCAAGTACCGGAACCCGGCCGGCATCCTCGCGTTCGTCATCGCGGCGGTCGTCTCCATCGTCCTGTTCTCGAACCAGACCCTGTTCACGGGCGTCATCGCGAAGGCCGCCCCGATCGGCGACCTCACGCCGCTCGTCGGCTTCGTGCTCGCCGGGCTCCTGTACCTGGTGTTCTTCCGGGTGTTCACGCCGAAGGTCGGCGGCCCCGTCGACCAGGAGCCGGACGTCGTGGTCGGCGTCGACGCGGCGGACGACGTCGCGTGAGCGAGCTGCCGGTGATCGGCCGGGTCTACGCGACCGACGCCGAGAAGCTCGAGGTCGCGCGCCACGAGGCGATGGCGGGGCTCGAGGAGGGCGGCATCCCGATCGGCGCCGCGCTCTTCGACCACGAGGACCGGCTGCTCGGATCGGGTCGCAATCAGCGCGTGCAGGGCGGCAACCCCGCGCTGCACGGCGAGACCTCGGCCTTCCTCAACGCCGGACGCCAGCGCTCGTACCGCCGCACCACGATGGTCACGACCCTGTCGCCGTGCTGGTATTGCTCAGGCCTCGTGCGCCAGTTCAACATCGGTCGGGTCGTCATCGGCGAGAACACGACGTTCTTCGGCGGGGAGGACTGGCTGCGCGAGAACGGCGTCGCGGTGGACGTCGTCCAGGATCCCGAGCTCATCCGGATCATGACCGACTTCATCGAGAACAACCCCGAGCTCTGGAACGAGGACATCGGGGAGGAGTGACGCTCGTCGGCGGTCGCCTCTAGCGTGACGGCATGCTGAAGATCGCGTCCGTGGTGTGGGGCGTCACCGACGTGGAGCGCGCCCGCGCGTTCTGGGAGCCCGCGCTCGGATACCGCCCGCGCGACGAGGACCACGACGAGACCTGGGTCGTGCTCGAGCCGGAGTCGGGCGAGGGTCCGCAGTTCGCGCTCGACCTCGTCGCCTCCGACCGACCGCGCCGGCACCACGTCGACCTGTACGCCGACGACGTGCGGAGCGAGGTCGACCGGCTGGTGGCCCTGGGCGCGACCCGCGACGAGCACTGGCGCTATCCCGACGACCCCGACTACGTCGTGCTGCGCGATCCCGACGGCAACCCGTTCTGTGTGTGCGAGCGGCCCGCTGCCTTCGTCGGCTGAGGGCGCGCGCCTGCCCCATCTCCCGTGAACGCGCGAGACGCCCGGCGGTCAGCCGACGGCGCGGAGGGTGCGGTCGGCGGCGCCCTCGGGGCGCGCCTCGACGGGCTCGATGCCGGTGCCGCCCGGGGCCGGCAGCCACAGCCGCCGCGACTTCTCCCGCCCGGACCACGCGGCTGCGGTGGATCGGACGGTCGCCTGGCGGCCGACGAGGTGTCCGAATCCGGCCCCGATGCCCGCCCACGCGGACTCCGTGACGGCGAGGCGCGCATCCGCCCGCGGCCAGTCGCCGAGGCTCACCAGCACGGCCTCCCGCTGCCGCAGCCGCGACGCGAGCTTGCCGGCCGCCGCCTCGCCGATCCGCGGGACCCCCGCGGCGGGCGCGGGCGGCCTCACGAGCACGATCGAGACGACGTCGACCAGGGCCGCCACGACGGCGAGCCACTGGTCGCCGGGGTGCGGCACCAGCACGAGCCGGTCGAGATCGACGCCGAGCCCCGCCGCCGCCTCGGTGCCGAGGTCGGGCATGCCGACGACCGCGCACCACGCACCCGCCGCACTCGGGCCCTGCAGCAGCGCGAGGGCGAGGGTGGTGGAGCCGGCGACCGCGTACGCGCTGCCCGCGCTGAGCGCGCCGCCGGGCAGCAGGTCGCCGAGCGCGGGATGCGTGGGCAGCGCCCGGGTGTCGATCCGGTTGCGCTGCATGCCCCGGATCCGCGCCTGCAGCTCACGGACGATCTCCTCCTGACTGCGGGGCCCCGGGGGGCCTCCGCCGTCGCCGCCCACCTCCGGGAGCTCGAAGGTGACGGCCGCCGCTGTCGCCGTCATCGCACCATCTTCGAACATGTGTTCGATGGTGTCAAAAGGCACCGACAGCGCCCCTCGATCCTCGGCGCGCTATCCCACGTCGAGGAGGCGCACGGAGACGCTGACCGTGTCGCCCTCGTCGACGCCCTCCTTCTCGTACACGCGCCGCTTGACCGGCATCGTGTACCGTCCGTCGCCGCCGGGGAAGATCGAGGTCTGCCAGGTGCTCGCGCCGAGCGTCACGTCGACGCGGAGCGACTCGAAGCCGCGCGGGGGAGCGGGCAGCTCGGCGATCTCCTGCGAGGCGTCCTCCGGCAGGGAGACGAACAGCCACTTCTCCCGGCGTGATGCCCAGCGGTAGAGCTCGGCCTCGAACGCGTACGACGCGGTCATGGCCTCAGCGTAGGCGTCAGCGCAGGTCGCGGAGCCGGGCCGTGACACCGCGATCGCGGCCGGTGCGCCGCTCCCAGGTGACCGCGATGACGAGCAGCACGGCGCCCGCGCTGGCGAGGGTGATCCACCACGGCGTCGCGGCGATGCCGCGGCCCAGCTGCACGGCGAAGACCAGGACGTTCTCGATCGGCAGCACCGCGATGCCGAGCACGAAGGGCGCGCCGAGCTTGAACAACGAGCCCACGAGGATCGCGATGAGCGCGAGCGCGATGACGAGGATCGCGCGCCACGTCTGCGGGTCCGTGCCGGTCGAGAGCACGGAGGGCAGCAGCACGACGACGATTCCCGGAGCGAGAAGCGCCCACGAACCGGTGAAGCCGATCGGCCACGACGTCGGACCGGGGCGGACATCCGGGCGGGCCTCCGAGCGTCCGTCCGCGGCGACCGACCGCATGGCGATGACGCCCGCGACGAGCAGGGCGACGCCGAGCGGAATCCCGTAGACCTCCACGCGCAGCTCGCGCGCGCTCCAGCCGACCACGGCCACGATCCACGCGGCGAGCCAGGCGACCCAGACCGGCGGGAGGAGGGTCGGCCCCCGGCGCGCGCGGTCCGCGATGAGCACCACCCCGGCGAGCAGCACGACGAGGAGGCCGACGAAGGTCCAGATGGGCGTCCAGGCATCCCGGATCGCCGCGTCCGGGCCGATCGCGAGGAAGGCGAGCGCGGGCACGAGCACCCAGCGCGACAGGGGAGCGCCGAGCGCGAAGCTCGCCCCACCGCTCGCGACGAGTCGCCGCCCGGCTCCGGCGGCGATCAGTGCCGCGACGAGCGCGATGCCCAGGCACGGCAGCACGAGCGCGCTCGAGACGAGGCCGAGGGGATCGGCGCCCGCCCCCCAGCGCAGCGCCTGGATCGGCCCCGCGGCGGCGGCGCCGATCGAGACCAGCAGGACCGGCCGGTGCAGCCGGGCGAGGCCGCCGACGCGATCGATGCGTCCGGCGGCCGCCCACGACAGGGCGAGCAGCACGAGCGCCCCGAGCAGGAGGCCGACGGTGCGCCACGGGATGCCCGTCGCGGGGTCGGCGACGCCGGTCCCCGTGACGGCGAGCAGCACGAGCGAGGGGAGCGCCGCGCCGACGAGTCCGGTGACCACGAGGGGGAGCCCGGCACCGCCGCGCGCCGACAGCACGACGCCGACGACGGCGATCGCGAGGGCGGGCGGCAGGACGTACGGCTCGACCACCTGCACGTCCGAGAGCCGCAACGCGCACCAGAGCGCGCCGCTCCAGCAGACGCCGGCGACCCACCACCCGGCGCGTCGCCCGGCGAACACGGCCGCCGCCGCAGCGCCCGCGCCGAGGATGAGGAGCACCACGAGCGTCGTCGGAAGCCCGGCTGCGGCGCGGACCAGCGCCAACAGCACGGCGATCGCGCCCGTGAGGAGCGCCGATCCCTCGATCGCCAGCCGCGCCGCGGTGGCCTCGCGGTCGGGGAGCCCCCGCCGGACGAGTCCCGTGCCGATGGCACCGCCGGCGCTCAGCGCTCCCGCCACGATCACCGCGATGATCGGCAGCGTGACGGGCGCGCCGCTCGTGACGAGCAGCTGCGCGCCGAGGCAGACGACCACGACCGCGAGGGCTGGCACGAGCAGAGCCGCGGCGAGCGTGCGGACGACGAGCGTGAGCCCGGCGCGTCGGGTGACGAGCAGCGTCAGAGCGAGCAGGAGGATCAGGCCCGTCGAGAGCGCGGTCCAACCGCTGCGCTCGACGAGCACCGATGCGACCCCGATCAGGAACGGCAGGGCGGTGACGGCGAGCGCGGCGTACCAGAGGGGAGCCCGCAGCCGGGTGACGAGGGTCGCCGCGATGCCGCCCAGCGCCGCGGCGGAGGCGGTGAGGGCGATCACCGGGATCGGCTCCACACCGGCCCGGGCGAGCCCCGTCGCCAGCACGATGAGCGCGTAGCCGTAGCCCGCCCCGAGCGAGAACGGCCGGACGGCCGCGGGCACGACGAGCGACAGCGGGACGAGCGCCGCCACCGCCGCGGCACCGACCGGCACGGTGAACGGATCGCGCTGCCACGACACGGCGACCGCCAGCACGACGAGCAGGTGACCGCCCAGGACGAGCGGCAGCCGGATCGCGGCCGCGGCCGACCGGAGGGCGGGCAGGAGCCGCACCGCCAGTCCGAGGGCGGCGGCCACGACCACGGCGACCACCGCGACGGTCGTGCGCGACCATCCCGGCCACAGGGCCAGTCCGACGAGGGCGAGCACGGCGAGCCACAGCCCGGTCACCCGTCCCGCGCGGCGAGGCGTCGTGCCGCCGCCGCGACGGCCGGCGATCGATCCCGCCCCGGCCGCGGCGAGCGCCGCACCGACCAGTCCGCCGACGGAGGCGAGCGCCGGCACCGGCGGCAGCGCGAGACCCGTGCTCGCGAGCTGCGCGATGCCGGTCAGGACGGCCGGCATGACGAGCACACCCGCCGTCGTCAGGCCGCCGATCAGGAGCACCGGGCGGCTCACGCCGCGCGGCGTCGGCGTCGCGACGAGCAGGAGCACGACGACGGCCCCGGCGAGGGCCAGGAAGGCGATCGGCCGAACCGTCGGATCCGCACCCGCCGGGAGCGGCACGAGGGCGACCTGCGCCACGGCGAGTGCGGCCCACACCCCGGCCAGGACGCTCCACGGCGTCGCGAACCGCACCCGCGCGTGCAGGACGGCGGCGGCCGCGAGCGCCACCAGCGCGGCGCCGGTCAGCGCGAGCCGGACCAGGGTCCCGTCGGTTCGGCCGGCCAGGATGAGGAAGGCATCCGGCGCGGGGATGAGCGGGAGCGTGACCGTCGTCTCAGCGGCGGCGAGGAGCGCGAGCACGGTTGCGGTGAGGTGATCGGCCCGGAGCGGCGACGCGAACCGCGCCTCGAGGCGCCGGAGCAGGAGGTGCGCGCCCCAGGCCGCGACGACCACGCCGACGTGCCCGGCATGAAACGCCCACGGCGTGACGGGCGCGACCGCGTAGCCGAACATCGCGGGCACGACCACCGCGCCCGCCAGTCCGCTCCAGAGCCAGACCCGGAGCCGGACGCGCACCGCCGCCGCGAGCATGACGGCGGAGGCGAGCAGGGTTCCCACCGCTGCCGGCACCCAGCCGCTCAGGTCGAGCGGGGTCCGCTGGACCGCGGCCCAGACGTCGAGGACGACGAGCACCATCCCGAGGGCGCCCACCGCCTCCGCCGAGAGACGCAGGCCGCGGTGCTGCAGCAGCCACGCGACTCCGAGGAACACGACGGTCAGCACGCCGATCACGACGGACCGCGCGGTCTGATCGACATCGGGATTCACGAAGGTGAAGACGATGGCCGCGATGGCGACGAGCGCGGCACCCACGACCGCGAGCACCGACGAGACGCTCACCTGCGACCGCGGACGCGCGGGCGCCGTCGCTCCGGACGCGGGCGTGGCTGCGGCGACGGGCGTGCCGCTCGGCGACGCCGCGCGCGGAACCGGCGCCCCCGTCGGCAGCAGGTCGATGAGCCGCTGCCGCTCGCGCAGCGCGGTCGCGGCGCGGATCGACGCCTCGCGCACCGCGACCGCCTCCGGCCCGTCGAGCCGTGCGCCGCACCGCGGGCAGAGCGGCCCCGGGCCGAGCGCGGTGTCGCAGCGGGGGCAGACCGTCGTACTGGCGACGAAGTCGGCGGCTCGTGAGCTCCATCCGGCGGGCATGGCCGGAGCGTATCCGTCGCGGCCGCGGAAGCTGGGAGATCCTCCCGATGTGTGAACAACGGCGAAACGGAGTGCGATGTGAACGGAGGCTGCCTCCGGAAGAGGCGTACGGTGATCCCATGCGCTTCGGATTCCACTTCATGGACTTCAACATCCCCGGCGAGCCGCAGGCGATCGCCCCCGTCCTCCGCGACACCGCCGTCGCCGCGGAGGAGGTCGGCGGCTCCTGGTTCACGGTGATGGACCACTACTTCCAGATGGAGCGGTTCCGCACCGCCCTCGACCCGATGCTCGAGGGCTACACGACCCTCGGGTTCGTCGCGGGCGTCACGAGCCGCATCAAGCTCGGCACCGTCGTCACCGGCGTCACCTACCGCCACCCCGGGCTCCTCGCCAAGATCGCCACGACGCTCGACGTGCTGAGCGAGGGGCGCGCCTTCCTCGGCATCGGCGCCGCCTGGTACGAGCGGGAGCACCTCGCGCTCGGCGTCCCGTTCCCGGAGCTCAAGGTGCGTTTCGAGATGCTCGAGGAGGCCGTCCGGATCGCCCTGCAGATGTGGAGCGACGACGACGGCCCGTACGAGGGCACCCATTACCGGCTCGCGGAGACCATCAACCGCCCGGCCCCGATCCAGACCCCGCACCCGCCGATCGTGATCGGGGGAGCCGGGGAGCGGAAGACCCTGCGGATGGTCGCCCAGTACGCGCAGGGCTGCAACCTCATCGCCGCGGTCGACGAGGTCGAGCACAAGCTGCAGGTGCTGCGCGAGCACTGCGACCGCGTCGGCACCGACTACGACGCGATCGAGAAGACGACCCAGGGCGGTGCGACCGATCCGGTGGCCGACCCCGACGCCTTCCTGCGGGATGCCGAGAGGCTCGCCGCGCTCGGGATCGAGCACGTGCACTTCCGCGCCGTCACCCCCGACCCGGCCGGTTGGGTGCGGCAGTTCGGCGACACCGTCGCGGAGCGCCTCACGGCGATCGAACCCGCGAAGCCGTAGCCCCCGCGGCTTGTCGCATCTGTGGCCGGAAAGGCGGCGTCGTCACGACCGGCGACTGCGCGTTTCCGGCCACAACCGCGAACGGGAAGGGGCGGCCGAGGCGGAGTCGCGCCGACACGACGACGGCCCCGGAGCACAGGACTCCGGGGCCGTCGATCTCGCGTGCGCGAGGGGGGACTTGAACCCCCACGCCCTATACGGGCACTAGCACCTCAAGCTAGCGCGTCTGCCATTTCCGCCACCCGCGCGAGTGGCCGCCTTGTGGACGGCCGAGTGTCGAGATTAGCAGACCGCCGGATAGCGTGATGACCATGGTCGAGGAGCTCGAGGACACCGCCCGCATCGCCCGCGACCTCATCCGCATCGACACCACCAACTGGGGCGGCGGCACGGCGCGCGGTGAGACGGAGGCCGCCGAGTACGTGGCCGCCGAGCTCCGGCGGATCGGTCTCGAGCCGACCCTGTGGGATGCCGCCGAGCGCCGCACGAACGTCGTCGCGCGGGTCCCCGGGCGCGATCCGTCGCGGCCGGCGCTCGTCGTGCACGGTCACCTCGACGTCGTGCCGGCCGACCCCGCCAACTGGAGCGTCGACCCGTTCGGCGGCGAGGTCCGCGACGGTCTGCTGTGGGGCCGCGGCGCCGTCGACATGAAGGACATGGATGCCATGATCCTGACCGCGCTCGGCGACCTCCACGCGGCGGGGGAGCAGCCGGCGCGCGACCTGATCGTCGCGTTCTTCAGCGACGAGGAGAACGGCGGCGTCTTCGGGGCGCACGAGGTCGTGCGGCAGCACCCCGAGTGGTTCGCGGGCGCGACCGAGGCGATCAGCGAGGTCGGCGGGTACTCGGTGGAGGTCGGGGGCACCCGCGCCTACCTGCTGCAGACGGGGGAGAAGGCGCTCGTCTGGGCGAAGCTGACCGCCCGCGGGACAGCGGCGCACGGGTCGCGGGTGATCCTCGACAACGCGGTCACCAAGCTCGCCCGCGCGGTGGTGGCGCTCGGCGAGGAGGAGTGGCCGCTGCACCTCACCGACACCACGACGCGGCTCGTCGCCGAGCTCCGACGTCTCCTCGACCTGCCCGAGGACGCCGACCCCGACGCGGTCGTCCGCGCGACCGGCACGGCCGCCGGATTCCTCCTCGGCACCCTGCGCGTGACCGGCAACCCGACGGTGCTGGAGGCGGGCTACAAGCACAACGTCATCCCCGACACGGCGAGCGCCCTCGTCGACCTCCGGCCGTTCGCGGGGATGGAGGACGAGGTGCTCGCCCGGGTGCGGGAGCTCGTCGGGCCGGACATCGAGGTCGAGGTGCTGCACCGCGACCCCGGGCTCGAGTTCCCGTTCGAGAGCGACCTGGTCGGGAGCATGACCCGCGCCCTGCAGCGGCACGACCCCGGTGCACCCGTGCTGCCGTACCTGATGAGCGGCGGCACCGACAACAAGTCGATGTCGGAGCTCGGGATCACCGGCTACGGCTTCGCGCCGCTGCGCCTGACGCCGGATCTCGACTTCCCGGCCATGTTCCACGGGGTCGACGAGCGCGTGCCGCTGTCGGCGCTCGCGTTCGGTCGCGCGGTGCTCGGGGACTTCCTGCGGGACTGCTAGCCCCGACCGGCGCACGCCGTCTGGCAGGATCGTCCCTCGTGGGCAGCTGGCTGGAAGCGATCGTCCTCGGCGTGGTCCAGGGGCTGACCGAGTTCCTGCCGATCTCGTCGAGCGCGCACATCCGCATCGTGTCGACCCTGTTCGGCACCGGGGAGGACCCGGGAGCGGCGTTCACCGCGATCCTGCAGCTCGGCACCGAGACCGCGGTCCTCATCTACTTCCTGCCCGACATCGCGCACATCGTGTCGTCGTGGGTGAAGGCCCTGTTCGGCCGGATCCCGCGCAACGACCCGAACGCGAAGCTCGGCTGGTTCATCATTCTGGGCTCGGTCCCGATCGTGGTGCTCGGGCTGCTCTTCAAGAACCAGATCGAGACGACCTTCCGGTCGCTCTGGATCGTCGCCGGCACGCTCATCGTGTTCGGCATCGTGCTCGGAATCGCCGACGTGCTCGGACGCCGCACCCGACGCCTCCGCGACATGACGGTGCCGCACGCCGTGTTCTTCGGCCTCGCGCAGTCGCTCGCCCTGGTCCCCGGCGTCTCGCGCTCGGGCGCGACCATCGCCCTGGGCCGCGCCATCGGCTACGAGCGGCCGGCCGCGGCGCGCTACTCGTTCCTCCTCGCGATCCCGGCCGTGTTCGGCAGCGGCGTCTACGAGCTGTACGACAGCCTGAAGCACCGCAGCCCGATGGTCTTCGACTGGGCGCAGACGGGCGTCGCGACGGTCGTCGCGGGTGTCGTCGGCTTCGGGGTGATCGCGTTCCTCATGCGCTACATCTCGAAGGGGTCGTTCATCCCGTTCGTCGTCTACCGGGTGCTGCTCGGCGTCGCGATCATCGTGCTGCTGCTCACCGGCGTGCTGAGCCCGGCATGACCTGGCGGAGTCGGCTCTCGGCGATCCGGGACCGCGTGGTCACGGCCGACGCGGTCTACGGCACGATCCTGTTCGCGGCGCTCATCGCGGTGAGTTCCGACGCCGATCACTCCGGTGACGGCATCCCCGGCGACCAGCCGGCCGTCCACGTGCAGGTCACCGTCGGCGAGCGCGTCGATCTCGTGCAGACGCTCCTCGTCTCGGTCGTCACCCTCGTGGTGTTCTGGATCGCCCACGTCTACGCCCGCACCATCGCCGGGCACGGCGTGCGCGAGGGGGAGAGCGTGCGGCTCGGGGTCGCGTTCCGGCGCGCGATCGCGCACTCCAACGGCATGCTCTGGAGCGCGATCCCGGCGACGCTCGTGCTCCTGCTCGGGATCGTCGGCGTGGTGCCGGATGCGTCCGACTGGGCGCTCGTCGTCAACATCGTGGTGCTCGGCGTGCTCGGCTACCAGGCGCTCTCGGAACGCGGGCGCGCGATCCCGATGCGGATCCTCGGCGGCGTCATCACAGCGGTGCTGGGGCTCGTGATCATCGTCATCGACATCGCGGTGCACTGACCGCGCGCCGTCAGCGGCGGCCCGGGCCCCCGGAGGTGCCGTCACCCGCACGCCCGTCGCGGCGGCGCAGGTAGCGCTCGAACTCCTCCGCGATCGCCTCGCCGCTCGCCTCCGGGGCGTCGACGGTGTCGCGGGCCTGCTCGAGCTGCGAGATGTACGCGGCCATGTCGTCGTCGTCGCTCGCGAGGGCGTTGATGCCCTCGACCCAGGCGGCGGAGTCCTCCTCGAGGGAGCCGCGCTCCACCTCGACCTCGACGAACTCCTCGAGGCGCTCGATGAGCGCGAGGGTGGCCTTGGGAGAGGGCGCGTTGTGCACGTAGTGCGGCACCGACGCCCAGATGGAGAGCGACGGGATGCCGACCCGCTCGGCCGCATCGCCGAGGACCGACAGGATCCCCACCGGCCCCTCGTAGGTCGACTTCTCGAGCTCGAAGCGGTCGCGGAGCTCCGGCGACTCGCTCGAGGCGAACACCGAAATGGGCCGGGTGTGCGGCACGTCGGCGAGCATCGCGCCGAGGAAGACGATGCCCGTGATGTCGGCCGCGACGAACGCGTCGACGAGCTCGGAGGCGAAGGTCTTCCAGCCGCGCGACGGCTCGGTGCCGAGCAGCACGTGGATGCCGGGGCCGCCGTCCGCGGGGCCGTACAGCGTGACGCCCGGCCATTCGAGAACCCGGTTGCCGTCCTCGTCGATCGAGGAGGTGGGCCGGTTGAACTGGTAGTCGAAGTAGTCCTCGGGCTCGAGGTCGGCGATCGGCACGAGCTCGAGCTGGTCGCGCAGCGCCCGGACCGCGTTGGAGGCCGCCTCGCCCGCGTCGTTCCAGCCCTCGAAGGCGACGACGAGGGTCGATCCGCTCCCGAATGCGCTTGCGTCGACCATCACTCCACTGTAGGCGCGCGAGGCGCTTCGTTCCGGGATGACAGACTCTCCGGGTGACCTCGCAGCCCCCGCTCCCGGCCGCCGTCCTGTTCGACATGGACGGCACCCTCGTCGACTCCGAGCCGTACTGGATGCGCGCCGAGACGGAGCTCGTCGAGTCGTTCGGCGGCACCTGGACCCACGACGACGCCCTCACCCTCGTCGGCAACGCGCTCGAGGTGTCGGCGCTCGTGCTGAGGTCGCGCGGCGTCGACCTCGAGGTCGCCGAGATCATCGGAGCACTGACCGACCGGGTGATGGAGCAGCTGCGCGACGCCGTGCCGTGGCGGCCGGGGGCGCAGGAGCTGCTGGCCGCCGTCCGCGGGGCCGGCATCCCCACCGCCCTGGTCACGATGTCGTGGCGACGCATGGCCCTCGCGATCGGCGAGGCCACCGGCGCCGCCTTCGACGTGGTGATCGCCGGCGACGAGGTCGAGCGGGGGAAGCCCGACCCGGAGGCGTACCTCCGCGCCGCGGCGGCGCTCGACGTCGACATCGCCGACTGCGTCGCCGTCGAGGACTCCGAGGTCGGCGTCGCCGCGGCCGCCGCGTCCGGCGCGACCACCGTCGCCGTCCCGTCGCATGTTCCCCTGCCCGCGTCGCCCGCCTACACGCTGTGGGACACGCTGGCCGGACGCTCGGTCGCCGATCTCGCCGCCCTCCACGCCGCGCGGGTCGTCGCGTGAGCCGGGGTCCGTTCGCCGCGGGGGACCGGGTCCAGCTGACCGGCCCTCGGGCGCGGCTGCACACCATCACGCTCGAGGCGGGCCGGCAGTTCCACACCCACCGCGGAGCGCTCGATCACGACGCGATCATCGGCCGTCCCGAGGGGACCGTCGTCCACGCGAGCAACGGCGACGCGTATCTCGCGCTCCGACCGCTGCTCGCCGACTTCGTCATGTCGATGCCCCGCGGCGCGGCGATCGTCTATCCGAAGGACGCAGCCCAGATCGTGGCCCAGGCCGACGTCTTCCCGGGGGCCGTCGTCGTGGAGGCGGGGGTCGGCTCCGGCGCGCTCTCGCTCTGGCTGCTCCGGGCGATCGGCCCCGAGGGGCGGCTCGTCTCGTTCGAGCGCCGCGAGGAGTTCGCCGATGTCGCCCGCGGCAACGTGGCGGCCTTCACGGGCGCGGTCCCCGAGAACTGGCGCGTCGAGCTCGGGGACCTCGCCGAGCGGCTGCCCGAGGCGGTCGAGCCCGGGTCGGTCGACCGCGTCGTCCTCGACATGCTGGCCCCGTGGGAGTGCCTCGACGTCGTGACCGACGCGCTCACGCCGGGCGGGGTGCTCATCTGCTACGTCGCGACGGTGACGCAGCTCTCCCGGGTCGCGGAGGCGATCCGGGCGACGGGCTCCTACACGGAGCCGGATCCGACGGAGACGCTGGTCCGCGGCTGGCACGTCGAGGGCCTTGCGGTCCGGCCCGACCACCGCATGGTCGGGCACACCGGCTTCCTCCTCACCGCGCGCCGGCTCGCACCCGGCGCGGTCCTCCCGCCGCCCGCCCGGCGCGCGTCGAAGAGCGAGTACGGCGAGGACGACGTCGAGGCCTGGACGCCGGGCGCGCTCGGCGAGCACGTCAAGAGCGACAAGCGGCTCCGCAAGGTCGCGCGGGAGGCGCAGCGCCTCGCCGAGCAGACCGGTGCCCTCGGCACGGAGCCGACGCCGGCGCCCGAACCGGGTGCGCAGGGAGCCCCGGACGGCGGCCGGTAGAGTAGGCCCGCTCACCTCCGAGCACCCCACCGACGCTGGAAGAAGGATCCGTGCGCCGTCGCCCCGCGCTCCTGTCCGCCCTCACCGCGGCCGCCCTCGTGGCCGTCGCGCTCGCGGGCTGCGCCCCGCAGGGCCGCGGTCCGGGCAACCAGCCCGCCGGCTGCACCCCGGAGTACGCCAGCGGGGACGCGTCGAACGCGGTCACCGCGAGCGGGTCCATCGGGGCCACGCCGAAGGTGAAGTTCCCGACGCCGGTGGTCGCGAAGTCCAGCGAGGTCACGGTCCTGAAGCCCGGCACCGGTCGGGTCGCGCAGAAGGGCTCGATCGTCGACTTCGACGTGACGGTCTACAACGGCCGCACCGGCAAATCCGTCGCGGGCACCGCGTACGACGGCGGCACGTACCTCCGCGCGGTCGCGGGCAAGGGCCTCCCGCCACAGTCCGGCGCGCTCACCCGGTCGTCGATCGCCGACGCGCTCGTCTGCGCGCAGGCCGGTTCGCGCATCGCCCTGACCTCGCCCAACTCGAAGATCAATGCGGGCCTCACCGGGCTCAGCAGCGCGGTCGCCGTGATCGACGTCAACGCCGTCTACCTCGGCAAGGCCGACGGCGTGAACCAGCTGCCGAAGGACGGGATGCCGAACGTCATCACCGCCGTCGACGGCCAGCCGGGCATCGTGATCCAGGAGCTCACCAAGCCGACGACCGTGCGGACCGAGCTCGTCAAGGCCGGCGGCGGCGCCGTCGTCACGAAGACGTCGCGCCCGGTCGTGATGATGACCGCCTGGACCTGGCCCGCGTCGAGCGCCGACAAGCCGACGGTTCTCGACCAGCAGGGTCTCGACACCTGGACGAACGGCACCGCGATCTCGCTCGACTTCGCCACCAGCCCCTATCCGAAGGCGCTGAACACCGCGCTCATCGGGCAGAAGGTCGGCTCGCAGGTGCTCGTCGTGCTCCCGCCGAAGGACGGCTTCCCGGCCAGCGGCGCTCCGCAGGGCGTGACCGCGAACGACACGCTGATCTTCGTCGTCGACATCGTCGGCATCCAGAAGTAGCGCGCGAGTCGGGCGGGCCGGCGATCCGTAGGATCGTCAGCATGGCCCCCACCGCGTCCCGCGTCCCGGTGGAGGAGCGTCTCTTCAGCCTGGTCCTGGCGCTCCTCGCGACGGAGGCCGGCCTCACCAAGAACGAGATCCTGTCCACCGTGCAGGGCTACCGGCAGCGCTACGACGCCGGCGGCGACAACGCCAACCTCGAGCGCCAGTTCGAGCGCGACAAGGACGACATCCGCGACCTCGGCGTACCGCTCGAGACGGTCGATTCGCCGGGCGACGCGGGCAACAACCAGACCCTCCGGTACCGGATCCCGCGCGGCGCCTATCAGCTGCCGAGCGACATCCGGTTCACGCCCGAGGAGATGACGCTGCTCGACCTCGCGGCGCGGGTGTGGCGGGAGGGGTCGCTCTCGGGGGAGTCGCGGCGGGCGCTCCTCAAGCTGCGCTCGCTCGGTGTCGCCGCCGACGAGCCCACCATCGGCTATGCGCCACGGGTGCGCCTGCGCGACGCGGCGTTCGAGCCGCTCGACGCGGCGCTCGAGAAGCATCTCGTCGTGCGCTTCCCGTACCTCAAGCCCGGCGAGCAGACGGCGCGGGAGCGCGAGGTCATCCCGCTCGCCCTCGTGCAGTACCAGGGCCGCTGGCACCTCTCCGCCGAGGAGTACGTCGACGGGGGACGGACGGAGGGCGCGCGCAAGATGTTCTTGCTGCGTCGGATCGTCGGCCGGGTCACGACCGGCCGGCCCGCCCCCGAGCGCCCCGGCGACCACGCGGCAGCCGCGATCGCGGGGCTCGAGGAGGTCTGGCGGCGCGGCGTCGCGGAGGTCGAGGTCGAGCGCGACACCGATGCCGCGACCCGGCTCGGCAACCGCCGCGATTCGGAACGGCTGGGGCCGACGACCGACGGCGGCGAGCGCCTGCGCCTCCACTTCGTGGACATGGCGATCCTCGCCGACGACCTGGCCGGCTTCGGACCCGAGGTGCTGGTCATCGACCCGCCGGAGCTGCGCGCCGCCGTGCTCGAGCGACTCGAGGAGGCCGCCCGTGGCTGACCGCGTCCCGTCCCTGCAGGCGCGCGACAAGCTCGCCTTCCTGCTGTCGCTCGTCCCGTGGCTCATGGATCACGACGGCGCCACCGTGACCGAGGCCGCCGAGCACTTCGGGATGACGCCGGAGCAGATCCGCGAGGCCGTCCGCCTCATCGCGGTGAGCGGCGTGCCCGGCGAGACCGACTCCTACCAGCACGAGGACCTGTTCGACATCGACTGGGACGCGTTCGAGGAGCGCGACGAGATCCAGCTCACGCACCTCGTCGCGATCGACGACGCGCCGCGCTTCTCGGCGCGCGAGGCGGCCGCGCTCATCGCCGGCCTCCAATACCTCGCCTCGCTGCCCGAGAACGCGGGGAGCGCGACGCTCGCCGGGCTCACGGGCAAGCTCAGCGCGGGTGCCTCGGCCGCCCCCGCGGCGGTCGGCGCCTCCGCCGACCCGGCCATCGCCTCCGCGCTCGCGCTCATCCGTGAGGCGGTGGAGCGCGGAGTGCAGCTCGACCTCGTGTACCTCAACGCGTCGGGGGAGAAGGAGCGGCGCAACGTCGACCCGCTCCGCGTCGAGTCCTTCGACGACGACTGGTACCTGCGCGGATGGTGCCACCTGCGCGGCGCCGTGCGCACCTTCCGTCTCGACCGGATCTCGGAGACGCGGATCACGGACCTCCCGATCGAGCACCGCGCCTCGGAGGTGCGGCTGCCGGACCGTCTGTTCGAGCCCTCGCCGCAGGATCTCGAGGTCACGATCGACATCGAGCCCTCGGCCATGCCGCTCATCGCCGACTTCATCCCGGACGGCGCGACGACCGAACAGGAGGGCGATCGGGTCCGCACGACGCTTCGCGTCTCGCATTACCACGGACTGAAACGCCTGGCCACGCGCATGTCCGGGGTCATGACGGTGGTCGGGCCCGACTCCGCCCGCGAGGCGATCGTCGCCTGGGCCCGCGCCGGCGCGGACCGCTATCGCGAGGCTTCGCGATAATTTCGTGATCTCCGCACCGGAGATCCGGGTTACGCTGGCTTACACTGACACTTCAGCGCAGAAGACAGAGAGGCTCACCATGGGCATTTTCGGCAACGCATTCGGGTGGCCGCACCTGATTCTGATCGTCGCGGTCATCCTTCTCGTGTTCGGCGCGACCCGACTCCCGGCCCTGGCCAAGAGCGTGGGCCAGTCGATGAAGATCTTCAAGAACGAGATCAAGACCGACGACAGCGGCAAGGCCGAGTCGGTCGAGGCGGGCACGGACGAGGGCGTCAAGGCCGACGCGACCGTCAAGCCCGACGCGAGCTCGCCCTCCACCGCGTCCAAGTAGCGACGTGGCCGCACGCACGCGGCAGCGGACGAAGGACCCCGAAGGCCGCATGACCCTCGGGGCCCACCTCGTCGAGCTGCGCAAGCGGCTCTCGAGGGCCGCTCTCTCGGTGATCCTCGGTGCCATCGCCGGCTGGTTCCTCTACGACCCGGTGTGGCCGCAGCTGGTCCGCCCGATCAGGGCGATCAGCAAGCAGCACGAAGCGATCATCAACTTCACGAGCATCACCGGTGCGTTCGACATCCACATGCAGATCGCGCTGACGATCGGCATCGTGATCTCGAGCCCGGTCTGGCTCTATCAGATCTTCGCGTTCCTGGTCCCCGGGCTGACCAAGCGCGAGAAGAAGTACGTCTTCGGGTTCGTCTTCAGCGCGATCCCGCTGTTCCTGCTCGGATGCGCGGCCGGCTGGTTCGTGTTCCCGCACATGGTCGAGCTCATGGCGAGCTTCGTGCCACAGGGCTCGGCGAGCTTCTACGACGCCAAGTACTACCTCGACTTCGTGCTGAAGCTGGTGCTCGTGGTGGGCGTCGCGTTCGAACTGCCCGTCTTCCTGACGCTGCTCAACTTCGTCGGCGTGCTGTCGGGCCGGGCGATCCTCAAGGGCTGGCGCTGGGCGATCCTGGCGATCACCATCTTCACCGCGATCGCCACCCCGGCCGCCGACGTCTTCTCGATGCTCATCCTGGCGGCACCGATGGTGGTGCTCTACTTCGGGTCCGTCGGCGTGACGATGCTGCACGACCGGCAGGTCGCCCGCCGCGCCGCAGCGCTGGAGACCGTCGCGGCGTGACAATGGGTCAGTGACGACCCTCTCGCCCGCTGAGCGGTACGCCGCCGCGAAGGCCCGGAGCCGGGCCCCCGAGCTGGAGGCGTTCCGGCAGCGGCAGGAGTTCGACCTCGACCCGTTCCAGGTCGAGGCCTGCCGGGCGCTCGAGGAGGGGCGCGGGGTGCTCGTCGCCGCCCCGACCGGCGCGGGCAAGACGATCGTCGCGGAGTTCGCGGTGCATCTCGCCCTCGTCGACCCGCGCGCGAAGGTCTTCTACACGACCCCGATCAAGGCGCTCAGCAACCAGAAGTACGCGGAGCTCGCCGCCGAGCACGGGGCCGCGAACGTCGGCCTCCTCACCGGCGACACCAACGTCAACAGCTCGGCCCGCGTCGTCGTCATGACGACCGAGGTGCTGCGCAACATGCTCTACGCCGACTCCGCGCTCCTCCGCGACCTCGCGTACGTGGTCATGGACGAGGTGCACTACCTCGCCGACCGCTTCCGCGGCGCGGTCTGGGAGGAGGTCATCATCCACCTCCCGCGCGAGGTGCGGCTCGTCTCGCTGAGCGCCACCGTCTCCAACGCGGAGGAGTTCGGCGATTGGCTGCAGGCCGTGCGCGGCGACACCGACGTCGTCGTCTCGGAGGATCGGCCCGTGCCGCTCGAGCAGCACGTGCTCCTGCGCACGAAGCTGCTCGACCTCTTCGACGACTCCGGCGCGATCGCGGCGAACCGGGTGAACCCGGAGCTGACCCGGCTCGCGCAGGCCGGCGGGCGTGGCGCATCGACCTACCGGGGACCGCACGCCGGACGTCACCACCGCAAGGGCGCCGGCGGCATCGGCTCCGAGGGCAGCCGCGGCGGGTGGCAGGGCGGCCTCGGGGATCGCATGGATCGCCCGGAGGTCGTCAAGCTCCTCGAGTCGCGCCACCTGCTCCCGGCGATCTTCTTCGTCTTCAGCCGGGCCGGCTGCGACGCGGCCGTGCAGCAGATCATGCGATCCGGCATCCGGCTCACCGAGAAGTGGGAGCGCGACGAGATCCGCGACCTCGTCGAGGAGCGCTGCCGCGCGATCCCGGACTCCGACCTCGGCGTCCTCGGCTACTGGGACTGGCTGGAGGGCCTGGAGCGCGGCATCGCGGCGCACCACGCCGGCCTGCTGCCCGCGTTCAAGGAGGTCATCGAGGAGCTCTTCCAGCGCAAGCTCCTGAAGGTCGTGTTCGCCACCGAGACCCTCGCCCTCGGCGTCAACATGCCGGCACGCACCGTCGTGCTCGAGAAGCTGGAGAAGTTCAACGGCGAGGCGCGCGTGCCGATCACGCCGGGGGAGTACACCCAGCTCACCGGGCGCGCGGGCCGGCGCGGGATCGACGTCGAGGGGCACGCTGTCATCCAGTGGGTCGGCGGGCTCGACCCGGCCGCCGTCGCGTCGCTCGCCAGCCGCCGCAGCTACCCGCTCGTGTCGAGCTTCCGCCCGACCTACAACATGGCGGTCAACCTCATCGAGCAGTTCGGGCGGGAGCGCACCCGCGAGATCCTGGAGAGCTCGTTCGCGCAGTTCCAGGCCGACCGCGCGGTCGTGGACCTCGCGCGCCGCCTGCGTGAGCAGGAGAAGTCGCTCGGCGCGTACGCGGAGGCCATGCAGTGCCACCTGGGCGACTTCGCCGAGTACGCGACCCTCCGGCGGGAGCTCTCGGACCTCGAGCGCAAGAACGCACGCGCCGAGGGGCGCCGCGGCGATCCCGGCAACGAGTCGCGCTCCGAGCGCGAAAGGCGGCAGCGGATGATCGGCGAGCTCCGCCGTCGGATGAAGCAGCACCCCTGCCACGCCTGCAACGACCGCGAGGCGCACGCCCGCTGGGCCGAGCGCTGGTGGCGTCTGAAGCGCGAGCACGACCAGCTCGCGGGCCAGATCCGCGGGCGCACGGGCGCCGTCGCCCAGGTCTTCGACCGGGTCACCGAGGTGCTCATGGAGCTCGGCTACCTCGAGCGGGACGAGCACGGGCGCCTCGGCGTCGCCGGTCCCGGCCGGGCGCTCCGGCGCATCTACGGCGAGCGCGACCTGCTCGTCGCGGAGTGCCTGCGTGCCGGGGTGTGGGATGGGCTCGACGCTGCGGGCCTCGCCGCGCTCGCCAGCTGCCTCGTGTTCGAGCCACGCCGCGAGCGCGAGGAGGTGGGGGAGCGCGGGCTGCCCCGCGGTCCGTTCCGGGCCGCCTACGAGGCGACCGAGGCGATCTGGGAGCGGTTGAGCGCGCTCGAGGAGGAGCACCGGCTCCCGGACAGCTCCGAGCCGTCGACGGGGATCGCCCAGGCCACCTATCGCTGGGCACAGGGCGCCCAGCTCGACACCGTGCTCCGCGAGGCCGACATGGCCGCGGGCGACTTCGTGCGCTGGATGAAGCAGGCGATCGACCTGCTCGACCAGCTCTCCATCGTGGCCGACGGACCGCTCGGCCGCACCGCGCGCGACGCGATCGACGACATCCGGCGGGGCATCGTCGCGTACAGCGCGGTCGCATAAATTGCCCGCCTATAGTGAGCCGGTGCTGCCCGGCTCCGCGAACCCGCTGCGCGCGCCGCTCCCGCTCGGCTGGGCACTCGTGGTCGCGGTGGGCGCGGCCTTGATCCTCGACGGCGCCTTCCCCGATCGCGACGTCTGGCCCGCCGCCTTCCTCGGGATCGGGCTCGCGATCCTGATCCAGCAGGGGCGCCGTCTCGGCGGTGCGTTCCTCGTCGGATTCGTGTTCGGCACGGTCTTCTTCGGCTGGCAGGTGTTCTGGGCGACCACGTTCCTCGGGCCGCTGCCGTGGGGAGCCCTGTCGGTGTTCATGGGCGCCTGGTGCGGGGCGGGCGGGATGCTCATCACGCTGGCCTACTGCTGGGTCGCCCCCGCGTTCCCGACGCTGCTGTCGCGCCTGCTGTTCGTGCCGGCCGTGGTGGCGGGGCTGTGGACGCTGCGGGAGGCGGTGGCGAGCGTGTGGCCGTGGGGCGGCTTCGCGTGGGGCCGCGTCGCGCTATCGCAGTCCGACAGCGCGATCTCGAACCTGTTCCCGTGGCTCGGGGTCTCGGGTGTCAGCTTCGCGATGGTGTTCGTCAGCGCCGTCGGACTCGCCGCGATCCAAGAGGGTCTGCGGCGGCGTCCGTGGGACGGGGCATGGCGGGAGCGGCCCTCCGTAGGGTGGGCGACGCGCGCCGCGCTCGTCACGTCGATCGCGACGCTGATGGTCGCGGTGCCCGCGTTCCCGGTCGCGATCGACGGCACCCTGCGGGTCGGCGCGGTCCAGGGCGACACGAAAGCCGGCTACTTCGACCCGCCGAAGAACTACGGCGACAACCTCCTCGGCCAGGTCGCGGCCACCGAGCCGCTCTACGATCGGCACGTCGACGTCGTCGTGTGGCCCGAGGGCGCCTCCGACGTCGATCCGCTCGAGGATCCGGGGGCCGCCGCGTACTGGGATCAGGTGGGCGCGCGCGCCGGGGCGCCGCTCGTGGGCGGCACCATCACCACGCGCAAGGTCGACGGCGTGCGCAAGTACTTCAACACCGTCCTGATGTGGGACCCGAAGAAGGGCCGCCCGACCGACTACTACGACAAGAAGCACCCGGTCCCGTTCGGCGAGTACGTACCGGAACGGCCGTTCTTCCACGCGATCGTGCCGCAGCTGATCGACCTGATCGGCCGCGAGTACACCCCGGGCACGACGGACGACGTGCTCGACATCGGCAAGACGGTCGCGTCGGTGGCGATCTGCTTCGACATCGTCGACGACCAGATCATGACCGACGGCGTGCGCGAGGGCGGGCGCATCGTCTTCGCGCCCACCAACAACGCCGACTTCGGGGAGTTCACCGACGAGAGCGTGCAGCAGCTCGCGATCGCCCGGATCCGGGCGCGCGAACTCGGTCGCACCGTCGTCAACGTCTCGACCGTCGGCACGAGCGCGATCATCCACCCGGACGGCAGCGAGCACGACCGTCTGCCGACCTACCGGCCGGGCGTGATGGTCGACGACGCGCCTCTGTCCACGACGATGACGCCCGCCGTGATCGGCGGGCGTCAGATCGAGTGGCTGGTGTGCGGGCTGGGGCTCGGCGCGCTCGTCGTGGGACTCACCCTGCGGTTCGGTCGTCGCCGCCGGCGGCGGGTCGAGTAGCGGCGAAGCCGCGTATCGAGACCCGTCCGGGACTCCCCGCTTACGCCGACTTCTTCGAGGCCTTGTCCTGCCCGCGCCGCGCGCGGAGGTACTGGAGCCGCTCCTCGAGGAGCTCCTCGAGCTCAGCGCGGGTGCGGCGCTCGAGCAGCATGTCCCAGTGGGTGCGGGCGGGCTTGACCTCCGCCTGCTCCGTCTCGACGATCTCGCCGCGGTCGTCGACGAGGCGACCCTCGTGACCGGTGCGCGGCGAGTCCCAGGTGTCGGGGACGTCGGCCTCGGCGGCGAAGACGACCTCGAACGTGGTGCCGTCCTCGGTGCGGTACGTGACCTTCTTGCGGGGGGAGAACTCGACGCCCTCTTCGCTCTGCATGCTCTGCGAGCCGAGCCTCATCCCGCGCAGGCTGCGATCTGCCATCGTGTGGCCTCCTGACGCTCTCATGCGCGCCCGGTGGGACGCGACTCAAGTACAACGAGAGGTTCGTCCCGATCCTTCCCGCGGAAAGCCGTTTTCAGAGCTTTCACAGCGGATCCTTCCGACCTCGAAGAATCACGCTCGGCGGCGCACCACGTCCATCGCGAGGTCGCAGCGATCGGTGATGATCCCGTCGACCCCGCGCTCGAGGAGGGTGCGCATCACGGCCGGGTCGTTGATCGTCCAGACGTGCATCTCGGCGCCCGCGCCGTGCACCGCAGCGATGACCCGTGAGGACGTCGTCGACATCCCGAGCACCCGCTGCGGGATCTGGATCGCATCGACGTCGCGCAGGGCGCGCCGCACCAGGGCCGCGATGCCCAGGCGGGCCGCGAGCACGGTCACGAGCACCCCGAACGACGAGACCGAGGTCGCGACGCCCGGGAGACGATCGACGGCCGCCCGTCGTCGACGTCCGCTGAACGAGCTGATCAGCACCCGCTGGGTGGCGTGCGCAGCGAGGATCGCCGCGGCGGCGGGCTCGGCGGCGGCCGGATCCTTGATGTCGATGTTGAACCGCGCGTCGGGGAAGGCGTCGAGCGCCTCCGCCAGCGTCGCGTAGATCTGGCCCTCGCCGAGATCGATGCGGGCCAGCTCGGCCGCCGTCAGCTGCCCCACCCGCACGTCGCGACCGGTCAGCCGCGACAGGTCGGCATCGTGGCTGATCACGGCCACGCCGTCGGCCGATGCGTGCACGTCGGTCTCGATGTAGTCGACCCCCGTCGCGAGCGCGCGGAGGAACGCGAGGAGCGTATTCTCGGGGGCCTCGACGGCGAGACCTCGATGGGCGATGACGCGGGGGAGAGCGGGGGCGAACCAGCCCCCGGCCGCGACCCGCCCGTTACGAGGCCGTGCCGCCATCCGGGGTCGTGTCGGTCGCGGGGGCGGCCGTTCGGGCGGGGCGCGCAGCCTGCGGGTCGCGCTGGGCGAAGAAGCCCTCGCCGATGCCCTTGAGCGCCTCGGTCAGCTCGCTCGGGATGATCCAGAGCTTGTTGGCCTGGCCCTCGGCGATCTGCGGCAGCATCTGCAGGTACTGGTACGCGAGCAGCTTGCTGTCCGGGTCGCCCTGGTGGATCGCCCCGAAGACGGTCTCGATGGCCTTCGCCTCGCCCTCGGCCCGGAGCACCTGGGCCTTCGCGTCACCCTCCGCCTGGAGGATCGCGGCCTGCCGGTGGCCCTCCGCCTCGAGGATCTGCGACTGCTTGGTGCCCTCGGCCGTCAGGATCACCGCGCGCCGGTCGCGCTCGGCACGCATCTGCTTCTCCATCGAGTCCTGGATGGAGGCCGGCGGGTCGATCGCCTTGAGCTCGACGCGGCTGACCCGGATTCCCCACTTGCCGGTCGCCTCGTCGAGCACGATGCGCAGCTGGCCGTTGATGTTGTCGCGGGAGGTCAGCGCCTCCTCGAGGTTCAGCCCACCGACGACGTTGCGGAGCGTGGTCGTCGTGAGTTGCTCGACGGCTCCCAGGTAGTTGGCGATCTCGTAGGTGGCGGCGCGCGCATCCGTCACCTGGAAGTAGACGACCGTGTCGATCGAGACGACCAGGTTGTCCTCGGTGATGACCGGCTGCGGCGGGAAGCTCACGACCTGCTCACGGAGGTCGACGAGCGGGCGGAGCCGGTCGATGAACGGCACGAGCAGGTTGAGGCCCGGCATGAGGGTCTTGTGGTATCGGCCGAGCCGCTCCACGATGCCGGCATAGGCCTGCGGGATGATGCGGATCGAGCGGAACAGGACCGTCAGAACGAAGATCGCCACGACGACGATCACGATGATGAGGACCACGTTGCCGAAGATCTGACCGTCGGTCATGAGGTGGCTCCTTCGGATTCGGTTCGGTGCCGATCGGCGGGCACGACCACGGCGGTCGCCCCGTCGATGGAGGTCACGACGACCTGTTCGCCCTCGACGAGGACATCGGTCGAGGAGGGGCTCCCGATGCGGGAGGTCCAGGTCTCGCCGTTCGCGAGCTTCACCTGGCCGCGGCCGTCCGGGAAGACGAGCACCACGGTGCCGGAGATCCCGAGCAGCGCGTCGACGTTGGTGCGGGCAGGGTCGCCGCCGCGACGCAATCGGTGCAGCAGGGGAGGGCGCAGGAAGAACAGCAGCAGCATCGCGAGGATGCCGGCCACGAGGATCCCGACCCACCACGGGGCCCCGAGCAGGCCGGCGACGAGGCCGCCGAAGCTCCCGATCGAGAGCATCAGGAAGGTGAAGTCGAGGGTGAGCACCTCGACGATCAGGAAGATGACGATGAGTGCCAGCCACACCACCCAGGCCCACGTGGAGATCACGTCGCCGGGCATGCCTCGACGGTAGCACCGGGGGAGCGCGGGCGGGCCGGTTCGGTAGGGTCGGTTCCCGTGAACTCCGAGACCGTCCTCGCCCCCGGATCCCTCGACGGCGTCCGCGCTCTCGTCACCGGATCCAGCCGGGGGATCGGCGCCGACACCGCCCGCTACCTCGCCGAGGCCGGCGCCCGGGTCGCCGTCAACTTCCGCAACAAGGAGGCCCGCGCGCTCAAGGTCGTCGCAGCCATCGAGGAGGCAGGAGGCGAGGCGATCGCCGTGGGAGCCGACCTCACCGAGCCGGACTCGGTCGCCGCGATGTTCGCGATGGTCAAGGCGGAGTGGGACGGCCTCGACCTCCTCGTCCTCAATGCCTCAGGTGGCATGGAGAGCGGCATGGCCGAGGACTACGCCCTCAAGCTCAACCGCGACGCCCAGGTCGACGTGCTCGAGAAGGCGCTCCCGCTGATGCCGAGCGGGGCACGCGTCGTCTTCGTGACGTCGCACCAGGCCCACTTCATCAACACGACCGCGACCATGGACCTGTACGAGCCCGTCGCGCGCAGCAAGCGCGCCGGCGAGGACGCGCTGCGCGCCCGCCTCGGCGAGCTGGAGGAGCGCGAGATCTCGTTCGTCGTGGTGTCCGGCGACATGATCGAGGGCACGATCACCGCCACGCTCCTCGAGCGGGCCCAGCCGGGCGCGCTGGAGTCGCGGCGCGAGGAGGCCGGCCGCCTCTACACGGTGTCGGAGTTCGCCGCCGAGGTCGCCCGCGCCGCCGTCGACCCGGTGCCGGAGGACCACACCCGCCTCGTCGGCGACGTGAGCGGGTTCGCGCAGCCGTGACGTTCCGCGCGACCTCGCGGGTGCTCCTGTTCGACCCGGACGACCGGGTCCTGCTCTTCCTGCACTACGGCAAGAGCCGCGAGGTCCCGCCGCGCTGGATCACGCCGGGCGGGGGAGTGGACCCGGGGGAGGACCACGACGCGGCCGCGATCCGCGAGCTGCGCGAGGAGACCGGGCTCGAGCTCGACGTGGTGCCGGCGCCGTTCGCGGAGTCGGACTTCGCGCCCGACCAGCGCTGGCATCCGTACGACGAGGGGCACTGGGCCTGGTACGCGATCCGCGTCCCGGCGGCGTTCGAGCCCCAGCGCGACGGCTGGACCGACGAGGAGCTGAGCGAGATCGTCGCGTGGCGGTGGATGACCGCCGCGGAGATCGACGAGGAGGTCGCGACCGCCCACGAGGCGGAGCCCGCGGATCTGGCCGACCTGGTCCGCATCCACGCACCGACGAAGGGACACCCATGACCGACCTGCCCGTCTACCGCGCCGAGGACATCGATCCGACGGGCCTCGACGTCCCGTCGTTCGAGAACGACGACGCCGTGGCGCTCGGGCTCGAGGCGATCGCCGCCATCAAGGCGGCCGGTCGGAGCCTCGCCGTTCGCATCGTGCTGCGCGGCGACGTCGTCTTCGTCGCCAAGCTCGGCTCCACGGGGCCCGGCAACGACCCGTGGCTCGCGGGCAAGTCCGCGGTGGTCGAGCGCTTCGGTGAGCCGTCGCTGCGCGTGCGCCGAACCCACGAGGAGGCGGGCACCCCGTTCGAGGAGCGCGACGACGTCGACCACGACGTCCTCAAGGCCCACGGCGGCTCGCTGCCCATCCGGGTCGACGGGCAGATGGTCGGCACGATCACGATGTCGGGGGAGCCGGACGTGATCGACCACCAGGTCGTCACCGACGCCGTCGCCCGCTACCTCGCGGTCCGCGGCTGAATCGAGCGCACGCCACGACGGCCCCCGGAGATCCTCCGGGGGCCGTCGTGCGTCATCCGATCGGTGCCGCTAGTGAGCGACCCCGTTCGAGTACGTCGTCACGGTCTGCGCCTGACCGGAGACCGTCCCGGTCGCGGCGGGACCCTGCCCATCGATCACGTGGTCGATCGTCCCCGCGTTCGTGTTGAGCGCGACGGTCGTCATGTCGTGCATCACCACACCGGGCCGGTTCGGCACCTCGAACGACTGCGTCGCGTGGAGGCTCGGGTTGACGTTCGTGTAGATGTAGCTGCCGAGCCCCCAGGCTTCGTGCGTCTGCACGGAGTCCGCGACCTTGTACGCCGCCCAGCCGTTCACCCCGTCGTGCTGCCAGGCGGCCTGGTTCGGCGCGTCGTAGGGCAGCTCGTTCTGGAAGAACACGGTCCGACCGCGCTCGCCGTTCCACACCACGTTGTACTTCTGGTAGTGCTCGACGAAGAGCCCAGTGGCGGTGACGTCGTCGCCGTTCACGACCACGCCGGTGTCGGCGGTGTTGACCGTCCACCCGACCGAGCCCTCGACACCGTGATCGGCTCGCCAGGCCCAGATGTCGTCAAGGATCGTGTCATCGGTGTTCACCTCGAGACTCGTCGTGGCCTTGCCGACGTGCGGTCCGCCGATGCGGAAGAACACGTCCTGCAGGGCGGTCGGGTCGGCGGCGCTGGCGTGGTGCGGGCCGCCCTTCTGGTGCCCGGTGCCGACGCGCAGCAGGGTGGGGGAGTTCACGGTGCCGGCGTCGAAGGTGAGACCCGCGATGTCGACGCCGCGGACGTCGGCGACGGTCATCGGCACGGAGCCGTTCTGCGCGGTCAGGGTCGCGAGACCGAGACCCAGGACCACGGTGTCGGCGCGCTTGACCGCGATGCTCTGCGCGACGTCGTAGACGCCGGGCGTGATGAGCAGGTTCTTGCCCTGCGCGAGCGCGCAGTTGATCTTCGCGATCGAGTCCGACGGGTGCGCCACGAAGAAGCTGCTGAGCGGCAGCGACCTGCCCGGCGTGTGGCCGTTCGCCCAGGTGGTGCCGACCGAGTTGGTCTGCGCGCTCGGCACGAACACCCGGTAGGCGCCGTTGGCGTCGACGTACAGGTACGGCTTCTCACGGGAGACCGGGGTCGCCGTCAGCGTCGTGTACGGAGGGTTCGGGAACGACTGCGCCGGCGCGTTGATGTCGCCGGAGAACACCTGGTTCCAGACGCCGTTCGACCAGCCGGCACCGAGGTCCGTGTTGCGCACGTAGAACTGCTGCTGCGAGCCGTTCAGCGCGCCGCCCTCGAGCTTCGAGTCGGCGACGAAGCCGCCGCTGGCGTAGTTCGGGCTCTCGCAGTACGGCATGAACGTCGTGTAGTCCTTGACGTCCACGCGCCGCATGGGCGCCGCCTGCGAGACCGCCCACATCTCGTTGCCGGTGTGGCAGGCGTCCGAGGTCGGCACGACGTGGATGGTGAGGTTCGACATCGCCCGCCAGAACGTGTCGAGCGCGCCGCTGCCGTTCTTGCCGATCGCGGTGACCCCGCCGTTGATCGTGACCCCGGACGGGTCCTGCCCGAGACCGTCGACCTCGGTTTAGTAGCCCACCCGGATGTCGAGCGGGTTCGTGGCCGACCCGTACGTTCCCGGCTTGAACAGGAGGGCGTAGCGCGCCGTTCCCATCTCGTTGTCGGCCTGCTGCGCGTAGATCGCGTCGACCTTCGCCTGGATGTCGGCCTGCGGCATGTCCGGCGAGAACACCACCACGTTCGGGCCGAGATCGGAGGACGACGGCGCGGCGGCCGCGACCTGCGTCGTGCCGAGGACGCCGAACGCGACCGCACCGACCACGGCGCCGGCGCCGATGATGCGTCGACCGACTCGGGGTCGTCCGGAAGGGGATGGAACTGAGGAATTCACCGTGACCTGCTTCCTGGCAGATACATGGCCCTCGGCGCAACCGGGAGGACATCGCTGTCCTCGGGGCGGACGTCGACGGCCGCCTGATGTGGAACTGGTGCAGCCTAGCCACGCGACGGTGATCGTGACCATTGGGGGAATCACGTAGTCCCGTCATCCGATAATCAGCATTATGTCAGTAGGTAAATACTCTTTGTGCGTCTGATGCAATTACCGCATCTTTCGCGACCGGGACGATTTGCGCGAGAACCCTCCCCTGACCTGGGGTTTACAAGGTCACGTTCATCGTTGATGACGATGCCTGGCTTGGCCAGAGCCCGTGCACGCGTGGCCCTTGAATGCGGCTTGACCGGGCATTTCTTGACTGCGCGTTGCGACAGACGCAAATAATGTGCGACAGTCGCAACGTGCCCCGGAGCGTGTTCAGCGCGTGAAAGACGAGCGCGACAACGTCGTCTTCGCTCCCTTCGGGAGCGAAGCGCCGGATCCGGATCGCTTCATCGCGGAGGTGCTCAAGGGCTGGGAGCGCCAGCAGCAAGCGAAGGACTTCTCCCCCGCCACCATCCGCGTTCGTCGCAAGCTCGTGCAGCAGCTCATCGACTTCAGCGGCCATTACCCGTGGGAATGGACACTCGGCGACGCCGACGAGTTCTTCTCGCATGCCCGCGGCGTGAAGAACCTCTCTCACTCCACGGTGCGCAGCTATCAGACCTCGATCAAGCTGTTCTGCGACTACGCGACAGACAGCCGCTACGACTGGAACGAGCAGAGCGCCCGCCTGTTCGGGAGCGTGTTCGTTCAGATCGTCACGGAGCTGAACAGAGTCACCCACTCGGTCCCGACCGAGACCCGGCCGAAGAAGCGACCGTTTACGCAGAACGAGCTGCAGCAGCTGTTCGATCTCGCGGACCTCGAGGTGGTGCGGATCCGTGAGTCCGGCCGACGAGGCGGTCTCGCTGCATGGCGCGACGCGGTCGCGTTGAAGACGACGTACGCGTGGGGTCTTCGCTCGAACGAGGTCCGACACCTGCAGCTCGTCGACTTCTCCCGCAACGGCTCCGCGCCCTACTTCGGCGATTTCGGCGTCCTGCGAGTCCGATGGGGCAAGCCGCCCCGAGGATCCGCGAAGAAGGTCCGTTCCGTGCTGACCGTCTGGCAATGGTCGGTCGACGTGGTTCGGGATTGGGTCGAGTGGGGACTGCAGGAGTTCGGAGATCCGATCACGGATCTGTTCCCCACCTCTGGCGGGAAGATCGTCGGCGAGTCGCATCTGTGGTCGAAGTTGCGCGCTCTCGTCGACGAGCTCGGGTTCCCGCCGGGGCTCGACATTCACTCCTTCCGCCGCTCGTACGCGACCCATCTGCAGTACGTCGAGAAATTCGACGCGACCTTCGTTCAACACCAGATGGGTCACGAGCACGTCTCGACAACCACGGGCTACACCCTCCCCTCCCCCGACTACCAAGTGCTCGCACTGAAGGCAGCGCACGAGCGCACCCTCGCGGCCGCACAAGCTCTCATCGATGAAAAGAGGAAGTCATGACCCGACGCGAGATCGACTACGCGTGGCACCTGCCCGAGCTCATGGCCCGGCGCCACATCCGGAAGGCCAAGGACCTCGCTCCCCTGCTGCAAGAACGTGGCATCACCCTCACCGTCAACGCGGTGTGGCGGATCGTGAATCAGGACCCCGAGCGTGTCTCGCTCAAGGTGCTCGCAGCGCTGTGTGACGTGCTCGACGTGACGCCCAACGACCTCATCACCTTCACCGCGCACGACACAACTACCGTCCGCGCGAAGAGACGGGCCGGCTCTCGCGCCGACGGCATCCCCGACATCCGCGACCACAAGCCCGTACGGGCCCGCATCATCGACGATGACCAATAGCAGCGGCCGCCCAGCGACCGGCGGGAACGGGTCGCGGCGCTCTCCCACGATCCTCGGGTTCGTCGAGCCTCAGAAGCGTGGCCGACCGCGAGCGGAAGGCAACCTGACCTGCGACCGATGCCGGCGGGCCACCCCTCGGATACGGGTTCGGTGGCCCGACGGCCAAATCTGCGGAGCATGCTTCACCCAAGCGACGCACACCTTCGGCACCTGCGCCGGATGCAGCGAACACCGGATGCTGCCTGGCCGCTCCCCCGAAGGCGACCTGTGGTGCCGAAGCTGTGCCGGTATCACGACTGCGCTCACGTGCGACCGATGCGGCCGGCCGAACGATTCCGCAAGGGTCTCTGCGCACGCTGCGTGCTCGAGGACGACCTCCGCGACATTCTTCGACCCGGCGACGATCTCCGCCTGCACCGCCTGGTCGGCGTACTCAGCTCCGCCGAACGCCCCGAAAGCGTCTACACCTGGATGCGCGGAGCCAAAGCCAGAGACCTTCTGAGCCGGGTCGGCGCCCGGAACCTCGAACTCACCCACGACGCCTTCGATCAGCTGCGCGGCTCAACTGCGGCCGATCATCTCCGTGCGATCCTCGAACACCACCGCATGCTCCCCCAGCGTGGACCACTCCCCCTTGTCCGGTTCGAGACGTGGCTCACCGAACGCGTCGCGCAGCTGCCCGACGACGGCACCCGCGCCACTATCGAACGCTTCGGCACATGGCACCACCTGCGCCGAACCCGCCGCCGGGCGGACGATCCGACTGCGCAGCTCCAGACGGTCACGCACGCGGCCAAGCAAGAGATCACCGAAGCCGGAAAGTTCCTCTTGTGGCTCCGAGACACCCACGACGTCGGACCCGCCGCCCTGCAGCAGGCGCACGTCGACGAGTACCTCAGCAGCGGCACCAGCACCCGCCGGCACATCCGGAACTTCGTGCGCTGGCTCAACCCCGAACAGCAACGCCACGGCGCGAACCGGCTCGACGCTCCCCGCCGCGCAGCACAGTCCGAACCCCAACTCACCCAGAGCCAGCGGATCCAACTCGTCGTCAACTGCCTCACGCTCGAGCAGGTCGCGCTCTCCACGCGCATCGCCGGCCTGCTCCTGCTGCTATGGGCTCACCCGCTGAACAAGATCGTCGCCCTCACCACCGCCGACGTCACTCTCGAGCCGGACGCGATGCACATCCGCCTCGGCAAGATTCCCACCCTCGTCCCCGAGCCGATCGCGCCAATGTTCTGGACCCACCTGCGCAACCGGGCGAACCAGCAAACCACGAACACCGGCACCGACTGGCTCTTCCCAGGGACGCGCGCCGGACACCACCTCCACGAGAGCACCCTCGGCGAGAGGCTTCTCGCCCTCGGCATCGACGGCCAACGCGCCCGGAATGCGACCTTGCGCGACCTCGGCCGCGAACTCGACCCGAAGAGCTTGATCAACACCCTCGGGTACGCCCCCGCCATCATTGCGGCACACGTTGCCGGAGGCTCCGGCTCGGACTACGTCACCCTCCGGCGCCGCGAGCTCGGCGACCGGGCGCGTTAGCGCGACGAATCAGGGTTGGTCGTAGATCGGCAGCTGAGGACGATGTTCGTCGTCGGGCAAAGCGTCTTGCTGATCCTGAACCAGATCGATCAGGTAGATGTACGCGGCTCGTGCCACCCGGAGCGCTTCGCGGGTTGCCTCGATGAGGCTGCGAGCATCGACGCTGCTATGCGCGAGCTCCGTCGCGCCAGTCGCCTCGCCCCACGTCAGGTTGACCAGCCGGTGTGTGCCGGCGTTGCGGAGTGTCTTGGCCGCCGGGTACATCCCCGCCGGGTCCATGTCGAAAGCGAGCTCGGCCAATGCGACGCCGGCACTCATGAGCTTGTCGGGCACCGGGAGACCATCGCGAAGCACGTCGCTCCCCGGCTCTCTCCAATACTTTGCGAAGTTCACGACGCGAGGAACGAGGCCGGTTTCGAAATGGTCGTTGGCGGCGACGGCGATCTTGTCGAGGAGGTCGAGCGTCGCTCGCTGCGCGAGTACGAGGCGAGCGGGCGTCTCGCCGTAGAGCGACATGTCCAACGTGTCGGAGTAGGTGCCGCTGTCGGAAGGATGCTGCGCGAACGGCGATTCGTTGAGAAGGACCTCACCGTCGAACGCCAGCCGTCGGGCGACGAGATATTCGGCCTTGAGGACGTTCATCGAGGTGAAGATGCGAGGCGGGTCAGGTTCTTCCATCGGGACCGTAACGCCCTGGACGAGCGCATCGTCCCAGCGCGGATTGTCCGAGCCCAGGCCTTCGACGGCGAGGGTGAGCGCGAGACGGTGCTGCTTGATCCATTGCTGGTAACCGTCGAGTGGATCGCCGTCGTGCGAGACGTGGCCCTGGCTTCCGGACGGCGGCAGCGCGTCCCAACGCTTCGCCACGTCCTCGCCTGCGAGCTCGACGGTGCGGTCTCGGTGCTTCAGAGCCTGCTCGCGGTACTTGTCGTACAACGCTGCGTAGTGGCCGGAGAGGCCCCGGCCTCGGGCGACTCGGATCCGGAGCATCTCGGCAGCGTTGCCTGCCGCGTTGCCGTTGGTCGGGTCAGCCGTCAGGGCATCGACATACGCCTGGTAGGCCTCGACCCAGCGACCCGAGTGATCGAGCTCGTTGCCGAGATTGCAGAGGGCTCTGCCTCTGGTGTCGTCGTGTGCGGCGGAGTAGCCCACGACCGAGAAACCGCGACGCAGATGCCGCAGCATTTCGCGGTCGCGAAGGGCGATCAGCCCCGGCGGCAGAGTCGGGTCCGCCGCCTTCCACTCTCGGGCGTTGAGCTTGTGGAGCGCCGATCGGCCATTGGCGATGTTGTATTGAAGCTGCTCGGCGAGCTGGGGCTCACCGTCTTGTTCGAGAGCATCCTGAGCGCATCGGATTCCGCTCTCCACGGCATCGCGATCGCGATGGTCGTCGCCGAGATTGATGAGCATCGAGGAGGAGGTGAACTTGAGCTGGGCCCACGCGGACGGGGTCAGCTTGCGCGCATCGAATGCGGCATCAAGGTCGCTGGCGAAGTTCTTGATGAGCGCGATCGTCCCCGAGTCGCCACGCTCGAATATCCCGATGAGCGAGTCGCGACGACGGATCCAGGCCCCCGGGACGCGACCCACCTCATTAGCCATTCGCTGCTCCGTCCAGCGTCCGATAGATCGTCTGCCGACTCACCCCGAAGTAGGCCGCGAGCGAGGTGACCGACTCCCCCGAGCCGTGCCGTTCGACGATGTGCGTCATCTTCTGCGGCGTCAGCTTCGGACGTCGGCCGCCGGTCCTCCCCCTTGCCTTCGCCGCGGCGAGCCCGTCTTTGGTCCGAGCCACGATAAGGTCGCGCTCGAACTGTGCGAACGCGGCCAGGATCGTGAAGAACATCCGCCCCTCGGGTGATCGGGTGTCGATCGGCTGCTCGAGCACCTGCAGCTCAATCCGGCCGGCCTCGAGCCATTGGCTGATCTCGAGAAGGTCTTTCGTCGAGCGCCCGAGGCGGTCCAGTCGGGTGACGACAAGTGTGTCGCCGGCTCGCAGTTGCTCTCGCGCGCGGTCCCACCCGGGTCGACTCGCCCGGGTCCCGCTGAAGTGCTCGACGAACACCCGATCCACGCCCGCGCGCTCAAGAGCGTCTTGCTGGCTCGACGGGTCCTGATCAAGCGTCGAGACGCGCGAGTAGCCGATGCGGTGGGTGGTCACCCGCGCAGTGTCACACAAACGGACGTCATTATCGCCGCCATTCGGACACGGCAATCGGACGTGCAGACGACCGGCTTGATGTCACTCTCGGGGCGCGTCCGGAAACGATCGTTTCCGGCACGGCCGAAAATTGCGCCCGCGCCCGGACATACTGTCGTAGTGACGCCAGAGGAGCGATTCGCAGCCCTGATGGACGACGCGTCTCGGCGCGTGACGGCAAGCACAGAGCCCGCGTTCGAAGTGTGTGCTGAGGTCATGGCGGAGTGCATGCACTTGGCATTCGAGGTTGAGCAAGCGATGGGTGGCTACATCTACTGGGGTGGAATCTCGGACCTTGAAAGCGCGCCGCTTGGGCCGGAGTCGGCGGAACTTTGCACGGCCGTCGCTGTTGAGTTCTCGCGACGGTGGCTCAAGTTGACGGATCGAACGAATCCGGAAGTACAGCTCAGATTCCTATCCGATTGGCGACCGCGGTGGGAGCAGATCGCGGAAGAAGCATTCCGAGGAGCCTGACCTCGACGGCCATCGGAGCGCCAGCGCACCGCCCAGAATCGCTATCCGCACTCGCCAATCTCAATCTCAATCTCGGGGCGGCCCGCGAGTCGTCTGTGATCGTCTCGTCTGGCTACGAGTGCGGGGACGGCATATTGAAGGAGTGCATCCTCAACTGCTGCGCTGACCAGGTCGCGGTCGAGCGCGGCAGAGTCCAGCGTCCACCACGCGTCGCCGCGCCCCATCAAGCGCCCGATGCGCTCGTGCCATTGGAACCGCCCATAGTTCACGTTGCCGGAGGGGTGGGCACGTCGCTGCCCCCAACGCTCCTGCCAGTCGGCCTTGCTCATGGCGCTGACGTTGAAGGTAAAACGAACGCTCTCCGCCGTGCTGGACGATGAGGACTGCAATCCGAGCAAGAGGAACATCGACTCGTCGGGAAGATAGAACTGTGCTCCCGACCCTTTGAACCCCGCGGAGCGGAGTGCCGGCGCGATCTGTTCCTTCATCATCGTGCGCAACTGATCCGGGGCTCTCATGGCGCTGAGCGTAACTTGGGCCCGCGCCAGACCAATCGCGACTGCGCCAAGACCGATCGTTTTGCGATGCCCGAGTTGATAAGCGAGGTCGCTCGTCCCGCGGGCAGCGTGAGAACCTGTCATTTGTGTTTCGGACGGATCTCAGGACAGCAGCCGATCCGTCGCGACCGCTAGCCCGGCGAGTGCGAGCGCTATCAACTGCGATTCAGCTATTCCAGCCGTTGGGCTACAGGGAGACTTTCGCCCGGATTCACTTGGCCACTGGCTCGCGCCGCGGCTCGTGGAGCCCAGAACAGATCGACAACGCCGTCGTGATGCTCTTGGCGGCTCATGATGATTGGACCGACTATCGCAGCGAGCGTGAACATCAAACGCATCGTGCCAAGAGCACGCCCGGGTATCGGCCGCTCGATCCGCGCCGACTCAAGGCGGAGTGGAGGGAGCGCTACTTCGCTCTCCACGGCGGCGAATGGAAGATGGATCACGACATCAGCGAATTTCGATGACAGATTCGCTCTGACGTGTCGAAGACGATCGCCTAAGGACGAGCGTCCCCATCAGGCCAATCGAGCTTGGCGATCAGATCGTGCATCTCAACCAGAGTGATTTCGCCGTTTACCTACCGGTCCTGCACCGCCTGCACGTCAGCACTGCTCTCTCCACCCGAGAGACGCGACGATGCTCGAACCTCCTGAATGATCCGTCGGCGCCGTGCCCATTCGGACGGCTCGATGAGGACAAGTCCCATAGCAATGAGCTTTCTACCAAAGCAGGAGAGGCCGGCGCGTATGCTCACGAAACGTGAGGTTCGTACAGCGCACCGTTGTGATCTTCGGCGCCGGGATCTGAGTGCCACGCATGAAGCGCCTAGCAGCGGGAGGGTTGGCCCTCCTCGTGCTGCTGTCCCTCACTGGATGCGGATTGCTCTTCGTTCGGCACGACGTCTCCGAAAAGCCGTTGCGCAAACTACTCAGCAACGTCGCGACAGTGGTCGATGTCACCTCCCAGGACGACGATACGTTCGGCAGGACGGTCTGGGTCACGGTGAACAAACTCGTCGAGAGCGACCTGCAGACCGTTGTCGCAGATGCCAACAAGTTGCTTGCGGGTCATCACGCCACGTTCAAGATCACGTTCCGCAAGGACAACCTGCTCACAATCGTGTACCCGAACCAATTCTCTGCCGACGAGCTCTCCCGCGAGGTGACCTACTGGCTTGCCATGTCGAGCGCTGAAGGCGCCCCGCTGGGCATCATTCTGCAGAAGGGGGTGGACGGCCCGTATCGAAACATCTGGAATCCCGCTGGCGACGGCGCCGCCGTGAAGTGGCAAGCCCTACGGGCAGTGCCCGACCCAGGGCCACCGGACCGAACGTGGTACTTCGATGGCTTCGTTGCAGAAAAGGCCATGCCAACCCCGGAGGTCGTGGCCTTCAAAGACAGATTGACCGCCATCCCGCTGGGACACGGCGAAAGCGTCGGAGTGGACTACTTCCTCCCTGGTTACGTCGAAGTGAGATACATATCCCCCGACGCCGGGCTCGCGGATCCGACTACGTCCGCTAGTTGGCCGCGCGTGCAAGAGATCGTGACCCAGCTCGCGGCCCTCGACCTGCCGCAGTCCAACTTCGTCTTCGTCTCGGACAAATTCAGCAAGAATCTCTCGAGCCTGCATCTCGGCGCGTGCTCCAAGGTGGAATCCGAAGGTCAGGCATGGCCGCAGCTCGCTGCCGCGCTGACCAGCTCGGGGATCAACTTCCCCCGCGGGGTCAGCAGCGGCTTCTGCGACGACGCCGACCAGTAGGGCGGTCGACGGCTCGGCCGTGTGGATGCTTACCCGCGAGCCTCAACCACCCTCGCTAACGACCACCTTCAGCGCGCCGAATAGTGGGAAAACGGATAACGGGTTTCTCCATCAAGAGTCCAGGGCGGCCGATCTCCGATGTAGGAGGAAGGAGAACGGGCTCTCCCGAGCTCTCACCTAGCTGTACTCGACGGAGATCACGCGATCGGCGCCGTCGAGACAGATCAGGCCGCCGTGAGGAACGATCCACTGGGGCCTGGTGTGCCCGAACGGCACGCCGACGCACACCACCGCCGATGGGTTGTACCGTGCCATTTGCTCAAGCACCGCCTCGCGCTGCTCGCCACGGAGCTGATCGCGCTGACGAGCACCCGGCACCTTCCCTCGCTCACTCACCGGGGGTCGAGCGACGAGCACGCCAGAGGCCGCTCCCAGAAAGCCCCTCTCCCCCAGGGAACGCATCCAGCGCCCGACCTGCACGGCAGTCGGGATCTCCTCGCTCGTCTCGATGAGGAGTACCGAGCCCTCGAGCCTCTCCACCGACGGCATCCGACCCGCCATGGCGATCTGATCGATGACCTCGAGACAGCCGCCCCACGAGCGGCCCTCGACTTTTGATGACGGGCCCGACCACGTCCACGGCTTGGTCGCCTCACGCGATCCGAACTCGTGGAGCGCACGCTCATCGGTCCACTCGACGCCGAAGTCCTCCGACTCCCCCGGGTCGTGAAGCTCGAGCCGCCCCCCGTCGAGCAGAGCGGCCCGGAGCGAGGCCGCATGCACCTCATCGACACGAGGCCCCGGCCCCAGATGCACCTGCGTCGAACCTCCGTAGAAGCTCTGCACCCCGAGCTGCCACAGGAAGTTGTGAAGGTGCGTGTTGTCGCTATAGCCGACAAACGGCTTCGGGTCAGCAGCAACGACATCGGGATCGACGTGCGGGATGACGGTCACCTGATCGTCTCCCCCGATGGTCGCGATTACAGCTCGGATCGACGGATCCGCGAATGCCGCGTTGATGTCCGCTGCCCGCGCCTCGGCCGACGCTCCGAGTTCGCGCGTCGTCGGGAACTCGACCGGCACAAGGCCGGTGACGGCGGCCAGCCGCCGGATGGCTTGCTCGTGTAGTTGCGGCGCGACGGCGGGTGCCGCGAACGAGGGTGACAGCACGGCGACTCTGTCGCCCGGCCGAGCCTTCGATGCCATGGCGAGTTCCCCCGGCTGCATTCGGCTAGTAGATCAAACCCGGCCGCCACCGAGACGCGGAATAGTGAGGAAACGAATGACGGGCTTCCCCATCAGAAAACACATCACGTGCGGCTCCCGCAACGCCGATCAGCCCGGCGAGCTCTGTGCGCGGCTGCGCGGCTGCGCGGGATGCTGACAGTCCGCATCGACATCCGTTCCGTACGCGGCTAGTCGTTGGGGCTCTCGGGACTCCCCTTCGACCGAAGCCCGTCCACGTAGCCTTGCCAGTATTCGTGGGTGCGAGTTCGAAAGAGCCTGTGTAGTCGGTTCTGATTCGCAATGCCGAGGTCGTAGAAGTATCGCCGGCGTTCGGTTCGCAAGTAGGAGTGCACTCGCAGTATCTGCTGGCCCCTGCGAAAGCCCTTTTCGTACTCGACGGCATCCATCGGAGCGACCTTTCGCGCGACGCCGGTGACGGGTCAGCTGGAACCCTAGATAGCTGGCGTTCGCTCACGTTACCACCGACGCAGTCAGACTCCGTTCTTGAGCCGCGCCCTTCGCGTCGCGACGACGGCTCCGAGGCCGAGCATCAGCGCCCCGACGGCCGGGAGCACGAGCCAGGCCGAATCCACCCCGGTGGGCGGAAGTGCCGCTGCCGCAGCGGTCGCCGCCACCACCGTGAGCGCCGCCGGATCCGCCGTCACCCCGGGACCCGTGGCGGTGATGGTGTGGGAACCCGGCGCCGTGTCCGCCGGGATCCTGACGACCTGCGAGAAGGTCCCGGTGGGCGAGACCGTGACCGTGACCAGGGTGACCGGCGTGGAGTGCAGCATCAACGCCTGCGTGGATCCCGCGGGGAAGCCGGTTCCGGAGACGGTGATGTCCGCTCCCGCCGCGATCCGGTCGGTGTCGAACGCGAGCGTGGGGCGCTCCACGTCGACGCTGACCGTCGCGTCGGTGCTCGCGCCCCCGGCGTTCGCGGCCTGGTACCGGAAGGAGTCGGATCCGGCGAAGCCGGCGGCCGGCGTGTAGGTCGCGGTCGTGCCCGCGAACGTCACCGTCCCGTGCGCCGGACCGGACGTGGCCGTCAGGGCCACCGATGAGGTCGGAGCGACCGGGAGCGGGATCGCGACGGGGGTCTCCATCGACGTTCGAGCCGAAGCGCCGGACGCGGTGGGGCGTGGGATCGCGTACGTCGTCAGCTGGACCAGGCCGTTCCGGACCCGCCACTGGTTCTGATAGATGTCGAGCCATTGGCCACCGGCATACGCCGCCGGAAAGACCGCGCAGAGACCGACGTAGGTGGGGAGCATGACGGCGTAGCGGGTGCCCTGCACGATCGGGATCGGCGAGTCCATCGGGACCGGTGCGGTGGACGGCCATGCGACGGAGCCCTGGCCCAAGACGGTCCCCGAGGGTGTGCCGTCCCCGGTCACCGATTGGATCTGGAGGCTCAGGGTCGACGGCTGATTCGGGATCAGGGACGAGGTCCAGGTCGGGAGGTCGACGGCCGCCAGGGCACCGGTGACGCCCGCGGTGAAGGTCTGCGCCGACACGCCGTCGTCGTAGACCGCGCAGGCTCCGTTCGTCCCCGTTGTCTGATCGACCTGCCACGTCGGCGGATCGGCGGGCGCTGCGCTCGCCGGCGCTGCGACGACAAGTCCGGCGATCGCGAGGACTCCCGCGGCGAAGTATCGGACGGTGCCAGCGCTCACCCCGCGACAGTAGCGGACCCCTGCCCGTTCCCCGGCTAGGGTCGCGAGGTGACCGAGCCGAACCCGGCCGCCGATCGGGCGGGCGATGTCCCGATCCGGTGGCACGCCTCGCCCGGGGACGCCGTGCCGACGCTTCTGTGGTTGCACGGAGGGGGCTTCTTCCGCGGTGCTCTCGAGCAGCCCGAGGCGCACGCCGTGGCGGTGTCGCTCGCGGGGGCGGGGGTCGCCGTCGCGACCGTCGACTACCGACTCGCACCCGTGCCGGGGATGCCCTGGCCGCGCCGACACGCAGGCCGCCGGCGCGCTCGGTTCCCCCTCCCCCTCGATGACGTGCTCATCGCCTACCGACGGATCCGCGCGCGGTCTCCCGCGGGAGTGGTGCTCGGCGGCGCGAGTGCCGGCGCCTGTCTCGCCGCCGCCGCGGTTCTCCGAGCTCGCGACGAGGGCCACGAGCCCGCGGGCGCGATGCTCGCCTACGGCTTCTTCCACGCCGCGCTTCCGCGCGTCGGTGCGGCAGGGCCCCGCTCGCGCGGCCACCGGCGCCTCACCCACATGGCCTGGGCGCTCGACCTCGCCAACCGCAGTTACGCCGGCTCGGCGGCAGCACTCACCGACCCCCACGCATTCCCGGGCGGGCACCTCCGGGATCCGTTCCCGCGAACGCTCATGATCGACGCACAGCACGATGTCATGCGTGCCTCCGGCGATCGATTCGCCGCCGAACTGCTCGGGACCGGCACCGATCTGGAACGGCACGTCCTCCCCGGCACCGACCACGCGTTCCTCAATCGGCCACGCGACCCCGCCTTCGCCGTCGCGGTCTCGCACATCGCGCGATGGGCGTGGGCGCCTCAGGGTCGCTGAGCCACCGCCGCGCGAATCATGGCGATCGTCTCCGCGTCGTCGCGGTGCCGGTGCGCTCGCAGACCCAGCTCCCGGGCCGCGTCGACGTTCGGCGCGGCGTCGTCGATGAACAGCACCTCCCCCGGCTCCGCATTCATGCGATCCAGGACGTGTGCGAATGCGCCCGGATCCGGTTTCGCGACGCCGAGCTCGTGGCTGTAGCAGATCGGATCGAAGAGCTCCGAGAACCCGAATCGGCGCTCCTCCTCCTCGCGGGCGCCATCGGCCGAGTCGACAGGATGGCGAGACCCGCAGTGCCCCGCAGCTCGCGCAGCACCTGGAGCAGGCGTTCGTTCGCGACGCCGCCTTACGCCTCCCAGAAGTCGGCGCGCGCGGCGGCGAGTGCGTCGGCCGACGCACCCACCGCCGTTCCGAGCCGGTGCCAGTAGGCCTCCGCCGCTCCGCGTGTTCGGGTGATGTCCGGCAGCGCCGGGTCCGCCAAGAGATCCGCGAACTCCGCCGGCGTGAGGCCCACGCGTGCGGCCGAACGCGCCACCCACTCCCCCGGCCAGGTCGCGTCATCGACGACCTCCAGCACGCCGCCGATGTCGAGGAGCAGCCAGCGCACGGCCTCTCCGCTCATGATCGCCCTCCGGTCGCCGTCGATGCACGAGCATCCTGTCGTATCGGTCCGATCGAGGATGCGCTCGAGTCCTCCGGCCGCCAAGGTGGAGGGATGCGACGCGAGCGGCTGGTCGAGATCCACGGGCCGGAGTTCCGGGCGATGTCGGAGCGCGTGCTCGAGGTGACCGGCCTCACATCGCGCCTCAACGCCCTGCCCTTCGAGGACCAGGTCGGCCGCGCCGACCTGGTCGCGCGGATCCTCGGCCGCCCCCTCCCGGACCGCCTGACCGTCTATCCACCGTTCTTCACCGACCACGGGTTGAGGCTCGAGCTCGGCGAACGGGTCTTCATCAATCAGAACTGCACCTTCCTGGACTTCGGCGGCATCCGGCTGGCCGACCGCGTGATGGTCGCGCCGAAGGTCACCTTCATCACGGTCAGTCACCCGGTCGATCCGGGCGCCCGACGCACGTCGATCACGACCGCACCGATCGACGTGGAGGAGAACGTCTGGATCGGGGCGGGAGCGACGATCCTGCCCGGGGTCCGGATCGGGCGCGATGCGGTCGTCGCGGCGGGCGCCGTCGTCGCCGACGACGTGCCGCCCGCGACCCTCGTCACCGGCCCCAAGGCGACGGCGAGGAGGTCGTGGTGACGCGGCGGGTCGCGCTCCTCACCGGCGTCGGCCGGGCCCGGAGCATCGCGCACGGCATCGCGACGGAACTCGCGGTCGCCGGCTGGGACCTCGCCCTGGTCGGGTCGGCGGGCTACGACCGCGACGCCGGCTACGGCGGCGGACCCGGCGACGTCGCCGCGCTGGAGGCTGCGCTCGCCGCGGCGGGCGCCCGCACGATCCGAGTCGACGCCGACCTCGCGGACCCGGAAACGCCCGATCGGCTGGTCACGGAGTCGATCGAACGGCTCGGGCGCCTCGACGCGCTCGTGCTCTCGCACTCGCAGAGCACCGACTCCTCGATCCTCGACACGACGGTCGAGAGCTGGGACCGGCACCTCGCCGTCAACGCCCGCGCCGCCTGGCTGCTCATCCGCGCCTTCGCCGAGTCCGAGCCGACCGACGGCCGCATCGTCGCCCTGACGAGCGATCACGTCGTCCACAATCTCCCCTACGGCGTCAGCAAGGGCGCTCTCGACCGGGTGATCGTCGCGGCGGCGGGCGAGCTCGGCAACCGCGGCATCACCGCGAACGCCGTCAATCCCGGCCCCGTCGACACGGGATGGATGGACGACGCGACCCGCGCCGACCTCACGGCCCGCCAGCCCGCCGGCCGCCTCGGCACACCGCGCGATGCCGCCCGCCTGGTGCGCTTCCTCCTCTCGGAGGAGGGCGGCTGGGTCACGGGCCAGGTGCTCACGAGCGACGGCGGCTTCTCGATCTGAACCGGGGCACCGGCTCCCCGTGCCACCATGCCGGGATGAGCATCGCGATCGACACGGCCGACGGGGTCACGACCCTCACCCTCGACCGTCCGGAGAAACGCAACGCGATCACGACCGCGATGTACACCGCGCTCGCCGACGCGCTGGACGCCGCCGACGCCGACGACGCCGTCCGGGTCGTCGTCATCCGCGGCGCGGGTGCGTCGTTCACGGCGGGCAACGACCTCGCCGACTTCCTGACCGACCCGCCGACCGGGATGGACTCTCCCGTCATGCGGTTCCTGACGACGCTGGCGGCGTTCCCGAAGCCGCTCGTCGCGGCCGTCCGCGGCGCCGCCGTAGGCGTCGGCACCACGATGCTCCTGCACTGCGACCTGGTCTACCTCGCCGACGACGTCCGGCTCCTGCTCCCGTTCGTCGACCTCGGCCTCGTGCCGGAGGCCGCGTCGAGTCTTCTGCTGCCCCAGCAGCTCGGCTATCACGCGGCGGCCGCGGCGCTCCTGCTCGGGGAGCCGATCTCCCCCGCCGCGGCGCTCGCCGCCGGTCTCGCCAACGGAGTCCTGCCCGCCGATCGGGTGGAGCCCGCGGCGCGGGACGCCGCGGCACGCCTCGCCGCAAAGCCGCCCGCCGCGCTCCTCGAGTCCAAGCGGCTCCTCAAGTCCGGCACCGGCGACGCGGTGCGCACCCGCATCGCCGAGGAGGCGGACGTGTTCGCACGGATGCTGCACGAGCCGGCCGCCCGCGCCGCGTTCGCGGCGTTCCTCGGGCGAGGCTGAGCACGATCGGAGAAGACGCGCCGGGGCTCCGACGCCAGGATGGAGCCATGGCAGAGAGCACGAAGTCCTCATCCGGGTTCACCGCCGAGGAGCGCGCCGCGATGCGGCAGCGCGCCAAGGAGCTGAAGGCGCAGGAGTCGGCGGCCGAGGCGCGCCAGTCGGCGCTCGACAAGATCGCCTCCCTCGACGAGCCGGACAGGTCCAACGCGGAGCGGATCCTCGCGATCGTCGACGAGGTCGCCCCCGGTCTGGCCGCGCGCACCTACTACGGCAGCCCGGCGTGGGCCGACGCCGACGGCAAGGTCGTGTTCTTCTACCAGGAGCGCGCGAAGTTCAAGGTCCGCTACGGCAACCTCGCGTTCTTCGAGCCCGCGACGCTCGACGACGGCACGATGTGGGGCACCGCGTGGGCCATCACCAAGCTGAGCAAGGCCGACGAGAAGCGCATCGCCGAGCTCGTGAAGAAGGCCGCCGGCCTCTGAACCCGGCACGGGTGCGCACGGGCGGCGTGCTTGACTGACGCCATGACCGCGGCCGGCGAGGATCGCGTGGCCGGCATCGGCCGGCGCACCCAGTCCGACGTCTTCCGCGCCGGCGTCTCGGGCGATCGTCCGCGGATCCCGGTGCGATGGCCGGACCTCGTGGAGGCCGCCCGCCGCCGACTCGGGCCCGACGCCTGGGCCTACCTCGCCGGCGCGAGCGGCACCGAGACGACCGCCGCCGCCAACGCGGCCGCGTTCGACCGGTACCGCATCGTGCCGCGGATGCTGCGCGACACGAGCGGACGCGACCTCTCGGTCGAGCTGCTCGGGCGCCGGTACCCGACCCCGCTGCTCGCCGCGCCCGTAGGCGTGCTCGAGCTCGCCCACCGGGATGCCGACCTCGCCATCGCCCGCGCCGCCGGAACCTTCGGCATCCCCACGGCGCTATCCACGCAGGCGTCGATCGCGATGGAGACGGTCGCCGCCGACCCCGGCCGGCACGACGGCCCGCTCTGGTACCAGCTCTACTGGGCGAGCGACGACGAGCTGGTCGAGAGCCTCGTGACGCGGGCTGAAGCCGCCGGGGCGGAGGTCCTCGTGGTGACGCTCGACACGGGTCAGCTCGGCTGGCGACCGCGCGACCTCGACCGGGCCTTCCTGCCGTTCATCCACGGGATGGGCATCGCGCAGTACACGAGCGACCCGGTGTTCCGCCGGCTCGCCGCCTCCCGGGCCGCCGAACGCTCGACCGCCCGCGTGACCACCGCCGCCATCCGCACCCTGCTCGATCTGCGGCGCCGCGGCGTCTCCCCCGCCGAGGTGCAGACCTTCCTCGACGTCTTCTCCCGCTCGGACCTGACCTGGTCGCACCTCAGCTGGCTGCGGGAGCGCACCCGACTGCCGATCATGCTCAAAGGGATCCAGCATCCCGACGACGCCCGCCGTGCGCTCGACGCCGGGATGGACGGGGTGTGGGTCTCCAACCACGCCGGCCGGCAGGTCGACGGCGCGGTCGGCTCGCTCGACGCGCTCCCCCGCGTCGCCGACGCCGTGGCCGGCCGGGCGCCCATCGTCTTCGACAGCGGCGTGCGCACGGGCGCCGACGTGCTCCGCGCACTCGCCCTCGGCGCCGACGCGGTCGCCGTCGCCCACCCGTGGATCTACGGCATGGCGATCGCCGGCGAGGCGGGCGCGCGGGAGGCGCTCCGCAACCTGCTCGCCGAGTTCGACCTCGCCCTGGGGCTCAGTGGGCACGCCTCCGTCGCCGGGCTCGACCGCGACGCACTGGAGCCGGCCGGCGGCACCACCTAGTCGCGGCCGGCCGCCGCCACCCAGTCGTCGAGCTTGGCGGCCGCCGCGCCCGAGTCGATCGCCTCGGCCGCGACCGCGATCTGCTCGCGGAACCGCTCGCGGATGTCGCGCTCGCCCTGCGCGGTGTCGCGCGCGAGGTGCCACGACACCAGACCGGCCGCCGCGTTCAGCAGCACGATGTCGCGCACCGGGCCCGACTCCCCCGCCAGCACCCGCCGCACGATCGCGGCGTTGTGCGCCGCATCCCCGCCCCGCAGATCCTCGAGCGACGACCGTCGCAGGCCGACGTCGGCGGGGTCGAGGTCGTGCTCCGTGACGGAACCGCGCGTGACCTCCCACAGGTGGCTGTGCCCGGTCGTCGAGAGCTCGTCGAGGCCGTCGTCGCCGCGGAACACGAGCGCCGTCGCGCCGCGGGTCTGGAAGACCCCGACCACGAGCGGCACCTTGTCGAGCGCCGCGACGCCGACGGCCGAGGCCTCCGGTCGCGCCGGGTTGCAGAGCGGGCCGAGGAAGTTGAACACCGTCGGGATGCCGAGCTCCGCCCGGGTGGCCCCCGCGTTCTGGAAGCCCGGGTGGAAGTACGACGCGAAGGCGAACGTGATGCCGACCTCGTCGAGCACGCGCGCCACCCGCTCCGGGTCGAGGTCGAGCCCGATCCCGAGCGCCGCGAGCACGTCCGAGGACCCCGACGCCGACGACGCCGCCCGGTTGCCGTGCTTCACCACGCGTGCCCCGGCCGCCGCCGCGACGATCGACGCCATCGTCGAGACGTTCACCGTGCCGAACCGGTCGCCGCCGGTGCCGACGATGTCGAGTGCCATCGGATCCACCGGCAGCGGCCGCGCGTGGGCGAGGACCGCGTCGCGGAATCCCACCACCTCGTCGACGGTCTCCCCCTTCGCACGCAGTGCGACGAGGAGCCCGGCGAGCTGCGACGGGGTCGCCCGACCGGCCATGACCTCCTCCATGGCCCAGGAGGCCTCGGCGATCGACAGGTCCGCCCCGGCGAGCAGCTGGGTGAGGATCGCGGGCCAGGCGAGTTCGGTGGGCATGACGACGATGCTATTGGCGCCCGACAGACCCGGCGAATGGACCGGGGACCTCGCGCGAGAGTCCATAATGGGAATGTGAGTTCGACCTCGTTGGCCCCCTCCACCGCACCGGTGATCAACCGGCCGAACGTCGTCCAGGTCGGCGTCATCGTCTGGCTCGGCAGCGAGGTCATGTTCTTCGCGGGCCTCTTCGCGATCTACTTCACCCTGCGCTCCACGTCGCAGGGGCTCTGGGCCGAGCAGACACAGCACCTCAACGTGCCCTACGCGCTCACGAACACGATCATCCTCGTGCTCTCGTCCTTCACCTGCCAGGCGGGCGTCTTCGCCGCCGAGCGCCTGCAGGCCCGGCGCACCGGCAAGCTCCTCCAGTTCTGGAAGTGGGGCACCGTCGAGTGGTTCTATCTCACCTTCTCGATGGGCGCGGTCTTCGTCGTCGGCCAGGTGTTCGAGTACGCGACGCTCGTCAGCGAGCACGTCGACTTCACCGGTGACTCCTACGGCTCGGCGTTCTACCTGACCACGGGCTTCCACGCGCTGCACGTCACCGGCGGACTCATCGCGTTCCTCCTGACGCTCGGCCGCATCTTCGCGGTGCGCCGCTTCACCCACAAGGAGGCCACCACCGCCATCGTCGTGTCGTACTACTGGCACTTCGTCGATGTCGTGTGGATCGGCCTGTTCCTCGTGATCTACGTCCTGAAGTAACCGCATGGCCCGCAGATCGGATTCCTCCCGCACCATGGCGAACCCCGTTCCCACCTCCTCCCGGCGGCGCAAGACCGGCCGACGGTCGCCGATGGCCTCCGTGGCCCTCCTGCTGATCGGCCTCTTTGCGACCGGCGGCGCCTACGCGGCCGCCACCACGAGCGCCACCGCCGAGACCCCCGCGTCGTCGCAGGCGCAGGTCTCGGAGGGCAAGAAGCTCTTCGAGGCGAACTGCGCGAGCTGTCACGGCATCGGCGCGGTCGGCAACACCGGAGTGGCCCCGAGCCTCGTCGGCGTCGGATCCGCGGCCGTCGACTTCCAGGTCGGCACCGGTCGCATGCCGATGGCCGCCAACGGCCCGCAGGCCGAGCAGAAGCCCGTGCAGTTCACCGACTCGCAGATCGCGGCCATGGCGGCCTACGTGGCCAGCCTCGCCCCCGGGCCCTCCATCCCGAGCGAGGCGTCGCTGAAGAGCGACAAGGTGTCCACCGGCGCCGAGCTGTTCCGTGTCAACTGCGCCATGTGCCACAACGTCGCCGGTGCCGGCGGCGCCCTCACCGAGGGCAAGTACGCCCCCTCGCTGCAGGGCGTCAGTGCCAAGCACATCTACGAGGCCATGGTGACGGGCCCGCAGAACATGCCGGTGTTCAACAACCTCAACATCACGCCGAAGGACAAGGCGGCGATCATCGCCTACCTGCAGTACCTCGACAAGAACCCCTCGCCCGGCGGTCTCGACCTCGGCAACCTGGGCCCGGTGTCCGAGGGGCTCTTCGTCTGGATCTTCGCGCTCGGCGCCGTCGTCGTGGTCACCATCTGGCTGACCGCGAAGCCGAACTAACGGCTCGGAAGGAATCGCAACAGCAATGGCAGAGCACGGGACCCCCGGAACCGCCGTCGAGCGGCACGAGGAGCCGACGGCGTCGGCAGGGACCGCCGTCGTCCTCCCCGAGTCCGAGAAGATCCAGAACCCCGGATTCCCGCCCTACCGGGCGCGGGTGAGCGACCTCGACCCGGTCAAGGCGAAGGCCAACGAGCGCCGTGTGGCGTGGCTCTTCGTCGCCTCGATGGTCGGCAGCGTCGGCGCGATCGCCGCCTACATCGTCTTCCCGATCACCCCGGGCGACCCGAACTCGGTGCGGCTCAACACGCTGTTCCTGGGTCTCGGGATCGCGCTCGCGCTCCTCGGGATCGGCGTCGGCGCCGTCCACTGGTCGAAGGCGCTCATGGAGGGCCACGACCTCTCGGAGGAGCGTCACATGACGCGCGGCTCCGACACGACGCGCGCCCGCGCGGTCGAGATCTTCCACCTCGGCAACAAGGAGTCCGGCTTCACCCGTCGGAAGATGATCCGGAACACGCTGATCGCCGCGCTGGCCCTCTGGCCGCTGCCGGGCATCATCGTCTTCCGCGACCTCGCGCCGGCCAACCAGGACGCGAACGACGTCCTCCGTCACACGATGTGGCGCAAGGGCACCCGCCTCACCAAGGACCCGAACGGCGTGCCGATCAAGGCGTCGGACGTCACGCTCGGCTCCGTGTTCCACGTCATCCCCGAGGGCCTCGAGGACCGCGAGGACGCGCTGGAGCAGAAGGCCAAGGCCGCCGTGCTCCTCATGCGTCTGAAGCCCGAGGACCTGCACGTCTCCGCCGGTCGCGAGAACTGGAACTACCAGGGCATCGTGGCCTACTCCAAGATCTGCACCCACGTCGGATGCCCCGTGGCGCTGTACGAGCAGCAGACGCATCACCTGCTCTGCCCGTGCCACCAGTCGCAGTTCGACATCACCCACGAGGCCGAGGTCATCTTCGGCCCCGCCAAGCGGCCGCTGCCGCAACTTCCCATCACGGTCGACAGCGAGGGGTACCTGGTCGCGCAGAGCGACTTCCACGAGCCCGTCGGCCCCAGCTTCTGGGAGCGTGAGCACGTATGAGCGTCGACACGACCGCGCCCGCCGCGGCACCGGCGACCGCCACCGACGGTGAGGAGCAGCTGCCCCCGGGCCGCGGGATGCGCCTGACCAACTGGGCCGCCAACTACATCGACGAGCGGACCAGCATGTCGGGGCTCGTCAAGGAGCTCGGCCGCAAGATCTTCCCCGACCACTGGTCGTACATGCTGGGTGAGGTCGCCCTCTACAGCTTCGTCGTCATCCTGCTGTCGGGCACCTTCCTGACCTTCTTCTTCCAGGCCTCGATGGCCGAGACGGTCTACCACGGCTCGTACGCGCCGCTCGAGGGCATCAAGATGTCCGCCGCGATGTCGTCGACGCTGCACATCAGCTTCGACGTGCGCGGCGGTCTGCTGCTGCGCCAGATCCACCACTGGGCGGCGCTGCTGTTCGTGGCCTCGATCGGCCTGCACATGCTGCGCATCTTCTTCACCGGTGCGTTCCGCAAGCCGCGTGAGATCAACTGGCTGGTCGGCTTCACGCTCTTCGTGCTCGCCATGGCCGAGGGCTTCACCGGCTACTCGCTCCCGGACGACCTGCTGTCCGGCAACGGGCTGCGCATCATCGCGGGCATGGTCGAGGGCATCCCCGTCGTCGGCACCTGGATCACGTTCCTGCTCTTCGGCGGGGAGTTCCCGGGCACCGCGATCGTCGGACGCCTCTACACGCTGCACATCCTGCTGCTGCCGGCCGCCGTGGTCGCGGCGATCGGCATCCACCTGGTCCTGCTGATCGTCAACAAGCACACCCAGTTCGCGGGCCCGGGCCGGACCGAGAAGAACGTGGTCGGCGTGCCGATCATGCCCGTGTTCGCGGCCAAGGCCGGCGGATTCTTCTTCATCGTCTTCGGCATCATCGCCCTCATCGCGTCGACCGTCACGATCAACCCGATCTGGAACTACGGCCCCTACGACCCGTCGCCGATCTCCGCGGGCACCCAGCCCGACTGGTACATCGGTTTCGCTGACGGGGCGCTTCGCCTCGTGCCGCCGGGCTGGGAGTTCATGCTCGGGCCCTACACGGTCTCGATGAACATCATCGTGCCGATCCTCGTGCTCGTCGTCTTCCTCCTCGTGGTCGGGCTCTACCCGTTCTTCGAGGCGTGGATCACCGGCGACAAGCGCGAGCACCACATGAGCGACCGTCCGCGCAACGTGCCCACCCGCACCGCGATCGGCGCCGCCGGCATCACGTTCTACGCGGCCCTCTGGGCGGCGGCGAGCTCCGATATCGTGGCCACCCACTTCGGCATGTCGATCGAGGCCGTGATCCACATCTGTCAGGCCGCGCTCATCATCGGGCCGTTCATCGCCTTCTTCGTCACCAAACGGGTCTGCCTCGGGCTGCAGAAGAAGGACCGGGAGATCGCGCTCCACGGGTTCGAGTCGGGCCGCATCGTCCGCCTCCCGGGCGGCGAGTACATCGAGGTCCACCGGCAGCTGTCGGACTACGACCGGTGGCGTCTGGTCAGCTACGACGACTACCAGCCGCTCATGCTGCGCCCCAACGAGCGCGGCAAGATCACCAACGCGGCGCGCATGCGTGCGAGCCTGTCGCGCTGGTTCTTCGAGGACCGCATCGCCCCCGTCACCAAGGGCGAGCTCGAGGTGGCTCAGCAGCACGGCGGTCACTGATCCGCATCTCGAACGGCCCCGAGGACTCGTTCCTCGGGGCCGTTCGCTGTGTCGGGACGGTGGGGTGGGGTGTGTGCCTCGCCGACCGCATCCCGCGAGTAGGCGCAAGCGCCGTATCGAGACCATCAGGCAGATCACGTTTCCCATGCCGCACCGCGTCGCGGTCGCGGCCGCGTCGCGTCGCGTCGGCGCCGACGAGTCACTCAGGCGGGGCGGAGGGCGCCTCTCTCGGGACGCTGGCTCGGGCCTGGCGGGTGCGCCGCGCAGCGGTGCACGAGA